>JAYUCO010000022.1:0-173461 GCA_043740295.1 Pyrinomonadaceae bacterium | reverse complement strand
GTTGAAACACTGGGTCGACGAGGAGACCGGCTATCAGTGGATTCAGGGCACCAAGCCGCAGACGCTGAGTTTCGGGTTGACGGATTCGCCCGCCGGGCTCGCCGCCTGGATCGTCGAGAAATTCCGCTCTTGGACCGATTGCGGCGGCGAGGTCGAAACCGCGCTGACGCGCGACCAGATGCTCGCCAACATCAGTTTTTACTGGTTCACCGGCGCGATCGGCTCCTCGTTCTATCCCTATTATTTCCGCAAGCATCGCGGTTGGCCCGTCACGCCCGAGCATCCCGCGACCGCGCCGCTCGGCTACGCCGCTTTCCCCAAGGAAATGGTGCGCCCGCCGCGCTCGGTGGCGGAAAAGACCTTCGCCGACATTCGCCGCTGGACCGAATTCCCGGGTTCGCCATATTACATGGCGCCTGAGCAATGGGCGGATGACGATCCGGATTCGCGTTCGGATATTTATAGTTTAGGCGTGATGCTGTTTCAAATGCTTGCCGGTGATGTGCCTTTTAAGGGGTCGTCAATACCGGCGATCATGAAAAAACACATCAGCGATCCGCCGCCGACATTTGCGGAACTCGGCATCCCGCTTCCCATCGAGGTGGAGCAAGCCGTTAGGCACACTTTAGTTAAGGAAAAAGACCAACGCACCGCATCCGTCGAACATTTGATAGCCGAATTGCGTGCCGCGGTCGATCCGGCGCCAATCGGCATCCACACAACGTCGGGCCAGTCGCAGCCGGCTTCGGCGGTCAATATTCGCACAAATCCACCAAAATCAACGGTTTATGTTGACAATGTGCCGGTCGGACAGAGCCGCGATGATGGATGGATCACGCTGAACGGCATCCAAAGCGGTAATCACCGTGTGCGCGTGAGCCATAACGGCTTTAACGATTGGCTGGGCGAAGTGAATTGTGACGGCAATCCTCAGCAGGTATTGGCCGATCTGATGTCGGGTAATTCGAGCTCCGCTATACCGATGCCGCCGGCCGCGACGGTCGCCTACGCCGGCGGCTCGCAGCTAAATACGCCGCATAACTTTTCGACTACGCAGGACTTCGACAGCGAGATGCAGAAGACGTCGATCCAGCAATGGGACACTGGGCGGCAGAACATTGCCGTTGAATCGATACCGCCTAAAAAGGGGTTCTTCTCGCCGCTCGTTCTGGGCGCGATCGGCCTGTTTGCTTTGATCATTTTGGGCGGTTTTGGCGTTGGCGGTGCATATTTGGCCGGGGTCTTTGGCGGTAAGGGTGCCGTTGTTGCCGGTGCTACACCGACACCAGCCGTGACAACTTCCCCGGGAGCGAACACGGGCCCGCAAATGAAAGCCGATATGGTCGAGATACCCGGCGGTACATTCAAGATGGGACGCAGCGACGGAAATGAAAATGAACGCCCCGAACACGATGAGACCGTAAAAACCTTTTGGATGGACAAGACCGAGATCACGAATGCCGAATACTACCAGTTTGTTGTAAAGATGGCATACAAACCGGGGGTGCCGCACGTCAATCACTGGGTGAACGAAAAACCGATCGCCGGGCAGGAAGGCATGCCAGTGCGGTTTGTAAATGTGGACGACATAAAAGCGTTCGCTAAATGGCGTTCGGACCGTGACGGAGTTATGTACCGCCTTCCGACCGAACAGGAATGGGAATATGCCGCCAGAAGCGGTGCGAAAGACTATCTTTATCCGTGGGGTGATAAGTTCGAAAATAAATGCGCTTTCATAGATCAGCTCGGTAACGATACCAGCGGAGTTGGAACGAAATCGTGTCCTGACGCGTGGGGGGTCCAAGACCTGATCGGAAATGTCTATGAATGGACCGATACGGATGCGTGGGCCTATCCGGGAAGCAGCCAGGAGATAAAGCCCATGCCGGAACCATTCAAAATGGTGCGCGGCGGTTCGTCATTTTCCAAATCGACCGGGCCAAATGCTATAACCTCTACTTTTCGCGTTGCCGCACCGGCATCAAAAAGAAGTGTTGAGCTTGGTTTCAGGCTTGTCCGCTCGCAATAGGACAGGCTGTCTCAAGAGTAAGATTTTGCCGAAATGAGCGGGTACCGAGCAACCCTTCCTGACCTGAAAATCCATATTAGATCTATTCCCGGCAACTCAGATTGAATGTATATTCAAATTCAAATATACAAAAAATCTGATCAGATTTGGAAGTGCGGCCTGGCCACGTTATTTTTGCGTTTCGGCTGGTTTATCCGATGAACATTATTTTATCCGAGGAGCGTGCCGATGCCGGGCAAATGTCCGAGCGATCCTTCAGCCAGCCAGTTATCCTGGTCGGGCGCGATTCCCTCGAATGCGACATCGCTTTTGATAACGAACGCTTCCCGATGGTTTCGCGTAAACACGCTGAGCTTCGATGGGAGAACGGGACCTGGCTGCTCGTTGACCTGAATTCCAGCTACGGCGTTTATCTCAACCGGCAAAGGGTTTCCTCGCCGCATCCGGTCGCGTTTGGCAGTTTGATCCAATTCGGAACGGACGGCCCTGTGCTAAAGGTCGTTTGGTTCGAGGTGTCAGCCGACGTTCAGAAGGCGTTCAACGCTGCCGTGCCGCCACCGGCCGCCATCACGCCTCCACAAAAAGAGCCGGAAGTACCCGTGGTCTCCGAAACGGCACAGCTCGAATTTGTCGGCGTTGACAGCCGGGCGCCGTTCAAGCTTTCGGCGGGCAATACATGGCTCGGCCGAGAGCCCGAATGTTCGATCATATTTCAAAGCAATGATGTCACTGTTTCCCGCCGCCATGCAGAGATCAGGCGTGAGGCCGGCGGATATGTCCTCGAAGACAACAAAAGCTTTAATGGAACACTGGTCAACGAACAACGGATATCCAGCATAACCCCGCTTTATCATAACGACGAGATCAGGCTCGGCGTCGGCGGCCCTGTTCTGCGGTTCAATTCACCTTCCCGAATACCACCGGCCGGGGCCGGACTCACCGGCCAACGGGCATTATCCGCCGGACGTATCGCTATTATTCCGGCTGCTCTGGAGCAAATAGGTTCGAAGACCATGGTCCTTCAGGCGGACAAGGCGGCAAAATATCTGCCTTCCACGGATTCGGGCAAGCCACAGCTTTTGATGTCGGTCGCGTTTGGAAACAAGAAGGAACTCGGCATCGGGCGCGATGAAAATAACGAGATCAGCCTGGACGGCCTTCAGATATCAAAGCGTCACGCGCGGCTGTTGCAAAATGGCACCGAGACCGTGATCGAAGATCTTAATTCGACGAACGGCGTCTTTATAAACGGTACGAGGGTATACCGACAAGCGATACTTCCGACCGATGCGGTACAGATCGGGGCGTTCATGCTGCAGGCCGATGAAACGGGCAATGTCAGCGTTTACGATACACGTTCAAAGACACGCATCGATGCGGTAAACCTTAGCCGCGAAGTAAAAGACCGGGCAGGCAGCGGAAAGATAATGCTGCTCGATTCCATCTCTTTGTCCATTCAGCCGAACGAATTCGTTGGTTTTCTCGGGCCATCAGGTGCCGGCAAATCCACATTGATGGAAGCGATGAACGGCATCCGTCCGCCGACCAGCGGCAACATTTTGGTAAACAATCTCGACCTCTATCGCCATCTCGTTTCGCTCAAACAATCTATCGGATATGTGCCGCAGGACGACATCATCCACCGTGAGCTGTCTGTTTACCGGACGCTTTATTATGTGGCGAAGCTCCGCCTTTCGCGCGACGCTTCCGGAGCGGAGATCAGGCAGATCGTCAATGAGGTGATGGACGTCACCGGACTCACGGAGCGCCGCGACCTGCCGGTACACCAGCTTTCCGGAGGCCAGCGAAAAAGGGTTTCGATAGCTGTCGAGCTGATAACCAAACCTTCGGTGATCTTTCTGGATGAGCCGACATCCGGCCTTGATCCGGCATCGGAAGAGCGAATAATGAAGCTTTTCCGGCAGATCGCCGAATCGGGGCGAACTGTGATAATGACAACGCATGCGATGGAAAATGTCAGGCTTTTTGACAAGATCGTCGTGCTAATGGGCGGAAAACTGGTGTTTTACGGAAAGCCGCAGGACGCTTTGAATCATTTTCAGGCATCCAGCTTTAAGGACCTATATGACCGTCTGGAACAGCCGATCGAGGACGGCGTCAAGGAACACGGTGAACCGAACCGCCCCAGTCTGACGGTGCGAACGGCCGAGGAATGGAAACAAAAATTTATCGCCGCGCCGCAATATGCGGCCAATGTCAGCGAGCCGCTCAGTGAACTCGGCAAATTACAGCCGACCGTTGTTCAGAAGAAAAGACGGCTCGGGATATTTGGCGGCCTTAGCCAATGGCTGACGCTTTCACGTCGATATTTTGAAGTGCTTTTGAAGGACAAGCTGACGCTTTTTATCCTTCTTGCACAAGCTCCGGTAATCGCGATTTTGACGTTTTTTGTGATGGGGGCGAATCAGCCGCGTGATTTTGCTTATTTTGTGATCGCTCTTGTTGCCTTCTGGTTCGGCACGTCCGTTTCGGCGCGTGAGATCATCCGCGAGCAGCCGGTTTACCGCCGCGAACGAATGGTGAATCTGGGCATTCTGCCATATTTAGCGTCCAAATTTTTTGTTCTCGGCATCATCGTTAGTTTGCAGTGTTTACTGCTTTTTGTGCCGCTCAAGCTGTTTCATTTTTTGGGATTGATGGCCCTGCCCGGCGAATTGGGCGGCATACCGCAGCTTTGGGCTATGTTTTTAACGGCTGGGGCCGGAATCGCTCTCGGCCTTTTGATATCGGCACTTGTGCGGACGCAAGAGATGGCAACGAGCCTCGTGCCGCTGATCCTGATACCGCAAATTTTGTTTTCAGGAATAGTTGGCGTTCCAAACGGCATTAGTAAAGTAGCAAGTCTTGCAACGCCGGCCGCGTGGTCCTTCGATACGATGAAGCGGTTCTCGACACTTGACACGCTTGAGCCGGAAGGGGCGAACCCGAGAGGTAAAACAAAAGGATTGGGCCTCTATAAATTTATTGAAAAAGAGAACGAAAAAATGATCGCGAGGGCGGAGAAAGACTTGGAAGATTATAAAAAGACGATCGGCGGCCAGTTTCAGGAAGGTCCGGCAAACAGGGGTGACGATGCGGCCGTAGAAAAGAACAAGCTCGGCAAGGTCGAGAAGATACCGGAGGACCTGAGCGGTTACATATCGTTTCTTCATCCGTCGATGAATGAAGTTTTAAATCAAATAGTGTTAATGTTAATGTTTGGAATGATGGTGATAGCCAGCGTGATAGTCATGCGGTTAAAAGATATTATTTAAAGAGGTTAGATGAGAAAAATTTTTAATAATGCGGCTTTATTTGTGGTGTTGGCCATAGTTTTTTCCAGTTTGGCAGGTTGTACGCGAACGGCCCCCGCTGTAGATACAACAAAGAAAACATCTGGCTATCCGCCGCTTTCATCTGAGATCGCCCAGGCTGATATAAAGAATCTCGACGGAACGACCTTTAAGTTAGCGGACAAAAAAGGCAAGGTGCTGTTGCTCAATATGTGGGCGACATGGTGCGGCCCGTGCCGCTCGGAAATGCCGGCACTTGTCAAAATGCAAGAGACATACCGCGACCAGGGATTTGAGGTGATCGGCCTTAACACAGATGACGAGTCAGCCGAGGACATCACGGCATTCAACGGTAAAATGAACCTCAATTATTCGCTGGTCTGGGCCGATACCGGCCTTCAGGCATCGCTTTTAAAAATAAGCAATTTTGACGGTATCCCACAGAGCTTTCTGGTTGACCGCGATGGTAATTTACGGGCGGTATTCAAGAGTGCGAATCCGGCAGAAATAGTAAAAATGAAGGAATGGGTAGGGAAGGTAGTTAATGGAGAAGAGACCGTAAAGGCAGAAAATTGATCTTAGTGACGGCTGGTCACGTCTTTAATTTTCAGTAAATTTCGGCACTTTTGGCACGACGAGCAGCGTTTTGAAGCTGGCCAGACTGACAAGGCCCGGAGCCGAGCCTTTAGGCTTGTTGACGAATTTCTTTTGCGTATAATGAACGGCGGCTTTCGGCTGGGATTTTCCCTGGCTGTAGAACGCCGCGAGATGAGCGGCCTCAAGCAGCGTCCGCCGCGGAATTTCTTTCCGGTTTGGGTTTCTGATAACGACATGCGAGCCGGGATAATCGGCTGCATGCATCCACAGATCAAGCGATCTGGCGACCCGAAATGTCAGAAAATCATTGTCCTTCGCTTTTTTCCCGACCAAAATTTCAAAGCCATCCGACGATGTAAAACTCCTTGAACCCGAACCGGCATCAATTTTTTTACCGGCCGGCTTGGCAGCTTTTTTTCCGCCGTCAACAAATTCCGCAAGATGATCTTCGTCCTTCAAGCTGACCGCTTCTTCTATACGCAGCCGCTGTTTTTTTAACCTGGCAAGTTCTTCTTCGACAATTAGAAAGCGTTTGGCAATTTCTTCGCGGGCATTGCGTGCCTTTGTATAGCGTTTAAAGAATTTTTCGGCGGCCTCGGTCAATGAATCGTTCTCGTCAGTTTCGATCTCGACCTGAGCGAGAGATTCGTCATAATAATCCGTGACTGTGATGGTGCCGCCGTCGCGCCTTGCATTCGCCACATTGGCCAGCAGCAGGTCGCCGAACCGCTTCCATTTGTCGGCGTCGCCGTGTCCGGCAAGGTCTTCCGTCAACTTTCTGAGAAGCTTTTCGCGTTTGGTTATTTCCTGTTTTGATCTGCTAAGGGCTGCGCTGGCGAGTGTTTGGAACTTTTTCCCGGCAGCTTTCTCCAGATAGAGATTATCCAAAGCTTCCGACAATGAATCGAAATTAACGGATGACGCGATCTCTCCACGATCTTTTTGCCCGCCTTCGCGAAATGGCGGCGAGTAGCGGTCTCCGGGCATTTGTCCGTCGCCGAACGGTTCGCGGCTGGTCTCAAGCACCATGTCACCGGCATTCAGGAGAAAAAGGTTTGCCGAACGCCCGGTCAATTGAGCTATCAAAGAATACGATTGGTCGGCCCCGAGATCGTCACGCACGGAAAATCGGAAGCTCAATATGCGTTCATCCGGCACCATTTCGATAGTCTCAAGTATCGCTCCCGACAATCTTTTGCGGAGGAACATATGAAAAGAAGAAGGCGTTCCCGATATTTTTTCAAGGTCCTTCATACGCCGTGTTATCAAATAGGCCCGCGGCCCGCCGGGCTCAATGCTGATAAATAGATATTTTGAATCGGGCAGCCGAAGATCGAACGCCAGCTCAAAACGGGACAATTGAAAGATCTTGCCCAATCTTTGTCCAACCAAAGCGGATTCCAGTTCTGACCTTATCTTTTCGATCGTCGCTATATTCACGGAATTTATAAATAAAAAAAGTAACGCTGGTTCCCAGCCGGCTGTCCGGTCAGCACGCTGCCCACCGATTATGGCGGCATGTTGCCGCCACGACAGCCGCCCGGATGGCGGCGTTACTTATTATACTGCTTCTTTATAACTCTCTTATCAGAATTGTTCCCGAAACAAGGTCGTGGGCGGCACGCTTTTCTTCATTAAAGAAGATCGGCAACAGCCCGATCCCGGCAAACGCGAGCGAAAGAAGATAGACCGCCGAGCTTACAGCGGCTTGATGAAGAGTTGGGTATTCGTTCAATTCAGCATCGACGAGCTCGAGCGAAAACAATCTCATGCCGAATGTTCTGCCCGTGTAACCTATTGAAGCCGTTAGATAAACGAACATAACTATCGCCATGCCAGCCGCGAATGCCAATGCTCCGGAAAGCGACATCCATGATCCGCCTGTCATCAAAAATGGCGACATCAGTATAGAACTTGCAAAGCCGCCGATGATGAGATCGAAAAGCCCGGCATTGAAACGCATCGCAAGCGGAGCGAGATCGTCAAACTCGTCCATCTCGACTTCGTCTATCTCAATGACCTCATTTTCGACCGGCGTTTCGGTCACCTGTAAGCGATTTAATTCGCCGTCCGGTAAAAATTGTGGCGGTTCTTCGTAAAGAGCGTCAAAACTTGTCGCCATTTTTGCTGCTTTTGGCAGCGGCGGCAGCTTATTAGTGTCAAATGGTTTTTTTTCGATCCGCAGGGACGACACCAATTTCGGCTTGGCTGGTGTATATACTGAAGCCTTGGTTTCGGCCCGGTTGACGGTTGCCGCCGATCTTGAAACGACGTTGAAAGGATAATTACTTTTCGCCGCGACCTTAACGGCGGCTCCGGCGGGCTTTTTCTCTTCCGGAAGAAATGTCCGCCTCGAATCTTCTATTCGCTTTAATGCAGCAGCGACCTTTGAATTTGCATGCACAACCGGTTGCGGTTCTTCGATATATTCTGTTTTTAGTGCGTTCGCACCGTTTGTCACCAATTGTTTTTGATATACAACATTACTTGTTTCAGCCGCCGGCTCGTTTCTGGGAATCCCATTGCTTCTTTGTCTGACCGAATTTTGCAATTGCAGCCGCCAATCCGGCATCTGCGCATTTTTCGTTTCAAATGCGACAAGCGTCGGACTGGTTTTTTTGATGGTCAGGTCGGATGTGTTGAATTTAATAGGTGCCGGTGCGATCTTTGGGGCTGTTGCGGCTGAAGAGGATGGAATGAAATTATCCTGCTTCAGCGGTGACATTTGCGACTGAACGCTCGCAATTGCGGTGACGGGGGTGGCCGCAGGTTTGGTCGCCGGAAGTGCCAGGTTTATGAAATCGTTCGCCGGTGCAGCAAGCGGTCCTGAAACAGGTTTTGTCTGGAGCTCTTCGCGGACGGTATCGTTCATCATCGCTCCGCAGGTCAGGCAAATTGATAAGGTAGGTGCTAGATCGCGTTTACATACGGGGCACATCATAGGCTTTACAAGATCGGAATTGGATTTTGATAATTAGCGCGAGTCGGGCAAATCTAGGCGATAATATCAGAAGTTACTTTAAGTAGTCAATAGTAAAGCGCACAAAACTTTAAGCTTTCAGCGATTTATAATGTGTGGGTGTAATGCCGCCATCCTGGCGACTGTTGTGGCGGCATTGCATGCTAAATATCGGACAGTCTTTGGCGTCCGGCAAATCCGGCTTCGAGCTCGTGCCACCATTCGATCCACTCGTCTTCCCCGAGCTGCCAGCAGAGAAGGACAATGCGGCCATCCTTCATCGAAGGAAAATCGATCAGGCCGCGCGAATAATCTTTTAACTGCACGCCCAATTCGTGCAGTTCCGTAGTGATCTTGCCGATCTCGTAAAGGGCCTGCACGTAACGCGAGCCACCATGCATACCGCCGCCAAACTCCGAGGCCCCGGCTGCCGCCCGGGCGGATTCACGATAGACCGCTATCGTCGAATAAAGACTTTTTATCTCTTTCAAATTCGCGGCAACGCCAGGCAATAATTCGTTGGCTTCCTGAAGTGTGAAAAGTTTCATCGCTCGTCGTTTATTCGAACAAAATCGTTCGTGCTTTCATCTTCGCCATCGTTAAAATTCGGCTCAATGGCGATGCTTCGCGGCAATTGTCCGTTGCCGTTGGGGCGAAGTATTTCGGGCAGCGGCATTTCATCCGGCGGCACGAATGACGGCACGTCATAATCGCCGATCTGCGTCACATCCTTGCGGATAAGTTCGGCAATATCGCCAAGATCGATAAAAAAATCGGCGACGTCGATCAATCTCGGGGCGGTGTTCGAACGAAAACCGGCAACCTCTACACGACAGCCTTTATAAGCGACGGCGTTGATGGCGTAAACAAAATCTTCGTCGCCCGAGACAAGTACGGCGGTATCATACCGGCCCGCGAGGCTGAGCATGTCAACGGCGATCTCAACATCCAGATTAGCCTTGCGCGTGCCGTCATAAAACGTTTTCAATTCCTTCTGTACGACACGAAAGCCGTTTCGCCGCATCCACAAAAGAAATCCCTGTTGGCGCTCGGCCCCGGCATCGACACCAGTGTAAAAAAAAGCCCTTAGCAACCGGCCGTCACCTAAAAGAAGGCGCAGCAATTTGTTGTAATCAATATCTATCGTATGAAAGCGGGCCGCGTGGAAAAGATTATTTCCGTCAATAAAAACTGCTACCCGGCCGCGATGCCCAAACTTCCACGAGGAATTTGTAGCCGTGTCAAACTGCATTTTTTGCCTCTTAAATTGTGTTCTACGGCTAATTCGGAGGTGCAGTTGACATTGAAAAAAAAACGGGGGATCCAATAAATGTGTAATATCAAAAAATAAATTATCTAAACCGTTAAATGGATCTTATTGATAAATAATCAATTCAATTGAAAATAATGTCTTTAAAATAGTGAAATACGTCTGTTACCCGTTGTCGTTCTGCTGCCGAAATAAGCTTACTGCTAGTTTGCATTTACAATTTGAATCGGTCAAGCAATTTTAATTTTTTAGTGATAAAATTCACCATTCCCACATGTTTTATGGAGAATGAACCCGACAAAACAGCAGATGAAAAGTGGCTGAAAGATCTTCCGCTCCGTTCCGAAAACATCGGATTTCAACCGGAAGAGATGAAAACATGCCCGAAATGCGGCAAGGCGAACCCGCCGACCAGACCGGCTTGTTTCTACTGCTTAGCAGGCCTGGAGATCGCCGAATCCGCGGACAATATTGGTAAGTTGGAGCGTCGTGTTCTCGAGACTTGGGAAAATGGCTTTAACATTATTTATTTGCCCGGTCTGTCGATGTTGCGAACACCCGATATTTCCTTGATCGCACGTTATTTATCGGTCGAGGCCGATCTTTTGAAAAGCGTGCTTGAATGCGAAAGTCCGATGCCGATCGCGCGGTTGGAATCTGAAACAGAGGCCGCCGCTGCCGTCGAATTGCTGTCGAATGCCGGATTGGTGTGCCGGACCGTTTCCGATGCTGCGTTGCGGGCTGATAAATTGCCGGTCCGGCTTCGAGCTTTGGAGTTTCGGGACGGATGTCTAATTTTGACCGTCTTTAATACAAATGAAAAAAGAGAGGTCCCGACACATGAAATATTGCTGATCGTTACGGGCACAATATTCGAATCCAAGACAGAAACTGTCGAAAAGCGTAAGAAAAAAGAGCAGAAAATCCTGTTTGAGACCCAGACATCCAACGACGGAGCGTTGATCGATATTTATACGAAAGATGAACCCAATGGTTACCGCATTTCGATCAAGGGCTTTGATTTTTCCTGTCTTGGGGCCGAAATGGGGTTGGTGGCGGGTGAAAATATCGGACGTCTAATAGCTGTTCTCAAAAATTGGGCATCGGAGGCAAAGTTTGTAAGCGATTACAACGCGGCCAGGGAACTTTTGGACACGATCTGGGAAACGGAGAGAAGAAAGGACACATCCGGGCTTCAGCCGGCCGGATTCGGCGGTGCCGAGGTCATTAAGATCGAATCAAGCAATAATTTACAGCAATTTACAAAATATTCGCGGCTGCAGCGTAATCTTTTATGAGAAACAAGACAAGAGATTGGAAACCAAAGACGAAGGACCAAGGTCCAAAGCCCAAAGTTTTCGATAAAAAAACGGAGAGTGGCGAAGTTAAGGAGAAACCCGTGATCCGTGATCCGCGATCGGCATCGATCTATGGCGTGCTGCCTGTACTCGAGGCTTTGCGGGCGAACGCCCGGCGGATAGACAAAATAATGATCGCCGAAGGTGCTGGAGAGCGAAGGCTGACGGACGTTATCGAACTTGCGAGGCAGAATGGTGTTTTGGTCAGTAAAACCTCGCGTGAGAGCTTGAGCCGGACGGTCGAACCGGGTGCTAATCATCAGGGTATTGTCGCGTTTGCGTCAGCCGCCAATTATGTATCGCCCGACGATATTTTTTATAACGGGAACCAAGCGGCTTTGATCGTCGTTTTGGATGGTGTGGAAGATCCGCGCAACCTCGGGGCGATCCTGCGAGCGGTCGAATGTGCAGGTGCGGACGGTGTCCTGATCCCTGAACGGCGTGCCGTCGGATTAACCGAAACTGTCGCAAAATCATCCGCAGGTGCGACCGAACACGTCAAAGTCGCCAAGGTGACGAACATCAATCGTCTCATCGAGAATTTAAAGGAACGTAAAATTTGGGTGGTCGGCACCAGCGGCGATGCGAAAATGGATTACACGGATTGGGATTGGACGCAGCCGAGTGCGTTGGTACTTGGGGGCGAGGGAAGCGGGCTGCATCGCCTCGTGGCGGAAAACTGCGATGTCTTGGTAAAAATCCCGATGTATGGAAAAATAGAATCTTTGAACGTATCCGTCGCCGCCGGCGTAATATTGTTCGAAGCAAAAAGACAAAGGGTTTCAAGTTCCATGTCTCAGGCGTCAATCCAGCCCCTGAAACATTTAAACTGAAAACTGAGAAAACAAAATTATGTTTTGCCCAAAATGTGGAGTACAAAATCCGGAAACCGGTAAATTCTGCCGAAGCTGCGGTACCGATCTCGGTAACATTACGGATGCTTTGTCGGGAAAGCTCAGGAAATCACAGACGTTGTTCGATAAGAAAGGTAAACCAATAAGTTATGAAGGTGCTATAACAAAATTCTTTACCGGATTTGCCTTCCTTGTTGTCGCTATCATTCTAGGAATAACCGGAGCTGCAGGAGGCAATGCCTGGTGGTTTTGGATGCTGATACCGGCATTTGGAAGTTTAGGAGCGGGCGCGGCCCAATATATCCAACTTAAAAAACAGGAGAGCGGTAATTTCACAGCTGCCGTCGCCGATGACCAAAACGTATTGACCGCGAATCAAAATGCCGCTTTGCCGCCGCTTCAGACCGAATACGTTTCACCGGAATCGAAATATAAGACCGGTGACCTTGTTCCGCCGAGCGTTACTGACGGTACGACGAAACTTCTTGAGTTAGATTCTGAAGGCAAGACGATGACGCTTCCAAAAAGGTAAAAAATATGATTGACATAAGAGAGAAAGCCAAAAAGAGTGCTCTTGACATGAAAGATTTGTCTGAGCTGGCTAAACAATTTATTACTGAATTGAATGGTGAACAAGATCAATTTCAGGTCGAGGAAGTTATATTATCCGATAGCAAAAAGAGCTGGGTTGTTACCGTAAGTTACTTTCGCAAGCACAAAAAGCCTAACGAACTTCAGAGAACACTTGGTCTTTTAGGGAACCGGGTATATAAAAGAATAACGATTGAAAAGGACAGTTACAATGTTGTCGGCATGTCCGATTGGTCACCCGAGCGTCGTGAAGCCGCATGAATTCCCACCTGTTAACATTAATTCAAAAGTATTGCAAGAAAGGGCTTTTGATTGATACCAATCTAGCACTTCTTTATCTTGTGGGATCATTCGACCGTTCCTTGATTCGGAATCATCCGAGAACCTCGGTATACACAGAGAATGATTTTGAAAGAATAGAAGCGTTTATAGAATCTTTCGCGGAACGAGTTACGACTCCTCATGTCTTAACCGAAATTAGTAATCTGCTGGGGAAACAGACAGATGTCCGTGAAGTTTTAATTCAATATATAAATAAGTGTAAAGAAATTTATTGGGCTGCGGGCAGTCTGACGGGCAGCACGGCGTTCAATAGTTATGGACTTACGGATTCCGCAATCGTTGAAACTGCGAGAGACAATTTTTTAGTGGTAACTGATGATGGGCCGCTTTACAGTTTTTTGTTAGGTTCGAAAGTTGAGGCAGTGAACTTGGAACAAATTAGAATGATCTAAATTACTTCTTCCGCAGACTCATTTTATGGTTGTTGAGGCGTTCTAATACTTTCAGATATTTTTTCGGGAATATGCGGGCGATCTTGCTGGTCTCTTTTGCGTCTTTTCCGACCAGGATTCGGGGATCTTTCTTTTTGATGCCTTTGAGTATTATTTCCGCGGCCTCTTCAGCAGTCGTCTGAGTTATCTTTTCAAAGAATTCGGCTGCCTGGGTTTTCCACTCCTCAACCGCTCGTTCGCCGACACGGGCGTTCCTGACAATATTTGTTTTGATCCCGCCCGGATGAACGCACGACACCGATACGTTCGTTTCCGCAAGCTCGTGCCGCAGGCTCTCGGTAAAGCCGCGGACGGCGAATTTTGACGCGCAGTACGCAGTTTGTTCAGGCGGAGCGATCAGCCCGAAAACACTTGATACGTTTATGAGGTGGGCACTTTCCTGTTCGAGCAAGACCGGCAAAAACACCTTTGTTCCATACACAACCCCCCAGAAATTAATTCCCATCATCCATTCAATGTCCTCGATGGAAAGCTGGTCGAACGTGCCGACAAGGCCGACGCCAGCATTATTTATCAGATGTGTAACACGGCCGTGCTTTGCCAAAACTTCGGCGGCGAATCTCTGTACCTGTTCAAGTTTTGAAACATCGACAATGTGGGTTGAGACGGGAACGCCAAGTTCCGCGACCATTTCAGCGGTCGTGTTCAGATCGTGCCCGTTAATGTCGGAAACGGCGACCCCGGCAATGCCTTCCTCTGCAAAACGGACGGCTAATGCCCGCCCGATGCCTGACGCCGCTCCTGTTATCACTACTATGCTTTTGTTTGATATGGTCATTTTTCTTCGACTGAAGAGCAAGCATTCCGCTTGCAATGAGCGGCAAACGCGAACAACTGCTTACAATCTAAAGCGTTCTGCCGCTTAATGTTTGAAAAGCCGCAAGCGGCGTTGCAGGCAAGCTGCCTGTGCTCCAATTACCGTTTTATGACCACTCTGGCATTTCCGACATTGCCGCTGGCGTCAAAAACGCGAAGTGTGACGGTATATTCGCCTGGCATTTTTAAGGGCACTTCGATCGTATAACGTTCATCGGCGGAATCAGAAATACCGTCGTCTGAGTAAACCGTCATCCATTCGCCGCCGTTGACATTAAATTCGGCTTTGGTCAAATAACTCGACCGGTCGTTAGCTGTGAATACGGCCTTTGCTTTTTCTCCGCTGATCTGCGGCGGCCCGACAATGGCCACAGCGGGCTGCGTGTTGTCGATGTCAAATGGCTCGCTGACCCGTTCTCCGGTCATGGACTGCCCGGCCGGGTTGCCGTCTATGTCCTTGGCGACGATCTTTAGCGTATATCTGCCGTCCGGCAGCGAAAGGCCGTCGATGGAAATGAAATTTTCAGAGATGTTCTCCCGCAGGGTTTTATAGTTGGCGTCCGCCGCTTCCTTATAAAAAACGTCGTAAATAAGTTTGTCGCCATTTCTGTCCTCGGATGTCCACTGAAAAGCTTTGGCTGCCCGCTGGAATATGCGGCGCGGCTGAACAGGAACATTCGGAATGCCGAAGACCGCCGGGTCAAGTCCGGATAATTCGATATTCGGATCGATCTGTATAGGCGGATTTGCGATCAACCCGACATTTGTCGGCAGCACGGTGATCGAAAGGACCTCAGGGGCAATATTACGGCCGAGAAATGCGACGTTCACTTCGCTCAAACTTGCCGCTGCTCCGCCTGAGTTTTTCAATATGGCCCGCCATTGCAGATATTTCGCCCGCGGGCTGGCGACCTGGCCGCTCATGGCCGATGTCGTCACGGCGGTCCACGTACCCCAGGTCTCATCAGCTTTTTCGGTGTTGCCGCTGCGGGTCTGGATCTGCAAATTGCCGCGTGACCGCCACCAGATACGGCCCCATGAGGCGGCGGTTTTCGCATCCAAAATGGCCGATTCATAGACGCCTTCGTCAACGGTGGCCGTTCCGAATCGGAACAGGCTGCCTTGATTGCTGGATGTTGCGATCAGATCTTGTCCGTTATTTCTGATGGTCGAAACCTGATTTGTACCTGACTGTAAAACAAGGGTTTCGCGGCCGTCGTTCCCGATATTATATATTCGGCCTTTGTCCGAAGTCCCGAGCAGCACACCGTTTCCAGTTTGATGCGGATAGATCGAAAATCCGGTCACGGCCTGTGACGCCCAGATAATGTCGCTGCCGCCATCCGGCAAAATACGATAAACGGCCGATCTTGCTCCGGTCAGGTCGTAACGGCTTTTTTGCGGAGGTTCCGGCGCCGGGTTTGCGGTGTCAGCCGAAACAGTTTTATTTTCAGGCGTTGCCGAAGCGGCCGGCGTAGCTGTCGGTGTCGCCGCCGAAGCTGATTCGCCAATGAGTAGTGCGTAGATCGAGCCATCCGGCCCTATCGTCACCTCGTGGACCTCGCGCAGCGGCGAATCGAGCAATGCAAACGGTTTGCCGTCCGCTCCGAACTTCATTACTAAACCATTCGAATCGGTCCCGGCGTAAAGATTTCCCGCCTTATCGGCGGCGAGCGAGATAATATGTGTCTCGCTCGTGTCAAAAAAAAGTGAAGATGCAGGCGTCGAATTCGCGGATCTTACACGATATATCCTGCCGTTTTCGCCTGTTCCGACCGCGAGGCTGCCGTCGCTCATCACGGCCAAGGACCAGATATATTTTTCCTGGGCGTCGAAATATACGGAAGCTTTTCCAGCCGCGTCGATCTGATACACCTTTCCGTCCGGTGAGGTGGCGGCAAAAATCTCGCCGCTTTTGCCAATTGCAAGCGCCGTTACGTTCAATTCGTTCAGATCGGTAAAAAGGCTTCCGCTGCCGCCGGGCGGCACCTTGAAGACCTTGCCTTCACCGCCGGTGCCCAAATAGACATTGCCGCCTGCATCGACGACGCTTGACCAGATGTAGGACTGCTCGGTCTTATAGACCTCAATGAGTTTCGGCGCCAGCGTGATATTGCCGCTGTTGTCGATCGAAACGCCGCGGGCATCACCTTTCAAAACGTCGGCCCGGGAATTTACGGACCAGATCTTTGGCTCGCCCGCAATAATGGTCATGGAAAATATTGCAAGAAATATGAATGACAGCGACAGTTTTTTCATGGTGTATTTTGAATATAGAGTAATAAAAGACAACTAAATATAATCATAATTTTACTCAAAAAGACACCTGGTTGAGATGTCTGGGCTGTAAAAGAATTTCCGTAGCAAAGAGCGGAACAAAGCTACCCTTCCTGACCTGTTATCAAAATTGGCTTTATTATTTCTGACCAGCTTTAATGAAATTTCAATAATTAATTTACAAATCGATTGGACCGGATTCGCGGGTCAGGAATGGTAGCTTTGCTCCCGCTCTTTTTGCAATTCCTCCGCGTTTCCCGTAATCAGCCGGGCGCTGCGTTCCCTGGACAAATACGCCCAAAACCACTCAAGCAGGACATAAAGGCGATTGCGAAAACCTATCAAAAAAACAACGTGCAAAAACAGCCACATCAGCCATGCTATAAAGCCTGAAAAATGCCAACCCTGAATGTCCGCGATAGCCTTGCTTCGTCCGATGGTTGCCATAGTTCCTTTATCGACATAACGAAAATCCTTTCTAGGTTCGTTCCGCCTATCGCCAAGAATATTTGCGGATGTCAAATTACCCATTTGCATCGCCGCCGGACTCAGTCCAGGCACAGGCTCGCCGTTTTCCTGTTTGAGCGAAGCCATGTCGCCGATAACAAAAATGTTGGTATGGCCAGGAATTGTAAGATCGGGCTGGACGAAAACGCGGCCAGCTTTGTCCGTTTCTACCCCTAAAGCCTTACCGATCGGTGACGCCGCAACACCGGTCGCCCACAGCACGACATTGCATTCGATCCAGTTTTCACCGACCTTGACCCTGCCCGATTCAATATCGGTGACAAAGCTGTTTAGATGGACCTGAACCCCTAGATCTTCGAGCTGTGTTTTCGCCTTAGCAGAAAGATCCTCGGCAAAACTTCCGAGCACGCGGTCGGAGCCTTCGAAAAGTAATACATTTGCCTTTGTCGTGTCGATCGCTTTGAAATCTTTTGCAAGGGCTTGGCGTGCAATACCTGCAATTGCACCAGCGAGCTCGACGCCCGTCGGGCCGCCGCCGACCACGACAAAATTCAGCGGTTTGTGCGATCCGGTCAAATAAGCTTCGCGTTCGGCAAGCTCGAAAGCGAGCAGCACACGGCGTCGCATTTCGAGAGCGTCTTCGATGGTTTTGAGGCCGGGAGCGAGCGTTTCCCAATCGTCATGGCCGAAATACGAGTGCCTGGCACCGGCGGCAACGATCAAATAATCGTATTTGACCTTCGACCCGTCAGCCAATATGACATCTTGCTCTTTTTTATCGAATCCGGCCGCTTCGCCGAGGATCACTTCAATATTTTTTGCATTGTGCAGAATGCGTCGTATCGGCGAAGCGATCTCGCCCGGCGATAGGACGGCAGTCGCCACCTGATATAAAAGAGGCTGAAATGTATGGTGGTTTTTGCGGTCGATGAGCGTCACTTCGACATGTTTATGGGCCAAGGCCTTTGCCGCCCAAAGCCCGCCGAAACCGCCGCCAATAATAACTACTTTTGGCTTATTTTCCATAGAGCTTTGTAATCCACTTTGTTTCATATTTCTTTTTTAGGGCTGCAAAACCTTAAGAGCCAATGAACCTTGCGTAAAGCGATCTGGCGGCCGTAATGTCATCTGTTCCGCGAATTATTGCACGTGCATCGCGAAATACGGTGATCTCGTATTCGCCGGAGGAAAACCGCAGCAGATATTCATTTTGCTTTATGCCGGAAATAGGGCCTATTTTTTCCGCAAGTGCATCCAGATCGAGAATTGTCGGCTTGGGCGGCGCGATCTGCACGGCATTACGTCCACAAAGAACGGCTGAAAACTCGGGCGATTCGGCGTCCAGGAATTCGAATGTTTTGCGGCCACAAGCGATACAATCCGGATTTGGCTTGCCAAGCTTGACCTTTCGCCAATCGTTTTGCCAGAGGTCGAACTGCATAATCGAGCGGTGCAGATCGTCAATGGAGCCAACAAGGATCTTGACGGCTTCGGTCACCTGAACGGACGACACGGTAGCGATTATCGGCATTATAACTCCCGCCGTATCGCAGGTCGGGGAACTTCCGGCGTCCGGCATTTCTTCAAAAACACAACGGAGACACGGAGTTTTGCCCGGAATAATGGTCATCGTCGTGCCGTAGCTCGAAACCGCTGCGCCGTATATCCAGGTCTTGTTATGTTTTATGCACGCATCATTGAGCAGGTAGCGGACCTGAAAATTGTCCGTGCCGTCCAAAACGAGGTCACAATCTTTTATTAAACTCTCGATATTCGAATGATTGACATCAGCGATGACCGCATCGACCTCGATCCCGGAATTTATCTCGGCTATGCGGTTTTTTGCGGCGGCGGCTTTAGGCAGGCGTTCGGCGGCGTCGCTTTCTTTGTATAAAGTCTGCCTCTGCAAATTGGTGTACTCGACAAAATCACGGTCAACGATCCGCAGTTTTCCGACACCGGCACGTGCCAGCATCTCGGCATGAGACGCCCCAAGTGCACCGCAGCCGACGATCAAAACCCGGGCATCGAGCAATTTTTCCTGCCCGTTCCTGCCGATCCCCGGAAATAGAATTTGGCGGCTGTAGCGTTCGTTCATACAGAAAAATATAGCAAAGTCGCAGGAAAATACTTACATTTATTAACGTTATATTGTAAATTATAAATAGAACCCTTGACAGGGTGGGTTCTAATAACGATATGACGATCGAAACAACGCAAAAAGTACCGCTTACTTTCCAGGAGGATGGCACGATCCGCCTTAAAGGCACCCGGTTGCTTCTAGATATGATCATTGGAGCACACCAGCGTGGTGATTGTCCCGAAGATATTTTTGACGCCTTTCCATCAAATAAATACACGGTTGCTGATATTTATGCCGTGATCGCCTATTACTTATCTCATAAAGTAAAAATCGACAACCATCTTGCCAAACGTAAAATTAAAGCGGAAGCTGTTTGGAAAATGATCGAATCCGATTCAAAACATAAGGCAAGAATTGCTGAACTGAAAAAGGGTTAGAACATATCAGCCATCTCCCGGACTCCTAATTCGATTTTTTCTAGTGTGATCAAACTTCTCACCGACCAAAATTTTAACGCAAAAATATTACGAGGCCTTAAAACGAGGATTCCAGGACTTGATGTCGTTCGGACACATGACCTTGGTCTTGAAGGATTTACCGATCATAAACTTTTAGATTGGGCGGCAGAGCGGGATCGTGTGATCCTCACGCACGACGAAAGAACATTTCACATTTTTGCCTACGAAAAAATGACAAAAGGCGAAAAAATGAGTGGTGTAATCGTTGTTCCAGACCAGATACCGATCGGCAAAGCCATTGACGATCTAGAAATAGCAATTATTTGTAAATTTGATAATGAATGGGAGAACAATATAACCCGGCTTCCTATTTCGTAAATTCCAAATGGCCAAATAAACGATCTCTTACAGCCCGGTTCATTTCTTTGACCGGAGCGTCAAGTCCGGTCCATATTTTGAACTGCATTGAGCCTTGGGCGACGAGCATGTCGAGGCCGCCGATGACCGGAATATCAACCGACCTTGCTTCATGCATAAGCCTAGTTTCGGCGGGATCGTATATCAGATCATAGACGAGCTTTACGCCTTGCAGATGTTCGGCTGTTGCAATAGTTTCGTTTGCCAGATCGCCGTTCGTGCCAAGCGGTGTGGCGTTGACAATGATGTCAAAAGCAGTCTTCAGCAGCCGGTTCTCGGTTGTCAGTTGAACGGTAGTAATATCGAATTCATCGGCGAGCGCCCGGGATTTCTGCATATCGCGGGCAAAGAGAGTAACGTCGGCACCGTGCTGTTTTAACGCATAGATACAGGCCCTCGCGGCACCGCCGGCACCGAAGATCGCAGCGTTCATAGCTTTCAAATCGCCAAAAATATTTTTCAGCGGTTCGATAAAACCTTGGGCATCTGTATTAAATCCGTGGAATTTGCCGTCTTCAATTTTTACGGTGTTGACCGCGCCGATCGTAGCAGCCGTTTCGTCGATGTGATCTAGATGCCGCATTATTGACTGTTTGTGCGGATTTGTAACGGCAAATCCCTTGAAATTCAGCTCAATTTCACGGCTTGCCGGAGCGGCCATCCGCTGCATGAACCTGTCGAGATCGGCGACCTGAAGCGGCACGAAAACAGAATTCAACTTGCTCGCTTTAAACGCAGCATTATGCAGGAACGGTGAGAGCGAATAGGTGGTATTTCCGCCAATAATGCCGTAAACATCTGTGTTCTCAGTGAGTTCCGTTACACGGTAAATGTCTTTCATTTCCTGTGCGGAAATTTGTCCGGGAGCCGTTTTGCTTTCAGAGCTCAGCGAAGCATATGTCATAAATGCCCCGTGAGCGGTACCCAGAATGCGTGTCCATTTGCCGGATTCACCCATCGCGATCGGGATAAATCGGATATGTTCTGATCTTGCTTTTTCAAAAAGTTTCCAAATAGGAATTGCATCCGTGATCTCGTCAATGCTGCAGGCTATTTTGAGGACCTCGTCTTTAGAAGAAAGTTCGTTATAGAGAGTATTAAGATCATCAGGAACGCCCGAAAAATCGTGAAACGATCTGATCACGGTGTGTCCCGGATGCCATTGGAGAATATTTGCCAGGTCTGGCTCATTATCGAACCAGAGCTTGTTCCCAACTCCGCCCGTATCTAACGAGTTCCAAAATTTGAGGCGTTCGGCCAGATCGATATTCGCTTTGCCACCTTGTTCTTCAGGGCGAAATGTTATCAACAAAGGCTTTGTCGAATCGAGAAGGGCAAGGGCGGCGGTGATCTCCCGCGGCTGCAGGAAGTCAAAACGGACCTCAATGACATCCGCAAATTCTTCGGCCTTTTTTATTAGTCCGGCAAGTTCGCCGGCATTTTCCGGGCATAAAGAAACGCAGATCTGTCCTTTGTTCATAAAGTCGGGACCACCGGTCAAGTTTGCGAAGATCTCAAGGTCATTACGAATGACAGCGAAGCGATCAGACAGGCGACCACTCCAACAGCTGCCGCAGTGACGATCAGTGTCTGGCCGCTTTGTTTGACGGCGATGGCTGTCAATGCCCAGGCGATCGCCAGCGGATATACATAATTCAAAAATTTTATCCGCACCAGTACGCCCATTATGGCGGCAAATAATATCAATCCAGCGCCGACGCCTGTAGCCGCTGTGTGGGACATTTTAACGTTCATATAAGTCAGCAGTACCGCGCAATTAACTAGCGTCGCTGCCGTCACCCATCCGAAATAGATACCAAACGGGACTTTTGCCAGCCACGTGTCGCCGGCTGATCTTGTATTACGCAGCTTACTGGTGATAAGCATGAGCGTGAAAAGCAATGCGGCGATGATTGCCATACAGGCCGCTATCTGAAAACTATGCCAAAAAAATATCCATGCACAATTCAGTGCGCAGCTTGTAATATATAATGAGCGGATGTTGCGAAATCGTTCGATATTGGCCGGAAAGAGCTGATAAATACTAAATGCGATCATTCCCAGATATATGAGACTCCAAATCGCAAAGGCATATCCGGCAGGTGTCACCAATGTCGGATATTGGTTGGAAACGGCCTCCGGCGTTACGCCGTTAACGCTGCCTGTCGCCGCCAGCCAGTTAAAAGCGATCATCCCGATAGTAGCGGCCACGACGAGAAACGCCCTTAATTTGTCAGTTCCAGACACATTTTCTGTCATAATGTAGTGATTGTAGATAAGCCGTTTTGCATAGTCAACAAAGGCGTTCGCGACAAAATGGCCGGCAAATCCACGTTTTCGTATGAAAATAACGGAAATCGTAAAGTTTTGTAAACTTTTTTACGCGGCTTAATATGTTTTCCAACCATATATGCTAAGCCTGCGTCTTAACCGCGTCTTTGGCATTGGTATTGCCTTATGATAAGCGACGCACTTTCCTTCTTCCCTGCTGCGTGAATTAAGATGGAAAAAGGGAAAACAGAGAAATGAAGACTTTAAGACAAATAATTTTTACGTTCGTGGCGGTGGCCGGGTTGGCAATGGCCGTATCGGCACAAAAGAACGATCAGCAGAAACCGCCCAAGGACCCGCCGCCGGTCATCAATCCGGGCCAGAAACCACCAAAGGAAAGGCCGCCCAGGGAAGACAAACCAAAGAAGCCGGGCATGAGTTTTTTCGTCGCCGCTAAAAGACAGGACCTGGACGCTGCGTAATTTTACGGTTTATGGCAAATAGCTCCTTAGGAGCTATTTGTTTGTAGAAAAAGGTCAAGAAATAAGGCCTAGCTCTGTCTGAGCGACCGTCATGACATTGTCCATCAATAACATGCCTCTCCTACGGAGCTTTTTATTTTGTTGTTTTCGTTTTCTACAAATAAATCGCTCCACCGGAGCTAGATCGAAACCCGTAGTTAATTCTCAATAATTTGGCACGCCTAACACGGTATTTAGAACAGTCAGATGACGGAACTCATCCATCAGAACCTGTGCGCCGTAGTTGAGAACGTCTTTGTTTTGAATGTCAGCGGCCAGCGACGCATAGGCATCGACAGCTCCCTGCTTAATTGTGCGGGCGAGTGACTTTTCCTGACGATTCATGCTTCAATATCCACAATTTAAAAACTTAACGCTTAGAGCAAAAAGAAATATGCTCTTACGTTCAAGAGTGGGCGATTCTGTTAACTGGTAAACCAAATAGCCCTAAACAAGAATGAGGTATGCAATATGTCAGTTTCTGCGATCGAAGAACTTTTAAAGCGAATCCATACTTATGTGTTAAAGGTAACGAATGATCCGAATGTGTTAAAGACGCATCGCCATGAATATCAAGCGGCTGTTGATGGGTGGAAGACTCTGATCAAATCTCTCCCTGGCGGGGTCGGAATCGGAGCAGAAGAGTTTGAAAAGTATCTCCTCAGTATCGCCAGAATGGACGCCCACGATAAGAAGGCCTTTGCGGCAAAGTGGCTCCATGGGAAGCCGCCCCATTCAATTCCGACTCATGGTCAAAAAGCAGTTTCTCCACAGACACCTTCGGTTTTGGTGCAGCCCCGATTGCCTGGTCCAGGAGCGTCTCCGGCTGAATTAGCTACTTACCAAAAAGATCTGGCCAAGTATAACCGCATGTTCGAAATGTTGTCGAAAATTATGGCGAATTCGCACGAGATGAAGAAAGCCTTGATTAGCAATATTAGGTGATGGCAAGACATAACTGACAATATGTTTGAATTTTGTCCGAGTTGATTTAGTCTAACCTAATTGATTCTGCTGGTGCCGACTACAAGATTCGAACTTGTGGCCTATCGCGTGTGAAGCGAGTGCTCTACCACTGAGCTAAGTCGGCGGCCTTAGTTAATTAGATCGATGGGTCATCGGACTTAGCCGGTTGGGTGTCATTTGCTTTTATGGTGCCAATGGCGGAATCCGTATAAAAGAAGCGTGTTCCGGTGGCTGTTACACCGGTCGGCACCTGCGGATCGGCATTGATCGAATAGAAGCCAGGCTTGCTGGAAGAAGGTTCTTCGATAGTCATTGTAAAGATATAGCCGTTTTGGACCGGACGTTCGCCGGCAAGTCCTTCGGATAAACCGGAAGCGGTAATAAGTTGATCAAAAGTGGCAAATTTGCCGCGATTACGTGAAGCGTACTGTGCCTGAAAGGTGCGGATACGATCAAGTGTTTGGGCTGCCGCAGTTTCATTGCCGGCACGGATCATCGCACCCCATGCGATACTTCCGACTCCGATCAGCAGGCCGATGATCGCGATCACGATCATAAGTTCGATCAGGTTAAATCCGCTTTGGCCATTTGAACGGCGTCTTAAATTATTCATATTTTTATAAAACTCCCACGGCTAATTTCACGAACTCCGTTCGGATTAGTTTCAAAATTTTAGTTGGTTTTTAGGTGAATTTGCAAATGGTAACGCAGGCTGCCAGCCTGCAACGTCTTAGCGAAGCATATATGTCCGAAGTAAATACTCAATTGCAGGCTGGCAGCCTGCGTTCCGTCGTGCATTTGCAAATTTTATGATGCACACCGCCGCAATAATCCTGTAAAATAAAATTGGACAATGCATCCGCACCTGAAATGAGAGATTGGATAATTAACGAAACCGCCACGGAAACCGAAAATCGCCTTTTAGATAGTGATGCCGCCGATAAGATCGGGGAGCTTCAAGCAGCGATAGAAGGCGTTATCCGCGGTAAGGCGGAGACGGTAAAGTTTGCCCTGGTCGCACTATTTGCAAAAGGGCATTTGCTTATCGAGGACGTTCCGGGCATCGGGAAAACTACGCTTTCCAATGCCTTGGCGCGAGCGCTTGATCTTTCGATTCAGCGAATACAATTTACTTCCGACCTTTTGCCTTCGGATGTGATCGGGCTTTCCATTTTTAATCAGCAGACCAGCGATTTTGTCTGGAAGGCCGGGCCGATATTCTCAAATGTGGTTCTCGCAGACGAAATAAACCGGGCGACGCCAAAGACGCAATCCGCACTTTTAGAGGCAATGGCCGAGGAACAGGTCACGGTCGAAGGCGTTTCACGACGTTTGCCGCTGCCGTTCATGGTGATCGCCACACAAAATCCGTCAGAGCATCACGGGACATATCCGCTGCCGGAATCGCAGCTTGACCGTTTTATGCTGCGGCTGCACATGGGTTATCCGGGATTGGATGACGAACGCCGGATGGTCCGTGACCGTGCTGAACTCAATCCTCTGGAATTTGTCCAGCCTGTAATGTCGCAAACCGATATTCTCGAACTGCAAAAAAGAACCGCCGAAGTGCGTTTTGACGAATCCCTGCTAGATTATCTGCTGCAAATTGTCGATCTGACACGCAAATCCGAATCGCTGGAACTCGGCATCAGCCCACGCGGCACGCTGGCGCTTTTTCGCTCTGCGCAATCACTCGCATTGATCGAAGGCCGTGATTTCTGCATCGCCGACGATATCAAACGCCTCGTCATTCCATGTTTCGCCCACCGCATAATCATAAATTCGCGCTCCTCCGGCCTGAAAAATAAAACCCGCGAAGCCGAACAGATCTTGCTGGATATTTTACAGAAGATCAGCGTGCCGATTTAGCGGCTTTCTATTAAACATTAAAATATAAATGGCACAGTGGAATGGACAATTTACCGGGAATACTCACGCAACTAAAATCGAGGATCTGGAAGAGACATTGGTCCAAGCGGTAAGTGCATTTCGGACGGTTAGCTCTGATGCGGAATCGGGATCGAAAGGAAAGGCTGTTAGAAAACTAGCGGAAAAGTTGCTTTCGGCCCGGTTAAAGTTTCTGAAAGCCCGACTAAATGATGCTGAACCTGTCACCGAGGAAAATATAAAGAAACAAATCAGTCAGGTTGAAAACTTACGGCATCAAGAAGCACAAATGCGTTTGGAAGGCATATCCGGAGTTCTAGCAGAATTTGATGCGCCCGATTTAGATGACACCGAAATAGCCTCAAAGTTAGTGAACGGGTAGCATAATCTCTGTTATGAATTTTCGAGCGCTCCGACAACTACTCAGCCTTCGCGACCTGCGCAATGCCGCGACGGGAATTATCGTTGTAGTGGGCGGCATTGGGTTTTCGCTGTTTACGCTTTACGCCAGCCGAACCGGTGACCCGACGCTTGCGGGAGTTTCGGCCGGTGTTTCGCTTGTTTTTGTCCTTTTGATCCTGATATTTGTCGTTCCGCCGCTTGCCCGGAATGCCGGAAAAGAAGCGTCACAGTTAAATTTGCCGTTCGAATTTACGACCGGCGGTGCGATCATGCTCGGGCTGATAGTGATCGTCGGGTTTTCGGCGTGGAACACGGGGAACAATCTACTTTTTCTGGTCCTTTCATTTTTGACGGCTTCGATGATCGTCGGTTTTTTTGCCGGCGGGCTGTGCCTGAAAAAGCTGGATGTGAAGATGCGTTTTCCGGAAACGATCTTTGCCGGTGAAGAAACCTCGATCCTTGTGAGCCTGCACAACCGCAAACGGCTGTTTCCAAGCTATTCCGTAATTGCCGAGGTCCGCGGAAAGGAACGCGAAGTGTCGATTGTCGCCGAGGACCTGAAAAAGATCATTCCAGCACGGTTGGCCGAGAGGTTGGCCCGGCCGCCGATCGTCCGGCGGACACTCGACTATTTCGTCCACATTCCCCGTAACCACACAACGGACAGCAAAACCGGGCATGTCTTTCTTAATCGCGGGCGGTTTCTAATAAAGGATTTCGAACTTTCAACACGATTTCCATTCGGATTTTTCCGCCACCGCCGACGTCTTCCGGCGCGTGAAACTGAATTGATCGTATTTCCGAAACTTGAGCCGCTTGATCAGGAGATAGAAAATCTGCCGCTTGAGGTCGGAAAGCTTGTTGCAAATAAACGTGGTTCTGGCCAGGACCTGCTGGCGATGAGAGATTATCAGCCGAATGACGATCTTCGCCGTGTAGATTGGAAGGCCACGGCACGGACTCGGCATCTGATAGTTCGCGAATTCAGTGCCGAGGATGATAAGAAAATAACCGTCTTTTTTGACAGACAGATACCGCAAAATGGTGTAAAAGCTTTTACATTGCGCGAAAAACTCGAAACCGAACAGAGTGGAAAAAGTGTTGTCGCGTCGGAAAGATTTGAACACGGCGTTTGTCAGACAGCTTCATTGATCGCACATTTTAGTGAGGAACAGGCGGAGATACGGCTGGTGATCGGCACTGACAAAGGCGAATTTGGCGTCGGAAGCCGTCATCTACACGAGTGCTTAAAGCGGCTGGCGCTCATTGAACCGCAATTCAGCGAAAATGTGACCGGAATCGAGATGATCAAAAGCCTAGAAGAGCTTTTTGAGGAAGTAAGCAGCAGCCACAATTTTATGATCTCGACACTAGAGGAAAATGATCTGCCGCCCGAGATCACACAAAAATCTCACATAATTCATTTTTAGAACCGAAACCTTGTCACAAATCCGTTATTGGTGGTGTATTTTATATGAATAGCATTTTTTGATGCTGAAAATGAGCAAAACGACGGAAATATTTGTGGACATAATGTCCGAACAATCGGCGACGGCTGTAGCGAAAGAGATAATCGAATTTGATGAGGCTTTTACGCTTCACCATAGAACCGTCTTTCGCGTCGCCAGATCGGTCGTTCAGGATTGCAGCCTTGCGGAAGATGTAACGCAAGAGGTATTTATCCGTCTCTACAAACACAAGGATTCTCTCGCCGATGGTGAAATGCTCCGCCCATGGCTCATCCGTGTTGCGCTGAATGTAGCAAGAAACACCGTGCGCGGAAATATACGGGCGAACACACGGGATGAAAATTACGTCAAAGAAATAGTGGAAAACAGTGTGTTGTCGGTAGAAACTGAATATGAACAGCAGAGCGGGATCAGTGAAATAAATCGGGCCTTGGGCAGAATTAAAGAGCCTTTGCGAAGCTGCCTGGTGCTGAAACAGCAAGGATTGTCATATCGGGAAATAGCCCAGAGCCTTTCGCTTAATGAAGGCAGCATCGGAACATTCGTCGCACGTGCGCGGCAGGAATTCATGCGGTTCTACGGCAAGGCCGGGAGGGATACATTATGAACGGGAAATGTTTTGACATAGGAACAATACAGGCTTTTCTGGATGGCGAAACAGCTCAGGAGCTTTCCTTGCGGATCAGCGGCCATGTGGCGGATTGCCATAATTGCGCCGCCATGCTCGCCGATGCCGAAGAAGAAAGTTCCGCCGTATTTTCCGTTCTTGATCGTGAACTGAATGCCCTTGTCCCGACCCAACGTTTGTGGAGCAAGATAAACGAATCGATCGAGGTCGAAAAGAACCGTTTGCCATTCTGGGAAAAACTTAGGCATTCGCTGGCGGTTTTTGCCGTGAATCCGTTGATCGCCGTAACCGCAAGCGTCATCATTGTTTTCAGTGTTTTTGCGGCGGTTTGGACGATGCGTTCCAATGTTGCGGCTGATGTTGCAGGAACTGGAAATAGTCCAATAATTCAAAAACAGCCTGATGCGACTGTCACCATCGCCGCAACCGGCGGTGATGATATCCTGCCGGTCGGGCAACAGATAAGGTCATCTGCCACGGCGGAAAAAAGTAGAAATAATGTGGCCAATGCCGGTTTCATTGCGGGAAATAACCGCCCGCGTGTGCAAAATATTAGTTATCGCGAACCGGTGCCTTCGGAATATATTCCGGGCGAGGAAAGCTATGTCAAAACCATTGCGGGCCTCAAGCAGAATGTTGACGGCGACAAGGACAGCGTATTACCGCCGTCGAGCCGCATCGCCTACGAGCGTGATATGGCCGTCGTCGATGACGCCATCACCCGGATGAAGGCCGTGGTGCAGAAAAACCCAAAAAACCAGAGTGCGAAACAGGTCCTTTACTCGTCATATCAGAATAAGATAGACCTGTTAAATTCCGTCGCTCAACGTGAGGAGCTATTGGCGAGCGTAAGATAATCTTTCCGCCTGATCCCAATGACCATCCAAAGGAAAATTTTTATCGGCTTGGCATTATTTTTATATGCATTTTCAGGTGCCGTTTTTTCACAAACGCCGCCGAAAGAGCCAATTTCACCGCCTGCGAAAACTCCAAAGATCAAGCCATTGGGAGCGAGATCGTTCCCTGAGGCGCCGGAAACGGACGGTGTAACATCGGAAAGGTCCATAGCGGTCAGTCCGGATGTGAGCATCAAACTTTGCGTTGCAGAAGGTAATTTGAAGATCAATGGATGGGCGCGTGACGAGGTGCGTATCTTTGTAAAGGACGGCAGCAAATTTGGCGTTACAATTCTTGAAAAGGACGAGCGTTCCGGCAAACCGATCTGGGTCCAGATCAAGCGCTCCGCTGAGCGGGCCGTTCCCAATGCCTCGGGTCTGGAGTGTATCTCGGGACAATCCATCGAAATGGACGTTCCGATGAAGGCAAGCCTGATGGTTGACGGACGGGTCACGCGGACGACCGTCGATTCGGTAAAGAAAGTCAATATCAAAAATATAGAAGGCAATCTTTCGCTGCGGAATATAACCGGCGGAATTACAGCCAATACATATCAGGGAGACGTGATCGTCGAGAATTCGAGCGGAGCCATATACGTCGAAAGTGCGGCCGGAAATATTGTGGCATTTGAGGTCGGCCCAGGCCAGATAGGCGACATTTTTAAGGCAAAGACAAACAGCGGAGCGATCTCGCTACAGAAGGTCGAAAACCGTCAGATCGAGGCAAATTCGATAACCGGTTCGGTCCATTTTAACGGAAAATTTCTCGCCGGTGGACTATACGATTTTAAGACATCAAACGGCTCGATCCGGCTCGCAATTCCGGATGTTTCGTCATGCACGATCAAGGCCTCGTATGGCTTTGGACAATTCTTTTCTGAAATTCCATTAAAGGTCCTGACCGATAACGACACTCCCGGTGGCAAAAATGTGGTGGCTACGATCGGTGACGGTTCTGCATGCAATGTCAGCCTGACAACGAATAGCGGCAGCATTATCGTTAAAAAACAATAAGTTTTTAGAATTCTGCTAGTTTCTTTCCCGTTCGCTGTTCGAATTGCTGCGTCATAGACGGGGCACCGGCCGAACTTTCATCCCGCATCATTCTTTCCAACCGCCACATCGGCAAAAAATAATCGCTCATTGGCAAATACGGCTCAGAGCTTGATATCGAATTGCACCAATCATCAAAATAGCCGAGATCGATGCCGCGAACAAACACACCGGAAGCATTGATCTCATCCAAAATACCGAGCAATTTCTCACGCGGAGTGTGCAGTACCAAAATTACACTTTCACCTGTTTTTATCTGTGACATAATAACCCGGATTACGCGATAAGGGACTTTTATTCTTATTTTTCTTTCTTTGCGTTCTTTACCATTTTTGCTTGAAACTGATTTTTTTCTAACCAGGGCCGTTAAATTGAAGAAGAGATTGTATGGAACAATTCATGCCGCTTTTCGATCAGTATGTGGGTTAATCTTGAGGTGGGTGCCAACCCGCCAAAACCCAGTTTCGCCTTACTTCCACGGCAATTTCGTTATTAAGTTTTAACGCCTCTGTGGTGGCCCTTCCTGTCGCAGTTAAACCGACGATCTTGGTATTGTCATTACTCCATTCAAAATGCTCTGACCATTTTTGATGCCGTGGGTTAAATAATTCTACCAGAGATTCTGTTTTCTGATCGAAAGCCTGTATTTGTGACGCTTTGTAACGGTTGCAGAGGCTGCACGAAAGCCAAAGATTGTCCTCTTTATCGGTTCCACCATTGGATTTTGGAATAATATGCTCAATTTCTAATTTGGCGAATACAAATCTTTGCTGGCTAAGACAATATCCACAACGGTTTCGTGCAGCGTTCCGAACGATCCGTGACAAGGTTAGAGCTGTTTTCATTAAACAAACTGGAAAAGTAGTTTAGAAAGGAAAGGAATATAGGTTAGTCCTTGAGCGGTTCAGTCAATCCGCGAGCAACAGCAACCCGGAGAGCTTTTGACTTGCGCAGGAGCCCATTTTCGTAATAGCGCATCATCTCGTCCAGTTCATGCATTTCCTCATGGTTTAGATCATTTTCACTGTTTTTCTCAAGCAGTCGGCTGAAATTTGTCTGTTGGCTTTCACCAAGCTGCATCTCGGTTAGGGCAAGCACTTCCTCATCCGACAATTCTTCAACCAATGTTTCGGAAGCCGTCTCTTCCAGCCATTCCTCCAGAACATCTTCCGGCGTTTGTTTCGTTTGCTCCGCTAAAATAATCGCCTTTCGCCAAACTTGTTCTGACACTTCAATTGTTATTTGCTGGTTCATAACAGAATTATTTTGACATAATTTCTTGAAATATGAAACTAAATTCTAATTTCTTGATTCATGCCCAAGTGTTCTAAAATAAAGGAGTAACTTGAATTTGAAACATCAAATTTCAAAGTCTGAAATTTACAGATGCACATCACGAAAATCGAGCTTGAGGATATTAAATCCCACGCCGCTTCGACATTCGAATTTTCCCGCGGATCGACGGCCATTACCGGTGATAATGGTGCGGGCAAGACCACGCTTATCGAAGCGGTGGCATGGACGCTTTTTGATCTGCTTGACTATAAAAAGGATGATTTCGTCCGTCGCGGAGCAAAAAAAGGCATTGCACGGGTAACATTCGAAAGCGGCCTCGACGAGAGGCAATATACGGTTTATCGTGACACCGGCACCGGATATTACGTTTACGATCCGGCCCTCAAATTACGTATTGCCGATAAAAAGGAAGAAGTTTCGCGATTTCTATGGCAGCATTTGGGCGTCGATGCCGGGACCGATCTCGAATCGCTTTTCCGGCTTGCGATCGGTGTGCCGCAGGGAACATTTACCGCGATATTTCTTGAAAGCGCGACCGACCGTAAAAAGGCGTTCGATAAACTTTTGAAAGTCGAAGAATACCGTCGCGGTGCCGACGAATTGCTCAAAACTTCGAGATACCTGGAGCAGCAAATAGCGTCTGTCAGGGAAAAGATCGCCCGTGCCGAGGGCCAATTGGCGCGGATCGAAACAGTTGAGGCCGAACATAAAGATCTAGTAGCCGAATCGGTAAAATTAGCTGCCGATCTTGAAAAAGTAAACAGCGAAGTTATATCCAGGCTCGAAATCGTTAAAAATCTTGAAGCTAAAGAGAGCAGGGCCAATGAGTTAAAAACAATTTACGGCAATATTATTAGCGAAAGATCAAGGGCTGATCTAGTTGCCGGACAAAAAAAAGCCGAACTTGAAAACGCCCTAGAGGCTGCCACGACCATCGACAAGGTCAAAGCGGATGCGGAAAAACATGCTGCGGTCCAGGACCGTTTGAAAGAACTTGAGCGCGAACGCGGTGAACGTGACCGGCTGCGGACCGGGTTGGCCAAGGTCGAGGCGGCGATAATTGCAGTTAATGCCGATCAAAAACATTTTCAGGAAGGCCTCGAAAATGCGTCGAAGGCGCATAAAAGCATCGACGACCTAAAGCCGTTTGTGGCCGAACAGGGACGGCTCGAAAAAGAATTGGATGTGCTGCGAAATGCTTTGGCGCATGCAAAAGCAGCGGAAAATCAGATCAAGGGCCTTGATGAAAAGATCGAACGTTTGCGGGAAAGTTATAGTGCGAACAGAGCCCAGCTAAATGAGGCGCAAACGAGATCGAAGGATGCCGACGGCTTTGAGGCATTGCAGAAACGCGACGCTGAGATATTACGTGAATTGGCCCGATTACAGGCAAATCTCGAACGTGATGAGAAATTTCAGAGCGAGATCAAAAACGGCCTGTGCCCGATATTGTCGCAGAAATGCCTGAATCTGAAAGAAGGCGAAACGCTAGAATCTTTTGTGTCCAGCCAATTCGGTGAGATCAAGACGCAGCTTTCGGCCCTGGAAACCGAGCAGGCAAGCGTTGCGTTATCACTAAAAGCTTCGCGTGACGCCGAGAAGTTTTTGGCCCGCATATCGACCCTAAAGACACGGGAAACTGAGATCGGCGAGGAAGGGAAACGGCTGAAAGATGAGCGGGAAGGCCTGCTCAAACAATCGGAAAATCTGTCGCGGATCGAGTCCGAGCTTCTAACCTCCGAAAATGGCCTGAAAACACTGGACAATCCACGAGGCAGCATCCAAATACTGGAAAACGAGGCCCGTCGTGAGATCGAGCTACGCCAGAGGCTGAGCGCCAGCGAAAAAAATCTGGAACGCCTAGAAAGCGACGGACGGATCTTTGTCGAGCAGCTTGAATCTTACAAAGACCTCGATTCGCAGTGGGCCGAAGCTGTCGAAATTCGTGACAGAACGGATGCGGCACACCGGATCTTTCTGTCTAATGAAGCGTTAGCTGGTTCGCTAAAGGCCAGAGAAAAAGAATTTGCATCAGCGGAAAAAGAGCTGGCAGACGTAAAGGCTAAGCTGGCGAAAGCCGAAAGCGAATTTGAAAATGCGGCGAAAGATTACGACCGCGAGCAGCATTTATTGGAACGCGGAGAACTTCTTGAGGGTCAAAAACGGCAGATAGAAATACGCTCTACATTCGATGTGGCAAAACGCCGGGCAAACGAATTGGCCGGAGAATTAGAACGCCTGGCGGAGATCAGGCGATCGATGCTCGACGAATTCAAGGAAAAGGACAAGCTCGAAAATATCGCCGAGATGACCACATTTATCAGGGATACATTAAAAGAGGCCGCACCGCGTGTGGCGAGAAATTACGTTCATTTCGTATCGCTCGAAGCCAATCAAATGTTTCGGGAGATAAGCGGCAAACCTGAATTGACGCTGAAATGGTCGGAGGATTACGCGATCTTGCTCGAAGAAAACGGACATGACCGTCCATTTATAGCTCTTTCGGGCGGCGAGCAAATGGCGGCAGCTTTATCCGTCAGGCTTGCACTTTTGAAACAGCTTTCCGATATCCGCATCGCGTTTTTCGACGAGCCGACGACCAATATGGACGCTGAACGCCGCGAAAACCTGGCAATGCAGATCAGCCAGATCAAACACTTCGATCAGCTATTTGTTATATCGCACGACGATTCGTTCGAAGGTTATATGGATAATGAACTGAAGCTCGGCGAATGACCGGACAGCATCAATTTGAGGAACTTTACAGCTCATCTAAGCAGCGTTTCCAGTTTTATTTCGTGGAGAGAGAAAAGGCCTTTGATCGCCTGGACCTGTTTGTCGATGTTGGTTTTATTGATCTCGTTCCCGTGCCGCGTGGCAACGATCATATTATTTTTAGGCGTGTGTTCGGTGGCGACGAATTCGAAAAGTTTCGTGGAATACCCGCTTTGTTCGAGGAGCATTGAGCGGAGGCCGTCCGTTATGGTTTCGGCGGTGCGTTCAAGCATTATGCCGTGTTTTAATATTCCGGCGAATATCTCCGGCGACGTCATCTGTCGTCGGACCTCTCGGTGACAGCACGGAGCGGCGACGATTATTTCGGCTTTGGCCGCAATCCCTTTGAAAAGCGCGTCGTCGGTCGCCGTGTCGCAGGCGTGAAGGGCGATCAGAATATCGGTCCGTCCTAATTCATGGCTGCCGATCGTGCCTTCGATAAAATGAAGATCGTCGAATTCACCGGCTTTGGCGATCTCATTACAAAGTTCGATCAGTTCACGTTTGGTATCGATGCCGGCCACCTCAACGTCTAATCCAAGACCGTTTTTGAAATAATCGTAGGCGGCGAATGTCAGATAACCCTTGCCCGATCCCATATCCGTGATCTTCAGATCTTTACGGTCCTTTAGTGCCGATCTTTCAAATAATCCGCCTAGTATCTCGACGAATTTATTGATCTGTTTCCATTTGTCCTGCTGTTTATCACGAATTTCGCCGAGATCGGTCGTGATGCCTAAAGCTTTCAGGTAGAACGCGTTCGGGTCGATCTGTATTTTTTTCTCGCGGTCATGGCCGAGTGACGGTTTTGTCTTGAACGTCGGTTTTCCGCGATTTAGACGTGCCGATTTTTTACCGGCATCGAGTTGGAAATCATTTTCGGTCGTGAAAAGATGGCCGCTGAAAAAATCCCTGCCGAGCAGTTCGCTGAGGATGTGGAGAGCTTCGTCAAAGGCATAGTTTTTAACCGTGTCGCGGGTGTCCTGACGGTACTGAAAAAAAAGGCGCGTTCCTTTTTTTGTTTTTACCAAACGGATAAGAATTTTTTGCAGATGTTCGTCGGAGCCTTTATAATTGCCCAAAGTCATCTTTACAAAGGTTTCATTACGCAGACTTTTTGCAACTTCGTCGAGGAATGTATCGATCTTTTCGTTTGGCATGTTCTGGAATTTATTCTAACGTATCCCTTATACGACGCATAGCGTTATCGAGAATAAACTTTTCAAACCGTGCGAAGGTTTTCTTGATTGAATTTTTTTATGGTAAAGACCCATAATCTTTAACAGAGCAAATAAGGCGGATAAATTTATGAAAAACTTATTTCACCTGGCATTTCCTGTCAACGACCTTGATGCGGCCCGTCATTTTTACGGCAGCATTCTGGAATGCGAAGAAGGCCGATGCAGCGATCAGTGGATCGATTTCAGCCTATACGGACACCAGATAGTTACGCACCTTGCGGCGGAATTTGTCCGGCAGAACGTGACAAATGGCGTTGATGCGGACCATGTTCCCATTCCACATTTTGGTATAGTTCTGCCGATGGATGACTGGAAAGTGCTTGCGGACAAATTGAGATCAAAAGGCGTTGAATTTATCATCGAGCCGAAGATACGCTTTGTCGGCGAGGTCGGCGAACAGGCGACAATGTTCTTTCTCGATCCAAGTGGGAACGCATTGGAATTCAAAGGGTTTGCGGATTTTTCACAGATCTTTGCCAAATAGCCGGACAAAACGGATTTCCACTGCTTCTGCATATTTTAAATATGAAAATTTTCTTGTTTATTTTTATAGTATTATCTGTATTTTCGTCGTTTGGCCAGACGAAGCAGCGGACCATCGCCGTTACTATCGACGATCTTCCAGTTGTTTCGATACGTAAAGATCTGAAAAACCGTCAGGAGATCACAAAAAAACTGCTCGCCCACATCACAAAGTCCAGAGTTCCGGCCATCGGTTTCGTCAACGAAAACAAGCTTTATAATGGTGCGGATCGTGACGAGGCACAGATCGATCTGTTGAGATCATGGCTGGATGCAGGCCTTGAACTCGGCAATCACACTTTTTCGCATAAGAGTGCGGATGCCATAGAGGTAAATACATATCAGGATGATATTTTGCGCGGTGAAATAATTACTAAAGAACTTCTAAAGGCTAAGAATCGCGAGATAAGATTTTTCCGCCACCCTTTTCTGCAAACCGGATCGAAAATGGAAGTTAAGACTGCGATATATCGATTTTTAAGTGAACACGATTATATTGTCGCGCCGGTTTCCATAGATAATAGCGATTGGATATTTTCACTTGCTTACGACAAAGCCTTTGACACGGGTGACAGGAAATTAATGAAGCGGATAGGTGATGCATATGTGCCATACCTTGAAAGCAAAATGGATTATTGGGAGCGGCAGTCGGTCAAACTTTTTGGCAGGGAAACCAGTCAAATATTGCTTATCCACGCTAACTTTATTAATTCCGATTATTTTGACGATATTGCGCGGATGCTTGAAAAGCGCCGTTATAGATTCGTTTCCCTGAAAGATGCCCTAAAAGACGAAGCATATCTTCTGCCGGATAATTTCACCCGCCGGGCGGGAATTTCATGGCTTCACCGTTGGGCTTTGGATCGCGGAAAGGAATTTGTACTTCCCAACGAACCCAAAACTCCGGATTTTGTAATGAAGGCCGCAGGTGTAGATTCAGAATAGATGAGAACTGCTGAGACAGTAATTATCGGTGGAGGCGTTGTCGGTGCAAGCGTGGCGTTTCACCTTGCGGAGCGTGGTGTGAAGGATATTTTGATCCTTGAACGCGAAAGTGTGCAGGGAAGCGGTTCGACCGGAAAGGCGACGGGCGGCGTCCGCGCTCAGTTTGAAACAGAAATAAACATCAGGATGTCACTGTATTCGCTCAATTTTTTCAACGATTGGGAAATTGATTGCGGTTATGAACCCCGCGGATATTTATTTTTTGCGACAGATGAAAATCAGTTTCATTATCTGAGGTCCAACGTTGTAAAACAGCGGGAACTTGGAGTAAAAGGTGTCGAGATAGTTAATGCCGATGATGTCTCACGCATCGTGCCGGGAATGAATTGTGCAGATATAGTTGGCGGAAGTTTTGGCAGGCATGACGGCTTTATTGATCCGGTGGCGGTGATGAACGGCTTTACTGCGGGAGCTTTGGGACACGGGGCGAGGATAGAATTTGATACGCGTGCCGTATCCATCGAAACCGGGGGCGGCAGGATAACGGCGGTCAAAACCGATAAAGGCCGCATCGAATGTGAAAATATCGTACTGTGTGCCGGGGCCTGGGCCGCAAATCTGGCAAAAACCGCCGGAATAGACTTGCCGGTAGAACCTTTGAAAAGACAGATCGTTTGGGCGAAAAGCCGGGTTGATCTGCCGAAGGACATGCCGATGGTGATCGATATCGGAAGCGGTTTTCATTTCCGGGCCGCAAGAGAATTTAATCTTGATTCTATGGGTGGGACTAGTGGAAATAAGTCCGCTCGCGGAACAGGCTCTTGCCGCGAGGTTTTGTTTGCATATCCCGACCGGAACGAAAAGCCTTCGTTTGATACGAATTTTGATGATGCTTTTATTCCGAAGATTTACGAAAAAGCGAAACACCGGGCGCGATTTTTATTTGACACAGAGGTAGTCCGTGAAAAATGCCGGGCCGGCCTTTACGAAAACACGCCGGACCACCACGCTATTATCGGCGGCTGTTCCGTTGAAGGTTTGTATTTTACAAATGGTTTTTCCGGCCACGGCGTGATGCATTCACCGGCGGCCGGCAGGGCAATGAGTGAAATAATATTGGACGGGAAGGCGAATTTTATGGATGTTTCGTGTTTGAGCATCGAAAGGTTTGCAACCGGCGAACTGCTGCACGAAACTGCATTTATTTGAATTTTTCCACAGCCGTGATGCAATAAGACAGGAAATTAATCTTTTTAAAATCGTATTTTTGTCTTTCCGGGTTCTGTGTCTCAGCGTCTCTGCGGTAAATTAGTTTTATGGCCACTGCACTTGTTCACCATCCGATCTATCAAAAACACGACACCGGTTTAGCTCATCCTGAAACCCCGCAGCGATACGAAGTAGTGATGGATGCCCTCAGGAGTGACGAGACTTTTTGGAATGGCCTTAAGGAGATCACACCCGAAAAAGCTTCGCAGGGAATTGTGCAGGCGGTCCATACCAAGGAGCATTTTCAGCGGGTCGAGAATGCGTTTGCGAACGGGGCCGACCGGCTCGATCCGGATACGGTAATTTCGATGAGATCGTTTGATTCATCGCTTTTTGCGGCGGGCGGGGCATGCCGTGCGGTCGATGCGGTAATGGAAGGCGAAGCAGAAAATGCATTTGTCGCGGTGCGTCCGCCGGGGCACCACGCAACCGCCGAGAACGCGATGGGCTTTTGCCTATTCAATAATGTCGCGGTCGCGGCCCGTTATGCGCAAAATAAATATAAGGAAATAGAACGCGTTGCGATCATCGATTGGGACGTGCATCACGGAAACGGGACACAGGGAATTTTCTATGTCGATCCGAGCGTGTATTTTTTTTCGATGCATCAATATCCGTGGTATCCGGGCAGCGGAGCGCGCGGCGAAACCGGCCACGGGCGCGGGCTGGGTTCGACGCTGAATGTGCCAATGCGTGCCTACACATTGGCGAGTGTCCAGAGATCTATGTTCGAATCCGCCATTGAAGATATCGCGTCCAGAATTAAGCCGGACATTATCTTTATTTCCGCCGGATTCGATGCTCATGCTAGCGACCCGCTTGGCCAGCTCCAGCTCGAAGACACCGATTATATGTCGATGACGCGGACGGTAATGCAGTGGGCGGATGAGGTCTGCGGCGGCCGCGTGGTGTCGTGTCTCGAAGGCGGATATAATCTGAACACGCTTGGCCAAACTGTAAAAAATCACATTTCGGAATTGAACAAAACTTAAAAAATTGATAAAACCGGGCAGTTTCGTGGTAGTATTTCGTAATCTCTAAAATTTGCCTTAGGAAGGAGGAATAGCCATGCCTGATATTGAAGCCACGTGTGTTCAATGTAAAGAAACCTTTCTCTTTACCGAGAAAGAGCAGGATATGTTTTATCAGCGTAATATGTCGCCGCCACAGCGATGCACGAAATGCCGCTCGAAAAAAAACGCAGCGACAGACGATTCGCGAAAGCGTTTTGAGATCGTTTGCGACCATTGCGGTAAGCATGATCAGGTGCCATTTCAGCCGAAAACCGGGCGTTCCATATTATGCCGGGAATGCCACGAAGCGAGCAGGTCAAGGGCCAGGTTTGCGTAGTAACGCCGCCATTCTGCTGGCTGTCGCGGCGGCATCGTGCATCTGCTCATAAAGTCGAATTGATTCCTTGAACGGAACGGTGGGCAAGATGCCCACCTGCAGCCGCCCGGATGGCGGCGTTACTATTTATGTTTGAAACAGTAAATTATACATTTGAAAACAACGTTGCGATGGTCCAGATGAACAGGCCGGAGGCGTTGAACGCACTGTCGCTGCAATTGAGCCTGGACATCGAATCGGCCATACGCAAAGCTATCTCGGACAAAGCAAGAGCGGTCATCCTTACCGGTTCCGGGCGTGCCTTTTGTTCGGGCGGCGACCTGCGTGAAATGCAGACGATGTGGAAAAAAGAAGGCAGGATCGAGGCTTTTTTGGAAGATCCGCTCAAGGCGTTGCATGATGTGATATTGCTTATCCGCGAAACGCCGGTCCCGTTCATTGCCGCCGTCAACGGAGTCTGTGCCGGTGCTGGAACGAATTTTGCGCTTGCCTGCGATCTTGTGATCGCCGCCGATGACGCCAGTTTTAACGAAGCTTTTGTCAGGATCGGCCTGTCGCCAGACTGCGGCGGAACGTTTTTTTTGCCGCGAGCAGTGGGCGAAAAACTCGCCGCTGAACTTTTTATGACCGGCGGCACGGTCGATGCGGCACGCGCGGCCCAGATAGGAATGATAAACCGCGTCGTTCCGTCCGATATGCTGATCGAAGAAGCGTTAAAAATGGCCGGTAAACTTGCAGCGGCCCCGACCGGCTCGATCGGACGCATCAAGCGTATGCTCAACGCATCTTTTTCAAATAATTTGTCACAGCAACTCGAACTTGAACATGAATGCCAGATCGAATCCGGCAAATCCGATGATTTCAAGGAAGGCGTCGCCGCATTCTTCGAAAAACGCCCTCCGAATTTCTCTGGAAGTTAGAAAGAAACGCAAGCCACCTATACCTGAAATCTTACTTATCTTTATTCTTTTGGCTAATTTGACTTTTGTTTGACTTGCTGTAAATGCCCGGCCTCCCTCTAAAAACGCAAAGCGTATGTGAACCTAACACGCCGCCCGATCTCCGGGGCTATGTCCTTTATAAAAGACAGATGATTGCGATACAGACGGTTGTTTAGATTACCGCCACCGACTGAAAATACATGGGCCGTCCGTCCATGGACCAGCGTATATGACGCATTCAGATCGAAAACGGCATAGCCCGCCGTTGGGGACTCATTATCAAAAATCCTGTCCTGCCGCGCCGCGAGAATAATTTCAGGACGAATACTTAAATTTTTGTATCGCCAATCCAATCCGACAGTGCCGCGAAACGGTGGGATGCGAGGCAGGGGTTGGTTGTTAGCGGTCAATTCTGCACGGACGAAATCCACTTTGCCGTTAAACCACAGCGTGTCGATAAGTTTGGCTTCAAGGCTTGCTTCGCTGCCGAAATAGCGGCTGTTTCCCTGTGCATATTCGATGACCGGAAGATTTGATTCTTCGTCAGTTTCACCTGTAAACGAGGTAAAGACATAGTTTCGGAGGTTGTAGTAATATCCGCCGACGGTGAAGCGAACCCGCTCGCTGGCCTGATGGAGCGAGAAATCGATGCCGTCACCCTGTTCCGCGTTCAAATCCGGGTTCCCGATGTCGAATACCCTTATTCCAGGGTGTCGGCCATTGTTATAAAGTTCTTCAAGCGCAGGAGCACGGAAAGAATGCTGATAATTCGCGACGAATGAGCCGCCCGTCCAAAGTGGGACGCGAAGGCCCGCACTGCCCGAGAAACCGAGAAAATTACGGCTGCGAAGCCCACCTTCCGGGTTATAGCCATTTTGCTCAACACGCCCGCCGAACTGAAAGCCGATGCGCTCGAAATCTACTCGCTCCAAAGCGAAAGCTGCAAATGAATTTTGCTTTGTGCGCGGAGCGGGTGCTTCGGCACCGATCGATTCAAAATCTCGTGTAAAACCGGAAAAACCAAATGTGCCGGAGAGCTTGCCGCGTCGCCGATGATTAAAAAAAGCACGGTAGTTAAAGTTTTTGTTGGTCGCGGTACCTTCCAGTTCCGTGACGTTTTCGTCGGTCTCGAACTCAAATTCTCGAGCAAGGTAATCATTGTAGCTGACGGCAAAATCGCCGCTCTCGATAAAGCCGCCAAGATCGCGAAAACCGGCCTTGACCTCATAGGCATGGCGGCGTTCATTTAGAGATTCGAGGTCAATTTCGTCCGGTTCGACCGGGATGCCGTGGCGTCTGCGGTCGTAGCCGTAGGTAAATACGAGCCATCCATTGCGTGGAAACCAGCCGCCACCGCCGCTGATGTTGCCGGTGCGGGCGAAAGAATTTAGCACCGTTCCGTTTGGGGTGCTGTAATTATCAGCTTTCTGGGCGCCGCCGTTACCAAAAAACTGGAAATTGCCAAAGCCGAATTTCAGCCCGCCGCTCGCGCCGATCTGCGAGTTATTTGTTCCGCCTAATGCGTTAAAGTAGCCTGATAGTCCGGGCTGATATACATTGTTAGTTGAAATGCCGTTGACCACGCCGCCGATAGCGTTGCTTCCGTAAAGAAGGGTCGCCGGACCTTTGACGATTTCAACCCGGTCGAGCGAGAGAATGTCTATCGGTTCTACTTCGTCGCCCGATCCCGAAGCGATGCCGCCGACCCGCAAGCCGTCCTGCAAAACCAGCACACGGTCGCCATCAAATCCCCTAATCACCGGCCGTCCCGAACCCGGCCCAAAGCTGCGGTTTGACACGCCCGGTTCGTTACCGAGAGCCTCGCCGATTGAAAGCGAATTCTTTTCCGATAATTGCAAAGCACCGACCGTTGTCACCGATTGAAAGGAGTTATTTATAGCTTCGAGCGAACCCGTTGCCGTCACAGTGACCTGTTCGCTGATGGCATTTATCGGTAATTCAATATCAACAGTTGCCGCACCGCTCGATACGTCAATAGTCTTTACCAGATTCGACACCCGTTCGAGATGGACGATAAGGTCATATTTTCCAGCCGGAACATGATATATCTCGTATTTGCCATTCTCATCGGTCAACACAGTACGTTTTAATTCGGCGACCGTGACGCTTGCGTTCCGTACGGCGGAACCTGAATCCTTAAATGTAACGGTGCCGCTAATTATATTGCTGTCCTTTCCGGCCTGAGCAAAAGTCACTCCAACAGATAATAATATTAAAAGAAATAATCCTGTGATCTTCATAAAATTCTCCATATTCTGAAATTGGAATTGAAAGTCGTTTTCAATAAGAAGTTACAAGATTAATCCTGGCCAGTAGTGATGTCAAATGCAAATGTATTATTTTTTTATCGTTTCTGATCGAAGTATTGGACGGGAATAAAGTGTACTTTGAAGTTTTAACGCTTGCCTGCCGTCGACCTAAGACGCAAACTAAGGTTTGAATTTTGAGCACCTATGGAATCATTGACCTACAAACAATTGATCGTCGGGAACCGCAATTTTCGCAACCTGCTTTACGGTCAGGTCATATCTGAACTTGGGAACTGGTTCAACTTTATCGCCGGGTTGGGACTGGTGCGGATGGTAAGCGGGGCTTCGCCGACCGCGGCGGGAATATTTTTCGTTTGCCGTCTGCTGCCATTTGCCTTTGCTTCGCCGATAGCGGGGACGTTTGTCGATAGATTTTCGCGCAGACAGGTGATGATCGTGACCGATCTGCTGCGGTTCGGTGTGGCATTGATGTTCCTGCTCGTCACAAGTCCCGAAAACTTGTGGATCGCATACCTTGCGACCGTCATTTTATCTTCCACAGGTGCATTTTTTGAAGGAGCGAAGAACGCAGCGACACCGAACTTGACCGGTAAGGAAGGTTTGCTGGCCGGAACGGCACTGATGTTTTCGTCACGTTTTTTGCTGATGGCGGTCGGGTCGGCCCTTGGCGGATGGGCTGCAGCGGTTTTTGGATATCAGGCGGCGTTTGTGATAAATGCGTTATCGTTCCTCGTTTCCGCCTATACCGTCTGGCTGATACCGGAAGAAGCGACCGGGGAAGCCGGCACCGCAAAGCGGCGGGGCGGGAACGCAGAGACATCAGCAAATACGGCGAGAGAGCCTTTTTGGAGCGAATTAAAGGAAGGCTTTCGCTACACCGTGCGGAACCACTTCGCCTTGACGATACTTATCATGAACGTCATTTGGGCGACGGGCGGCGGTGCGATCAATGTTATTTTTGAACGTATCGGCGGTGTTCATTTTGCGGCTGAGGAGAACTGGAACCCTGATCTTGCCGTGGCGATCCTCTGGACGGCGACAGGGCTGGGATTGACTGTCGGCATGCTGATAGCGCACCGGACATCGATGGTCCTGGACCGCAAAAACCGGCACACTTATTTTATTGGCTGGACACTAATAATACACGGCGTGCTATTTTCCGTCGCGGCGTTCATGCCGTATTTGTGGCTGTTTGCGGTGTTTGCATTTATTTCGCGGGCGATAGTCGGCGTCGAATATGCGATCCAGGAAACGCTTTTCCAACGCAGTCTGCCGGATTACATTCGCGGGCGTATCTCGACGCTGGACCGCGGGGCGGAAATAATGGTATTCGGTATGTCGAGCTATTTCGCCGCTGAAGCGATGTTCTACATCACGCCGCAAACTCTGACGATAATTTCGGGGATACTGTCGGCATCGTCGGGCCTAGTGTGGTTTATCAGGCAGGGAACGACGAATGAAAGGTTAGAGGTGAGCGGTGAGCAGTGAGCGGTTATGCAGAAGTCTGCCCTTAATTCGTGCAGGCTTCTGCATTTCTAAGCAGTTATTATAACGGCCTTCATTCCAGTCAGTTCTGAAAAGTCTTTCGTATATACGGCCTCGACGCGGTTTATTTTTCCGATCACTTCGGCGATGTCCTGTGTCGAGACAAAACCGCTATCGACATGAGCAATCGCCCACTTTTTGATGTGTGAAGCGGTCCGCAAAGTTTCCTCCAGAAGCCTTAAATACTGTGATTTTGTCTCGACAGGGGCACCGAGCTTTCCATTTCGGGATATTTCGAATTCTTCCCAGAAATCGTTGCCGCCGCGAAGCCATTCTTCACGCCACGCTGCCTTATCTGAATCATCGTAGCGGACGCCGCCCGTCGCCGGAAGACGAAGGAACATTAGGTCGATACCATTCAGCTCGGCAATAAATTCATTGATATTTTTATTTTGGCAGGTATTGTTTTGACCATTATTGACTGGTTCGGGAAGCGCATTCCACAGCCTCCGGAAAACATTCGACAGCGGCTGACGCAATTCGCGGGTATGTTCGTTAAATGACAGAACATAGTCGCCGACCGACATCGCAAGGCTCGCGGCCATTGCATAGGCAAGCGGCGTTTGCAAACGTTCCAGATTCTGCTTGATATTGTCGAACCACCAGGAATCGGTCTCGCTAAACCATGTCCGCAAGGCGGGATTGAGCAGTTTGTGCCGGGGAACATAGACGTCTTCGAGCACTGCGTTCACCTGATCGTCGGAGAGCTTTTCGCCATTGTTTTGTATGGTTGCAAGTGCTCTGGTCCACGCCGATTGCAGAGGGTCATTGGCCATTACGCGAACATCGCCGCGTTTAAGATAATTTCCCAAAGCCGGGTTTCCGGTAAAGGGAAGAGCGATGGATTTGAATTCGAAACGGTGCAGTATGTTCAATTCAAAGGCGAGCCAGCTTTTTGGAGTGTTTATGGATGGATTGATCATAGAACATTCGACGAAACACGGAAATTCTTGTCCACAAAGGGTTAGGGGCAGAGATGTTCGCGTTTCTTTAGGTTTCCAGAAAAGCTTTTACTATTTTCGGATCGAACTCAAGCCCGGCCCATTCGGTCAGGTATTGTTTGGCTTCCGTCTCCGTCATTGCTTTACGCCGGGGGCGGTCGTCGGTCAGTGCGGCATATGAATCCGCAACACGCAGAATGCGGGCTGCGAGCGGAATATGTTCACCCTCAAGACAATCGGGGTAGCCGCCGCCGTTCCACCATTCGTGATGCCAGCGGACCAGAAGTTGGACGCCGCGCGATAGGCCACGTTTGGCGGTTTCTCGCTCTCCGATGACCGGATGGCGGTGCATATCCATGCGTTCCGTTTCGGACAAACTGCCCATCTCCTTAATGTAATCGCGGTTCATCACCATTTCGCCGATGTCATGGACAAGGGCAGCCTGCTGCAAAAAGAACCGGTCATGCTCCGAAATATTAAAACTTTTGCCGATGGTATCGGCGATCTCGGCAATACGTAATCCGTGAGCATGGCTGTAGCCTTCGAATACGTCTATTTGAGCGGATAATTCGAGCAGTTTCTCATCGAACACGGACCGTTTTGGGGCGATGCTTTGCATAATCTTCCGGAGCGATTATATCAAGTCGGATAGGAGTTGTCAGTGAGATCGACTTGATTCTTGTCGGCTCAGCTTGAATTTGTATTAAAGATCAATATCTAGATCAAGCTAACCAGGTTTACAGGCATGAAAACGTGGCTTGCACCATTTTGGGGGCTTTAGAGAAATAAAAAGCAAAGAGGCTATCTGAAAAAACTTAGAATTTGATGCTAACCGGCTCCGTAGGAGCTAAATGTTTGTAGAAAAAAGTGGAGAAATAAAGATATAGCTCTGTAGGAGCGACCGTCAAGCCATTGTCCATCAATAACATGCCGCTCCTACGGAGCTTTTTACTTCGTTGTTTTTGTTTTCTACAAACATGTCGCTCCGCCGGAGCTAAATCGAGATACTTAGTTCTCAGACACCTCCTTGCTTACGTATCAGATGCAGGGTGACGACGCTTATCCGGCTGACGCGGCGTGCAGGTCCAAAAGCGAACCAAGCGGCGTATATTCCAGGTCCTGCGACGTGGCAACTGCTTCGTATGTCAATTTGCCGGCGTAAGTATTAACGCCTTCGGCAAGTCCGGCATCTTCACGGATCGCTTTTTCGAATCCTTTATTGGCCAGGTCCAGTGCATAGGGAAGCGTGGCATTGGTCAATGCGAACGTCGATGTGCGCGGAACGGCTCCCGGCATATTAGCGACGCAGTAATGCAGGACGCCTTCTTCATAATAGGTCGGGTTAGAGTGCGTAGTGGCATGCGTGGTTTCAAAACATCCACCCTGATCGACCGCCACGTCAACCAAAACCGCGCCTTTAGGAATAAGCTTCAGCATATCGCGGGTGACCAGTTTCGGAGCCGCTGCACCGACAACTAAAACGGCACCGATAACGCAATCAGCGTGCGAGATCGCTTCTTCGATAGCGTAACGGCTTGAAGCCAGCGTTTGAACTTTCGACAGAAAAATATCATCAAGCTGACGTAAACGATCCAAATTCCGATCAATTATCGTTACTTTTGCACCAAGGCCGACAGCCATTTTCGCCGCTTCCGTGCCGACGATCCCGCCGCCGATAATAACGACGTTTGCTGCCGGCACGCCCGGAACACCACCGAGCAAAATTCCGCGCCCGCCGTTCATTTTTTCCAAACATGTCGCGCCGACCTGCACAGCCATCCTGCCGGCAACCTCCGACATCGGCGTCAGCAAAGGCAATCGTCCCTGTTTGTCAGTGATCGTCTCATAAGCAACTCCGGTAACTTTGCGGTCAAGCATTTGTTTGGTAAGTTCCAGTTCAGGTGCAAGATGCAAATAGGTGAAAAGCAATTGATTTTCGCGCATCCGCGGATATTCAGGAGCAACCGGTTCCTTGACCTTGACGATCATATCGCCTGCTTGCCAAATTTCTTCAGCGGTGTCCAAAAGCTTGCCTCCCGCCCCTTCATACTCCGTGTCCTTAAATCCCGAGCCGTCGCCCGCTGTCTTTTGCACGTAAACCGTATGTCCCGCATGCACAAGCGCCTGAACACCCGCCGGCGTAAGCCCGACGCGGTATTCGTTATCTTTGATCTCTTTTGGTAGACCAATGTTCATAAAAATATCTCCAGAAAATTATTTTGTTATAAGAAATGACTGTAATGAATGATTTTACAACTTTTTTGATAATTTTATAAATTGCCCAATAAGTTTTTGTCAAAACCCACCTGCATAAGCTCGTGGGCTCTTATGATAAAACAGTATTTAACTTAATTTAATGAGCCCTCAAGATTCCGGACGTTGCTGTTATTGTATTTAACGGTGTAAAGTGTGAGGGCTAGACTAGCAACAGTCAAAGCTTTTTTGAGTGCCGAAATGGTCAGCTCTCAGATTTATACTCAATTAACCTATGAGAATTCAGTCCATATTGCTAATAGTGATTTTCACAATATCTGTCTCGATATGCTTCGGTCAGGAAGCTGGGGTTAATAATTTCAGACAGGGTTACGAACTTTACCAGCAAAAAGATTATACCGGAGCCATTGCCGAGTTCACCGAAGTGATAAAGCTCAATTCAAATAACTTTGCGGCCTATTATTGGCGTGCTGTAGCCAGGCACCGAAAGAACGATCTTGACGGTGCGATCAATGATCTCACAAAGTCGATAGAGCTTAACCCTAAGTTTGCAGCTGCTTACAGCAATCGTGGTATTGCCCGAGATAAAAAAAATGATTTTGATGCTGCTTTTGCCGATTACACAAAAGCTATCGAACTTGACCCCAGCTTTGGCTTGGCCTACGCGAATCGCTGTTCTATTCAGGAAAAAAGATCTGAGTACGACCTTGCCATTGCCGACTGCACAAAGGCAGTCGAGATCGATCCGAGCGACGTCGGAGCTTTCAACAACCGCGCGAACGCATTGTACAAAAAAAGAGATTTTGAAGCTGCCATCGCTGATTATACGAAAGCGATTGGGATAGATTCAGCACTGGCCAGCCCCTATTTCAATCGTGGTACCGCCAAGACTTACAAAAGCGATTTTCAAGGTGCGATAGAAGATTTCACCAAGGCGATCGAGCTTGAGCCTAATGCTGTTTCGTATTATATACGACGGGCCGAAGCCTATAGAGAACTTGGAAAGATAGTTCTCGCCGAAGCCGACGAAAAAAAGGCTATCGAACTGAAGAAGCGATAATCTTTTTCGTAAGGGTTGCCAATATATACCGCTAAATCCCAAGCGCATCGATCTGAGCTTTCTGCTGTTGCCGGAGCAATCGATGTCGAGCGATTTACATTCGCTGAAAATGTCTAGGCCGACACGAAGTTTTTATTTCCCAAAAAGGCTCTTGCAAACAAGATCAAACTCTTTATTTATTTCCTTCCCTGCTTTGACAGAAAAGCCTTTGATAAAAATTTGCTCGATTTTTTGATTTTTTTCCGTCAAAATAAGAAGTTGAGAATTAGGCTCATCAATTTTTCCAAGCAAAAGCCGGCACGGCACATCTTCTTCATTATCAAAATATGCGCGAATCGAAATCGTATATTTTCCTGCCTTTAATTCGTTAAATAAAAAGCCCCCGGTTTTATCGGTTTCGGTTTGCACTGAATTGTCTTGCTTTTCGGACTTGTTTTCATCTATAAGCAATATCTTGACGTTTGATACTGGTTCTTTAGTATCCGAACGCATAATTTTGCCCTTTAAGACAGCAACTTTTTCTTTCTTTTGATTTAAATCCTGAGCAGAAACAATGATCGAAAAGATTGATATGGCTAGGACAAAGAAACTCATTAGCTGGAACTTTCTCATTATTTTCTCCATTTATTAAATTTCCACAGCATCGATCTGCGCTTTTTGCAGTTTTCCGGAGTAATCGATGTAGAGCGATTTCCATTCCGAGAAAATATCCAAAACCTGTGTGCCGGCTTCGCGGTGTCCGTTGCCGGTACCTTTTGTCCCGCCGAAAGGCAGGTGAACTTCCGCTCCGATGGTGGCCGAATTGACATAGCAAATTCCGGTGTAAAGTTCTTGCATGGCATAGAACGACTGGTTCACGTCCTGCGTGTAGATCGCCGACGAGAGGCCGTACTTAACACCGTTTACAATGTCGATGGCTTCATCCAAAGTCGAAAAAGGAATAACGCATGTAACCGGGCCGAATATTTCTTCCTGCTCGATCCTCATGCCTGGTTTGACGTCGGTGAAAACGGTCGGTTCGATAAAATACCCGTTTTTGTGATCGCCTTTTGTCAGGCGGTTTCCGCCGCAGGCGAGCGTCGCTTTATCTTCCTTGCGGCCGATCTCAATGTAGCTGAGGATCTTATCCATTGCCTGTTGATTGATGACCGGGCCGACCTCCGTTTTTGCATCGAGACCGTTGCCGACTTTAAGCTTTTTGACCTTTTCGACCAGTTTTTCGCAGAATTTCTTATAAACTTTCTTATGAACGACCAGCCTTGAGGAAGCCGTGCACCGCTGTCCGCTTGTGCCGAATGCACCCCATAACGAGCCTTCGACAGCGTTGTCAATATCGGCGTCATCCATCACGATGATGGCATTTTTTCCGCCCATTTCTAAGCTGACGATCTTGTTTTCGCGGGCGCAGGCCTCGGCGATAATGCGGCCCGTATCGGTCGAACCTGTGAATGAGATCAATCGAACGTCTTTGTGACCGACAAGCGCCGCACCTGCTTCGCCAAATCCGTTGACAATGTTGACCACGCCTTTTGGAATGCCCGCTTGTTCACAGGCTTTAATAAGATTTATGGTCGAAAGCGGCACGTCCTCGCCTGATTTGATGACGACCGTGTTGCCGCAGACGAGAGCCGGGATCAGCTTCCACGACGGTATCGCCATCGGGAAATTGAACGGCGTGATAAGGCCGCAGATGCCGACCGGCTGACGGACGCACATCGCAAATTTATTCGGCATTTCGGCCGGCGTCGTAAAGCCGTGCAGACGCCGCCCTTCGCCCGCGGTGTAGTACGTGCAGTCGATCGCTTCCTGTACGTCACCGCCGGCTTCCTTTAGGACCTTGCCCATTTCGCGGGTCATATCGCGGGTGAAAGTTTCTTTATTGCCGCGTAATATCTCACCCAATCTGAACAAAAGCTCGGCCCGTTTCGGCGCGGGCGTCCGGCGCCATTTAGTCGCGGCATTTTTTGCTGCGTCGACTGCTTTATTTACGTCTTCCTCGTTCGATCTGGGAAAGCGTCCGACGATATCTGTTGTGTCAGCTGGATTTAGGTTGTCAAACCACTCACCGGACGAGCTTTTGACCCATTCGCCGGCGATGTAATTGTGGTAGGTGTTGGTTGATGATCTAGCTGTTTTTTTTGATTTTGATTCTTTCGCTTTGGCCATAATAATAATGAATGGTGAATCGTGACGGATATCTTCCATTCACAATTTACTATTAACGATTTACTGAAATTATTGAACTGTAAATTGCACTATTTTCAACTGCATACTGCGTGTCCCCTGATTGAAGGTGAGGACATGCAATACGACGGCATCGCCTTTTTTCAGACGTGCCACAATGTCTGCAAAACTCTTCGAGTTGATAACATCGACACGGTTTATACGCTGGATAAGGTCGCCTTCGACAAGTGCATCGCTGCCGTTCGATGCCTTTACATCGGCTATGAAACTTTCCGGATTAATGTCTTTTACGAGCAGCCCTTTTTGTGCGTCTATCTTGTAAGTTGCTGCAAGTGCAGGTGTTAATTCCGCCAATGTGAGGCCGAACGGCTTAACTTCTTCTTTTGTCCGTTCGAGCGGCAATTTGGTGCCTTTTCCGTCGATTTCTTCCTGCTTTGTGTTCGATGGCCTTTCGCCGAGTTTTATTGATGTGGACTTTCGTTCGAGATCGGCACCTTTCTCTCGCAGGTAAAATACGCTGACGGCTTTGTCGGGCGTCGTGGAAGAGACCTTTGCGATCAGGTCCTGGGCATTTTCGATCGCTTTGCCGTCGAATTCAACGATCACATCGCCGACCTGCAGACCGGCGGCACCAGCGGCACTCTTTGAATCGCGGACATCCGTAATAATTGCGCCTTTTGCTTCCTTTAAACCGTAAACTTTTGCATATTCAGGCTTTACTGATTCAAGGATAACGCCAAGATAGCCGCGGCGCACCTTGCCGTTCTTTAGAATTTGATCGTAAACATTGGCAGCTTCGCTTGAGGGAAGTGCAAAACCGATGCCGTTATAGTCACCGGTCGAGGTGGCGATCTGCGAATTTATTCCGATAACTTCGCCGTCCATATTGACCAGAGGCCCGCCGGAATTTCCACGATTTATGGCCGCATCAGTCTGGATGAATTTTTGAAATGCTGAGGCGTATGGTGTTTCACGCTTGGTTTGGGAAATAATACCGGCCGTAACCGTCCGGGTCAGCCCAAATGGGGAGCCGATTGCCAAAACCCAATCGCCGACCTGCGTCTGGTTTGAATCTCCAAGTTTAACGAACGGCAGGTCTTTTCCGGCGTCGATCTTCAGAACGGCGAGGTCGGTCTCGTCGTCGATACCTATCACCTGGGCTGGGAATTCTTCGCCGGAATCAAGCTTGACGCTGATCTTTACCGCTTCGTCGATGACATGGGCATTGGTCATAATGTAGCCGCGTTTATCGACAATAAAGCCGCTTCCGACCGAATATGACGGCCGCCGGGGGAGCTGGCGGCGGAAGAATTCCATTATGTCGTCCGTCGTTCCCTGGGGTGTTTCGCCTTTTGCGATAACTTCCGGGACCTTTCCCTTGGCGTCGATGCTGACGACGGCCGGTTCGACGATCTTTGTAACTTCGGCGAACGAAGCCGAAAGCCGCTCCGGCGTGGCCGCCAACGATTTGACCTTGTCGGCAGAAGGATCGGATTGCGAATATACTGCACCGGTCAACCCGGCAAACACTATAATAAATAATGGCCGAAGCAATACTGCCGAAAATTTAGGAAGTCCTTGAAACATAAACGCTACTCCTTAAAACTTGAGATTCGGGTTCTGTTTATCTATATGCCTGATTATAGCAAAAATCATCCTCGGGTTACGATATGAAAATGTGCGTTTCGAGATCTTGCATTCAAAAATGATGCAAACAGGATGTAGATATTTCACAGGATGATCTTTTAAGCTGACGGAATTCATATCTGTGTATGTGTTTATATCCTGTGCATCCTATTTAATTGCTCATACTCAATATGATAGGTTTTTCAAAGGTCCCGCATATTTAAAAGCACCTTCAAAACGCCTTTTTCGCCTGCCCGTTCGATCGCTTTTATACCATTGGAGAGCTGAAATTCTTCGCTAATAAGCTGATCGACATTGATCTTATTATTCGCTAAAAGGTCGAGGGCCGGGGCGAACCGTCCGCAGCGGGAGCCAACGATGGTAATTTCATCAACGACGATGCGGGAGGCTTCCCAAACCGGGGCTCCGTGAAAGGTCGATTTGAGCACTATTTTCCCGCGCGGCCTCACCAGATCGACAGCCGTGGCAAAACCCGATTCCGAACCGCTTGCTTCGATCACGACATCAAAATGCCGGTTCAATGTGCCTGAAACGTCCGCAAGCAAAACACGTTCGATATTTACGCCGACGGCTTTTGCCAGTTTGGATCTATGCTTACCGATCAGCATTACGTTGTCCGATCTCTGGCTGGCGCACATTGCACATAAAATACCGAGTTTTCCATCACCGATGACGGCGACCTTTGTGTCAGTATTCATCTCGACCTGTTCCGATATCCCGAAAGCCGCCGCAAGCGGTTCGGCAAAAACTGCCTGTTCGTCCGATATGCCGGCGGGAACTTCGAGAAGGTTGCGGGCGGGCAATTGCAAAAATTCCGCATGACAGCCGTCGCGGCCGTGGATTCCAAGCACGGTCCGCGTCTCGCAGTGTCGCGGATCGCCGCTTAGGCACAGCCCGCACAGCCCGCAGCCGACATTTATCTCACCAACCACGCGTTTTCCTATCCATTCGGGCGAATCGCTCGATTGCTCTACAATACCGACGAATTCGTGGCCGATGGTCCCGCTAAATCCAGCGTAACCACGGACGATCTCAAGATCGGTGTTGCATATGCCGGATTTGATAACGCGAACGAGAGATTCGCCATCGGTGTTCGGACGCGGTATGTCGGAAATCTTTAATTCATTGTCTGTAAATCGAATTGCTTTCACTTTTCACTTTTCACTTTTCACTTTTAACATGACTGTCTTTATACTTTTTGAAACCACAGATTACCAATTTTCTAAGGTGATTGCGAAATTATAATTTATGCGGAATATTCTGATCTTTAGTTTAACCCTTGTATTTATTGCAATAGGCCTCGCTTGCGGCAGCTCGTTCACAGGCGGCGGTGCAACACCGACGGAAACTTATAAACGATTGTTCGCAGCGGTCAAAAGTAAGGACACTGAAGCAATAAAGCACGAACTTTCAAAGAAAACCCTGGCATTTGCCGATTTTGCAGCTGGGCGTCAGAAAATAACGGTCGAGAAAGTGCTGGAAAACGGACTAACGGCTACCACGTTTTCCGAAAGTTTGCCGGAGATCCGTGACGAACGGATCAATGCAGATTCGGGTTCGGTCGAGGTCTGGAATTCCAAGGACAGCCTGTGGGAAGACCTGCCGTTTGTAAAAGAAGACGGCGTGTGGAAATTAGCCCTTGGCGAATTATTTGGAGGCACGTTCAAATCTCCCGGCAAGGGCCGCGCGATGAAAGAAAGGGAAGCCGCGAATATTGCCGCGACAAATCAGGCGCCAGCCGGAAATGTGAATACGGCATCGGTAACAAACGAAGATACAAGAGATATAAAGGTGCCGCGGCCGGTTCGAGGCAATTCAAACAATGATCACTGAGCAATCCATACGCGAGATACTAGCACTTTATGAAAAACACCTATGGATCCTGCGCCGTGTTTTATTTTCCGAGGATTCGACGACCGCGTTGGCAGATAAACAGGAAAGCTTATTCGGCGGGGTTAGTGTCGTCCCATCCGCGATAGACGCACTGTGGTTTTCGCGAGTGTCAAAGCCCGATACCGAGTCCTGGGAGATCAGGCATTTAAGCGAAACGCCGTTCGCTCTGGTTGAAGTGGCCGATAGCGGAATGTCCGAAGACGAGCGAGATGAAATGCTGAGAACTGCTGAATTAAAAATGGCCGACATGATCAAGGCCAGAAGCATTAAAAGCAATTAGCAGGGATCTCTGCACCAGCTCTTTTCGAAAAGATACGGCCGCCTATGGCTTGACAAGATTTGCTTTCAGAGAGCAAACTTATCGTTGTTGACATGATGATTAAAGATCTAGGCGCCGGGGTCATAACCGTTTGGGAAGGATTACGGCCGATTACAAAAAAAATGCTGGTCGGTGCATTGCAATCGAGCGGCACCAATCCGACGATCAATCCGATTCAGAAATTTTCATATGACGCGCACGTCGATTGGGAAGTCAGCCGACTTTTAACGGCTCTTGACGAACAGTCGAAGAATACAATTGTACGAAAAAATGCTGATAAATTAGGTGAGATAACTGTATTGGCGGAGACATGTGTCCGCGTACTCGAAGCTCAAAGCGGCTCCGCCGAAGTGTTTATACAACTAGCCGAGCGAGCTATTAAGCAGCACAACTATAATAAATTGGACAAGCTGTCCGACCGTCTTTTTGAAAGATATTCGGCAAGTGAGATCGCCGAGATCGTCCGGCAAACCGAGATGCCGCAAATACGGGCCATTGCCTATGAAACGCTGGCACTTTTGCCTGTTCCGGCACTATTGCCGTTGCTGGAAGATTCTCTTTATGCCGACATCGCCGCCAACGCGCTGGAGCAAAAAGCCTTTGAATATGATTCGGATGAAGCCCGCGATGTGTTGGATGAGTTTGAATTGGCCAGCGAGCTGCCCGAGGAATAGGTGAATAGTTAAAATTTCACTTGTCAGTTTTATTTTTTGATCTTTCCCTGCCAAATCCCCACCGAAACGACGTCGGTAAAAAAGAAACACCAAAAACCCGCACACCCGCCCACATCACGGGAGCTATTAATTTATTCTGCCAGCCCTTTGTATCACGGACGCATTTATACAGTCGGTTGTCGGAACGCAGCCGCTCTTTGTACGACCCGCCGAGGTAATAATCCCTGTCGTGGGCAACGCAGCAAGCCCCGTAATTACGATCTGGAAATAAGGAACAACCATCGCTTTGATAGTCTGCTGGAATTGTATTGACCACTATTTTCGCGGTTTTTTGAGCGGACAGATTTATCGAAAGCACGGTAAAAAGAAATATTGCTATGTAAAATCTCTTCATTTTATTGTTCTTTCTTGGTCATCTTGATACGTGGTTTCGCTTTTCCTTCAGCCGCTGCGGATACATTGGAAATCTTGAAGTTATCTCAGCGACCTCACGTTTTACGCGGTGCATTATTTCCCCGGATTCGGGTTCGTGGATGATCGAAGCAATCATCGAACCGATCTGTTTCATCTCCGTCTCTTTCATCCCGCGGGTGGTGAGGGCTGGCGTCCCGAGCCGTATTCCCGAAGCAACAAAAGGCTTGTTTGTATCAAAAGGGATGGTATTTTTATTCGCCGTGATATGAACCGCATCGAGGGCTTTTTCGGCGGCTTTTCCAGTAATACCTTTGCCGTCCATGAACACATCGACAAGCAGCAGATGATTGTCCGTGCCGCCGGAAACGAGCCGCAATCCGCCATTCATCAGCGATTCGGCCAAAGCTTTTGCGTTGTCGAGGACCTGCTGCTGATAGTTTTTGAAATCGGCTCGTAAAGCTTCGCCAAATGAAACAGCTTTTGCCGCTATAATATGGATAAGCGGCCCGCCCTGAACGCCGGGAAATACGCTGCGGTCGATGTCTTTTGCAAATTCTTCGCGGCACAATATCAAGCCTCCCCGCGGGCCACGCAAGGTTTTGTGCGTCGTCGTAGTCACAAATTCGCAATGCGGCACCGGCGACGGATGCAGCCCAACCGCGACCAAACCGGCAATATGCGCGATATCGGCCATCACTTTTGCGCCCACGCCCTGTGCGATCTCACTTATTCTTTTGAAATCGATCGTTCGCGGATAGGCCGACGCACCGCAGATAAGTAGTTTCGGCCTGCTTTCTTCGGCGATCTTTTGCAATTCGTCGTAATCGATCTGTTCGGTGACTTTATTGACGCCGTAATCGGAAACTTTGTAATTGATGCCGGAAAAATTCAGCGGATGCCCGTGCGTCAGATGCCCGCCGTGCGATAGGTTCATTCCAAGTATCTGATCGCCATGATCGAGTGCGGTCATTAGAACGGCCATATTCGCCTGAGCGCCAGAATGCGGCTGGACGTTGGCATGCTCTGCACCGAATATTTCCTTGGCGCGGTCAATCGCCAACTGCTCAACGACATCGGCAAATTCACACCCGCCGTAGTAACGCTTGCCCGGATAGCCTTCGGCATACTTATTCGTAAAAACCGTCCCCATCGCCTGCAAAACTGCTTCGGACACAAAATTTTCAGACGCAATAAGCTCAAGCCCATCCGTCTGCCGCCGCACCTCGTCATCAATCGCGTTGCTGATGATCGGGTCTGCTTCCGATATGTTTGCTGTAAAAAAATCACTCATCGTTTTTATTGATATTAGCGGATTTAGCCTGCTCATTGCGATCATTAGAGTCGATCACAAAAAGAAAGACTAGAGAATAAAGACTCAAAAAAGTACCAAGCGGGAAAAGCCAGACAGCACCAAGCACAAACAAAAGAATTGAAGATCCTTTGAACTGAATACTCTCATTTTCTTGAAAGTTGAATTCTCCAAAGATCAGATCAATCACATCACGACTTCTATTTCGTATCGTTGCTCCGGCCGTTAAGCAAATAATAAGCATTATGAAATTGCCAACAACCGATGACCATACAAAACCTGCTACAGTCGTTCTAGCATCCCCGATCGACAAAGTCTGTAAAATTGTTAAAATCGCCGCAGTCGCAAAGCCGATGCCGTAACCTGTCACGGCCCAACCTATAATTTTTGAATGCTGATCGGGAGTAAAATTATACATATTCCTTTGTCTCATAATGTAAGGTAATAGCTTTATTAATTACAGCCAAAAGTTTGGATCAAGCGAATATCCTTCGCCCGGTCAATGCCAATTGTTCGACGACATCGGCAAATTCGCACCCAAAATTCTCCTACGCAATAAGCTCAAGCCCATCCGTCTGCCGCCGCACCTCGTCATCAATCGCGTTGCTGATGGCCGGGTCTGCTTCGGATATGTTCATTGTGAAAAAGTCGTTCATATTAGTTCTGAGTTCAAACTTCGGTTTGTCTTCGTTTGACCTAGTTTAGTAAAACAATAATAATCCGAAAAGCAAAACTATGGAAACGCTGAAAAGGGTTGAACAATTAAAAACCCAACTGGACCGCCTCCGACCTTTTGATGGCGAGGCGGAAGCTCGCATAATGCAGAAATTCCGGTTGGATTGGAATTATCATTCCAACAATATTGAGGGCAATTCCTTAACCTATGGCGAAACCAAAGCCCTCATTTTGTTCGGCGTCACCGCTCAGGGCAAGCCACTGAGGGACCACTTCGAGATCACTGGACACAACGAAGCGATAAACTGGGTTCTCGACCTTGTAAAAGGTGATGCCGAGTTGACCGAAGTTTTCATTCGTCAGCTTCACACACTTATTCTCAAAGAATCCAGTTATAGGGACGCCGAAACACCGGACGGAAAGCCAACGCGAAGAAAGATCGAGGTCGGCAAGTACAAAACGCAACCTAATCATGTCATCACTTCAACTGGTGAAACTTTCTACTTTGCAACGCCCGAAGAAACTCCGGCCAAAATGCTGGAATTGATCACGTGGTTCCGAGAGGAAAAGCAAAAATCCGACGTGAATCCAATTTTGCTGTCAGCTCTGTTTCATTACAAGTTCATTCGGATTCATCCATTCGATGACGGTAACGGCAGAGTCGCTCGCATTTTGATGAATTTCATCCTAATGCAGTTCGGTTACCCGCCTGTGATCATCAAAACCGAGGATAAAGAAAACTATTATGCCGCTCTGACACTCGCTGATTCCGATCAAATGGAGCCTTTTATTGATTACATCGCGATAAATCTAGAGAGATCGCTTGAAATAATGGTCAGAGGAGCTAAAGGGGAAAGCATTGAAGACCCTGATGATTTGGATAAAGAACTCGCACTGCTGGATCGTAGATTAGATAGATTGGGTAATAAATTTGAAGTTGAGTTTGCCCCGGAAGCCGTAACACCACTCAAACTAAACGTTCTCTTGCCCCTAATTAAAGGAATGATTAAATATGCTGAGAAATTTGAAAGATTCTACGCATCTACGAGTTTAAGGATCACAAGAAATCCTTCGACCTATAACAATCAGCATTCTGTAACTATTCCTATAGTTAAGGATTCACAAAAACAACTTGATATTGAGGACTTCTTCATTTCAATGATTGACAGTTTCTACTATAACTCTGGAGAACGTGCCGTATACGGAGTAGGCCTTGATTATTTGTTCAACGCATTCAATCGTTTTCCAACCGAGGATATATCGTTTGAATCTTCAATAGAAATAGATTTTGAAGACCGTGCATACATAATCAAAAGTAGAGAAAATGAACCATTTATTATAAACCCTTACAATTGTGATTTATCAAACTCGGAGATATCACAAATCACAAACTCTTTGGCAAAAGAACACTTGTCATTCATTCAGCACACAGCTGAACATCAAGAAGGTAAATACGAGTAAAACCAAAAACTATTTCAGTAGGTCATCGAACTCATTTTCAAGAAGAATTACAACCCCCAAACTCTCCGCTTTCGTCAATTTCGAACCCGCATCGCTGCCGGCGACGACGTAATCGGTATTTTTGCTTACTGATGACGAAACGCGGCCGCCGCGTTCTTCGATGAGTTTGGCGGCTTCGTCGCGGGTGAAATTTTCGAGCTTGCCGGTCAATACGAATGTTTTACCGACGAATCTTTCGTCCAGATTTGCGGTGCCGGCGGCATCGACCTCGGTCTTTACTCCGGCGGTTTTAAGACGTTCGACCAGATCGATATTTCCCGCGTCGCGGAACCAATCGTAAACGCTTTCCGCAACGGCAAGGCCGATCTCGTGAATCGCGTCGAGATCATCTACTGTAGCGGCGGCAAGGGCTTCTATGCTGCGAAAATGGTTAGCCAGGAGCTTCGCGTATCGTTCGCCGACGTGGCGGATGTCGATGCCGTAAAGCAGCCGCTGAAGGCCCCGATCTTTGCTTGCTTCGATCTGTTCGATCAGTTTTGTGGCGGATCTTTCAGCTTTGCGTTCGAGATTTGCGATGTCGCCGATCTTTAGCAAATAGAGGTCGGCGACGTTGTTTATCATTCCGTTATCGACCAGAGTATCGATCAGCACATCGCCCAGACCTTCTATATCCATTGCCTTGCGTGAGGCGAAATATCCGAGACGTCCTTTGATCTTCGCCGGGCAATCGGGATTTGTGCAGCGGCGGACGGCCTCGCCTTCGGGCCTGACGGCGGCGAAACTGCAAACCGGACAAGTGTCCGGAAACACATACACGGTTTCCGTCCCGTCGCGTTTCGATTCGACAACACCAAGCACCTGCGGAATTATCTCGCCGCTTTTTTCGATCAAAACAGTGTCGCCGAGCCGTATCCCAAGACGTTTTATTTCATCTTCGTTATGCAGCGACGCGCGGGCGACGGTCGTGCCGGCAAGCAAAACCGGTTCGAGATATGCAACGGGCGTCAATGCTCCGGTCCGCCCGACCTGCACTTGTATATCGAGCAATTTGGTCGTCGATTGCCGGGCCGGATATTTATAGGCGATCGCCCAACGCGGGGCCTTGGTGGTCGCTCCGAATTCTTCCTGCAAAGCGGTCGAATTGACCTTCACCACGACGCCGTCGATCTCGTAATCCAGGCCGTCACGCATCGGTTCCATCTTAGCGATAAATGACGACAGATTATCAAAATTGCCGCACAAAGCCCGGTGCGGATTGACGTTGAAGCCATTTTTTTCCAGCCATGCGAAATTTTCCCAATGGGTCGCGAACATCTTTTGATTTCCGCTTAAGACGTCGTACGGAAACATGTCCAGCCGCCGTGACGCGACAATTTCCGAATCAAGCATCCGTAAAGTTCCCGATGCGGAATTGCGCGGGTTGGCGAACATTTTTTCGCCCTGCATTTCGAGTTCTTCGTTTATCTTTTGAAACCGCGACCGTGACAAAAATACTTCGCCGCGGACCTCGGCAACCATCGGCGAATCTGCTTTCAGTTTAAGCGGAATTGTCTTGATCGTCCGCACATTCGGTGTTACGTCATCGCCCTTCGAACCGTCGCCGCGTGTCGCACCTGCCCTGAAAAAACCGTTCTCGTAATGCAGCGAAACGCTCAATCCGTCTATTTTCAACTCGGCCACGTATTCAAGCTTTCTGCCTTCGGCGAGCTTTTCGCAGCGTTCGGTAAATGCCTTCAGATCATCGAGATCGTACGAATTGTCCAGCGACATCAGCGGCACCGAATGCGCAAAAGGCTTCAAACTTTCCGCTTTGCCGCCGATCCGCTGCGTCGGACTGTAAGGTGTTATCAGATCGGGATTTTCGGCTTCAAGTGTTTTTAGACGTTCGAGCAGTTGGTCGAATTCGAAGTCGGATATTTCAGGCTCGGCCTTTTGATAATAAAGATCGTTGTGCCGGTTGATTTCGGTACGCAATTGATCAACTAACTCGAATTCTTTAGCAATATTTATAGAACTCATAACGAAAGCAATAACTTCAGCCCTTCATTAATTTGGTCGATTTTGTTTTCCGGCAAGGTTCCCAAATGTTCAAGCAAATCAAGTCGGTCAAGCGTAAACAACTGCGTGATGTTGACAACAGAATCACTCTCCAAACCATTTGCACCTGCTGAAACCACAACATTTCCCGGCATTGTCGCGAGTCTCATGTTTGTTGTGATTACTGCAACTACAACAGTATTTAGTTCTGTTTTATTGAAGTTATCGGATTGAATAACTAACACCGGACGCTCATAGCCCGGACTTGATCCTCGCGGTTCGCCCAGGTCGGCCCACCATATTTCGGCTCGTCGAATTACCACTCATTTCTCCCAATCGTACGCCTTTGGTATTCTCGAATCGCCGGGTCGAGGGACGTGTCAACCTCCCTGCAAACTGCATTGATCCGGGCGATCAAATCATCCTCATCATTGATAAGTTCTTGCCCCAGTTTCCTAACACCCAACGCAAAAACTGCGCTTCGCGATAATTTTAGTTTTTTTGCTAATCTTTCGCTAAGCTGAAATACATCGTCCGTCACCGAAATTGCTGTTTTCATATTTGTAGTATAACCAGAGTTATACCAAAATTCAACCCATAAATTCCGCGATCATACGATGGAAGTGATGGGTTCCCTGTTCTCGTGAAGGCGAATATCGGCCGCGGGAATAGAACCTGGAACGGATCCCTTTCTGCACGCTTTCGACGACCGCCTCGTCTTCCATTTCAACACTGTGCAAGTCCGCTCCGGCTCCTGTATCAAGTTTTGACTCATCAGAAACATACGTCAAAAATTCGACCACGGTTTTCGATGGCGAAACCGGCCGTACGATATTTACTGAAATTCCCCACGGATAAAAGTTGAACATAAGATTCGGGAAAATGAATAAATATCGTGCGGCGACTGTTTCATCATTAGTCAGGGCAGTTTGTAGGCTGGAAAACCTGAAAGTTTCGGTCCTGTAACTTCCGTAATCGACGATCTCATTCAACGAATGATGGACAAACGGAATGTGAAAGCCTTCGAGATAATTTTCGCAGTACAGCGCCCAATGAGCGTTGACCTCATAAATACGGGTTGCCGTAAGCTTTGCACCAGCAAAATCAGCAATGTTAATCATCGAATCGGCGTCGGCGACAAATTCGGAGAACGCAGCGGCCGGATCGAGCGACGCAAACAAAAGACCACCCCAATTTGCGGATGGAATGACGGTTAAATTGTCGCTTTCACAGGGGAAATCCTCGACACCTTCGAATTCCGGCATTGAGAGAAATTTTCCGTCCAGCGAAAAGCGTCTTCCGTGATAGCCGCACCGGATCAGGCTTGCTTTACACGGCTCTTCGACCAATATTTTTCCGCGATGTGTACAGACATTCGAAAGGCATTTAACGACACCTTCGCTTTTCGAAATAAAGACCGGCTCGTCAAGAAACGCCGGAAGGATAACAGACGGTCTCAGATCGAATTTATCGTCTGATGTGTCGATAAACTGCCAGCTTTTTGAAAATATCTTAGACTTAGAAAGCTCAAAAAAGCTCTCGTCAATATAAAATTTGGAATCGAGAGTTTTGGCCTTTCTTATGTCCGGATCGATCTCAAACATATAAAATTAATATTTGTAGAGTAGATATTTTGGGTGTTTTTCATCGCGGACGAATCCGCGGCAGATCAGGCCATCAGAAAATGCATTCTGAAATTCCTGTTGAATCCGAGCCTGTTCAGCCAACGCTTTTAACGGGCTTTCGTTGACCAATCCGGACCAATCTGACGGAATTTCAATTGTACGGGCCGGGTCTTCTGCTTCGACGAAGAATTCACCGGCAGCAAGTTTTGCGACTTTTTCGCTTTTGAGGTCCCATTCAGCAAAAAGCCGGTCGCTTGCCAATCCAATAGTTTCGCCGCCTGTCGAGGCGGTCGAATAATCGATACCATAGAAATTTGGCTGGTATTCGGTTATGACGATCCCAAGTTTTTCGAGATTGAAATGGGCATTTCTTGCCTTCCACGGCTCGAACGTCCATTTTACATAGTTCACATTTACCGCCAGGGCACGATCACGCTGTGTCCATTTTAGTCTTGCTCCGATGCCGAAGCTCTGAAAATCCGAGCTGACCGCCGTCATATGCGAATAAAACGCCTTTTCACCACGGAGAAAGGCCGGCACGCTAAGTACGAATCCGACGAGTCTTTCACGCGAAAAAGCACCGAGAATAAAGCCGCCCGCATTTTTTGTCACGACGAAATGCCTGACAGGTGATATCTCGATCTCCGGCAACGCGAAAACTTCCCGCTGAAGATCAACGCATTTCGCCAGTTCGTCCAAAGTTATGCATTCCCGAATTTCTATTTCTTCATTCATTCACGCTCATTTTCCAGTTGAAGAGAATATTCCTGCAAAAACATAAAAAAATAAAACCTTTTCGCGTTTTTTTACGACGGAATTCTTAAAAACTAACTTTAATGCTGTAACTACGATCATTTAAAACTTTCGCAATTTGAATTTCTTGTGTCAAATCGGTTTTATTCATGCACAAAATTTCGCTTAACAATCGCAGCTATAATTTGATATTATCTAAGTGGTTAAACCTTGCAGTTTCTTCATAGACCTCCAGCTTTACATGACCCCGCAAATTACAATTGATCTAAAAGGAAATTTTAACACGCATCCGTTTGCCGAATTGCTTGTTGAAATATCACAGGCAAAATTGAGCGGATCGCTGCGTCTGATGCGTGGTGAAAAGAAGACCATCGTTTACATTCGTGACGGCGAGGTGGTGTATGGGGTGTCGAATTCACGTTCGTTCAGGCTTTTCAATGTCCTGCTCTCTGCGGGCAAGATCGATAACCAAACGCTTGCCAGGCATCCGGCCGCTGCCAATGACCTGGAATTTGCCGCCAGCCTTGTGCTGAACGGCCAGATAACCCAGGAAGATGTTGACCTGGCGGTTGTTGAGCAGATCAAGCAGATCATGATCGACACGCTTGTTTGGGCCGATGCCGATTGGGTTTTCAGCCCGCTTGCCCGTCTCCGCGAAGATCTCGTATATGACGCCGATATTTACAATGTGCTGATCGAATACGCCCGGTGCATTTCGCCAGATATGATAATGCAGCGTTTCAGAAGCGTTAACGAAGCTTTTGCGGCCCCGCCCGGACGCGCCCCGGACATCCATTTGCAGAAACACGAAGCCGATCTTTTATCGATGTTCGCCGGCAGACAGATGACAATCGACGAACTAAAACCGCTATGCCAGATGCCTGAAGCTGCATTGTTTCAAGGATTATATGCCTTATGGCTCGGCGGGTTTTTGTACCGGCAGAACTGGAACGCGGCATTTTCACAGGCCAAGCTAAACCATATTCGGAGCACAAAGCTGTCATTGATAAAAGAACCGTCAAAAACTGTCAAAGACGAGACGCCAGATACATCAGTGGCCGCTGTTGAAGAGCCGCCAATGAAACTGCCGGTGATAGAAATACCGCTCAGCGAATATATGCGCCGGGTAGAAGAAGCCGAAACGCATTACGATATTATGGGCGTTTCCAGGCTTGCTTCGGCAGCCGACATCAAGGCCGCGTATTTAGGGCTCGCAAAGGCCTTTCATCCTGACCGTTATTATCGCGAAACGGGCGACATACTTCGGCGGATACAGGTCGCATTTACAAATCTGGCACATGCGTATGAAACGCTCAAATCACCTGAATCGCGTGAGAATTACGATTTCAAGATGCGAAAACAGCTCGATATGCGGGAAAAACGCCGTGCCGAGGGAATGCCTGAAACATCGGAGCACGAACAACTTAATACCGAGAGCGGACTTGAAAGTTTTGAACAGGGACTTAATTATTTGATCGAGGAAGAATACGGCCACGCAGCCACTCAGCTTGCCCGTGCGGTCCATGCCAGCCCGCAAAATGCCCTGTATCACGCCTATTATGGCCAGGCACTCTCATTCCTCGAAAAATTCCAGCACAAGGCCGAATCTGAAATGCAGACCGCGGCTCGGCTCGATCCAAAAAACGCGAAGATACGCCTGATGCTTGCTCAATTTTTCATTGACATAAATATGGTCAAACGAGCTGAAGGTGAGCTGAACCGCTTTCTCGAGGTTGCACCTGATAATAAAGAAGCTAAAGATCTTCTGAACAGCCTACGGGTTTGATTCAGCCTTCCGGTCAACTTACTTGCCAACCCTTTACCAATAAACTTACACTAATAGTTTATTTGATATGTACGAATTTGCGGTAACACCAGCTATAACTCAGCTTCGCCGTGCGGGCGTGACGATCACGGAAGTGTCACCGGGCAGCCTGGCGGAGGAATTGGAGCTTGCACCTAATGACCGGGTCGTCCGCGTCAATGGTCGTATCGTGCGTGATTACCTTGATTTTCGCTTCCAGACCGGTGGTGAAACGGAAATGACCTTGCAGGTCAAGAAGGTCAACGGCGAAACCTGGGATATCGAACTTGACCGCGAAGAAGGCGAGGATTTCGGCATGATGTTCGAGCAGATCGTGCCGCGGCAATGCGCCAACGAATGTCTATTTTGCTTTTGCAAAGGTAATCCGGAAGATGCCCGGCCGTCGCTTTTTGTTCGTGACGAAGACATCCGGCTTTCGTTTCTTTACGGAAATTATACAACGCTTTCGTCGATCACCGACGATGAGATGAAACGCATTGTCGAGCAGCGTCTTTCGCCGCAATATGTCTCGGTTCACGCGACCGATCTGAAAACACGTGCATATCTGCTTGGCGTTGACGAAAGCCGGGCGGACATTTCCGGCAAGCTTAAAACGCTTCTCGATAACGGCATTGAGCTTCACGCACAGGTCGTTCTGTGTCCGGCCATCAACGACGGTATTCAGTTAGAAAAAACCCTTCGCGATCTGGCTGAGCATTATCCGAAGGTCGTCAGTACTGCTGTTGTGCCCGTTGCGCTCACAAGATATAACACCGACGAAAGGTTGACCCGCGTGACCCCGGAATTTTGCCGCCGAACGATCCGCGAAGTTGAAAAGCTGCAAAAAGAGTTTCGCAAAACTCTAGGCGTGACGTTCGCTTTTCTTGGCGATGAAATTTATATCAAGGCGGGAATGCCGGTCCCATCGCGGCGGCATTACGGTAATTATCCGCAGATCGAGGACGGCGTCGGGATGATCCGGTCTTTTTTGAATGCGTTTGAAAAGGTTTTTTACCGCCGGGACGCCGAGACGCCGAGACTGTCAAAGAGCGTTCGAACACATCCCTGGGCGATTTTGCCAAATCCGGCTGCACCAGCACAAAGTCCAAAATCTAAGATCCAAGATCTAAAATCGTTAAATGGCACGATCCTGACCGGCGAAATGTTCGCTCCAATCCTTGCCGAGCAGATCGGCCGCTATAACGAGCTTTCCGGTTCCCGGCTGCATGTGATCGCGGTGCCGAATACGTATTTTGGCGGAGACGTGGCGGTTGCCGGATTACTGAGCGGGCAGGACATTCTCGCGGTAAAGGACCGCATAAAAGGCGATTTCGTTATTATCCCCAAAAGCACGATCAAATCAGACGAGCCGATCTTTATTGACGGAATGGCCTACGACGATCTAAAAGCAAAATTCAATGTTCCGGTCTATGATGCCGATACCAAAGGCCTGATCAAATTCCTTTCGGCATAGACCCAACGCGGACATTTCTGCCCGCGTTCCAACCGAGCCGGTCAGTTCCGCGAAAATTTATAAACTATCAGTCCCGTTACCTTTACCGGAACATCGGAAAGTAAAGTCGGATTAAATTTCGCCAGCCGTGCGGCATTTTCCGCCGGCAGCCGCAGGAACGGATGGCCGTTGACCGCTTTTGCCGAAATGACCTTGCCGCTTTCATCGATCGTCACCTGAACATCGACGCTTCCTTGAGTGTTTGAAGTGAGTGCAATTGCCGGATACGGTGGTTTTGGCAAATAGATCGCAAATCCGTTGACGACCCGATTTGCCGGTGGCTGAGGCTTTTTCACCACGGGTGCTTTTATAATCGGCGGCGGCGTTGGGGCCTTCTCGTTAGAAGTGTCCGTTGTATCAGTAGTTTCCGAAGCCGTACCGACAGAACTACCGATCCTACTTGAATTGCCGTTCGGTGTGCCTCCGCCAGTTGGCGGATCAGTATCATAGTTGCTTATATCGAACGGATAATCAGGCCGTTCGCGTTGTGTATTTGGAACGGATGAAATACCTGTCGGCACAACGGTTGATTGAGCGATCTGCTTTATATTTGCCTGTCTTGTCGGCCGGACATTGTCGGTTTCTTCGGCCCGTTGGCGGACAAGTTGTTTGGGCGGTTCGGGTGCTTCGGGCTGCGGCGGGGCTATGAGAGTAGACAATTCGAATTCGTCACGCCCCAGGCCAATGTCCGCTGCGTACAAACTAAACACCACCGCCGACAAGAAAAGGATCCCGACGACGACCGACGATACTATAAAATAACGGCTTCTATTTTTGAATTCCGCACCCTGACTGTCCGATTCGATCAATTTATCAAACATTTCAATTCCTCCCTTCGTGTCACGGTGCCAACCGTTATCTGGATTAGACACCAAAAGGAGGAAATTGTTCCCAGGCTATTGACCTATGCCATTATCTCACGTTCGACGCATCTTATATCATTTGGATCAAAGAATTTATTGACCCAATTACCAGTGTTGTCGAGCTTCGCGGGCGGCTGATTTGGCGGGCCTATGTCGCCTTCGCGAACTGAGCGGAAATTGTAATGGTCGGTCAGGCGAAGCGCTTCTATCGCGAAAACTGTTGCTACGTCCTGGTCTTTGATACAAAGTAAATTATCGCCGTTTGCCTTTTCACCGCCTAGAGCGAGATTGGACGAACCGCAATAGACACGTGCCGAAGGTTTATTAAAATTTGTAATTAAAAATTTATGATGGATTGCGTGTCCGGGAAGTTTTGGCTCGGTTTTGAAAGGCAGCGGTAATTCGCGGCTGGCAGATTTAGCATTGATAAGCAGGCCGTTCTTTCTTCCGGGTTTATACAGCGAAATGTCGCCGCTGCTATTGTCCGTTACACCGTAAGTATAAATTCCATCGTCGCGATGCAGTTCCCGTAAGGTTTTGATCAAGCTGCCGGAGCTGGTTTCACCCATTTCCATAACGGCAAAAAGCACCGATTTGGTGGCGGCATCCTTTACGTGCGCGGTGATAGTATCAAGCAGATTCTCCGCATAGGCATCATTGTGCGGCGAAAACTCGATCTCGGTTTTCGGAATGCCGCTGCCTGTGAATTTTTTGGTCCCCGTTGCAAAATTGGTCAGTTTGAAAGTGTCGGCTTTGCCGTCCATCCAACATGCGTTAAAAACATCGGAATAATATTGAGCGACATCTGGCCGGTCAAAAGTTATGACGTGATTTGCGTTGACACAGATACCGGTAAGGGCAAAATTGGTCGAGCCGGTCAACACGCGAAACGCCGCGCCGTTTTTCTTGAGTATCACAACCTTACAATGCGAATAGCGCCCGAAACGACAGCGGAAGACGGCGGCTCCCGGTTTTGCGGTTGCGATGAATTTTTGCTCGAAATTGTTTTCTTCCGTTGGTGTCCCGTTTGCACCTGGGGTCGTGTGAAGGGCCGCGTTGTCGAGAATGATCCTGATACGGCCTTTATCGGCCAGTTCGAGGCAGCGTTTAGCGACGCCCGGATCATTCAGATCGTACGCAAACATTTCGACCGTGATCGTGTTATCACCGATGGCCTCGTCAAGGGCTTCGTAAATCTGCCGCCGGGCAGTATAGCCGAGCCATAGATACATGTCCTCATAAGTGAAATCGCCAAATGCTGTATTGTGTCCGGCAACCTCCGAGGTGTCAAAAAGCCAATTTGCTCCAGCGGCAGTTGCCGGTTTTAGACGTGTATTGGCGCCGTAGCGATTGGCATACGCCTGCGACTTCATAAAGGCACGCGTAAAACCGACGCTGATGCCGCCTTTTTCAAAATCACCGACCGGAATCGTCACGCTTACTTTTTTACCTGCGTCGAGAGGCAAAAGCTGTTTATTTGCATCGAAAAAACGAGGTGTTGCGTGATAATCGAAATTTCCGGCCCCGACATTCGCGGTCGTAAAGCTGCCGGGGAAATGGACCCATTTGAATGTCTGAAATGGAGAAACATCCGATTCTGTCACTCCATCGGTCCCAGGGAAGTTGAGCAGGTTTTTTATATTTCGTGAAATGCCGTCGGAACCGGTATATGCGAGTGTAAAACCCGCAAAAGTCCCGGCTGCCGGAAGTTGCTCCAGATCCATCGTCAGCATGGTCATCTGAGCTCCTTGATATGCTTTGAAAGAAAAGCCGTCTTTTGATGCTGTTTTGAACATTTTTGCCTCCTAATGTGTGACACATCGCCGGGCAATTCCGTTCGGCAGGAAATGCGAACGATGTGGAAGTTTGATGAAAAATTCAATTGATATCAAAAAAGTGACGGATGGTGTTTAGTTTTTTTGCGAAAACAAGCAGTTTATACTTTATTTTTTACTGCGATGATCTCTGCGGCGATGCTGACAGCGATCTCCTCAGGTGTGCGTGAATTGATGAAAAGACCGATCGGTGTATGTATGCGGTCGAGTTTTTCCGGCGGCAGGCCTGCATCGCGAAGGCTTTTTAGAAGTGTCGCCATTTTTGCTTTGCTGCCGAGTACGCCGAAATATTTGAATTCTTTATCGAGAAGCTGCCGGATAACGATCTCATCGGATTTGTAGCCCAGCGTCATTACAGCGACATAAATGTTCGGGCCGGACGGGATAAGATCGCCGATCTGATAGTAGTTTTGGATTATCTTTATCTCATGGGCGAAGCGATTTTTATCGATTGTATTGAGATCGGGGCGGTCGTCAAAAAGCGTGATATGAAAATCCAGCTTTGATATAAGTTCCGATAGCGCAAGAGCGCAATGTCCGCCGCCGACTATGTAAAGATCGTTCTTATGGCCGAGTTTCTCGCTGAAAACAAAGTCAGTGTCGCTGATCTTTTCAAAGTGAAAATCTTTCGCGGCTTCGCCTTCGGTAAGGCCGAAATCGTTTGGCGTGATCGTCAGGGAAGTAGGCTGCCGGCTGTGTAACGATTTAATGATCGTGTCGGTGGTTTGGGCGTTTTCCTGCGTAAGACGGCGGAAGATGACGGTCTGTTTGCCGGAACAGATCATGCCGCTGGAATTTTTAGCATCTATGCGATGGACCTGAGGCTTAAGGAATGCGGTTGCCGATGCCGGTTCTGACAATATCTCGCGGCTTTTTTCGACCAGATTTACTTCCATCACGCCGCCGCCGATGCTGCCGCAAAGTTCGCCGTCCGGGCCGACCGCCATCTTATAGCCTTTTCGTCCGGGGCTGCTGCCTGAGCTTTCTGCGACGACGAGCAGCATCACGCATTTGTTTTGCTCCAATCGTTCAGCGACGAATTGCCAAAGATCGAGTTCTTTATTCATTAACGATGCTTTTCATCGTCTACCAGACGTTTAATTGCTATTTCAACCGATGTTTTTAATTCGCCGCGCATTTGTTTCTCAAATTCCACACGAAAATCTTCAAGCAGCGGCAAATCATTCAAATCTTTTTCTCTGCCTGACGCCCGTTTGCTCGCAATAATGTCGCGAATATTCGCCACCGGAAAGCCCTCAATGATAACCATTCTTTTTTTTGCTTCCACAAAACTTTCAATTCCGTCAGGCGCAAAAACCAGATCCAAATCGAACGGCCCTTGTTTAAGCTGAACAAAATCTACGCCCGCAACTATGTTTCCAGCGATTTCTTCACTAAATTCAAAACCGAGTTCGAGCAAAGCAGCGACAATGTTCCGCCCGTTTTCAATGCTTTTTTCCGGGAATAAATCTACATCCTGCGTCGCGGCGGGGTAGCCAAGAATGATCGCTCCACCTTTGCCTATGAACATAAATTCAACATTATGTTTAGCAAATACATTGGCGACCTCACGGGCTTGCTCTAATTGAAAGTAACCGCGTTCCGGCTGATTCATTTTATTTTTGGTTCAACTGATTTAAATCCCAAATATCTTGGCAATTTGCTTTCCGCCCATTCGCGGTAGTCGCTCATGGTTTCAAAGGCACGGGCTGGAGCATCGTCCAGAACAGGTTTGTAATGACGAAAAAAACCGTATTTGAATCGATTGGCAAACGGTCGCATTAAATGTCGGCGGCATTGTTCCTTAAAATCTTCCATCGGTTTCATATTACATTATACAGGTAGGCTTTTTGATTGGAATATTAAAGAGAGCGGCTATTTAAATCCAGGGCGTCTTTTGAATATAGGTTAAACATAACCTTTTCCGGCGTGAACGGAGCGTCAAATGCCGGCGAAGCTTCTGCTGAAAATGCTTTGACCGCATTGCGGATCGCGAAATAAGCGCCGATGCCGTACATCAGCGGCGGTTCGCCGACGGCTTTGGAATTAAAGATCGCCATGTTTTCACGTTCGGTTTCGAGCGGCATAATGTCGATGATCTTTGGAACTGAATAAATATCCGGCACTTTGTATGTCGAAAGAGCGTTTGAGCGGAGCTTGCCGTGCTCGTCATAAACGATCTCTTCCATTGTCATCCAGCCGAGGCCCTGGACGATGCCGCCTTCGATCTGGCCGTTATCGACCGCCGTGTTCATAGACGTCCCGAAATCGTGACAGCATTTCACGTAATCGACCTCATAACGCCCGCGAAGGCAATCGACCGTCACGCCGACTATCGCCGTTCCGTAAACGTGATAGGCAAATGGATGACCGCTTGCCGTGCTCCAATCAAAATTGATCCCGGCGGTCGCGTAATGCGAATGTTCGCTTAAGGAAACACGTTCGACGTGGGCTTCCATAACGAGTGTTTTCCAATCGAGGCTCGTCCTTTCACCGCTGCGGTAAACAAAACCGTTTTCAAGCGAAAGGTCGTCCACGGTTTCAGCTTCGACGAGATCTTTGGCAACCTGGAACAGGCGGTTGCTGATGGCCTCACAGGCGATCTGCGTTGCTTTGCCGTTAAGATCGGCGGCGGCGGAGGCAGCGGTGGGGCTGGTATTGGCAATGCGTAAAGTATTGGTAGTGTGTACTTTGACCTGTTCGATCGGCAGGCCAAATACGTGCGCTGCGACCTGTGCCATTTTTGTATTCACGCCCTGTCCCATCTCGACGGCGCCGGTGGAAACCGCAACGCTTCCGTCCGTATAAACATGGACGAGCGAGCGTGCCTGATTCATCGGAGTTTTTGTAAACGAAATGCCAAAGCAAACCGGCATCATCGCCACACCTTTTTTATAATATTTAGACGCGGCGTTGAATGCATCGGCTTCTTTTTGCAATTGAGCGTAATCGTATTTCTTGTCGCCCTGCGTCCAACTAGTGATCGCTTCGCTTTCGGCTTTTTGACCGTAAGGGAATTCGTCTCCATTATCGATCAGATTTATTTTCTGGATCTCGGCTGCTGAAACTCCCAGTTTTTCTGCTGCGTGAGCTATAGCTGATTCGATAACGAACATTCCCTGCGGCCCGCCAAACCCGCGAAACGCCGTATTTGGCGGCAGATTTGTCCGGCAGCTATATGCCGTCGCCGTCACATTCGGGACGAAATAAGCATTTGTGCAGTGAAATAAAGTGCGTTCGAGAACAGCCGGCGAAAGATCGGCGGCCGCTCCCGCATTTTGGTAGAAAACTGCTTCATAAGCAATTATTTTTAGGTCTTTATCTAGTCCTATCTTGTAATCTGCCGAATATGGATGGCGCTTGCCGGTCATCCGCATATCTTCCATGCGGTGCAGGGCATATTTTACCGGACGCTTGGTCAATTGGGTTCCGACCGCGCAGATCGCGGCCCAGGCGTTCGCCTGATCTTCCTTGCCTCCAAATCCGCCGCCCAGACGCTGCACATCGACCTCGACTTGATGCATCGGCAAACCTGTCACGCGGCAAACTGTTCGCTGCACGGCGGTCGGCCCCTGCGTCGATGAATAGACCTTGATACCGCCATTTTCCGTGGGAACCGTATACGCACCCTGCGTTTCGATATAGAGATGTTCCTGGCCGTTAATATCGGCTCGGCCTTCAAAAATATGCCCGCAATTATTAAATGCCTTTTCCGTATTGCCGAGTTTGAAAGCCTTCGGCGGAACGATCAGGTCGTTATTAGCAAATGCAAGGCGCGGATCGGTCACGATTTCGAGCGGCTCGATCTCGGCGGTGATCTTTTTGGCGGCTTTACGGGCAAGCTCTTCGCTTTGCGCAATGACGACCGCTATCGGCATTCCCTGAAAATGGACCTCGCCGTCAGCCAGCAAAGGCTCATCAGGTATCACGCCGCCGATCTGGTTTTCACCGATCAGGTCCCGAGCGGTAATGATTTTGACCACGCCTTCGGATATTTCGGCTTTGGTCGTATCGATCGATATTAATTTTCCATGAGCGACCCGCGAATCATAAACGCACGCATACAACGTCCCCTGAACGATAGGAACATCATCCAAATAAACGGACTCGCCGCGGACATGCGATGTTGAATCTATGTTTTTCATTGTTAGGCGGCGTAGAGTTCCAGCGCTCGATGCTCATCTCCAATCTCGACAAAATCGATCAATTCTGCGATGTCAGTTGCACCGACCAAGATTGCAGTCAATAATACAACACCTTTCCTAAAGTTCGGATCGTCACTTTCCAATCTTTTTCCTAGACAGTAAGCATTTATTCCTTCAATTGATTCCCGATACTCACCTACCCAAGAATTTGGGAGCTTAGGATTATTTGCTCTGGAACGTGCATCCTCAACTGCATAAGCGTAATTTGGCAACTCGTAATCTACCCAGTTTTTCTCTCTATAAATTTTGAGTAGCCATGGCATTACGGCATAACTAGCCAAGCCCACGTCGTATTGGTGATAAAGATTGTTCCAAACTTCATCCCAAAATTGTTTTGATGGTTCGACTAAAGCCTCCAAAAAACGAAGAATGACTGAAGCGTCATAAGGGCGCCGGTAGCCGCCATCCATTGTTTGCCATTCTTTTGCATTTAAATCAAGCATCGAATATATCCTCCAAAATGAGCGCGGAGAAATAGTCTCAAATGAAGGGTTTGTAAACCGCTGTTCATCTCACAAGCGAGATTGGCATATTATTATTTTTTCATCCGAATATTTTCAATGTCGGCCAAATCCTGATAGCGTCCAGCTAATTCTTTATTGCGAATAAGATCATCCTTGCCGATGTAATTTGTTGATACGCCCCTGAACTCGGCAGTTGTTCTATTTTCCCAGGCAGCAGCAAAGTCTATGCCGTCGAGCGACATCAATACGTCGATGCGGCTTGGCGGTCGCCCCATTTGATAAAAACCATCCTCTGCGAAATCTTTTTCAGTCAGACCGTCAAGAGGTGCTCCGAAATCTCGTAATGCATTAAAAACGCAAGAGGCATTTTCGGGTGTCGTTTCTACCCAAACATCGAGGTCTTTTGTGTAACGCGGTTCGGTATAGATCATGACGGCAAAGCCTCCGACGACCAGATACTTAACCCCGTGCTCGTTGAAAGTGCTCAACAGTTCGCTGAATTCTGGTGTTGCTAATTCCATTTTCCTGATAATAAAGATGAATAAGCTCAAACGCAGCTTCAATGATCGCGTTCGTACCTTGTCGCTGCCAAAATTCTATGTCAAAAGAGCGGTCCATGTCCTTGATGTTCTTGCCGTGGCGCATCATCGTGAAATCGCCATTTTCTCCTTCTATTACATGCGTTTTCATGCTTCTATTATAACGCATCTGGCCCGAATAATTCGTAAAAATGTGCCGTAAAAAGTTGCCGCACCAATAGTCGTTTATAGCTTTCCGTTCCGCGCACGTCGGAGATTGGGCTTATCTCGGCCTGGATCATTTCGTTTGCAGCGGCGATCATTTCGGCATTTACAGTTTTGCCGACGAGGAAATCGGAGGTTTTTCGGAGGTAAAGCGGTATCGGCGAGACTCCACCGACGGCGATATGGGCATCGACGATAGTGTTTGTCACGATTGACCCAGTCGCTATCGCTCCCGGTTCTGACAACGCGGGCGGCAGCCAGCTTTCGCCTGGCAGCGTTTGCACGGTCAGCGAGATCGCCGTATTTACTGTCGCGATGTCGAGATAAGTGCGTTTACAGACCTTTTCGAAATTGAAATAAAAATTACCGGCGGGCTTTTTGAACCGGATGGTTTTGATGAATTCGTCCTCGGATTTGGCGAGCTGCTTATACCCTAAATAAAGGTCGCGAAGCGGAAGTTCACGGCTGTTGCCGCTTTCGTTGATGACTTGTATCTCAGCATCCAATGCCAGAAACCAGACCGTCATATCACCGATCGGCGAAGCGTTAACGAAATTGCCGGCGAGCGTTGCCATATTGCGGATCGGTGTCGATGAAATAAGCTTTAAGTGTTTATAAAGATCGGGAAATATTTCCTGCATGAGCGGCGAGACGAGCAGGTCGGTGACCGTCGCGGATGCTCCGATCTCAATATTACCGCCGCTTTCACGAATGCCTCTCAGGTCTTCATCATAAAATAGATGGGATGCCAATAATTCCTCCATCGCGTCGGGCTTTTGGACATATACGTCGGTGCCGCCGCCGATAAAAGGCATTGCTGACGAATATGACACACTTCCTACCAGACGTGTTTCCGTCTTTGCGAGCCGTTGAGCAATGCCAGAAAAATAATCAGGCACGATCTTGTTGTTAATCGCCCGGCTTAAGCCACCCGCCAACACAGGCTGATCTGACTGCTCACTGCTTTTTGCCAACTGCCTACTGATACCTTCAGCGGCTCTTTCAATTGATTTATAACCTGTGCATCGGCAGATATTACCGTCCACGGCGGAGACGGCCATTTCGCAGGTTTTTGCTGTATCGTCAATGCAGAAGCCGGTCAGCGACATGACAAATCCGACGGTGCAGAATCCGCACTGCGTTCCGCTTTTATCTACCAATGCCTGCTGGACCGGTGTCAGATCGCCGTTTACAGGATTGATGCCTTCGATGGAAACTATGTGTTTGCCTTCTGCGTTGGCGAGGGGCATTAGGCACGATGTCATCGTGCGATAATTTACTTTTTCACCGACGAGTTCACCGACCAAAACCGTGCATGCACCGCAATCGCCTTCGCGACAGCCAATCTTTGTACCTTTGAGATTTTTGTGATAGCGAACGAAATCAAGCACTGTGGTGCCGGGAGACAGTTCCGTACCGATATTTTGATTGTTGAGGATAAATTCGATCATAGAAAGCGGTAATCCAACAATAAGAATAAAAATATCTAAAACTTTCTAATTAATACAACACCGCCGGTTATTAACAGAATTCCGGTAATCCGAGCCCAGCTAACATGCCTGACCTCGATTCCAAGCAAACCAAAATGATCGATTATCAGCGTCACGATCATTTGTCCGGCGATGAGGACGCTGAAGGTCATTGCTACGCCGAGCCTCGGGACCAGAATTACCGCCGCCGTGACAAAAAATGCGCCGAGCAAACCGCCGATCCATGCGATGGGCGGAGCATTTTTTGCGGACAATAAATTGCTGATGGGCGTACCCGAAATCAGGATGCAAACGAACAAAGCGATCGTGCCGACCAGAAATGACAAAAAAGCCGACAGCAGCGGACTATCCACGAAAGCCGCCATTTTGTTATTCGTGGCGGCCTGTGTCGGCATCATTGCACCGGCAAGCAGTGCGAGTAAAAGCAGTAAATATGTATTATTCAAATCAATATTCCGTCTTGTCCGGTTTTGCTTCCCAATTTTTGAATACCGCGAGCGATTCTTCCCGCAAAAGGTTTATCATCGGCAGATCGCGTTCATCTATGCCTTTCTCCATTTCCCGGTAAAGAAAATCGTCGTCAAAGCCGACGTTTGCCGCATCTTCGCGGGTGCATCCGAAGAATATTTTTTCCGGCCGTGCCCAATAGATCGCCCCGAGGCACATCGGGCAAGGTTCGCACGAGGTATAGACAACGCAGCCGTCCAATTGAAAAGAGCCAAGCCGTTCGCATGCATTTCTGACGGCGACGATCTCGGCATGAGCGGTCGGATCGTTCGTCGATGTTACCTGATTTGAGCCTTCGCCAATAATTTCGCCGTCTTTTACGACAATTGCACCGAACGGGCCGCCAACGCCGGAATCCATCCCGAGCTGGGCCAATTCGATTGCGCGTCGCATAAATTTCAGTTCGGTTTCGTTCATTCGGCCTCTGGTTTTACCTTGATCTCGTATAATTTCGTCCAATTTTTACCGGTGACGAATATGCGTTCGGTTGCGGCATCGTATGCGATCCCGTTCAGCGTATTTTCAGATTTCGGATCACTTTCGTCGTTTACCGCGGCCGGGGCGGGCTGATCGTCCGGCGAAATTCCCTGCAAATTTATCCATCCGAGCAGCTTGCCGGAATCAGGGTCGATGCGGGCGATGTAATTGGGTTTTCCCAAAATTGACTGTTTCTCAGAATGCCAGACATTTGCCCAAAGCTCACCTTTGACGAATTCCAGTTCATTTATTTGCAGCAGCGGCCTGCCGTCCTCGCGAAAAACGGCCAATGTTTTTATTGGTTGGAACGTCTCCGGGTTGATGACCCTTATCACGTGAGTGCTGTCCGTCATATACAGTTTCTCGCCGTCGGTCGTCATTCCCCAGCCTTCGCCCCGGTAATCGAATTGCCGGATCAATGTAAAATCTTTTGCGTCAAAGACGCGGCAAAGGCCCTGGCGCCAAGTTAATTGATAGATCTTACCATCAAAAAGTGTCGTGCCTTCGCCAAAATTGTCACTGGGCAGAGCGAATTTCTGCAATACCTTGCCGGTTTTAAGTTCTACTTTTCTGAGCTCGGATTTTCCGGTTTCGCCCGTGCTTTCATAGAGAAAACCGTCGTGAAAAAATAATCCTTCGGTAAAAGCTTTTGGATCGTGTGGAAAAGTATTGACTATTTCGTAGGAAGAAACGGGAAGGGCGGCCTGTTTGACAGGAGCGTTCGAATTCCTGTTCGAATTAAGGTTGGTTTTTGGTGTATCCGGTTTCCCGCCGCATGAGACCGAAAATAAAAGTAAAAAAAACAGTAAATAAAAACGCATTATAGTGTGTAGAAAATTCCAGAACTTATTTGCTCAAAAAAACTTAATTGGCAAATTGATCGAGGTCATATATTTCAATTCAAACAGGATGGACAGGTTTCACAGGATAATTCTTGCTGATCTTAATTCTATATTTTTATCCTGTCTTTCCTCTATATCCTGCTGTTGCTTATACATAAAAGGCAAAAACAAAAAATTAAGTAGTTCACGGAAAAGCTTCAATTATTTTTGCAAAACCTTATCGATAGCATTCCTAAAGCCTTCCGCCGAAAGGTGCCTGACCTTTACGCCATTTACAAATATTGTCGGCGTTCCCGTAATGCCGTAACCTTTACCGTCGGCCACGTCTTTCCTGATTCCGGCGGCAGTTTTTTCGCTTGCTAAGTCTATCTCAAATTGCTTTACATTCAAACCCAGATCCGCCGCGTATTTTGTTAAAGAAGCTTTATCGAGAGCATTTTGGCTGCGGTACAAAACATCAATGTATTCAAAGAATTTGCCCTGGGCGTTTGCGGCCCCGGCGGCAAGCGCGGATTGAAAAGCGTTCTCATGGATAGTTGTCAGGGGAAAATTGCGAACGGTGAAACGCACTTTATCGCCATATTCGGCCAGGACATTTTTTAAGATCGGATGGGTCGCGGAACACGCCGGGCATTGGAAATCGCTGAACATTATCACATTTACCAGGGCGGCGGTCTTTCCTTGCGACGGGGAATCGCCCGCTGAAATATCCTGGGCTATAGGATCGACATCCTTGAGCAGGAACTTCACATTAAATTTCGTAAAGAGCTTTTTCTGGAATCCGCTCTCTATATCGGCCCTTTCCGTATCGGAAAATTCACGCAATTTATTGGTGACCTCAGCGGCTATCAAACTTCCCGAGTCAATGCCGCGAATTTTTGCTTCTTCGGTAACGAGTGTTGAAAAAACCGAGTTTTCGAGGTCGGATTTGATCACGTCGGCAATTTCCGCTAGGACATCATTGATGGCGACCTTGTTTTTTTCTTCGAATTCACCCGCGGAAACGCTTTTGCCGTTTATGCCGAACAAAATATCGGCCGGCTTTAGATCGGCGGCGTTCACGTCTTTTCCAGCGGCGAACTTGTATTTGGTTTTCAAGCTTTCGATCAGCTTCTGGGCAGCTTTTTGGCCGGACGAACGCTGCAGGAACTCAACGATCTGTTTGCGACTTTCTTCCAGCGTCAGGTCACCCAATCCAGCGCGGTTGGCGTCATAAACCGTCTTGATCTCGGCTTCGGTCGGGGCAGGTATCTTTTTTATTTCGGCTGCGAGCAGCTTTTCGACCGGAATATTTTGGGCCTTTGCTTCGGTTTCAAGCAAAATGTCGTTCTGCATTTGCAGGAACAGGTTAGTGCGGGTGTCGGCGACGACAGTTTTCTGGTTTTCGAATAATTTTCTGCCTTCCTCGGTCAATGATGCAGAAGTGAAATTGAAATTGGTCGCCGTGGCCAAAATTTCGCCGGGTTTCTGCGCAAAAAATGTTGCGGTGAGAGCCAGGATAATGGCTGTTGTAAAAATAAGCTTCATAGAATAATTTAATTGAGGGCCAAGGTTCTTTGCGGTCTTTGCGTCTTTGCGTGAAACTGCCTTTTTTTCCAAGCTAAGCCGCTAAGATCACAAAGAAAAAAGCAGAATAAAAACTCCTAATGTCAGATACGGGTTAATTTAAGGTTTACGCTGATCCGGCAGAGTTCTGGAATTTCATTAAACCATCGGGAACGCGAACGGCCTCGTGTTTTCCCGGCCCGCCAAAGATCGCCTGGTGAAGTATCTTTGCTAAAATCTCCGCTCCGTCAACGACGCGCGGTGCCGGACGGGAAAAATAGCTTGTCGCATCCAAAGCCCAGACCGCTCCGGCTTTCACGGCGGTAATATCTTTCCAGTTTAACGGAAAAACGGTATTTTCCAATTGCCGCAGAATGTCATCCGTATAATAACCGCACGGGATCAGCACCATTACATCGGGATTTGATTCGCGGATAGCTTCGAAGGTTGTCGTTACAGAGCGTTCGCCTGGTTTCCCAAGGATCGGGAAGCCGCCGGCAATTTCCACCTGTTCCGGGACCCAATGTCCGGGCGCAAAAGGCGGTTCCAGCCATTCGAGCATAAAAACATTTGGCCGTTTTGCTATATTTGCTGTTTTTTCACGAAGCGTATCGATCCGGTTTTGCAGTCCGGTGACTACATTTTCAGCTTTTTGCCGCGTATTTGTCAGATCGCCGACAGTTTTTATATTTTCCAGTATGTCGTCGATTGTATTTGGTTCGAGCGAAACGACCTTTGCACCTGCGGCGTATATTTTCGCGGCTTTCGACACGGTTTTGTAATTGACGGCGCAGACATCGCAAAGTTCCTGCGTGATTATCAGGTCCGGTTTTAATTCCTCAAGCTGATTTGTGTCAAGATCGTATATGGAACCGTGCCCGTCAAGCTGCGAACGGACTGCGTGGTCTATATCCTTGCTGGACATGGTCTCGTGCGATATCCGGCTGGCCGTTAATGCCGGGCGGGCGGTAATATGAGCGGGGAAATCGCATTCATGCGTAATTCCGACCAGGTTTTCTTCGAGTCCGAGAGCACAAACGATCTCGGTTGCGGATGGTAAAAGCGATACGATCTTCATAAAAGAAAAATTTAACACAAAGAGGGGATAAATTCCTTTTTCCCTGTTCTTGGCGTTTCTTTTTTGTTATATGATATCGCGAAAAAAGACGAAATGAACAACATACATTCGATCTGTTCTTTATTAAACGGCGCGTTTTGTTAAAATAAGACCGGAGGCCATGAAAAAAATGTCTGACTTGCGGTTTAACGGAACGGTCGATCATTTGGCGGTGAAAACCGATGACCTGGCTCGCGCTGTCGAGGAATATAAAAAGCTCGGTTTTGCGGTCGAAACTGTTTTTGAGGATTGGGCGATGATGCGCGACGCCAACGGTTTTGGGATCGCACTGCTGCCGCCGGATTCCAAACATCCGCCGCACATCGGAATGAAGGCAAAAACGCTTGAAGAATTAAATGAAGCCGCCGACCGCGAAAAAAAACCTGTAAAACTGCACCGCGACGGAACCTCTTCGTTCTATACAAAAGGCGTTGACGGAAATATCGTTGAGCTTATTTACTATCCAAAAGAAATTGGCGGCAGCAGTTCGGTTTGAGAAAAGGAAAATGGTTCCAGTCCATATTTTTTAATGACTGGAACCACTGATCGATCCAAAGCAACACGAAAGATCGAAAACATTATTCGCTCACGGTCATTTGAGCCTGAAAATTTACGCCGCCGCTTTTGATACTTGCTGAACGACTTCGGCAGTTTTGCTGTCACCGGCATTTATTGCGACATCGGCCTGAGCGACGATTCCGCAGCACGAGCCGTTTTCATCAACCACAGCAATTCGCCGTATCTGGTTTTCTTCCATCAAATTACAGCAATCCTCGACGGAAGTTTCGGGCGTGACAGTAACGACGTTTTTGGTCATAACGTCATTTGCGGTCAGGTCAAGCGGATTTCGGCCTTCGGCCACTGCCCGGCAGCAAATATCGCGGTCAGTGATGATGCCGACCGGCGTTTTCGAACCGCTTCCGTCCACGACCGGGATGCATCCGCAATCATTATCGACCATCATTTTCGCCACCGACTGCAAACCGGCATCTTGAGAACAACAGGCCGGATCTTTTGTCATTATTTCTTTTACAAACATTTATTTCTCCTTGTTAATTTAAAAAATTCTATCCGTTTGCGGTGACGCGAAATTAAAATTCGGGGCCAAAACCAAAGGTGCGTCATCGGGTTGCTGTGGCCATGGCCGGGAAAGCTCCTCCGCGCTGACCGTTCCGCAAAGAATGCCTTCGTTATCAACGACCATTATCGCCGTCATACCTTTTTTGCCGGAAAATTTTGCGAGATCAGCAACATTCGCGTCATGACTTGCCTTGACGATCTTTGTGTTCATTACATTTGCCGCCGCCATACCGCGCGGATTGCGGCTTTTGCCCACAATTTGAACGCAGATGTCGTGTTCCGTAATGATCCCGATCGGTTTTTGGTGGACGCGGTTCTCGACGACGGTTGCGAAACCGTCCCGCGATCTCTGCATCAATTCGAACACTTGTTCCAGCGGTGTCGATTCGGTGCATACCACATTCTTAACATTCATAATGTCCCGTAATAACATTCCCCTTGCCTCCAATACAGTTTTGATACAATTGCAATAAAAACCGTATGATTTATATGCGTAAATACAAGCATCTCTGTAGATGTAGGTATATTACGCAAACTTCGTTCCACAATTTTGGATATTCGCTCCGCATGATAATGAAATCGGACCGCGATTTTTATATTAGGGACACGCTGCAAATTTCCGCCGATCTATTGGGAAAACTGCTCGTCGTACCGTCCAGGAGTGAGTCAGAACCGCGAGCGATAGCGACTGGCCTCTTGCTGCAGAAAAACCCAGTCGCTACCGTCCCCAGTTCTGACATCGCATCTTCATTCCTGTTCTTCTTATTCTGTGATCGATTCTTCCGCAACCGCAAAAAAATATAGACCACAGAATAGGCAGAACAAGAATAAAAAAATGAACACGCCGAAATAGCAAATGAATTTCGAACCATACCGCAACTTTATTGAAGTTGAAGAAAATAGTTAGCAGCAGAATAGAGATTTCGAATTGTAAACATATTTTGAAAAACGGGATCGAACAAAATCTAATAGACCGGGCCGTCGAAGGCGACGCTGAAGCGTTTAACGAAATTTACTTTCTGCTTCGGGATTCTATCTACGGATTTGCTTTTCGAATGACGAACGATACAGCAATTTCCGATGACATTACACAGGAAGTTTTTATGTTTTTCATCAAATATCCTGAAAAGTTCAATTCATCAAACGGCACACTTTTTTCGTTTTTGTGCGGTGTTACAAGAAATAAAATTTTTAATTATTTTAAAAAAAGCGGCACTCGGCTTGAAATAAATAATTTCGAGACTAAAGACCTTGAAAATTTTACAAATGGCAGTGGCACATCGCCTTTGCGGGATCTGTTGGACAAGGAATTCAACGCAAAGGTCGAGGAATGTGTCGCTAAGCTTTCGCCGCTTCAGCGTGAAGTATTACTGCTGCGGGAAATGCAGGAATTTTCTTACGAAGAAATTGCGAAGATAACCGAAACGGACGTTGGAGTTGCAAAAAGCCGGTTGTTTCGGGCAAGGCGTATGTTGGCGATCTGGCTAGCGCCGTATATGAAGGGTGAGGAGGAAAAAGTATATGAGATGCATTGAAGTAAAAAAAAATATTGACGCTGTGATTGATGGTGAAGCGACGGCAGAGCAATCCAATGATCTCAAAACACATATCGTAAACTGTGGTTTATGCCGAACAGAATTAAAGGTGCAGGAGACGCTAAGTACATATCTCAAACGAATTTTACCAGTTTCACCCGCAGCTTCATTGGATGAGAAAGTTTTGAAAGCGTTTCAATTAGTTCATTCCAAACAGCAGGTTCAGACGGTCGGAGAAGAAAATCGGACTGGAAAAATAGGCTGGTTTGGCGTTCCGCGATTTGCTTATGCTGTAGCTATATTTTTATTAACGATAACGGCTATCTCAACATTTCAACTTGGCAAAATGTCAGCGAGCGAACTAAGTTCAAACACTGAGTTGCCGCAAAATGATCAGACAAAGTCTGAAAAACCGATGCTAACAAACATTGTCCATGTTCCTGTTATACAGGAAAAAATCGTACGAGTTCCCGTAACCACCGAAAAAATAATCACCAGAACAATCTATGTTAAAAAGAAAACTGAAAGCCTGTCCCCGAAAAAAAACGGCATTACCTTGAAAAGTTCGGTTGAAAATAATGGCTATCTGACGCAGGCCAATCTTGCCGGATTTCGACCCGTATCAGAAATAAATCTAAGGATAAGCAAAGAGGAGAAAGAAAATGAGAAATAGACAGATAATAAATATATCTTTGGTTTTGGCATGCATTCTTTCGTTATACGGCATTGCTGAGGCCCAAAGCGGATCGATAGGTTTTCCAAACGGAATCACGGTTGCGATAAAAACGGAAATCATTCCATCGAACAATTCGGATTCTCTAGGAAATGGCTACTCGACCGGCACAACGTCGTCCAACAATATCTGCATTGCCCACCGTGCGATGACTGACAGTAGAAACAAAATCTATTTTGGTTACGATGTCGTGGTCGAAAAACTGGCCGATACGGAAAAATTTCTGGTGACGATCAAGCCTTTGTCGAAACCGCTCGATCAAATTATCGGAAGAAACACTGTTGGGAATAATCCTGATTACACAAAATTCACCGCCCGGTCGCTGCCAAAATATCCTGATGCTGTAATTTTGGATGATGGCGACACACTCACACTAGATATTCTCGAAAATCCGCAAACTCTCGCAAAAATATCCGATATAATTAAAGTAACGTCAAAGCCCCAAAAGTTTGGAAATTACTTTTCAGAGCGTGAGAAAGCAAAGGATTTTACGATTGATGAAGTAAACCTGCACCTGGATACGCCTCAATTTTCCATTAACGGCGAAAAAATTCAAACAGGCAGTAGTGTTTCTGGCAATTTGATATGGTTTTACCTTTTGGGTAAGGGTAGATTTATCTTTTCCTTCTCGCCGCAGCCGGGATATGAATTTCAAAAAACCGGTGTGATTTTGGATAATAAAATTATGTTTGAGCACAACGGCGAACGGTTCGAACTTATTAATAAATCACCTGTCCTGGGTTCTGGCGGCAAATGGAATTTATGGGTTATGTTTGACCCAAATTATAGATCTTCATATAAACTAACAGTTGACGCCCCATATCAATTCGGAGCGGTGAATAAAATAGACCATTTATTCGATAACAAATAATTCACTTCAAAATTCGTGCAAAAAAACTTCGCATGTTTAACTTGCGAAGTTTTTTGTTTGGATGATGAAAAGCGGGATTTAACGCTTCACAATTTTCATCTTCAGACCGAATTTCGGGCGGAGGGTGATCATTGGCTGGGTGGCGATCTTTTGTTCGGGAACCAGGCGGAGCCGCCATTTGCGGGCAAGCGAGGCAATCAATAATATTCCTTCCGTCCAGGCAAAACTTTCGCCGATGCAGCGCCGGACGCCGCCGCCGAATGGCAGATAGATATTCTTTTGCCCGGCTTCTTTTATACTTTGCTCAAACCACCTTTCGGGGATGAATTTGTCGGCGTCGGGCCAAAACCGGACGTCGCGGTGCATCACGTATGGACTTGCCAAAACCAAAGAACCTTTCGGCACATTAAATCCGCCAAACTGATGATCTTCCAAAGAAAGCCGCCCGATCGCCCATGCCGGCGGGAAAAGCCGCATTGATTCCGCCAAAACCGCCTCAGTGTATTTTAGATTTGGCAGATCATCCATCGTAGGCGGCCTTGTAACCAACACATTGTCCAATTCTTCGTGGAGTTTTGCTTCCTTTTCGGGATTTTGCGACAGCAGGTACCATGTCCAATTCATGGCGTTGGCGGTCGTTTCGTGGCCGGCCAGAAACAGCGTCATCGATTCGTCGCGGATCTCTTCATCGGTCATCGCCGAACCGTCATCTTCGTCACGGGCGGCGAGCAGCATCGACAACAGATCGCCCTTGTCTTCGCCGGACCGCCGCCGTTCCCCGATGATCCCGTATATCACGGAATTTAGTGTTTCGCGGGCGTTTCTAAACCGTTTCGATTGCGGCAGCGGAAGTTTTTCGAGCCATTCGGAATAGGGAAGCAGCAGATAATTAAAAAGTTTGAGGATCGAGGACATCGCATTGCCGATCTCGTCCGCATCGTTCTCGACATTGGCATTAAAAAGGGTTTTCCCCACTATTTGCAGCGTCAGATGCATCATTTCCTGATCAATATCGCGAATGTCGCCGTCAGACCATGTGGCCGACATTTTTTCGCCATATTCGACCATCGAGCGGGCGTATTCGGCGATCCGGCCGCGGTGAAATGCCGGTTGGATCATACGGCGTTGACGAAGATGGGCCTCGCCTTCGCTTGTCAACAGGCCTTCGCCAAGCAAACGTTTTGCCCGCTGAAGCGCGCGTCCTTTTTTGAATTTCTGGGCGTTTACGACCAACAGGTCACGTATCATTTCCGGGTGATTAATGAAAAATGCATTCTGCGAACCCATTTTAAAAAAGCTCACATCACCGAGGTCCGCCATTTTTCCGAGAAATTCCGTCGGGTCACGGCGAAACTGAAGAAAATTACCGCCCAACAGCCCGGCTTTCAGGCCCGGCGGAAAATCGCTTTTTGTTCGTAAGGCTTGTTTCATTAGATTGAAAGATTATGACAGAAACAACCCTCGACACGCCAGATTTTTCGCCCTTGTCAGATCGCGGAGGTGCGGGTTTCCGCATTTTTTGATATTTTAAGATTCTATGACAGAAGCAAAAGTTAAGAAGATCAAACCCGACATCCGTGCCATTACGCGGCTCGTTCCGCCGAGCGGAAATTTAGTGCAGGGACAATCGGAACTGCCGATCGATCCGCAGCTTGCCGCGGAGGCCGCCCGAATTATTGCCGCCAGCCAGAATCATTACGGCCCGAGCGAAGGCGACGATACATTGAGAAAGGCGGTCGCGGAAAAGATCAAAAGGTATAACGGAATCGATGTAGATGTGGATGCAAAACCGCTTGAATTAATGATATCGAATGGCGGAACCGGTGCTTTGATCGGCATTACGCAAAGCTATCTGCGCGGGCGGTCGGCGCTTGTTTTTGAACCTTATTATCCATATCACCGAAAGATATTGGAAGAATTTGGCGGCAAGACCGAAGCTTTCGAGCTGGACGAAGGCCTGACGTTTGAAAAGGACGCTTTGCTTGCCCGCTGCCGGGAATTGAAGAATAGGCCCGATTTCTCATTAAAAGCGATAATCGTGTGCTCGCCTGCCAATCCGAGCGGTAAGGTAATGACGCAAACCGAGCTTGAAATGATAGCCGATGTCGCGAACGAACTTGATCTGCTGGTCATTTCAGACGAAGTTTACGAGCATTATGTGACCGGCGAAAACCCGCATACGCCGATAGCCTCGCTGCCTGGTATGTGGGAACGGACGATCACCGTCAATTCGTTCTCGAAATCGTGGAATATCTCGGGCTGGCGGCTCGGCTATGCTTATGGCAAAGGCGAATTGATCGCACCGATCAATAATGCCGCAAATGTCATCTACGTTTGTCCCGCAACGCCGCTGCAGGCAGCTTTGGCAAAGGTGCTGATGGCCGACAGCGATTATTACATCAAGCTTCGTGATAAATTCGACGCCAAACGCCGCACATTCGGCGAAGCCATAACCGGCTTGGGTTTTGACATCTATAATTCAGGATCAGCTTTTTATTTATGGGCGAAAATTCCGGAACAATTTGACGACGCTTTGAAATTCAACGAAATGCTGATGGAAAAGGCCGGCGTCGGGATGGTGCCGGGAAGTGCGTTTGCCGATAGCGATACATGGGACAAACACGTCCGCATCTGCATCGCAAGGGAAGATTCAGTCCTGGAAGGCGCGTTGGAAAAACTAAGCGTTACCTTGAAATAGTCGATAAGAAGAAGTATGTACATTCTTAAGTTTTGTCTAATAATCATTCTGATGATCGGTGGAATGAGTTTTGTTATTTCGGGTCAATCGAATGACAATCCTAAAAAGGAGCAAGACTCTAAAATACCTGAAGGCGAAGCTGCTTTTACGGAAGAACAGCTTAAAGACTATTACATTGTTTATGAAAATAAAGCAGTCAAGTATTTACGCACGGTATTTAACCGTTATTTGAGAAAACCTAAGTCCGCCGATGAGGAGACAATATTATTAAAGGGTTCTGAAATATACATAAAAAGCAAGTTTATTGTTCTTTCTCGCGATCCAGACGTGTTTGGCAACTCGCATATAACGCTTATTTTCTCCGACAAGCCGGACAAAGTGTTTATTGCAACCGTGTATACTGGCGGAGACTTAAGACTTGATCGCTTTCAACAAGAAAACCGATTTAATGAAGAAGATTTGAGACGACTAAGAATCAGGTATCGAAGATTTATAGAAGACAAAAAACACTCGATGTAAAAATGAGCCCCTAGTTTGCGAAACAGGTGTTGGAAATAGTGATGAATTTTTTACTTTTCTTGAATCCGTAATCTTCTTCATGCCAGAGCATTAAAGATTTAGTTGTATTCTCAAAATCTTCCTTCTTCAGGTTAGGATATAAGGCTCGCCACTGCGGACAGCTTCGTTTTTTGACGATGCCGCGGATCGATGAACGGAGGCCGGGAATATAGATGGACGAATTGAGCGCTTCGTTGAGATGATCGGAAATATATGGTTTCAATAAAAGCTCTTTAGCTTTGGCGTCTTCATTGAACATCCAAGATCCATTTTTCAGAGCTAAAATAGCCGGCCGTTCGGCCACGCCTACCTTCGATGCTTTCGTCAACTCCTGATAAAATCTCATCCCGACAAAATTGGCACACAGATCGGCGTTTGAATACACCCCGCCGACGAGCGTTCCGTAGTATGTCCGCTCGGTAAATTTGCCCCATTTCACCGCTTTTTTTGAGGCATCATTAGCCGATAAACCCTGGGCGGCAGCCTGTTTATATATTTTGTAATACGCATAGCCCTGCTGGAAAAAATGAGCGATCTTGTCGGTGCCGAACTCAGAGCCGTAAAGATTTACGGTCGGGCTTATCGTAAAATAGTTTGCCGGCAAAAAGACGAAGATCGATTCCTTAAAGCTGGTTTTGTATCGCGCCGGCTGGCCGCGAAATTTGTGTGATTCCATCCAACTGCCCGATTTTGTGAACGGTATAATACCATCCCCAAGAAGTTTGAAAACCTCGCGGGCGACCGCGTCTTCCGAGCGTAGATATTCGAGCTTTTTTAGCAGGCTTTCACGCGGGCCGCACTTTGCCTTGTTAACGGCGTTATTTTCCAAACACTTCTGTATCAAAGATATATCGCCGTTGATCTTAAAGATCGCCTTAAGAATATTTTCTTCGGTATATTCCGAGACCTCGTCGCCAATATCGGCCAGCGGCACCGGCGGCAGGTTGAATTGATCGGTCTCAAATGCAAATGCCACGGCCGAATGTATAAGCAGAATGTATAGAATAATAATTAGTGTTTTCATAAATGAAACCGAAGATAACTGAGAATAGGAGAGGTTCAGGACAAAACACAAACAATGATCCGTAAACTTTAGAGGCCGGAGTAAGCCTTATTTGAAATGCGATATTATAAATCCGATCAGCGACAGAATATGACGTTTCGGGTATCAGGGCCTTCTTTTAATTATATGACAAAAATTTCTATATTGGTGCTTACACTAATTATTTTCTTTTACCCGTCACATGCACTTTCCCAAAACAAAAATTCAGCAAGAGTGAAAAGTATCGATGCTTACTGCAAGAAAGTGGACAGTTTTATAAAGCATTCAAAATCACCGCAATTGGTTTTCGCGGATATTTCTGATCCTGAGGAGGCCAAACAGAAATGGAAAAAGTTCGATTCGGAAAAGGCGCTTGAGAAATTTCGTGAAACGGCCGAAACTTATACGATAGCTTTCAATTGGCAGAAAAACGGTAATGTCGCCGTTTCAAATTTCACGCTTTTTAGCCAATCGGGCGATTGGGCAAAATATGTATATCATTATTTTCGGGAGGACGGGTCACTTGCCCGGGCCGAATCCGAACTTCGCACGTTTTATGGTGATTACATTGTGATCCGGAGCAGCTATTTTGATCGGAACGGTAAGTTGATCCATCAATCGGTCAAATATCTTGATCTTGTAAAAAAGAGGCCCAAGAAGCCGACTTCGGACTTTTTGGCGGACAATTCAAATGAAGTCGATTATTTCAAAAAAACATCGAAATTGCCTTTTGCACACCTTCTAAAAAAATAATGACCGCTTTGGCACTAAGCATGACCATCTTAGCGGCAGCCGTTCACACCAATATAGTGTCGGTAACAAATGGATTCTGATAGAATTTGAACTGTGAACTTCGTTGATCTATTTTCGCTTTCACTTCGCGTCGTTTTAAATAAACACCAGGCAGTATGCACTATCACTTAATTGGAATTTGCGGAACGGCGATGGCATCGCTGGCTGGGATGCTTCAGGCAAGCGGGCACAAGGTGACGGGTTCGGACCAGAATGTTTATCCGCCGATGTCCACGCAGCTTGCGGCCCTGGGCATCGAGATACTGCAGGGCTACCGGGCGGAAAATGCCGATGTCGGAGCCGATTGCACGATCGTCGGCAACACCATCTCACGCGGAAATGCGGAGCTTGAAGAGGTATTGAACCGCAAACTGCTCTACCGTTCACAGGCCGAGATCGTTCAGGAAGAATTCATTCGCGGCAAACATTCGCTGGTCGTTGCCGGAACGCATGGTAAAACCACGACGACGAGCATTGCAGCGTGGGTGATGGAGGTCGGTGGGCTAAACCCGTCGTTTCTCGTCGGCGGCATCGTGCAAAATTTCGACGCCAGTTTTCGCGTGACCGACGGCAATCATTTCGTTATCGAGGGCGACGAATACGACACCGCGTATTTCGACAAAAAGCCGAAATTCATGCATTACCTGCCCGAGACCGCCATCGTCAACAATATCGAATTTGACCACGCCGATATTTACGATGATCTTGATGATATTAAATTCGAATTTTCGCGGTTGATGAATCTCGTGCCCGGAAACGGACGATTGATCGTCGGGATCGATTCGCCGGTCGCGGCCGAGGTGCTCGATGAAATGCAGGGCAAGCTTTTTACGAATGTCGAAACTTTCGGCCTTTCGGACGAAGCGAAATGGCAGGCCCGTTATATTGATTTTACTGGCGATACGACACGTTTCACGGTCTTTCGCGACGGTCACACTTGGGGCGAATTCGAAACGCATCTGATCGGCGAATTCAACGTTCGCAATTGTCTCGCGGTCATTATCGCCGCCGATGGCTGGGGCGTCCCGAAGGAAAAAATTCAGGAAGCATTTCTGACGTTCAGATCGGTCAAACGTCGTGTCGAAGTTCGCGGGACGATCGGCGGCGTGACAGTAATCGACGATTTTGCCCACCATCCGACCGCCGTCGAAGAAACGCTCAAAGCTTTAAAGATGAAATACGCCGGCAAGCGGCTGATTGCCGTTTTCGAGCCGCGTTCGTGGTCGTCACGCCTCGCGATCTTTCAGGAGCCGTATTCAAAAGCGTTTTCCTACGCCGATTACGTCATCATCGCCGGTGTTTACAACACCTCAAAAGCCAGCGAACTCGGCAAGGTACTCGACACGGCGGAACTGGTAAAAGACATCGAATTGCAAGGCAAACCCACAATGAGCTTCCCCGACGCCGACGCCATAGTCGAACATCTGACCCCCGAATTACGCCCCGGCGACGTAGTGGCCATAATGTCCAACGGCGGCTTCGGCGGCATCCACGACAAGATTTTAAACGTTCTTAAAAGCGGACATTCAGAGGCCAGCGGAGCAGAATAATTATTATTCCGACTGCCTATCTCGAAGAAATTGTCAATATCAGCGCAGATGAGGCGTTCGACTTTATTCGCGACTACTGCCGGAGACTCGAATGGAAAATGGGCAAACGTTTAAAATCTTTGAAGGCTTACGTTTCCAAAAAACAAATTCAAATTGAAATATTTAGAACAAACCGGGGCTGGCGAATTGCTATGCTTACTTTATAGAGAAAGATATAAGTTTACAATTACTACTGGCAGATGCCGGGAACCGGAGGCTTTATTTCAAAGAGTGAATCCGACGCTACTGTAAGGGATTCTATCGTTTCATAGTTTTCCCTTTCAATTTCCTGAAACTCGACAACAAATATTTGGGAAGCAGCAACACATTTCACAGCTAGTGGAATTACATGATCTTGGGTGATCTGTTTCATTTTGAAGGGCGCTTTTGCTTGACGGAGAATTTGGTTCTCCAAAATATCATCTCGCCCCGCTTTAGCCTCACAAGTGATTATAATTTCTTGAAACTCGCCCGGAGCAACTTCCTCTTGAGCCAGGAACAACGCATCGATTTCTGTTCCAGACAGCTTTACATTCATCTGAAGCAAATCAAGTTGTTTGATTGCCCGGCCAGAAGACAGAGAGAAATGAGACTCCACAATCCTGAGTCGTGTTATAACCTGTATTAACCAAGGTTCGTCTTTCCGTCCAAGACGCCTTGAAGCTAGGGGCAGGCTTACGCTCTCAATTTGATATTTTGGAGTTGTTGACGAGGGCTGTGCGAAATCGACCGGAGGAAAAGCTTCGGTTTGACCGGCAGGCAAAGGTATAAATTCAAAGCAAGCATTATCCTCCGTAACTTGCCGAGCTGTGTAACCGGACTCTAATACAAATTTCGGCCAGTTCGCATTGCCTGGAATCCGGACTCGAACCAAATCCTTGAAGAAATTTGCAGGGTTATTAGTACTGTGTTTCTTACCAGCTTTTTCGTTATAGATGCCGATCGCTCGTGAAACATCTACAAGCGTGACAACAGAGGTTGTTAATGTTTTAGTGATAGGGTCGAATCTTTCTCGAAAGATATTTTCTATAACTAAAGTTTTGTAACTCGCCATGTGGTTTTATCCCGGCCAACGTAGGACGACAACCTCCTCGTTGAGATTACTTTTCGTCGCCGTTGAAAATCGGGTTCTAAATTGGTCAATCCGTACTGCCTCGTAACCAACAGAGGTCGCAATTTTTTTGAGAATATGGCCGGTTCGGATCATTACTCTTAGATACGATGCTTGATCGCCAACAACATAAGCCAAATGTGCTCCGGGTTTCAATATTGGTTGAAGTTGAACCAGGTGCTTTGCCATTCCGCCGAAATACAGCTTCGTTAAACGTGCGTACATTCGTTCAAAGCCTGATGTCTTATTAAGCTCAATGCGCTTTGCTTCAATATCTGCCGCTATTTGCTGAATTTCAGGTATGTCAGCGACAAATTTATCATCATCATCACCTTTATAGACTCCGCGAGTGTTTGAGCGAAGCATTGACTTCTTCATTGATCTTAGCTCTTCCTTATTCGCTATGAAGCCTAATATTACCGATTCGAGCCGTGTCGTTCTTGTATAATCCTTTTCGTTTGGATAAGGTGGCGATGTAATTATTGCGGAAACCTTTCGGTTACCCAACAACTTTGAGGCATCACGAGAGTCGGAAAGAATAACGCTTGAGTCAGGATAGTCAGAGGCATTAACGTTTGCAACGTCAGTACTGATCTTTAAGACTTCGTCAAACCATTGTTCAATTACTAATACATCTTCTTTTGCTCTGCCGATTCCGACCTCTGGTCCGAACTTTAGGTTGCTGATTCGATAGACTAAAGCATTTGCGAAAGCCAAGCGAAAATATTTGATAAAACTCGTGATTTTGAATCGATCAATCTCGTCCAAAAGTACGAGCGATTTATGCAATGGTAGCGGACTAATGGAATTTTTTAGGATAATTCGGTGTTGGTCGTGAGATAATTGTCGGAGATTATTAGGGATATTTATATGTTTTTCTGGCTCGTCTGATATTCCTTGTTTTGCTAGGCGAAAAATCGCCCTGTCTCTAATACCTCGAGCGTGTTCAAGTAAATCCTCCGCATTGACATTCCAATCAACCTTAACAGAGCCAGCGAACTGGGCGAAGCGATTTGCCTCAATACCCACTGACGGTATATTTTGAAGTTTTGCTTCGACAACAGTTGTTCCGGTGCCGCAGAAGGGATCGAGAACTAAGTCGTTTTCGCCGAGTTCAAATTCGGAAAGGTATTGCCTTACGAGATGCGGTGGATAAGACAAAACAAAGCGATACCAATCATGAAACGCACGATCCGAACGGGCAAGCTTGTTTCGCTGGCCGTTTGAGGTTTCGATTTGAGTTGCTTGCCCTTGGGCTCCCGCGTTAAAGTCCATAACGAGTTTTGCAATATAATAGCACTAGTCTATTTAAAAAGTTTCCGATAGTGCAATATTTCAAAAAAAATATGCGGTCGCATCTCGAATGGCACAGTGATTTTGGATGCATTTGGTGATCCGAACGATTGAGATGAGGCGAATGATTTGGAAGGGCGAGTCGGGTGCGGTTTTTGGAATATGGGCCGTGGGCCGGAAATTTTCGGAGGTAAATTTGGTTGGTTTCTGGAGGTTTTAAACCTTTGACCAATCTGGGGGTTTTGCTTTACCAATCCAGCCTTTTGATATTACCAGTCATGCAGTGTTATTCGGCCTGCCGAGGGTTTTCCGTTATCAAAATATCTGATCTTAAATTACAAAAAATTAAAAAATATCATGGCGATTTTTTTGCTTTTTTGACTGCCCTATTTTTTATAAATCCTGGATAAAACTTCGCTGATCGGGGAGCTGATCTTGGCGCATTTGACGATCCCGAGATTGCAGCAGATCACTGCTCGATCTTTCCGTTAAAATTTGCCAGGTTCAGAACTATATCGTCAATCAGCGCAGTCCGAGTTCTAGTTTCCGGGACGCCGTTGACGACGATTGACAGCACAAGCGGTTCGCCGCCGGCCGTTGTTATGTAGCCGGAAAGCGCCGACACCTGATCGATTGTCCCTGTCTTTCCACGGATATTTCCGGCCGCTGCCGTGCCTTTGAAACGGTTGGCGAGCGTGCCGTCCACCCCGCCGATCGTCAGGGCGTCACGCCAAACTTGAGGATACTTGCTTTGTTTTGCCATGTAGGTGTAAAGCTGGACCACGGCTGACGGAGTGATCAAATTATGCCGCGATAGGCCGCTCCCGTCGTATTGAATAATCCCGTCCGGAGCGACGCCGATACTGTTGAGAAATGTTTTTACCGCGGTGATACCTAATTCGGAGCTGTCGGTTTGCACGTCTGAAACAGGAGCGCCCGGCACCTGCGAAAGCCTGCGGCTCTCTTCTCCCAACGTCCTTAAAATTGTTTCCGTGTACATGTTCTGACTCGGCTTGAGGGTCTTGGCAGCGATCAGGCTAAGCGGTGGCGACTCGAGTTTAGCGATCTCGACGGATGTGGCCGCGGCAGGGTTTCTGGAATTCACGGTACGGGTTTGCCCCGTAATTGTAACTCCTTTTAGTTCGAGCCGCTGTTTCAAGAGGGCGATAAAAAGTTCGGCCGGATGCGAAAAGCTGAGCGACCCCTGGAAACCGGCATTCCCTAGTGGCAGCGAGCCGGATATCTGTAATAGATTCTGCCCAATCAGCTTAACGATCCGCAGGTCGCGTTTGGCACCTGCCGCAGTCGTCGTACATTGATTGACGACGCGGGTGATCGGATTGTACGGCATAACGCGGACACCGCACGGATAACCTACCGGCCCCGGTATAACTGTAAGATCGATCGCATTATCGTTTAGCGGCAATGCTGAAATTTCCGCCCCGTAATACCATTGCAGATCGTCGATCTCCCAGCTGCCCGGAATTGCATCCCCAATAAAATAACTTTCGTCGCCGATCAAATTTCCTTCAATTCTCTTAACCCCGGCTTGAATAATTTTGTCCGCTAAATTATCAAGACCTTTGAAATAATCACCATTATTAAAGCTAGTCGATATCGAAACATCACCACGTCCGTAAATGCGCAGATCGCCGATAATTGTCCCGTTCGCATCGGGCATCGACGCTGCATATACGTTGGTGATAAATCTAAAATCAGGCGTCAGTTTTTCCAGTGCAGCCGCAACGGTGAAATTCTTCATATTCGACGCCGGCATCAAATATTTTTCGGAATTTTCTTCAAATAAGACCTGGCCGCTGTTTAGAGAAACGATTTTTATACCGACTTGTCCACGCCTCACTTCCGGCCTCGCAAGCCGAAGAGCGATCTTCGATCGCAGGTCCGAAAGGGTTTGAGTAATTGGAATCTCAGGCGTCGGGAAAACTGATGGCGTCGGCGTCGGGACAGTGGTTGTTGGCCGTTCGCTGGTTTGGGCAGAAACAAAGGATATTGAGCCTAGGAATATTAAGGCTAAAACAAGCTGTGAAATGTGGTTACGTCGAATGAGATTTACTCTGGTCATTTAAATAAAAAAGATCTGAAATTTAAAAGAGGTGTTTGATGACAAAATCATATAAAATCACGAAATCCGTTAATAAAAAAGCAGCAACTAATGAAAGCTTGTTGCTGCTTTTATGAATTAAGAAGCCGCCACGAGCCCAATTTATTTACATTTTGAGTAACCACAATCCCGGCAAAAATCACATCCTGAGGCATGTTCAAGCTGGCCTTTGCATTCGGGACATTCGCCGATCAAGTTTGACATGCTTTCTGACATATCGAAGTTTGGCTGGCTTTTTGCGATTCCCCGTTCAGATTGCGGGAGGTTTTTCAATCGGCGATCAATTAATAAGAGGCACTCGGCAACAGCTTGTTCCGGCGATGTTAAAAGGCGCTCATTGAACCAAACTGCGTGTGTCGCGGTGACTTTGTTCAAACTGCGTGCAACTTCTTTTACTTCAAAACCTCCGCGAAGCATTTTTGAGGCTAAAAGCCCAACACCTTCGCTGATCGGCCCGGCGGCAAAAACCTCCATGATCCGTTCACCATTATGATTGACGGTGACATACAAATTTTGATTGTCGAACGGTATCCGCCATGTCGATCCCTGAAGTTCACGCGGACGCTCTACTCTTTGCGACGCGGCATCGGAAAGCAGCGGTTCGGTCGGCAAGCTTGCAGTCTGCATTCCGGCGGAGGTTTTCATTGAATTTAAAACCTGTCCTTCGCGGCTTCCGTCACGATAATAGCTGACAGCTTTACAGCCAAGTTCGCGGGCCAGATGATAGAGCTCGTCAACGGATTCGACAGTGTCGTCCTTTGCTCCGTTGCATGTTTTCGATATTGCGTTATCGACATGTTTTTGGGCTGCGGCAAGAACTTTTACGTGCTGGAGCGATTTTATATTCATTGCCGAAATAAAATGCGGCGGCAATTCATCTTCGTGATCAACAACATATTGAGCAGCAGTTTTGATCGATTCCTCATCCGTTTGATCCACTTCTAAGCCCAAAGCCTGAGCCGCCAAAGTGTGAACATAGGTGCGTGTTCCCAGCGTGTCCTGGCGCACGTAGGCCCATGAGAAATTGGGTTCGATGCCGGACGAAGTTTCAGCCAACAGGGATATCGTACCGGTCGGGGCGATGGTCGTTACTTCATAATTACGCGGTGTGAGCGGTATATCCCGCGAAATCCCGACTTCGTCATATAAGAATTTTGCGTATGCCTCACGGTTTGCTTCGAGTTCTGGAAAAACACCTTTTTCCGCACCGAGTTTCATCGAGGCGACCCATGCCTCGCGCCGGATAAAACCCATTATCTTTTCGATCAGATCGAGCGATTCCTGTTCGCCATACGTGATCTGTAGACTTAAACAAAGATCGGCGAATCCCATTATACCAAGACCGACGGGACGCGTTCGTTTTACAACATTATCAATTTCCGCTAACGGAAAATAGCCTGCATCAACGACATTATCCAGGAATTGCGTGCAAATATGTGTCGCACTTGCAAGCCGGCCCCAATCGACACAATCGTCAATATTAGTTCCATCGCCATATTTTTTAAAAAATTTTGCAACATCGATCGAGCCGAGATTGCATGAATTGTTGAAATGGAGCTGCTGTTCGCCGCACGGATTGCATGCATAGATCGGGCCCATTGACGCCATCATGTGGTTGTGGCGGTTGACCTCGTCAATAAAGATTATGCCCGGCTCGGCATATTTGTGGGCCGAGGCAATGATGCGGTTCCATATATCAGGTGCGAACACCATTCCGGGCATCGGCGGTTCTTCGGCGGTGCAATCGGAAAGATCAAGGGTTTCATATGCCAATTTATCGGTAAAGATCACAATTGAGTTATCAGGGCGACGGTAAAGGACATAGTCATTTCCGGTCGCGGCATCGAATACAGGCTGGGTCCAGGGCTCCTCTTCAAACTCGGTCTGAAACCAGACGCCTCGATCAACAGCGTCCATAAAAGCATCCGTTACCGTCACAGAAATATTGAAATTTGTCAGACTGCTTTGATCATTCTTTGCATGGATAAAGCGAAGAATGTCTGGGTGTTTCACATTCAGAATGCCCATGTTGGCCCCGCGCCGGACGCCGCCTTGTTTTACTACTTCTGTCGTTTGATTGACGATGTTCATAAAACTGACCGGTCCGGAAGCTACTCCGCGGGTGGAATTTACCATCGAGCCGGCAGGGCGCAGGAATTCATAGGTCATTCCTGTTCCGCCGCCGGTTTGGTGAATTATTGCTACATTTTGGGCATGCTCCATTATTCCGGCGATCGAATCGGGGACGTTCAGTACGAAACAGGCCGCAAGCTGACCTTTTGGTTTGCCTGCATTGACGAGGCATGGCGTGTTCGGAACAAATTCGCGGGCGAACATGACAGCGGTCATCTCATTGTAAAACTGCTGCTGCTTTTGCAAATTGCTTTCGGCTTTTGAGACATGGCCGACAACCCGGCGGACGATATCGGCCCATGTTTCTAGCGGATCACCGTTTTCATCTTTTAATGAATAACGCTTTGCTACAACCTTTTGAGCGTTGAGGCCGAGAGGAATGGTTTCACGGCTAACTGCGGTTCCTGCACCGTTGCCGTTATGTTTTGCCGTAAAGCCGCCTGTTTTGACAGGATCAAAAACTGTACTCATTTAGGCTGTCGCTCCTTGTGCCTTCAATTCAGACACGAATATTTATTTAATAATATTTTAACATTCAGGACAGTATGCGCGAAGTCTTTTGACGCTGATTTTTTTGTTTATAGGGCTTGAGAACGGTTGAGAAAATTAGTCTCAAGTGAAGAAATAGTAAATCCGATTTAAGACTTTGTCAACAAAAAAATATACAAGATGTTGTGCTAATTCCATTTTTTACAACAATAGAAGGGATAAGTTAATCTATTTGTTTAACTTACGGTTTTTACGGAGCGAGTAGTGATTAAGCAATATATCTAAACTCCGGACGAAGATCGCCGAAGTCTTTGACTTGACTTTAACGAAGGTGATTTTCAAAATTGTAAATAATGGACAAACTTATTCACGGAACCGCTGCCGGAGGAACCATAAGGGTACTCGCCGCTGTTACATCTGAGATCCTGCGCGAAACAACACGCCGTCACCAACCGTCACCGACGGCAACGGCAGCACTCGGCCGGGTCATGACCGGAACATTATTGCTTGGTGCAACATTGAAGGAATTTGACAGAATAACAGTTAAAATTGAAGCTGATGGGCCGATCGGCGGTATCGTGGCTGAAGCCACACCGGATGGTAAGGTTCGCGGTTATGTCAGAAATCCGCATGCTGAAATTCCTGTGCGGGAAGACGGGAAATTCGACGTTTGCGGAATTGTCGGTGGCGGAACGTTTTATGTCATTCGTGAATCTGGGTTTGATATTGGCCTTCATCAGCAGCCTTATGTCGGTTCAGTCCCGATCGTTTCCGGCGAGATAGCTGAAGATTTTGCCTATTATCTTGCAAAATCCGAGCAAATTCCGTCGGCTGTGATGTTGGGAGTGCTTCTCCAAAATACTGAGCCTTTGGTGACCGCGTCAGGCGGTGTATTGATTCAAATGCTGCCCGGTGCGAATGAGCATATTATAACCATGATCGAGGACACGATCCGTCACGCACCCCAAATTACTTCGCTCATCAAAGATGGAGCAACACCGGAAGATCTGCTGAAAGTTGTTCTGGGTGTTATTGATTTTGAGATCCTTGGTGAAAACCATATTGCATTCGAATGCAATTGTTCAATGGAAAAAGCTATCTCTCTGATCGGATCATTGGGCACTGGTGAAGTGGAATCGATGCTAATGGAAGATAAAGGGGCCGTGATGACTTGTGGATTTTGTAACGAAACTTATCGATTGATGGAGGCCGATCTGGAAAAGATACTTGCAGACGAAATGTAAGGGCTTACTAGTCGGTCAACATCCGATAATTTCCGTGAAAATATGCCAAAGGCCTTCCATCCTGGATCCTTACATTTTCTACTTCGCCAATAAAGATCGTATGATCGCCGCCATCGTATGAGTTGTGCCGTCGGCATTCGAGATTGACCAGACAATCAGTCAAAACCGGTATTCCTTCGAGTCCGGTGTTAAAATCTATTCCATCGAACTTATCAATAATCTGAGAGGCAAATCTGTCTGAAAGCATTGCCTGAGTATGATTCAAAATATTTATGATGAATACATTTGACTGAACCAAAGCGTCGTGGCTTCCCGCAGTTTTTTCGACACATATCAAGACAAGCGGAGGAGCAAGTGAGACCGAGCAGAAAGCGGAAACTGTGATCCCGTGATGATTGCCGTCAGCATCTGTTGTGGTAACGATAGTGACACCGCTGGCAAATCTTCCTAAAGCGGCACGAAATTCATTTTGATCTATTGGCATATCTCTAATTTTAGATTATTCGATACTTACGGGGTTTAGCGCAAGGATAGACAATTTTACTGCCACCGAACGGACATGAAATGGAAAATTGCATATAATTTACAGAGAATGATTAACCTGGATTTGTTCATAGCCGATTCAAGCCGGATCGTCGATGAAACTCTCGATAAACTAATTCCTTCTTCCGAGATCGAGCCTAAACGGCTGCACGAGGCGATACGGTGGAGCCTTTTTGCCGGTGGAAAACGTTTTCGTCCGGTTCTCGTGTTTGCTGTCGGGGAAACATTTGGGGCCGATAAAGAAAGACTTCTGCGGATGGCGGCGGCCGTCGAGATGGTGCATACATATTCTTTGATCCATGACGATCTGCCTTCAATGGATAATGACGATCTTCGGCGCGGCCGCGAGACCTGTCATAAGAAATTTGATGAGGCAACAGCAATTCTTGCGGGAGATGTGTTAGAAACACTAGCTTTTCTGGCAGTATCAGAAGACGAAACATTATCCGCAGAGTTAAGGGTCAGGTTGGTTGCCGAACTCGCAATAGCAGCAGGAACTCCATATGGAATGGTTGCGGGACAACAGCTTGATCTGATGGCAGAAGGTAAAAATATTTCTATCGATGAGCTAGACAGAATTCATAATTTAAAAACGGGTTCGCTAATTGCGGCTTGCGGTAAAGCTGGTGCAATGATCGGAAATGCCGCTGCTGACCACGTAGCTGTTATAGGCGAATTTTCCAGGGAACTTGGACTTCTTTTTCAAATTACGGATGATATTCTTGATATTACACAGACCACCGAATCGCTTGGGAAGACCGCGGGTAAGGACGTTTCTGCCCTTAAAGCAACATATCCGGCCTATTACGGCCTCGCCGAAACAGAAAAATTAGCAAAAGAGATTCACGGCAATGCAGTCGAATTTTTACACCGGATCGACCGGCCAACCAAACTTTTGAAACAGATCGCCGATTTCATATTATTACGAACTTCATAAACAATGCGGTGTTTACAGCTCGCATTGCTTGACATTCATACTTAAATTTTCGTAGGATTACGGTTCGCTCAATTTTCGGATTGAGCGATGTTTTTTGATAAATGGTGTGGGCATACGTGTTGCATTTGGTTTATAATTGAATAGGTTTTTGGGCACGTACGTCAATTGGTAGACAGCCTCCCTTACAAGGAGGAAGTTAGGGGTTCGAGTCCCTTCGTGCCCACCAGTTTGTTCAATTACGAATTACGAATTTAGAATTACGAATTTATTAACTCATAACTCTTCATTCGTAATTTTGAATTCGTAATTCGTAATTCGTGATTGTCATTGCGGAGTCGTAGTTCAGTTGGTTAGAACGCCAGCCTGTCACGTTGGAGGTCGCGGGTTCGAGCCCCGTCGGCTCCGCCACAAAAATTAAAGCCGTTAAGCATTTTTGCTTGGCGGCTTTTCTGTTTTACAAACATTATTTACTTTCCATGTCTGCATCCAATTTGTAAATTTAGGCGAAACACTTAATAAGCAAACTTCGGTTCAGAAAATTCACGGTGGAGATGGTAGTTTCCATGAAGCCTGAAATCCGAAACGGAGAGCCTTTTTATACTTTGAAATTTTTTGGGGAGACCAATATGAAACAGACAGTAATTTTGACCCTTGCGCTTGCGGCGGCAGCCACCGGAATTTCCGGTTGTGCTTCGCCTACAGCGAACAACGCCAATACAACGCGGACAAATACTACCGCAATGAACTCAAACGCCAACATGAGCAACAATGCAATGATGGCCAATTCAAATGCGAATATGGCATCCGATAATCCGATGGTCGGCGGATCGGCTATGCTCAAGACAAAAGACATCATCGACAATGCAGTAAATTCGAAGGATCACACGACCCTTGTAGCAGCGGTAAAAGCTGCCGGTTTAGTTGAGACTTTGAAAGGTGCAGGTCCGTTCACCGTGTTCGCACCGACAAATGAAGCTTTTGATAAATTACCTAAGGGAACGGTAGATACGCTCCTCAAACCAGAAAACAAGAAAACATTGACCGGAATACTGACATATCATGTCGTTGCCGGTAAAATGGATGCTGCTTCGATCGTGAAAGCCATAGAAGAAGGCAAAGGAAAAGCGACTTTCAAGACCGTTGCGGGTGGAACTTTGACTGCGACACTTGAAGGAAAAGACGTGATTTTGACTGACGAAAAAGGCGGTAAATCGAAAGTGACAATTGCGGATGTGATGCAGTCAAACGGTGTTATCCATGTAGTTGACAGCGTTTTGATGCCTAAATAATCCCCACAAATAACGAATAAAGGGCGGGAAAGAAAGACCGCTGACGGCCAAAAAGCTGTCAGCGGTCTTTTAATGCAAAGATAAATTTTCTGTTCTAAGTCTTGCGAAGCTCGGTTAATACCTGTTTCGCTACCGCCTTCAGAGTATCGAAAACACCGGTTCCATTAGTTGCAACGGCTTCAAAAACCGGTTCGTCTTTTCGCAGAAGCTCTACGGAAAGATCTTCGATCGGAGTAACATTAGGAAGATCGCGTTTATTTAACTGCAAAACATATGGAAGTTGATTAAGGTCATAACCTTGCGTCTGTAAATTTTCTTCAAGGTTATAGAGTGATTCAATGTTCGCGTCCATTCTTTCTTCCTGGCTGTCGGCGACAAAAACTACGCCATCGACGCCTTTTAAGATCAATTTTCGTGATGCATCGTAATAAACCTGCCCCGGAACCGTGTAAAGGTGAAAACGGGTTTTGAATCCGCGAACAGTGCCGAGTTCGAGCGGCATAAAATCGAAGAACAAAGTGCGGTCGGTCTCGGTTGCGAGGCTGATCAATTTGCCTTTCGCCTGCGGAGCCGTGGAATCGTAAATATACTGTAGATTAGTCGTCTTTCCGCACAAACCCGGTCCGTAATAAACTATCTTGCAATTGATTTCGCGCGATGCGTAATTGATAAATGTCATAGCTTTAATAAATATTTTATATCAGGCTTTTCTAACTGAAAAGACTATCAATGTCCTCATCGGTGATTTCGGAAAAGATCGAGTTTTTGCTCATGCTGAAAGCGGCTGACGCGGCAACTGCCTCATCCAATATCGAAGCCACCTCGAAACTCGCTTTTTTCGTCCGCAGTTTTACCAGGCCAAGTGTTGAACGTTCATCAAAAACGACGACGAGCAAACTTCGTCCGATCACGCTAATAAAAATGCTTTCGTGTTCACCTTCATGAACGACCGCCGGAAAAATATCTTCTCCGATGAGCTTGGCCATACTACTTGTTGCGGCAACATTACCGGCGGCAAGCGATGAAAAGCTGGTCGTGTCCATGTCGCCAATATCGCCATGGAATGCAATAGTTTGGCCGTCACGGTCAATCAAAAATACGACGCGGGCCGCACATTCAATGCAGAGCCGTGCCAGAACGATTTTTATCCGTTGGAACTGCTGTTCTTGTATAATAAAGGGCGATTGTGCCATTTGATAATCTCTTTCTGCTGAATAACTAAAGCGGCAAATTTAGAAGTGGTGAATTTTGTATGACAAACTCTTGGCGGGATTCCAGGGCGAACCACATTTTTAAATCTAGCACATTGCCAATGAATGCTTCAAGTGTTTTTTCTTGTTAGCACAAGTTAAACTTAAAATTTCTATGTTTGTAGGGTTTTCAGGCTGAATACTGCAAACAGATGCTTTGCACAAGATAGAAAATAATCTGCCTGAGAAATTTGTTACCAGAAAATTCTGGTGGGTAATGTTGCTTTGCAAATGAAAACAGATCATCAGTTAAATGACCAGAAAACAATTAATTGTGTGGCGATAGGCGGCGGCACAGGTTTAGCTACACTCTTATCAGGTTTAAAGAAACATGTTGCAGGAGCAATAAGCCAAAAAACCATCATCCGTCATTTGTCGGCTATTGTTGCCGTATCGGATGATGGCGGCAGTTCGGGACGGCTGCGAGATGAACTGCAAATGCCGCCGCCAGGTGATATACGCAATTGCATGGTCGCGCTATCGGAAGATTCGAATCTTTTGTCAAGACTGTTTCGATATCGTTTTAGCAGCGATGGACAATTGAGCGGACATAATTTCGGAAACCTTTTTCTCGCTGCACTTTCCGAAATTACAGGAGACTTTGCCGAAGCAGTTAAGCTATCATCCGAGATACTCGCGAGTAAAGGGCATATTTATCCGGCTACAATGTCGGATGTCCGGATCGCTGCAGAACTAATAGACGGCTCAGTTGTCCGTGGCGAAACAAATATCGGCAAAGTTGGAAATTTAATACAAAAGCTTTATCTGGAACCTGAAAATTGCAGCCCTCTGCCGGATGCACTGGAAGCGATCAAAAATGCGGATCTGATCACGGTTGGGCCGGGATCATTATTTACGAGCCTGCTGCCGCCGCTGCTTGTTAACGGTGTGCCGGAAGCGATCGAGGCGTCAACGGCGAGAAAGGTTTTCATATGCAACCTCATGACGCAGCCGGGCGAGACCGACGGATTGACCGCTCGCAGACATTTGGAGATCGTACGCGAATATGCTGCGAACCTTAACTTCGATTACATTGTCATTAACAACAGGCCGATAAGCGAGAAGCAGGCTGATCTCTATAAATTGGATGGTGCGGAGCAAATAGGTGTCCACGGTTCTATATCCGTTGAGACGATCGAAGGAGCTGAGATCGTTTCTGCCGATCTGCTCCATGCGGGCGATAAAGTAAGACATGATCCTGAACGGCTTGCCCGCACGGTTCTGCGTTGTGCGGTTTTGTAATTCAATATGAGGGCTGAAAATATGAATCAACAATTCTAATTCGTGCTATTCGTGCAGTTTGTGGCAAAATTCTTGTATGGAAAATGTTCGCGATGAACGAAAATCGCTTGATGTCTTGATCCTTGCCGCCGGGCTTGGAACAAGGATGCGTTCCGATCTGGCAAAAGTGCTTCATCAACTAGATGGACGTCCGCTTATAAATCATGTTTGCCGAACGGCAACCGCTCTTGCTCCGCAAAAGATATATGTCGTAATAGGGCATCAGGGTGAAGATGTAGAAAAAGCAATTCTTGCTGAATTGAGCGGTGAACAATATGTTTTTGTCTGGCAAAAACAACAGCTAGGGACAGGCGATGCGGTCAATGCCGCTCGAGAATTTTTAGAAAGTTCGGATTCAACTTTGTTGGTCCTCTCGGGTGACGTTCCGATGATCCGCCCGGAAACTTTGGCCGCCTTGGTTCAACAGCACCATCGCTATTCGGACAACGGAGCTGCCTGTACAATTTTGACGGTGAAACTAAAAGATCCGACAGGATACGGGCGCATTATCCGTAATGATAAAGGATTTTTTGAAAAGATAGTTGAGCAAAAAGATGCCAGTGATGAAGAAAAAAATGTTGCCGAGATAAATTCCGGGATTTATTGTTTTGATTCGCGGAAGCTATTTTCGGCCCTTTCAAAAGTGCGTAAAGACAACTCCCAGGGTGAATATTATTTGACCGATGTTCCGGCAATTTTACGGGAAGCAGGAGAAGAGATCGCGATCTATAACCACGCTGATCCGCACGAGATCGAAGGTATAAATAACCGGGCCCAATTGGCTGATCTCGAACGGATACTTCGCAAGCGTATCGTCGGGAAACTAATGCTTGACCATGGTGTGACGTTTATTGATCCAAAAACGGCGTATATAAGCGAAGACGCGATCATCGGCAGCGACACAGTAATTTATCCCTGTGTGACGATAGAAGGACAAAGTGTTATCGGCAGCAGTTGCACTATCCGTTCCGGAACACGTATCACGAATTCGGTGATCGGTGATGGTGTCGAGATCCGGGATAACTGTGTCATTGTTGATTCTGAGGTCGGAAATAATTGTACGGTCGGTCCGTTTGCCCATCTTCGCGGCCATGCGAAAATGGCAGAAGATTCGAAAGTTGGCAACTTTGTCGAACTAAAGAAAACCAAACTTGGCCGCAGATCAAAAGCCAGCCATCTAAGTTATCTCGGCGATGCGACAATCGGCGAAAATACCAATATTGGAGCGGGTGTAGTGACATGCAATTACGATGGCAAGAACAAGCACGAGACCCATATCGGCGATTATGTAAAGATAGGTTCGGACACAATGCTCGTTGCACCGGTGAAGGTAGGCGACGGAGCGGTTACCGGAGCCGGATCAGTGGTTACAAAGGATGTTGATGAAGGCGAGTTGGTAGTGGGAGTACCAGCAAAATCAATTAGGACTCAGAAGTGATTGAAATGAAAATAAGAATATTTATAATTCTGGTTGTATTAACCATCTTTTGTGGGTCTTATGCCAATGCACAAAAAAAGAACAAACCGAATTTCACTGGGACTTGGATTTTAGATGAAAGTACGAGCAAAAATCCATTCCAATCATTAAAGAAATCACCCCAATCGGTTGATCCTAAGCGTAAAGTTGTGCGGTTTATTATTATCGAACATCTCGATCCTGCGTTTAATGTTACCGAGCGACAGCAAGTTGAAACTTTTAACGATGCTGGAGATTTAACTGAAAAGATAGAGACGACTTTATCCAAGCTGGTTTACTATACTGATAAGCGCGGCGAGAGCAATTTATTTCAATCTAATCAAGTCCATTCCAGTATAACTAAATGGAACGGTAAAGATGTCTTTGTAGTCGTCACTTTGGATGAAAAGAAAGATAATTCTTCTATTTTTAATTTCGCCTTATCGAAGGATGGAAAGGAGTTAACAATCTTAAATTTGGGTCAGCAGATTACATATGACTTGACCAGTAATGGGAATTATTCACTTCCTATTCCTATCGGTGGGAAAAACGTTTATAAGAAAGTCGGCTAAGATTATGTGTGGAATTGTCGGATACGTTGGAAATAAACAGGTTGTGCCGCTCATTATCGACGGCCTTAGGAAGCTCGAATATCGCGGTTACGATTCGGCGGGGATCGCCGTCGTGGATGAAAACCACCATCTTTCGCTCCGTCGGGCCGAGGGAAAGCTGCGCAATCTTGAGGAGGCGATCCGCCTGAATCCGCTCGATGGTAATTACGGTATTGGGCATACGCGCTGGGCGACGCACGGGCGGCCGACCGAGGAAAATGCTCACCCGCACCGTGACCAATCCGGCAAAGTTGTCGTTGTGCATAACGGCATTATTGAAAATTATCTGACCTTAAAGGAGCGTCTTGCGGAACAAGGCAGCGAGTTCAAGACAGAGACGGATACCGAAGTGGTCGCTCATCTGATCGGGCATTATATTGAGAGCGAAAAGATCTCGCTCGAACTTGCCGTGCGGAAAGCGGTCGCGGAACTCAAAGGAATTTTTGCTTTGTCTATAATTTCCGTTGACGAGCCGGACACGATCATTGCCGTTCGCGAAGGTCCGCCGGTCGTTATAGGTTTGGGTGACGGCGAATTTTTCGTTGCGTCCGATATTCCGCCGATCTTGCAGCATACCCGTGACGTTTTCTTTCTTGGTGATAGAGAAATAGCGATTCTGACGAAAGATTCAGTGCGTGTCACAGACTTTGACGGAAACATAGTTGAACCAAAACAGCAGCGTATCACCTGGGACCCGATCATGGCTGAGAAGGGCGGCTTCAAGCATTTCATGCTCAAGGAAATATATGAGCAGCCGCGAGCCGTGCGTGATACGTCACAAGGCCGCGTTTCGCTGGACACCGGCAAAGTTTATCTCGACCTGCTTGATATTTCGGACGACGATTTCCGGGCGGTGACATCCATCAAGATCGCAGCTTGCGGCACATCGTGGCATGCTGGCCTGGCGGGTAAATACATGCTCGAACAGTTGGCCAGGGTGCCGGTCGAGGTCGATTATGCGTCTGAATTCCGTTATCGCGATCCGGTTCTTAACGATACTGATTTAATAATTGTTATCTCACAGTCAGGCGAGACGGCGGACACGATTGCCGCGATGCGTGAAGCAAAACGCTCTGGCTGCAAGATCCTTGCCATCTGCAATGTTCAGGGTTCGATGATCCATCGTGAGGCTGACGGAACGATCCTGACACATGCAGGACCGGAGATCGGTGTTGCATCGACAAAAGCTTTTACTTCGCAAATGGTGGCTTTGTACCTGTTCGCAATGCACTTGGGGCAACTTCGCGGCAAGATAGATGAAGAGCATGCAAAGAAGTTGGCGCAGGATCTGGCTGAACTTCCGTTAAAGATCGAGCAGCTTCTTAATGATGCAGATTCTATAGAAGAATTGTCGAAGGAGTTTTTCCGTGTGCAGGATTTTCTATACCTCGGCCGCGGTATAAATTTCCCCGTTGCTCTCGAAGGTGCGTTGAAGCTCAAAGAGATCAGTTACATTCATGCCGAAGGCTACCCGGCTGGCGAGATGAAACACGGCCCGAACGCCTTGATCGACGAGAAACTGCCGGTCGTCGTCGTCAACACCCGTGAAAAAGGCAACGCGGGCAGCGAACTGCGTTACGAAAAAACACATTCAAATATTGTTGAGGTTAAATCTCGTGACGGCATTATAGTTTCGATCTTGACGGAAGGCGACTCAATGAGTTCGAAGGTTTCGAACTACATTATTGAAATACCTGAAACGTCTGATCTGCTCGGGCCAATACTGTCAATCGTGCCGCTGCAGCTTTTGTCTTATCACATTGCCGTCCGCCGCGGCTGCGATGTTGATCAACCGAGGAATCTGGCGAAATCGGTTACTGTTGAATGATCGAGAACGCGGAGATCCTTGCCCACGATCCATTATGAAATCGATTGTTGTCAGAGAATTCGGCCCACCTGAAGTAATGAGACTCGAAAAGGTCGTAATGCCTGAGACTCTCGGCTCCAAGGTGCAGATCAGGGTTTGTGCAGCTGGTGTAAATCCGGTCGATACATATATTCGGAGCGGAGTTTATGCCAATGCTCCGAAACTTCCATATACTCCTGGCAAGGACGGGGCGGGAATTGTTGAAGCAATCGGCGAAAGTGTTACGAAATTCAAGATCGGCGACCGCGTCTATACTGCTGATTCATTAAGCGGAACATACGCTGAATGCTCACTTTGCGATGAAAATCAGCTGGGACATCTTCCAGATAATGTAAGTTTTGAACAAGGAGCCGGAGTCTGGACGCCTTACGCAACTGCATTTCGTGCATTGTTTCAAAAAGCTCAAGCGAAAAGCGGCGAGACGGTTCTGATCCATGGAGCTTCGGGTGGTGTCGGGATAGCGGCGGTTCAATGGGCAAAAAATGCCGGTTTGAAAGTTATCGGCACGGCAAGTTCCGTCGAAGGAAAGAAGCTTGTTTCGGAACAGGGGGCTGACCACGTTTTTGACCACTCGTCATCAGATTATCTTGAAGAAATTAAAGAATTAACCAGTAATAAAGGCGTTGATATTATTCTTGAAATGCTGGCTAATATTAATTTAAACAAGGATTTTGATGTGCTTGCGATGTTTGGGCGGATCACCATAATCGGTAATCGCGGCAGCCTGGAATTTAACCCGCGGGCGATAATGGGCAAAGACGCGACGGTTTACGGTATGGCGCTTTTTAATGCGCCGCAATCGCAGCTCGATGAAATTCATAAAGCTGTTTTCAATGGGTTAAGTAAGGGATTTCTAAATCCTGTTATAGGCAAAAAACTTCTCTTGAGTGATGCTGCGCAGGCCCACCATGATGTTATTGAAAATAAAGCTCTTGGTAAGATAGTACTTATACCGTAAATTAAAACCGAAAATTATGAATGATGCCGATAGATACGTCCAAATCATTATGCATGACGAACGCGAGAATATCGTATCGGAGACGCCGACGGTCTTTGAAGATGACTATATTGTCCGTGTTTATGAATTTGAGGACGGTGCGGTGGTAAATTATGAATGGCGCAACCTGCCGGATGAACGTATTTCGTTAGAAGACCGCTTTAATCACCGGTTTACCCTTGAAAAATTGCCGCTTGGAAATCCCGCAAACCTAGAAAAAGGCATTATCGAAGTTATTTACTATTCCAGCTAAAAGCCTTGGCGCATCGTGTCGGAACCGCGAGCGGAAATGACCATGTTCTTTCAATCTCATAACTAAAAGTCAAATCACCCGGCGACACAGAAATTAATCGACATTCTCCGTCGAGCCGAAATTTTCGAGTACATCAAATACCTGAAGTGCATATTTAACGTTATTAAAGGGGGCAGAGACCTGGACTCCGCTAATAATATCGCGGACCTCGAGCAGAGATTCTCGGGCGATGGCGATACCTTCTTCGCGGGCGTGTTCCTTGCTTTTGTCTGAAGCGATCCTCATCCGTTCAAGTATGTCGGGAGTGACGCTTACGCCGGGAACCTCGTTGTGCAGAAATTCAGCGTTACGAAAGCTAATAAGCGGCCAGATTCCGGCGACAATAGGAATCGGCACGTGTGAAATTTTATCGAGAAAGCCCCGAAGCTGTCCGGTATCAAAAACTGGCTGAGTGATGGCGTATTCGGCTCCGGCTTCGACCTTCCATTCGAACCGGCGAATTTCTTCATCCAAATTTACGGCTCCCGGATTTACACCGACCCCGATTGAAAAAGCGGTCGGCAGCCCGATCGGATTATTGCCGAGATCAAGGCCGTGATTGAGCTTATTGACCATATTGGTCAAGCCGATAGCGTCGATATCAAAAACGGCGGTCGCGTCCGGATACGGCCCCATTTTTGGCGGGTCGCCGGTTATCAATAGCAGATTATGCAGTCCGAGTGCGGCTGCTCCGAGCAGGTCTGACATCATGCCGAGCAGATTCCGGTCGCGACAGCAATAATGCAAAACAGCTTCGATCCCAATGTTCTGTTCGACAAGCACGGCGGTTGCCTGCGCTGACATTCGCGTCTGGGCACGCGGTCCGTCAGGTATATTTACTGCATCTACACCTGCATTTTTGAGCAAGCGAATAGAATCTAATGTCGATGCAGCATCGCAGCCTTTTGGCGGAAGCACTTCGACGGAGGTGACAAATTCGCCACAGGCAATTTTAGCGGACCAATTGGAGCGGTCTTCCGGAGCCGTGACCTGAACATCGTTGGGTTTTAGATCGTTTACTGTGGCGGATGTTTTGACAAAAATGCGAGACTGGCGAGGGTTGATCGAGCGGATCGAATCGGCGATCAGCTTTATATGGGTTGGTGTTGTACCACAGCATCCGCCGACAAACTTTGCCCCCGCCTGGACAAAACGCTTTGCAAAAGTCGCCATGTATTCCGGCGAGCCCATATAAAATTGTCGTCCCTGCACGTCCCTCGGCAGACCGGCATTTGGCTGGGCAGATAATTTTCTGTCCGTTACCTCGCGCATTTTTTCGAGAGCTGTCAGCAGATGGTTTGGCCCCATTCCGCAATTCAAACCGATCACATCTGCACCGGCTTCATCGAGACGAATAGTAAAAGCCTCCGGCGTGTTGCCAAAGGTCGTTTTTCCGTCCATTTGGATCGTCATTTGAGCGACTATCGGCAGATCGCATGTTTCCTTAACAGCACGGATCGCCTGTTCGATAACGGAAAGATCAGAGAAAGTTTCGAGTATAAAAAGATCGACGCCGCCTTCCAGCAAAGCTTCGATCTGTTCCTTGAATATGTCCCTTGCTTCGTCAAACGATGTCGGCCCGAAAGGTTCGATCCTTACACCGAGAGGGCCGATCGCACCGGCGACGAAAACTTTGTCTCCCGCAGCCTCGCGGGCCAATTTGGCAGCGGCAATATTGATCTCACGAATTTTACCTTCCAGGCCATATGGCTGAAGCTTTTGCCTGGTTGCGCCGAACGAATTCGTCTCTATAATGTCCGCACCGGCATTTATATATTCTTCGTGAACCTCACGGACGAGGTCAGGAGATATCAGATTAAGCTCATCATAACTGCGGTTGATATAAATGCCCTTATCGTATAGCCGTGTACCGACCGCACCGTCAAAAACATAAACTCGGTCAGATTCAAGAAGTTCACGAAAGTTTTTCATATAAACAATAAGCGATCAGGAGCCAGTTTGTTGGAAAAGCTGAAGGCTGGCTTCTAAACAAAAAGCCCCGCCAAAACAGCGAGACTCAAAAAACTTTTTCTTGGTTCAGCTGTTTAGCGGTTTATTTAACGTGGCCGCAAGTCGCATTAACTCACCACGAATCATAATTCCATAATCGGCCTTGGCGATTCATGTGTCAAGCAGAAGTTAAGATTTAACTGCCTGTCTTCTCAATATCCTGTGAACGTATATTTTCACTGCTGGCATTTAGAACAAAAATAGGTTGACCGTCCGCCTTGTTTTAAACGTAGAATTGGCGTTTGGCAATTCGGGCATGGTTCGTTTTCGCGGTCATAGACCCGCCAATTTGTTTCAAAGCCGCCGCTGTAATAGCTTCCGTCAATATTTTCGGGATCGACGTTAAGTGTCGAACCTTGCGAGATCGCCTCATTCAAGACTTCCCGGATCTTTTTATAAAGCGGTTCGGATCTTTTCGTTGAAATTTTGTTTGCCGTTTGTATCGGATCTACGCCCGCTAGAAACATTGCTTCAGAAGCGTAGATATTCCCAAGACCACAAACCTTTGTCTGATCGAGCAGAAATTCTTTTATGCTCCTTTTTGACGTCTTGAGGGCACCGCGAAAATACTTGAGTGAAAATTCATCCGAAAATGGTTCGGGCGCGAGCTTTTTCAGCTCTTTGGTTTCATGCAAATTCGCCGTTTCGACAATTTTCATCAGACCAAAATGCCGTTGGTCCTGAAAAATTAGCCGTGTTTCATCATCCAGATAAAAAACCGCATGGGTAAATTTCGGATTCTCGCGTTCAAGCGGCAGCAGCATAAAACGTCCGCTCATCCGAAGGTGTGTGATCAAAGTCTCTCCGTTATCAAGATCAAAGAGGACATGTTTGCCTCGTCGATGGACAAATCTAACTGATGAACCGGCTAACCTTTCGCCGAAGATGTGTGGTGAAGTTTCCGGCGCCAGACGTTCGCGGATCAGTTCCGCGATGACTATCCTGCGGCCTCTAACCAATTTGTCTAGAGACTTTACGACGAGTTCGACTTCGGGCAATTCTGGCATATTAAACTAAAATAACTAAACTCTTGAATAATCCGGAAGCGAAGTTTTGTCACCTAATACGGCACCTTTTCCAACCGAAACATTTTTGCCAATATGACAGCTTCGGCCGATGACCGCATCTCTTATTTCCGCAAAACTGGAAACGCGAGTGTGCGACCAAATGACAGAATTTTCAATGATTGCCTTGTCTTCAACATGTACACCTGCTCCAAGAACGGAATTTATGATGCGGGCATTTGGTTTGACCACACAGCCTTCGCCGACAACTGAGTGCTTATCTGCGATGGCTGAGGCGGCAATTTCAAAGCTGTCGGTCCTGTCGATATCAAATCCGCTGATCCGCCCACTCAAAAAATCATGATGGGCTTGGAGATAGCTTGCCGGATTGCCAATATCAAGCCAGTAGCTATCTCTTAAAATGCAGGCGTTAAATGTCTTTTGTTTTTCCAGTATCAGAGGAAATATGGTGTATTCGAATGACGAATTTTCGTTTTTAGGGATCAGATCTAGAATTGTCGGTTCCAGAATATAGATACCGGCGTTCACTGTATTGATGTTTAATTCTTCCAGTTGCGACGCATTTGGTTTTTCGATAAATCGGACAACGCTGTCATTCTCTGTTGTTTCTACAACTCCATATGATGATGGATCATCTACCGGAACCAAAGCGATCGTCGCATCGGATCGTGTTTTATGATGAACTGCTATGATCTTTGAAATATCGGCGTCGGTCAAAATGTCCCCGTTACAAACAATGGTTGTTTCACGGATCGTATCGGCAACATATTTATAGGCGCCGGCTGTCCCCATCGGATTAGGCTCGGTTACAAATCGTAAATTAACTCCAAAATCTGATCCGTCTCCAAGCACATCCTCGATCTTGTCCGGCTGATAGCTTAGCGAAAGGACTATATCTTTGATCCCGGCACGCGCCAGTATTTCTAATTGATAGAGCAAAAAAGGCCTGTTTACTAGTGGAACAATTGGTTTGGGAGTGTAAACAGTGAGCGGACGAAGCCGTGTTCCTTTTCCGCCAGCCAGGATGAGTGCTTGCATAGATGATCTCTTTAAGTTTTCGTACCGAAGACTAAGACTAAATAATTGATCGAAAAAAATCAAAAGGCATGCAGCACCAGATATGTTCAACAATGATATGTAATGTCAAAAAATATTGACAAAAAATTTAGCTATGTGATAATTTAATCAATGCAGGTTTCAATAATTTGCACCTGTTACTCCGGCATGTTAAGACGATCCATTCAGTTCCTTCATTTTTAAGCTGCTGATCCTCGGGGCATTATAATTTACAATGATTTTCGATAAAACAAAGGCGATGCGGAATGCCGAGCGTTATTTGGCACAGGGAAAGATCAGAGCCGCAATAGATGAGTACAAGCAGGTAGTTGGGCATGATCCGAAAGATTTCGGGACGATGAACATGCTTGGCGACCTCTACACAAAGAACTCGGAAAAGCGGGAAGCGGTCGGATGTTACAACATAGTTGCTGAACATTACAGCAAGCAGGGTTTTGCTCAGAAAGCAATCGCTATCTACAATAAAATATCTAAGCTTGAACCTGGATCGGTTGAAATTTCGGCAAAATTAGCGGAGCTCTATAAGTTAAAAGGCTCCTTTAAAGAAGCTAAGTCACATTACATAATGCTTGCCGAGCATTATCAGAATAACGGGCGAAAGATAGAAGCTCTTGATATATGGAAGCAAATCGCTTTGCTCGATCCAAATAATATCGAAGTTTATTTAACAATTGCTGAGTCATATCTAAAGGAAAATCAAATAAATGAGGCAGCAGATGCTTTTGCAGAATCGGGGATACGGCAGACAAAAGCCGGGAAACACGAAGATGCATTGACCTCTTATACAAGGGCTCTGGATCTGAAGCAGGATGACTCAAAAATTCTTGCCGGTTTCGTTAATGCCAAATTTGTCGAAGGAAAGCCAGATGAGGCCGCTCAAAAACTGAGTGAAATTCTTGAATCACAACCCCACAACCGGGACATACGGTTTTTGCTGATAGATTGTCATATTGCGGCCCGCAATATCGCTGAAGCTGAAACTGCGGTCATAAAATTAGTTGAACAAGAGCCCGCAAACTATTCGAAGTTGTTGGATGTGGCAAAGCTTTATTTACTCGACAATGATATGGTTTCCGCATCCCGCGTATTAACGATGTCATCCGAACATATGCTGGTTGGCGGGAAAGCAGAAGAATTTTATGCGATCGTCACTGAGATTTTGACAAAAGATCCGGAACAGATCGACGCTTTGCGGTTGTTGACACGTTTTTGCACCTGGCAGCGTGACGATGCGGCACTGCGTGATTCATTAATAAGACTATTTGATGCGGCAAAAAAAGGTAATTCTACAGATGATGAACGTTATGCTTTAAGTCAGCTAGTAATGATCATTCCGCATGAGGTCGAATATGCCGAACGCCTTAAGGAAATAAATGCTGAGTACGGTTTTGACCAGAATGAAATTTACGATAGTTCATTTGAGAAGCAATTTCTGAGTAACGGAAACGGAAATATATCTTCGTCTATTAAGGCTGATGATGCAGGAGACATTAGTTCTGCTGAGATCTTTTCAAATGCTCCTGCCGCGAACGTTTTAGAATTTGCCGTCGTAAATGACGATTATTCGTCTATAAATGGCTTTGAGGTTGCCGGGCAAACTTTTGAAAAATATTCAAATGAAGCGGAAATAGTTTCAAGTCCATCACCTGATTTAATAGAAGATGAAGGCGACACCGAATGGGAGCTTCCGGTCTCTGATGAACTAAGACTTCAGAAAGAAGTAGAGAGCATAAAATTTTATATTGAAAGCGGTTACACTGACCTGTCAGAAAAAGCGATCGGCGAATTGCGATCGGAATTCGGCGAACGGCAAGAGATCGAAGGACTAACGGCGGCATTGGGGGCGTTTCGCGCAATTAATGATGAAAATGAGCCGATTGTTACACAGGTGTCCGAAGTGTTTGAGCCAAAAGGTTTTGACCTCAATGATCTAAGAAGTGAACTCGGATTAGCGGAAGATTCTGGTGCGGATGACGACGCGGATTATGATACGCATTATCACACCGCTGTGGCATACCAGGAAATGGGTTTGACCGAAGAAGCAATAAAAGAATTTCAGGAAGCCGTTACATTGGTTGGCCCGAATGACGGCACACGCCGGTTCTTTTCTTGTTCAAATCTTTTGGGACATTGTTTTATGCAAAAGGGGATGCCAAATCTTGCCGTGAAATGGTTTAAGCGGACGCTTGAAACTCCAAACCTTTGCGATGAGGAAAAGCAAGGTTTATGGTACGAGATTGCCGGAGCTTATGAAGCCGATGGTGATATAGAAAATGCGAGTAAGTATTTTGAGCAGGTGTATGCCGAAAATATTAATTTCAGGGATGTAAGCGAGCGGGTCAAAAGCATGGCCGTTCACCAGTGATCCGCCAAGCCGGTTTCAGTTGTTTATACACATAGATTAAAGCTATAATTTGGCGGTATGGTTGAAAAACTGACCGTCATTTTTTTTATTATTCTCTGTTTACTGCTTGGTTTTTATCTCATTCTCTCGCCTTGGGATACTTTGTTTGGCAATTGGGGAGATAATTATCTGCTTGTTTTTGTCACTGACCACGTCGGCGTTCCGATATTACAAAGAACGGTTGCATCCAACTGGTTTCGAGGTGCTGTGACCGGGCTCGGTGTCGTGAATTTACTGATCGCGTTTTGGGAAGCAGCTCATTTTAATCAAAGCGTCGCACTCTTAAAGGGAAACAACGATAATGTTGCGGAATAAACGACTTCCGGCAGGTGTCCTGACTTATCTGATTACCCGAGGTGAAGCAAGATCTTCAAATTTCTCTATTAAAAAAGCCGAAATACTCGAAACTGTTCGAAGGGCGGTTGATTCCAAAATTAAACTCATCCAAATCCGGGAAAAACAACTTCCGGCCAAATTGTTATTCGATCTAGCTTTTGAAGCATCTGCTAATACGCGGGGAACAGGAACAAAGATTCTTATAAATGGCCGTGCCGATATAGCATTGGCAGCAAATGCAGACGGCGTTCATTTGCCCGCTGATTCGCTCCCGGCTGATGTTACAAGGCTTACTTTTCCAAAGGAACTTATTATTGGTGTTTCGGCGCATTCGCATGCCGAAGCTGAGTTTGCTGAGACGAAAGGTGCGGATTTTGTTTGCTTTGGGCCCGTTTTTGAAAGCCCGGAGAAAGGTGAGCCGAAAGGTTTGGACGAGCTTCAGCGTATCTGTAAAATACTTGACGGTTTTCCTGTCATCGCTCTCGGCGGTATAAACGAAACAAATTACAAATCCGTCCTTGATCGCGGAGCAGCTGGTTTCGCTGCAATTCGGTTTTTGAATGATCCGGATAGTCTGAGACGATTATCTGAAGATTTGACTGATGAATGACTCGAAAGCAAAAGTATGTCTCACGATCGCCGGCCTTGATCCTTCAGGAGGTGCAGGAATTATTGCCGACATCAAGACCTTCTCAGCTTTCGGATGTTTCGCTGCGGCAGCGGTAACATCAATTACTTTTCAAAATACAATGGGTGTCTTTGGAGCATCGAACCAGACGGCCAAAACCATCGAGGCACAGATCGAGCCGATAATTAATGATTACATTGTTGATGCTGCAAAGACAGGGATGCTTCCGACAATCGAAATAATTGAAGAAACTGCGCGGCTGATCAGGAAACATGGATTGAAAAATATTGTGGTCGATCCAGTTGTGCGTTCGACCTCGGGTTTTGATCTGATCGATAATGCGGCTTTACAGGCCCTCATTAACAGTATGTTTCCATTATCTGATCTTATTACGCCGAATATACCCGAAGCCGAAAGAATTTCCGGGATAAGCATTGAAACGGAAGACGATATAAAAGATGCGGTGGGCATAATGCGGACAATGGGTGCAAGAAATGTATTGATCAAGGGCGGACATTTGCCGAACTTGGAGTTTGGGCGAGATGAAGAAAAGAAAGCTCGAAAAGCTAGAGATTTTTTGTTTATTGGAAACGAAATTCACATTTTCGAAGATGATTTTATTGATTCGACGGCGACACACGGAACCGGCTGCACATTATCTTCGGCAATTGCCGCGAACCTTGCTTTAGGCAAAAGCATGGTTGAGGCAGTGAGGTTGTCTAAAACCTTTGTCACCAATGCAATAAGAACAGCACCGCATCTTGGCCGCGGAAATTCGCCGATAAATATTTGATCTATTTTGCTATTGGAAAGAAACTAGGCGATTCGTATGTGACGCCAAAAGTTACACCGGTTCGGGGGCTAAACCGGGTCAAACCAAATATAGCTGCGGTATCAAAACGGAGGCCGGATGCCTTAATTTGTGTTCCTACTCGAAACTGGCCGACGCTTTCGGTCCCAAGCGGGGCATTTCCCGAGCGGGTGCTGATGCGGCCATTAACTTCACTAACAATATTTATTCTGTTGTTAAATCTGAAAATACCGGCAAGGCCGTAAAGCAGTACATCGTTTTGTGTAAAAGTTGCCAGCGGTGCTGTCAAAATTCCTAATCCGACATTTCCATAAATATTCGCCAACGGAGTTTTACCGGAACGTTTGCCGAATTTTTTCTGGACGATCAATTTGCTGAAAATATTTATTTGATTAGTGCCGATGCCGCGTGCTTGGTCCGTATTTGGGAGTTGAAACCCGAATTTGAATCCGACCGCGGGGAGAGCTTTACTTTCATTTAGCAGTTTGATCTTCGCCGAAATGGTTATGTCGTCAAAATCATTGGTTGAATTGCCTGAAATATTGAGTGGGACCGGCGAAGGTGTGATCTGCGAATTGATCGCGAGAAAACTTTGCAGAGTTCCTTCTATTTGTAGTTCCACATTTGGGGCAAAACCCTGACGAATACGAATGTCACCGACACGTGTCAAGTCACCTTTTAAACCGGAGAGTGGGAATTTTGCATTTTGCAGGAAATCGACACCAACGCTTAGATCAACCGCGCCCGAAGGCGTAATGTCAACATCGTCCGTGATCAGCGGACGCTGTTGTGCCAATGCCGTAAAACAGGCGGCAAACAAAAAAACAGAACTGATCAGTAAACGATTCACAAACTTATATTCACATTAACTGTTGTATTTGTAAATCTTAAATGCGTTTCAAATGCCGATCGGACAGTGTAAGAACAAAATAAATTTATCATTACGTTTTCGAAATTTCCGGTTTGGACATTAATACAAAACTTGGCACAATAACAATGTAATTTATCTGCCGGATGACCGAAAATGGAACTCGTAAATACTCAAAAAGAAAATAATGAGGTGGGCGGTTTACGCTTGGTCGCCGATCAAAAGGATCTGCAAAGGCCATGGGAGATCGAGAAACAGTTTGTTAATTTTATGTTTTTTCGGATCAATCCGGAATGGCGTAAACTAGACCTCAACACAAAGAATATTTTCAAAAACGAATTTCAGGCTGTTTTTGATAAATTTCGTGACGATTTTTTGCTCTTCAGCTATTCACTCGTTGGATTTGATTCTAAGGCCGATCTAATGTTCTGGCGTATCGGAACTTCGATGGATCTGATCCAGGATATGACGGCGCAATTATACCGGACAAGTCTCGGCAGCTATCTTGAGACGGCTGATAATTATCTATCTGTGACGAAAAGAATGATGTTTGTATCTGATCCGGAGCTGCCGAATTCTGCGGACCGTTTTCGCGTGACGGCGGGTAGTGCGAAATATCATTTTGTGTATCCGTGTGCGAAAGATTCATATTGGTTTGAAAAATCCGGTGAGGAACGCGATGCCTTGATCGCGGAGAATTTTATGGTCGGCAAAAAATTCCAGAACATTAAAATACATTTGACACACGCTTTTGGTTTTAGTGAACAGGAATATTTAATATCTTTCGAAACCGACGAACCCAAGGATTTCCTTGCACTTGCCGAAGAGCTGCGACAAGCACCGGCAAGTAAGTTTACGATTCGCGGGATGCCGGTCTATACATGCAGACAGCGACCATTGATGGAATGTCTCGACGCTCTTGGCTAGGACGATTCCACATTCTCATTTCAGATATCAAATTTGAGATCTGGAAGTTTTCGGATGATCATTGCCAGAAAATTGATATTACGCGGACTAGTTCAAGGTGTTGGGTTTAGATTTTTTGCCCAACGTGCTGCCGCGCGACATCAGGTAAAAGGATATGTCAAAAACCTTGAGGACGGACGGGTCGAGGCCTTCGTTCAAGGCGGTGAAAAACATGTCGAAGCCTTTAAATATGATATGACCGCTGGTCCGATGCATTCGAAAGTAGAAGAAATTGAAGAGATCGTTTTGGAGCCGGACAATTCCTTTTCGGCTTTTAGAATAGAGCGATAATTACGTGATAGGTGAATTGTAATAAGAAATGAGCTTTTTCTCGTATCAATTCGCTTATCTTATTTGATAACTAAAATGGATAATTTACGAAAACTAATTAGAGAAGTGCCTGATTTTCCAAAGCCAGGCATAAACTTTTATGACATCACCACACTTTTGAAAGATGCGAATGGTCTTAAACAGACGATCGACGCTTTGGAAGAAAGCTGCGGGGATAAAAAGATCGATACCATAATCGGGGTAGAATCACGCGGATTTATTTTCGCTACGCCGCTTGCCTATCATCTTGGGGCGGGCTTTGTACCTGTCCGCAAACCAAAAAAATTACCGGCCGAATGTGTTTCGGTTTCCTATGATCTGGAATATGGTCAAGACACTTTGGAAATGCATAAAGACGCGGTCGGTGAAGGGCATCGAGTCTTGATAGTCGATGACCTGCTAGCCACCGGCGGAACCGCAAAGGCTGTTGTTGACTTGGTCGAAGGGGTTGGCGGCATTGTCGTCGGTTTACTGTTCGTAGTCGAACTGGATTTTCTTGGCGGTCGCAAAAAATTTGACGGCTATGATGTACAATCCCTAATACGTTACGATAGCTAATATTAACGTCATTATTTTATTTTGGTAGATTTGCGGATTTATGACAACCTAAGGTCAATAAGTATTATGCTCCCGTAGCTCAGTAGGATAGAGCGTTCGCCTCCTAAGTGAAAGGCCACAAGTTCGAATCTTGTCGGGAGCATTCAAAACTTTTACGCGGTTTATGGAAACCGGATGTTAATGAACCTTTTTATTAAATGAACGGAAGATAACGGTGATCAAGCACAGTGGCAGGCAAACTATTTGTCTATAAGCCGCCGAGGTGTGTTTGCAACCTCAAAAACTAAAGTTATTAAAGCTGCATTTTAACTGGATGCGGCTTTTTTATGCGCTGAATTTATATTTCAAGGTGTGTTTCGGATTATAAAGAGACGAGCTGAAGTTTGAACTCCGAACTCTTTCGTGGCAACTTATGTGGTATGCAGAAAGTTTTAACAGCGGCTGAAATACGCGAGGTTGACCGTTTGACGACCGAGGAATATGGCATTCCCTCGCTGCTGCTAATGGAAAACGCCGCTCATGCAGTTGCACGTGTAATTACGAAAAAGCTTGGCGGCTCTGTCAAATACAAAAAATTTCTGATTCTCTGCGGAAAAGGCAACAATGGTGGTGACGGCCTAGCTTTGGCCAGGATACTTTGGACGCAGGGGGCAAATGTTTCACTTTGCCTGACTGCCGCCGATAAGGAGATGAAAGGTGACGCGAGAAAGAATCTGGAGGTTTTCAGAGAACTGCATCGTGGACAAAAGATCGGCGAACCCGCTCTATGCCTTATAGAAGTTGCTGCTCATCGAATGTTCTTTGACAGCTTGCATAATTATTTTGATTATAATGTTGTTATTGATGCTTTGTTTGGAACTGGTTTGACAGCACCATTACGTAATGACTTTGCACTACTAGCAAAAGCATTTGGCAGTGCCTTTGAAACAGTGGAGAGACCGATTTTTTTGTCAATTGACATTCCGTCAGGGCTCGATGCAAATAATGCTGATGTAATTGGCCCTTCCTTGCTTGCAGATTTAACCGTTACCTTTACGGCGCCAAAACCAGCTAATATTCTTCCGCCTGCTTCAAATTTCAATGGTGAACTGACCGTTGCGAACATCGGCTCGCCTTTGGAATTAATTGTACGGCAACCGTCGCAGATCTTTCTTGCTGAAAAAAGTGATGCAAAACGATGGCTGGAAAATACAAGTTTTTCGGCTGATTCCTATAAAAATAAACGGGGCCATGCTTTGCTGATCGCAGGCTCAAAGGACTATTCCGGTGCAGCAGTTTTGTGCGGGAATGCAGCAATGCGCTCTGGTGCCGGTCTGGTTACGGTCATGACCAATGAGATGTCTTATGAAACGGTTGCGTCGCGGGTTTTGCCGGAGGTTATCGTGAAATGTATTACGGAAAATGAGGATGGATCGATCTCAGACACAGCGTTTTCTGAGGTTGACAATGCTTGGCAAAAAGCAGATGCCGTCGCGGTCGGCAGCGGGCTTTCATTTGGCGAACAGAATTTATCGAAATTTATTGATCTTTTGGTCGAAAAAAGGCGAACGCCGATGATCATCGACGCAAGTGCTTTGAACGCTTTATCACCATTCAAAATACAAGGTTCAAATTTATTTCCATTGATACTGACACCGCACGAAGGAGAGTTCTTACGCCTGCTCGGTACTGAAGATAAGGAAGTTTTGAAAGACCGGGTAACAGCAGTTCGTGAATTTGCGCAAAGGCATAATGTCATATTGGTTTTAAAAGGTGAGCGGACCTTGATTGCCGAACCGAATGGCAAAGTTGTGGTGAACCCAACAGGAAATGCAGGGCTTGGAAAAGCCGGAAATGGCGATACGCTGACGGGAATTATTGCTGGATTCGTCGCACAGGCATCTCAGATGAAAGTAGATATTTTTGAGACTGTGGTTGCAGCGGTTTATATTGCCGGAATGGCCGGTGATATTGCCGAAAAGAAATATGGTAAGCGAATAATGACAGCTTCAGATGTTCGTGAATGTCTTGGTGAGGCTTTTGAGGCGGTCAATGGATAATAACTCAACTGTTTCATATTCACCGGGCGAGACCTTTGAGTTTGCGGAAAAGCTCGGTGAAAGCCTCACCGGAGGTGAAGCGATCCTGTTAGATGGTGGGCTTGGAGCTGGTAAAACACTCTTTACTAAGGGAGTTCTAAATGCCCTCAATTTTGATATTGATGAAGTAACTAGCCCGAGTTTTACATTAGTTAATCTCTATAAAACTAAAAAGTTCGATGTTTATCATATTGATCTGTGGCGCTTGGAAGAGGGAACCGACATTGCCTTCGCGGTTGGACTAGACGAAATTCTCGAAGTTGAAAAGGCGGTCGTGATAATCGAATGGAGCGAACGGCTGGGAGAATATCCATTTACTGGAAAGGTATTTCATATAAGAATCGAAGGCGATGGCGATGAACCGAGAAACATCATGGTCCATTCAGATGAAAAGAAAACACATAATGATATTTAGTATATTAGTGGAACGGATAGTTAAGAACTGAAATATTGCTATGGATGCCGAAATGCCAAATAATGAATCTCCTGAATTAGTAGATCCTCAAATTATAATCACGAAAAGCAAAAGGAAACTCGAGATTTTCGATGGTGGGTGTCTGATCAAGAATTACGAAATAGTTCTTGGTTTTTCTCCGACAGGAAAAAAAGAAACTGAGGGCGATGGCAAAACTCCGGAAGGGGAATTTTACATTGTTGCCAAAAACCCCGAAAGTAAATACCACCTTTCGCTCAGTATTGGTTACCCGGCTGCAGATGATGCCACGCGAGGGTTTGGTCGTGGCGTTATCACAGCCGAAGAATACCGTGAAATTACAAAAGCACTAGATGCCGGAAAAATGCCACCGCAGAAAACCGGCCTTGGCGGCGAGATATACATACACGGAGGCGGAATCGACAACGACTGGACGGCAGGGTGCATAGCGCTGAAAGATAAAGACATTGAAGAGGTCTTTTATGTAATTCCGGTTGGAACTAAGGTTACTATACTGTGCTAGCATTAAAGTGGTGTAACATTTTGGTAACAGTAATTTAACATGCGATCCGGGAGCTTTGTTTTATAATCAAAATTCGCTCCGATATGATTCATACTGAAATTAAGACCTCAAAACATACAATCGAACCAGGTTTGGAAGTGAATTCAAACGACTCCTTTGAAGGGGTTTCGCTGTTTAACCGTGAAATAAGCTGGCTTGAATTCAATCGCCGCGTGCTTGACGAAGCGATGGAAGAAAATCTTCCGGTTCTCGAACGGCTTAAATTCCTATCGATATTTTCGACAAATTTGGACGAGTTCTTCATGATACGTGTTTCCGGCTTGAAGGAACAGATCGAGGAAGGAGTGAGCGAATTGTCTTCGGATGGCCTGACGGCGACGGAGCAGCTGCGCGAGATCGGGAAACGGCTCCGCCCGATGCTAAACCGCCAGGTCTCATATTTGAAAGAGACAGTTCTGCCGCAACTTTCCGAGGCGAAAATTACAATAGAGCCATATAAAAGCTTAAATACCAAGGATAAAAGAAAACTCGATAAATACTTTCGCGAGAATCTTTTTCCGATCCTGACGCCACAATCTGTCGATTCGAGCCATCCGTTTCCGTATATTTCGAACCTTAGCTTGAACATTGGCCTTTTTATTGAACCAAACCGGAATTATACCCAGAAAAATTTAAAACATTTATTTAGACAAAAACGTTTTGCTCGCATAAAACTGCCGCCGACAGTGACGCGGCTGATACCGATCAACGAGAAAAACGGGCGGTTTACATTGCTTGAAGAAGTGATAGCAGCTAACGCTGAAAATCTTTTTCCCAACATGAAAGCGAGTGACGGCTTTCTTTTTCGTGTCACACGCGATGCGGACATCGAGCTGCGCGAAGACGAAGCCGGCGATCTAATGCGAACTCTTGAACGCGAACTGCAGCGGAGGCGTTTTCGCTTTCCCGTGCGTCTTGAAGTTTCTGCCGAAATGCCTGAAAAAATGCTCAAGGTATTGAGCGACGGAATAGGTTTGAGCGAACAGGATGTTTATCCGATCGATGGTTTTGTCGATATTCCTGACCTTATGCAGTTATATTCACTCGATCGTCCGCAGCTTAAAGATAAGCCGATCACGGTTGTTCATCCGTCGGTTATGCTTGAAAAAAAGAGCATTTTTGACACGCTGAAAAAACATGATGTGTTGCTTCATCACCCTTATACGGCATATTCATCAGTAACGGATTTTATTGCTCAAGCTGCCGAGGACCCTGACGTTCAGGCAATAAAAATATGCCTTTACCGAACGGGAAAGGATTCACCGATCGTAAATTCGCTGATCCGGGCGACCGAGATGGGGAAACAGGTGACAGCTCTTGTTGAACTAAAGGCGCGTTTCGATGAAGAAAATAATATAGAATGGGCGCGAAGGCTTGAAAACGAAGGTGTGCACGTTGTTTACGGCATCAGTACATTAAAAACCCATTCAAAAGTACTGCTCGTTGTCCGGCGTGAAAAGGATAAACTTTTTCGATATGTTCACCTTGCTACCGGCAACTACAATCCGACGACCTCACGGATCTATACCGATCTTGGACTGCTGACCGCAGATGAAGAGATCGGTGCCGATGCAACCAGCCTGTTTAACTTTTTGACCGGATATTCACAGCAAACGAAATACAACCGGCTTCTGGTTGCCCCACTCAACCTTCGCGAGAAGTTGATAGATCTAATCCGACGCGAAAAGGCTAATAAATTTAGCGGTAAGGTTGGACGGATAATCGTAAAATTAAATAGTTTGACGGATGAAATTCTAATTCAGGAACTTTATGAAGCTTCTCAGGCCGGTGTCGAGATCGACCTGATCGTTCGCGGCGTGTGCGCATTGCGGCCGGGCGTCAAGGGTTTGTCGGCGAATATTAGGGTCAGGTCGATCGTTGGACGTTTTCTTGAGCATAGCCGCATTTTTTATTTTGCCAATGGCGGCGGTGATGTGGACGAGGAAATTTATATTGGAAGCGCGGATTGGATGATGCGGAATTTGGATCGGCGTGTAGAGGTCGTTTTGCCGATCTTAGATCCAATGATCAGAGATTACATAAAAAACGAAATTCTGGAAGCATATTTACGAGATAACGTTAACGCGAGAATATTAAGGCCGGATGGTTCATATCGAAAAGTGGCGGTAAGCGGCGAGGTTTTTAATTCCCAGATGTCATTTATTGGCCAGGATATTTTGAATTAGGCCGCAACTGTCCGCTCGAACCTTGCCTCGGAAACATCGCCAACCAGTTTGCCGTACTTAACGGTCAAGCGAGGATAACCACGCGGTTCGGGTTCCAGATCTTGAATACTCAGCAGTTTTTCCGCTTCTTCAATTTCTTCTATAGTTCCTTCAATTTCCATGTAAAGGCCAAACGGCAGTTCATCTAGTACTACCTCTACGTTATTAAAATGCCAGGTCTTACGGTGCTTTTCATAAATTACTGAGAGCTTGTAACCGAGCCTTTGGATTATACATTCCATTGCATCGACATCGGAGACGATAGTTTCGTGTTCGATTCTGTGCTTGATATCCGAATCGTTTCTAAAGCGTTCTTTATAGGTCAGCAGCGTAATATCGCCTATTTTTCTCAAACGAAGCACGGCACCTCTTTCATCGAGGACCGATCCGCGATGAAGAAAATTCTCTTCAAAAACCTCGCTGGCAAATTCGGCGCCTAATTCACTCAGCTTCGCGGTTATTTCGACAAGACGTTTTTTATCAAGACGATACTTTTTTTCCGTTTCAATTGCCATTTTCTACAAACACCCACTATTCGCCCATTATTTCCCTTAATTTCAATATTAGGGAATAAGCCGACACAGGGCAAATACGTTTTGGATTCCACTCCGTAACTTGACTCAAACCGCCGCGTAATGAATACTTGAAAAAAAGGTCAGGTATTTGATCTGGCCAGTTTTACGATAAAATAGTTAGAGGGGAAATATTATGCCTTATCCGGAAATTATGATCCACGGAATGCGTGCCGAGCTTGCGCAGCTTGGGATCGAGGAAACAAAAACAACTGAAGCAGTAGCAGAAGCTGTTAAAAATACCGACGGTACATTGATGGTGGTCGTCAATTCGGTATGCGGCTGTGCGGCCGGCGGCGTTCGTCCTGGGATTGCAATGGCGTTGCAAAATTCGGAAGCAAAGCCTGATCGCGTCATCACGGTCTTCGCTGGTGCTGATATCGATGCAACAGATACAGCTCGCGAACTATTTACAGGTTATCAACCGTCATCGCCATCAATTGGCTTTATAAAGAATGGTGAACTTGTGCAAATGTTTGAACGCCGTGACCTCGAAGGCCGCCCGCCGGCAATGATCGCACAAGCATTAACGGATGCTTTTGCCAATCACTGTACGAAAACAGAAGCTGCAAACAACTAATTGACCTTAATATTTTGAATAAAAACCGTCTTTTAGCGACGGTTTTTCTTTTGCTTATGGGCGCCAGAAATATGTGTTGCTTTAGCCGCAGATATATCGGTAAAATATATTTAGTGAGATACGACGAAATCTCACGATCATCCCTCCAAACAGATGTCATCAAACCAAAGACAACACACCAGATATTCTCTGGATATTCCTGCAACCATACATAATAAATTTGGCGAGACGCATGAGACTATTTTGCAGCAGATCAGCATTGGCGGCTGTTTTACTGATTGGGAAGAGAATATATACACAGGCGAAGAATTTAGGATAGAGATCGAGCTGCCCAACAAAAATCGATTGCCTTTAAAATGCAAAGCTTTATACCGGTTCGAAAATACAGGTATAGGAGTGAAATTTGTTGAAATAACAAAATTTGAACAGGAACTTGTATCAAAGATAATCTCCGCATGTCTGGTTCGCGAGGGTTTGCCGGTCCATATTGATCCATTAAGAAATCCATCAATAAATACTGAAGAAAATCCCTCTGTCCGATTAAGTGATCCACGACAGCAAAAAGAGGAAATGCTGGAAAAGATAATGTCCACTGATGAAAGTATCTAATCTTCACCAGATGTTCGCCTTGATCCGGTGATCTGAGAAAACGATCCGGATCCCAGTTCGTCAGCGGATAAACCGGTTACTTCCAAAATCTCACCTGACGTAAATGCCCCGCAATTCAAACCGAGCCGAAAAAAGTTTACAAGCCCTAAGGCTGATGCTGCATCGTCGAAAGTATTTCCAGTAATTTTAGCCTGTGCAGCTTTTTCGATAAACCCTTTCAATCTGTCTGCCTGTGCGTCTTTCGCCTCTAAAAAGAAGGCGTAAACAGCGGCATAGCGGGCGACAAGTTGATTAGGGTGCAGGTCCCAACTTTGATAAAAACCGCCCGTCATAGATCGCGTTACATTTTGAAAATGCGTCCGCCAACCTGAATGCACAGATTGCCTGTTTTCCGACAATTGAGCCTGTGAGAGCTTTTCGCCCTTATGTATCGGTACCGGTAATTCGGTCGTTACCGAATCGGAAAGCCTTATTCCCAATGGTGACAATGAGATCAACATCATTTGCCGGGCAAAATTACAGGACTCGTGATGTAAGGATTGATGGCCAGCTGATATTCCGAGACTCGCAGTATAGTCATAAGCCCCAAAATGTGCTGAGATCTGACGGTCTTTTGCGGCTTTTACAATATTTTTTAGAGCTGGCCTGCCATTTTTATCGAAGACAGCAAGAGGCGTTTCGATCATTATTTCAATTCCGATCGATTTCGCTTTCAAATGATACTTTTTCTCTATTTGGTCAAGAAGTTTGCATAATTCACGAACTTCCTTCTTATCGTTGACTTTTGGCAGCGTAACAACAAAACCACCCGGGAGATGGTTGTTGTTTTTATTAAGAAATGTGTCCAGAAAAATATTAAGCGTTCGAACCGAGCGTTCGTAAGTTTCAAGTGCAAAAGCTTTTATCCTTAAACCGGAAAACCTGGTGATAGTTTTTGATTTAAATACTTTGGCAAGTTCTTCGGCTGCCGAAACTGCATGAGCATCTTCCTCTTCATCCACACGAAAGCCATAACCGTCTTCAAAATCTATTCTAAAATCCTCGATTGGCTCCGCTTGTAGTTTCTGGATGGTGCGGTTGTAGATCGTCCAGGCAAACCATGCCGGAAAATTTTCAGATCTAAATTTTTCGGGCTGCTTCGCCAAATCTTTTTCTAGAGTGGCAATTGCTTTCGGGAAACGCGGTAATGCTTCGGAACCTTTAAGGCTCATTGCATCGGCAAATTCCACAAAATTAGATGCATAGGTATTTAGAGACCTAAGTGCAATATTACCGAGTTTTTCAGGCGTATCGGCTTTGAATAGATGTGCCCCGCCGTAAAGCACGTGAATCGGCCAGCGCTCTTTAACGCCTTCAGCACCGTCATGTAAGATCGTTTTGTTCATTCTAAGATCGGAACACTGACATCTTTTCAGCAACGAATAGCGGACAAGGTTGTCCGTGTCCCTCAAAATAATTCATCCATCGCTTCTTCCAGATTTTTCACGCCGACGACCCGAATGCCCAAAAGTTTCTCCAGGCCGGACCTATTTGAAGCCGGAAGTATCAATTTCTTAAACCCGAGCGTTTGGGCCTCACGTGCACGCGCTTGTGCCTGAAGGACGCCGCGGACCTCGCCTGTCAGGCCCACTTCACCAAATACGGCGATCTCAGGCGGAACCTGTAAATTGCGAAAACTCGATGCAATTGCCGCGATCACGCCGAGGTCGGCGGCCGGTTCGTCAACCTCAAGACCGCCGGCAATATTGATAAATACATCATCACCAGCAAGTTGTAAACCTAGACGTTTTTCTAATACCGCGATCAAAAGCGACGTGCGGTTATAATCAAAGCCCTGTGCCATGCGCCGTCCGGATGCTGATTTATTACTTGAAACCAAGGCCTGTACCTCAACAAGCATTGGCCGTGTGCCTTCCATGCAGACGGTTACGACCGAACCGCTTGCTCCTTCTGGCCGTTCCTGCAAAAAAAGTTCAGACGGATTGCCGACAGGGACCAGTCCCGCATTTGTCATCTCGAAAACACCGATTTCGTTGGCCGCACCGAAGCGGTTTTTTGTTGCCCGGATAATTCGGTGATTATGATGGCGGTCACCTTCGAAATAAAGAACGGTGTCCACAATATGTTCCAATGTTTTCGGGCCGGCGATCGAGCCTTCTTTGGTCACATGGCCCGTGAGGAATACAGGTGTTCCGGTCTGTTTGGCAAACATCATAAACTGCGCAGCAACATCCCGGACCTGTGAAACGCTCCCGGGAGCGGATTCGATCTTGTCGCTAAAGATGGTTTGAATTGAATCCACAATGACGAAAGCTGGCCGCAGTTTGTCGGTTTCGGCCATGATCGTTTGAAGACTCGTTTCCGGTAAAATAAAGAGATTTTCCGCACTCAGGCCAAGCCTTTCACCTCGCATCTTGATCTGCCGTTCGGATTCTTCACCTGAAATATAGAGTACCTTTGCCCGGGTTTGTCCCAGTTTGTCAGCCATTTGAATGACAATAGTGGATTTACCGATCCCCGGGGCACCGCCGATCAGAACGAGTGAACCCGCAACAATACCGCCGCCAAGAACGCGGTCGAATTCTTCAATACCTGAAGGCGTGCGGGCATCGTCCTGCGATTCTATATCACCGAAGGAGACCGGCTTACTGTCCCTGATACCTGAAAATAAGGCACGTCCGCCACCGGCGGATTGAGCCGCGGCACGAAAGCGTTCTTCGACAAGTGTGTTCCACTCTTCGCAATCGGGGCATTGTCCTAGCCATTTACGTGATTGTCCGCCGCAGTTTTGGCAGACATAAATTGTTGCGGGTTGTTTTGCCATCGGCGGGTGAGTCGTCCTATTACTAAATATTGGTTTTAAGATAATACATTTTTTACAGTCAATTTCGTAGGTCCCAAAGTTTCATTTGTTTCTTAATTTATATTTAGTTTGGTAATGTCAGATGAATTGTCTGAAATCCGGAACTCAATCGGCGTTTGATAAATGTGAATTTTGATCTGATTTTAGTGTTTTCGGCAAAAATGACAATATTAGTTCTGATTTGGCTGCTTAAAAAAGGAATTTCAATTCTTCAATTGCTAAGTTCGGTTACAGCAAGAATGGTTTCGTGATAGAATTCAAACGATGAAACTCGATATTCTCACAATTAGAATCGGATTTGTATCACTTTTAATGCTCCTCGCATATCAGTTGAATCCGATCGAAAGAACCCAAAAATTTGGCTTGGGTGAGAATGTGAGCATGAACACGCGGCACATTTTATCGGTTATTTTGGGGGCAATCGTAGGTATCGTTATTATTGCGTTCGAGATGAGGGTGCGGCGTGCTTCGCTCAAAACTTTGATAGGTGCCGCGATAGGTTCGATCCTCGGAATTCTCGGGGCGTTTTTGATCGGGGTTTTAATATCTATTCAAAAAGAATCGGCTGTTTCGGCTGAAATGCAGACATTCCTTACCATTTCACTTGCTTTTTTCATGGGTTATATCGGCTTAATGGTCGGTGCGGCGAAAGGCGAATATCTTGACCTATCGGCGCTCGGCGGAATCTTTAGTGATAAATCGCTGAAACGCGACTATAAGATCCTCGATACCTCGGTAATCATTGATGGCCGTATTGCAGATGTTTCCGAGACCGGTTTTTTGGGTGGCACGCTGATCATTCCCAATTTCATTCTTGCTGAATTACAGCAGGTCGCGGATTCGGCGGATTCTTCTAAAAGACAGCGTGGACGTCGCGGATTGGATATGTTGCAGCGTCTCAGAAACAACAGCAAGCTTGATATCCAGATAATCGAAACTGATTTCCCAGCCGTCAAGGAAGTCGATCTAAAATTGATCGAACTTGGAAAACAGCTTGACGCGGTTATTGTTACCAATGATTTTAACCTTAATAAAGTTTCGCAACTGCGTGGCGTTTCCGTCTTAAATATTAACGAATTAGCAAATGCCCTAAAACCCGTGGTTCTGCCGGGCGAAGCAATGCGCGTTTTCGTGCTGAAGGAAGGCAAGGAATATAATCAGGGAGTCGCTTACCTTGACGACGGGACGATGGTAGTAGTCGATAACGCGAGGCGGCTTATAGGTAAAACTGCTGATATTGCTGTTACCAGTGTACTTCAAACTACAGCCGGTAAAATGATCTTTGGGCGTTTATGGGAAGAAAAAGACGATAGTCCTGAAGGCAGTCTGGGTATTCATGATTCGCGTTCCATGGGTTTTAGAAAGGCAACGCGGGAACTTCGCCAAACCACCATTATTGAAGAGATCGAATCCTAGATCAGTTTTGTTCCGATGAATACTGCCATCATTGTTGCGGCCGGCAGCGGTAAAAGGTTACGATCCGACACCCCTAAACAGTTTCTCAAAATCCTCGGCAATCCAGTTATAATCCACACGCTGCAACGCTTCGAATCGTGTCCGGAGATCTCGGAAATAATACTTGTTCTGGCCCGTGATCAGATAGATTTTTTTAACAACTTTGCAGCCGACTATGTTTTTACAAAACTTAAAAAAGTTGTTGCTGGCGGCAGCACACGTGCCGAATCGGTTTTAGAAGGCCTGCTATTTGCCGACGAATTGACTGAGATAGTCGTTGTTCACGATGGGGCACGGCCGCTGGTTTCCGTTGACGAAATAAAGGCGACAATTTTAAAGGCTGCCGATGTCGGTGCGGCCTGCCTTGTCGCAAGTTTGACAGATACGATCAAAACAATAAGCAGCGATGAGATCACTGGAACGCTTGACCGCGAATACTTGCGGCGTGCTTTGACCCCGCAGGCGTTTCGTTATGAGATACTTCGAAAAGCATTTACAGGCGTCGATCTAACCAATAATGTGACCGACGAATGTTATCTGGTCGAAAAATTGGGGCAAAAAATAGCCTATGTCGAGGGTAGCTCGAAGAATATCAAGATCACATATCCGGAAGATATAATGCTGGCGGAAGCATTTCTTAGAAGCTCTGAATAATTTGCATATGTTTCGAATCGGGTTTGGAAATGATATACACCGGTTGGTTGTGGGAAGGCCGCTCATTTTGGGTGGGGTGGTCATCGAATCGGACCTGGGAGCCGACGGACATTCCGATGCCGATGCCCTGACGCATGCGATCACGGATGCGATTCTGGGAGCCCTTGCCCTCGGCGACATCGGTTCGCATTTTTCAGATGGCGAAGAGCGTTGGAAAAATGCCGAAAGTTTTGTCTTTTTACGTTATGCTGTCGGGCTGATGAAGGAGAAAGGTTTTGAGGTCGTAAATGTTGATTCGACCATCAGCCTGGAAAAGCCCAAACTCCGTACTTATATAGAAGCGATACGCGAAAGTTTAGCCATCGCTTTAGAGATCGAACACAATTGCATCAGTGTAAAAGCCAAAACAGGCGAAGGCGTTGATGCGGTAGGCGAACGAAAAGCCATAAAAGTAGATGCGGTGGTTTTGTTGCGCCGATTGTAAAACCGTTATCATTCATAGACTTAAGGACTGTTCTTGTGCGAAACTTGGGCAGTCTTTTTTAATGTAAACTTATGCGGACGCAGGAAATAATTGCAAAAAAACGCGATGGGGCCGAACTTTCCATCGATGATCTTAATACCTTCATTGATGGCGTTTGTGACTCGAGTTGGGCTGATTACCAAATAACCGCTCTACTTATGGCGATGGTTACGCGTGGGCTGAATTTGGCTGAGCAGGATGCCTTGACCTACTCGATGCTTCATTCGGGTAAAGTTCTCGATTTTTCGGACATCGACGCCCCGAAGGCCGATAAACACTCGACAGGCGGTGTTGGCGACAAAACATCTCTGATTATCGCTCCGCTTGTCGCGGCTTGCGGCGTTGCCGTTCCCATGATCTCGGGACGAGGCCTGGGCCATACAGGCGGGACACTCGACAAACTCGAATCTATCCCAGGATACAACGTCAAACTTTCAACCGATGAATTTCGCCGAATTATAAAACAAGTTGGTTTTGCGATGGCCGGACAAACTGCGGAAATCGCACCTGCCGATAAAAAGATATATGCGCTCCGCGATGCAACTGCGACCGTTCCATATATTCCGCTGATCGTCGCTTCGATAATGTCCAAGAAATTGGCCGAAGGCCTCGACGTTCTGGTATTAGATGTAAAGACGGGTTCCGGCGCATTTATGCAGAAATTTGAGGATGCAAAAGAACTTGCGGATGCCCTCGTCAGAACCGCATCAAACTTCGGTGTAAAAGCCGAAGCCGTGATCTCTGATATGAGTCAGCCGCTCGGTAGATTTGTCGGGAACGCTCATGAGGTTTACGAATGCATTAAGATACTAAAAGGCGAGATCGATGAACTTTCAAGGCCAACATGGGATCTTTCGCTTGAACTGTCAGCAAGAATTCTTGTGTTGGCCGGCGTCAAAGTTGATATCGATGCGGCTCGTACATTAGCTCAAAAAGCGCTTGATGACGGAACCGCTTTTGAGAAATTCAAGCAGAATGTCGATTGCCAGGGCGGTGATCCGCAAATTTGTGACGATCCCGAAATGCTTTTAGACAAAAGTCTGGTTGAAACGGCCATCACTGCTTCTGCCACAGGTTTTGTTTCCGAAATAGATACGCTTGCCATCGGTAATGCGATCGTTGAAATAGGCGGCGGCAGACGAAAAGCCGACGATAAGATCGATCATGCCGTTGGCTATGCCTCCGAAGTAAAACTCGGACAACAGGTCAGCCACGGCGACGCAGTTGGCCTTCTCTATTGCCGAAATAAAGATCAAGCCGATTCGATAGGCTCAAAATTAGCAGATGCCTACAAAATCTCACACGAAAACAACCAAAATTCGTCTCAACTTATCAAAGACGTTGTCGGACAATGAAAATTTTTTGCAAGTGATCTTCCTTATCTGCGTTCGATAGATACAGGCCGAACCAGAAAACGGCAATTTTTTATCGTTCAGGAGATCGTTATGAAGAATATTTTTGCAAAAATGCTGCTCCCAGTTTTATTCGTTACATCCATTGCTCACGTTAGTTTTGCCCAGAAACATGGCCCACTAACCTTGAAAAGATCAAATCATTCCCGTTCTGAACCCCAAACTGCAATTCGTAAGAAAGACACACTAGAGATGGTCTTTGTGTTAGATACAACCGGGTCGATGGGCGGTTTGATCGAAGGAGCGAAGCAGAGGATTTGGGGCATTATCAATGAAGTGATGCAAAAACCGGCCCGGCCGAGAGTCCGAATCGGGTTGGTAGCATATCGCGATATTGGTGACGAATACGTAACGAAAATCTTGCCGCTGACGGAAGATCTTGACAAAGCATATTCTATCCTCATTGACTACAAGGCCGATGGCGGAGGCGATACCCCGGAAAATGTCCGCAAAGCTCTTTCCGAAGGTGTCAAAAAAGCGGGTTGGTCTCAAGCCGGGAAAGGAATGGCCCAGATCGTCTTTCTGGTCGGCGATGCACCTCCGCAGAATTATGCCCAGGAACCGGACGTCCTCGTAACAACCTCCGAAGCAGTCCGTAAGAATATGATAGTCAATACGATCCAATGCGGCAGCATCGACGGAACTAGAGAAATTTGGCAGGCGATCGCTGCACGAGGTGAAGGCAGATATTTTGCCATTGCTCAGGACGGTGGCGTGCAGGCGATCTCAACGCCTTACGACGCTAAATTGGCCGAGCTTGCCGGTAAGGTCGGCAATACATATTTGACCTACGGAAGCGAAGAACTTCAATCATTGAACATTAGCGCCCGCCAGTTAACGGAACTTCACATTACTGCAGGAGCTTCGGATGTCGCACAGGCTGATAGAGCGGTCAACAAAGCCGTTAATAGTTTTCAATATGATGGTGACCTAGTACAGGACGTTGAAAATGAGAAAATAAAGATCGAGGATGTAAAGGAAAAAGACTTACCCGAGGCATTAAAGAAAATGTCAGTTCCTGAGCGAAAAAAAGAAATTGACAAACGTATCGCCGAACGTGTGGAAATCCGTGCCGAGATTATTGAATTGTCAAAGAAACGGGATTCCTATCTGCTGGAGGAGCGAAAAAAAAGAGGCCAGCAAACGGGTTTTGACTTTGCTGTTGCAAAAGCCTTGAGGGAACAACTGATCCGAAAAGGTATCAAATAAAATTAAACGCTTATCAAATAAATAGAACATGGGCAAGGTTTTTCCTTGCCCATTTGTTTATATATTTGTAATCTAGTTTCACCAAAGCACTTAACTGCCTCTGATCCTATGAAAACTAAACATATCTCATTTGCCAGCCTGATGATCCTTGCCGTTTTGTTCGTGGCGTCCTGCGGAAACATCTCGGAAGCCAAGCGCTCAGGTTGTACCACAAAGGTCGGAATAGTTTTTGATATCGGCGGTAAAAACGATCGGTCTTTCAATGCGGCGGCGTGGGAAGGCGTGAGACGTGCGGAAAAAGATCTGAACATCTGTCTTTACGATGTCGAGCCGGGAAACCCGACCTCCATAGAACCGGCGATGCGGGCATTTGCTGAAAGAGATTTTGATCTCATAATCGGGATCGGTTTTGCCCAGGGGCCGATAATGCAAAAAGTCGCGGTTGATTACCCAAATCTCAAATTTGCAATTATCGATGGCGTGATCTTCGAGGCCGACGGCAAAACGCCGAAAAAGAATGTGGCTTCACTCGTTTTTCGTGAACACGAAGGTTCTTTTCTCGTCGGAATGATAGCAGCGGCAAAGTCGAAAACTGGTGTCATCGGCTTTGTCGGCGGTATGGATATTCCTTTGATCCACAAGTTCGAAACCGGGTATGAAGAAGGTGCTCGATTTTACGACCCCAAGATCAAGATCGTTGACAATTATGTTGGCGTCACAGATTCGGCCTGGAATAATCCGGGAAAAGGAAAGGAATTAGCTCTCAACCAGATCGAAAAAGGAGCCGATGTTTTGTTTACGGCAGCCGGCAATTCCGGCCTTGGGGCATTTGATGCGGTCGAGCAGTACGGCAAAAATGATAAAGGTGAAGCGAATAAATTCGTAATCGGTGTCGATTCAAATCAAAACGGCGTCAAGCCCGGATTTGTTCTGACATCGATGGTAAAAAGAGTTGATATTGCGGTTTACGATGTCGTTAAAGAAGTTAATGATGGTAAATTCGAAGGCGGTTTTCACGTTTTCGGACTAGATAAGGATGGCGTTGCCTACGCCGTAGATGCAAATAATAAAGAACTTATTCCTGCCGATGTAATTCAAAAAGTAGAAGAAGCAAGACGAAGAATTGGCGTCGGTGAGATCAAGGTGACTGACGCAATGGCGAAGTAGATGAAAATATTTAACTTGTTTGGGGTTATCTTTGGGCTAGTTAATCTAATGTTCAGTATTATTTATGGAGGCTATTTACTTGCTCTTTCATCTACTGTAGCTACTTTGATGTTTGTATTTCTTTATTTTTACTATAAAGATAAGTCTAAGAAGAAATTTATCAATTTGTTCTCAATATCCTTAGCCGTTTTAACTATTTTGATCACCGTAAGATTGTTCAGTGAGAAGGGCCTATTTTAATGCTTGAACTTCGCAAAATAACAAAAACCTTTGGCAATGTCATTGCTAACAATGACGTTTCGATCCGTGTAAAGAAAGGAACGATACACGCCATTGTCGGTGAAAACGGTGCAGGGAAATCGACGATCATGCGGATCGCTTACGGCTTTTATAATGCTGACAGCGGCGACATATTGGTCGATGGCAAAACAGTTTCGATACGAAATCCGCATGACGCGATAGCGTTGGGAATAGGGATGGTTCACCAGCACTTTATGCTGGTCGATACGATGACGGCTGCTGAGAATATTATTCTTGGAGCCGAAACCGGATCGGCGGCGAACCTTGATCTAGATAAAGCGAATGCGGATATTTTGGCTTTATCCAACGAACTTCGGCTGGGAGTGGACCCGAAAGCTTATATCGAAGACCTCTCCGTCGGCCAGCAGCAGCGTGTCGAACTGCTGAAAGCTCTGTATCGTAATGCCGAACTTCTTATCCTTGACGAGCCAACGGCTGTATTGACTCCGCGGGAAGTAGATGAATTCTTTGGCATACTGCGAAGTATGAAGCATCAGGGAAAGACGATAGTCATAATCACGCACAAATTGGAAGAAGTTCTGGCTATTTCCGACGAAGTTACTGTAATGAGAGACGGTAAAGCGGTTGGGAACGTGAAAACTTCCGAAACAAGTGCGAAAGACCTGGCAAGAATGATCGTCGGGCGTGACGTGCTTTTGCGGGTCGAAAAAGACGATGCCCGTAGCGGCGACACTGCGCTAGAGGTCAATAATTTGTCTGTCGGCGGTAAGAATCGAGTAGCGGTCGATGGTGTTTCGTTCGAAGCAAGGTCGGGCGAAATTGTCGGTATTGCCGGGATAGAAGGCAATGGACAAACCGAATTGATCGAGGCCCTTGCCGGACTTATGAGCGTATCTGGTGGAGAGGTTTATTTTGAAGGAAAAAATATAACCAATCTAAGTCCGAGGCGAATAAAAGAGCTCGGGATAGCCCATATTCCCGAAGACCGGCATAAGCGCGGGTTGCTTTTGAATTCCGACCTTGCAGAAAACTCCATTCTCGGGGTGCATTATCGCTCTCCGGCTGCCACTGCTGCGGGTTTTCTGGATAATTCGGCTATCCAAAAGCGAACTGCCGAGATAATTGAAAATTTCGACGTGCGCCCCCCGATAGCCGATCTTCCTGCCAGATCACTCTCAGGCGGCAATCAACAAAAACTAATAATCGGCCGCGAATTCAAGCTTGAGCCAAAATTATTGCTCGTTTCCCAACCGACTCGCGGTGTCGATATAGGAGCGATCGAATTTATTCATCGAAAACTCATTGCTTTACGCGATGCGGGATGTGCGGTGCTCCTCGTTTCCGCCGAACTCGAAGAAGTGACAGCTTTGTCCGACCGTCTTTTGGTTATAAATAAAGGCAAGATCGTCGGCGAGGTAGATCCAAAAGTTACGTCAACTGAAGAAATTGGGCTGATGATGACCGGGGGAAATTGAACTGTAACAAATAATGGGGATCAATGGGCGATCCGGTAAAATTCGCAAAGATAACACCTCAGTTTGTCGTTCTCGACGTTGTAAAGACGGCGGAATATTACCGTGATGTGCTTGGATTTTCAATACTTGGCTATTTTCTTGATCCTCCGGTATTTGCGATGGTCGAGCGTGACGGTGCCGAGTTGCACTTTGGCAAAGCTGACGGCAATGAAATGAAAGTCAATGAATCCGTAAGGCGTGGTCTTGGCACCGACGCTTATATTATTGTTTCGGATATTAACGGTCTCCACAAAGAACTTGTTGAGAAAGGTGCAAATATCATTGATGGCCCGGTCAAGCGTGTTTACGGAAACACGGAAATAACGATCAAGGATTGCAACGGATTTCAGCTGGTTTTTGGCGCTTAAAACCAAAAAAAAGGATGTAGTTTGAGATTTTTAGCGTTTTTTCGTGTTGATTTGTGGTTCCAGCTTTTTCAGACGTAACCACAAATCAACACGAAAAAAGACACAAAATAAATCAAAAGAACTGTATAAATGATAAACCAGTCAGATCAGCAACCTAAATTAACCGTCTTGCATTGACGCTTTGTTAAAGATGTTTTTCAGAGCGGTGACTGCCCTTTCAAGATTTTCCATCGACGTTGCATAGGAAATTCGTAAAAAACCATCCGCACCAAATCCCGCACCATCGGTGACAACAATGTGTGCTTCGTTCAGCATAAATTCCGCAACATCGGCTGAAGTTTTGAAAGTTTCACCAAGTAATTCGCGGACATCGACAAATGCATAAAATGCTCCTTCGGGCATTGCGCATTTGAAACCGTTGATCTCATTCAATGCCGGGATCAGCATATTCTTACGCCTTTCATATTCAGCAAGCATCGAACCGACGGACATTAAGGATTCACTAGCATTCTGCATCGCTTTGCCACAGGCGTATTGAACAAAAGATGTCGGATGCGTTGCCGAATGGCTTTGCAGTTTGACCATCGCACGGCTCCAATCCGTATTTGCGATCGTATATCCGATTCGCCACCCTGTCATCGCATAGGTTTTTGAAAAACTTCCCGCAACGCACACATATTTACGCAGTTCTTTAGGCAAAGCGGCGGAACTAAAAACCTCGGCTGGCGGATATGCAAAGAACAAATAACATTCATCGGTCAAAACATATACACCACGTTCCGCACAAACTTCGACGATCTTTTGCATTTCAACTGGTGGAATGACACGGCCCGTTGGATTGTTTGGTGAATTGACGATCAATAGCTTGGTCTTATTAGTGATCGCTGCCCTGACCTGCTCCGCAGTCAATACAAAGTCCGTTTCTTCGGTGTTGATAAAAACGTTTTTTGCACCACAGAAGGCCCCGATCTCTGGAAATGTGACCCAGTAAGGTTTTGGGATCAGCAGTTCGTCGTCAGGATTCAGGATTGTACACGCTGCATTAAACAACGCCTGCTTACCGCCGCACGAAGCAACGACCTCGGACGGTGAAAAATCAGCTCCGAAACGTCCGGCATAAAATTCTGTGATAGATTCCTGAAACAGCTTTGTTCCGGCACTTGACGTGTACTTGGTAAGTCCTTTTGCCAAGCCCTCACGAGCATAGTCCTTGATAAATTCAGGGGTATCAAAATCGGGCTCGCCAACGGTCAGGTCGATAATGTCCACGCCCTTATCTCTCAAAGCAGCAGCAGCCTGAGCCGCCTTTAAGGTCGAAGACGCATGCATATTAGCTACATTGTTGGAAACTGGAAATGAACTCATAAAGAGAAATGGATAATAACCCGTCAATTTTTAATTTGTTCCAAAAATTCTATACGATTTCCAAACGGGTCCCGAAACTCAAAACGATGGTAATGCGGGATCGGGTCACCCGGGATAATAGTGATGCCGTTATTAGCTAATTTCTTTTGCCATTCGTTTAGATCATCTACCTCATATGCGATATGTACCTTTGATCTTGAGCGTTCGACATCTTCTTCCAGGCCTATGTGGATTTGAAAATCTTTTAGTTCCAACCAGAAACCGCCGCGGGACTTTAGCGATTCCGGTTTCGGGATTTCGCGCAAACCTAAAATTCCGCAATAGAACTGCCTCGCTTCTTCTTCCGCACCGGGCGGAATTGTTATCTGTACGTGGTTAACAGCGAGTATCATGAATTTTTAGACAACTTGTTGCTCATTTTTCTGGCAACGAGATCAGGAATTAGCCCCTCGACGCGTCCGCCGAGCAGAAAAACCTGTTTCATCAGGTCAGATGAAACATACGAAAATTCTTCTGCTGCCATCAAAAAAACGGTCTCAATGTTCGGTTCGAGCCTTCTATTCATTAGAGCCATCCGAAGCTCATATTCATAGTCGCTAACGGCGCGGATTCCACGAACGATCGCCGTCGCCTGCCTTTCCCTGGCAAAATCAGCCGTTAGACCTGAAAAGCTTTCCACCATCAACTTACAGTTTCCATTGTTGGCTGATGGGAGCAGTTCTGAAATTATTTCACAGCGTTCGGCAATCGAGAACATCGGAGTTTTATCGGGATTATTTAGAACCGCAATAATTATCTCGTCAAACAGCGGCGAACTTCGCCTGATAACATCTAAATGGCCGTTTGTTGGCGGATCGAATGAACCAGGAAATATCGCACGTCGCATATAAGAATGAATTGTAGAGAGTTATTGGAAAATCGCAAATAGCCGTCCAAAGATACAAGGTCGGGTTACGCTAGAATTTGTCCGCCAACAGCTTCTTCCCTTTTTCGATGCACTCTTTATATTCCGGGACATATTCCGGGTCAGCTTTCATTTGCAAAAGGATCTGCAACTGTTTTCGGGCTTCGCCATCCATGTTAATTGCAAGATATGCTTCGGCAAGATGCAGCCGTAGATTTGTATTATTTTTTTCTAAAGAGATGGCTTTTTCCAGGTATTCCACGGCTTTTTCCGCACTTCCGCCTTTCACCCGCGTCGCGAGTTCAACCTGACCCAGAGCATCATAGGCACTAGCTCCCTGATAAGTGGGCTGAATTTCTATGACCTTGTTCATGGCATCGCGAACATCATCTACCGACCTCAATCCTACGGTGATCGGGCTCAGTTTTGACAGCTCGCCAAGGTTCGCACCATACCAAAAATAACCGTCCGGTTTTTGCGGTTGTATACGCGACGCTATTTTGCCGGCTTCAATGCCTTTTTCAAAGACACTCTCGGCTTCTTTATTATCAGTGGTGTGTTTGCCGAGGAAATAGTTGTATTTTGCAAATGTCCATTCTACTTCGTAGTCCCGGCTGTTTGGGTTTCTCAGTTTTGCAAGCAAAGATATAGCTTGCCGCAGCTTGTCAGGGTCCTCACGTTGGGCGAAAAGCTCCGATGCTTTGGCCTTTTCAATGGAAATAACGGCCGGGTCGACAGTTGCCAGAGTATTTTCTATGACAGGTTGTGATGAGCATCCATTTAGTAGATACAAAGTAATTACAATTGTAATTAAAATGTAAAGTTTTTGCATTTTCATATAGAAAATTGGTTATACGTGCTAATATTTTCGTATATCTTAAACACTGAGTTGAGGTGAAACTAAATTAGCACAACGCAGCTATGAATAAAAACGGTCAGGCAGCGGCATTTTACGATCTTGAGGGAACTTTGGTAAGCACTAATTTGGTGCATACGCTCGCTTTCTACGCCCAGCGGCAAGCCGGTATTTGGCAAACCGCCAAAAAAAGTATTGGAACACTGGCAAAATTGCCGCTTTTTGGCGTGACCGATCTTTATAGTCGTAATGTCTTCAACGAATTTTTCTTTAAGAGTTACGAAGGCGAATCATTTGACCGCCTCCGTTTTTTTGCCGATGAGCTTTTTGAAGAAGTGCTGAAACCGGCAATTTATCCAGGAACGTCCGAATTGATCGCCCAGTCAAAAAAGATCGGTCAAAAACAGATCGTCATCACCGGGGCTTTGGATTTTACTGTTGAGCCTTTGATGAACTATCTTGGCGTTGACCATTTCATCGCCAACCGTCTGGAATTCGTGAATGGCTACGCGACAGGCCGCTTGCTGCCGCCGGTCATGGCCTCCGCCACCAAAGCCAAATGGATCCGTGAATACGCCGAGCAGGAAAATATTAATCTATCCGAATCATACGCCTACTCCGACAGCATATCCGATCTTCCGATGCTCTCAATTGTCGGGCATCCGGTGGCGATACATCCGGATTTTAGATTGAAACAAACAGCGTTGCAGCACGATTGGGCGATTTTGGATTTGAAGTGAGATAAATAATGTAATTCAACGTAGATGTGTAATAATAGCTACGTAGCCATTTTGCTATGAAGACTTGGAGGTATCTTAATGTCGCACAATGTAAAAGAAGCAAAAAATAATTTTAGCAGCCTGATTCGGCTTGCCGAAAAAGGGCAGCCCCAAGTTATCAGGAGGCATGACAAAGATGTTGCGGTCGTCGTGTCAATCGAGGATTGGAAAAAAGCGGGGGGGAAACAGGAAAGCTTGTTGGAGCTTTTCCAAAGAAGCGGGCTGGAAACTATTTTAGACGACCTCGATAACCGATCGCAAGAACCTGTTCGAGACTTTTCGTTTGACTGATGAGTTATTTGCTTGACACCAACGTCGTATCCGAAACCGAGAGAAAACTCCCGGAGAGCAAAGTTGTGGAGTGGCTTGGCAATGTTGACTCCCGGAATGTTTATCTCAGCGCGCTTACTATTGGCGAAATAAAAAAAGGTGTTTCAAAACTGGCGTCGGGGAAAAGAAAAGTTCATATACAAAATTGGCTCGAAGATGTGCTTCAACATTTTGGAGGTCGCATATTGCCGATTACAGAACTGACATTTCTTGTTTGGGGCAAAATGATGGCTGATTTAGAGCAGCGGGGAATAGTCCGCCCCGCGCTTGATTCACTGCTCGAAGCAACAGCACTCGAACACGACTTGATTTTGGTGACAAGAAACGTCAAAAATTTTCAACATTCATCGGTGACGATATTGAATCCGTGGGAAAATTGAAGGAAATTGGGGAGCCTTGTTCACGAGGCTTTCATGAAGAGAGCATAGCCACGTCGTTTACGGCGTGGTTGCGGGTGAATTTGAATTTTTAGCCCGTTTTAACGGGCTTACCAAAGAGTTGGCTTAAGCCGGGAGCGGTAAGGACGTTAAAACGCCCTGTGGAATTTTACTCGAAGCTGACCACGCCGTAAACGACGTGGCTATGTGCCGCGAAACGCGGGAAGCGTCGTGAATGCGGCTGAGGATTAGTTTGCTGAAATGACATTGCCACGTTACAAAGGACACAGGGAAAGAGACGACCGAATAAAAAGTGCAATTACGGCAATTAAAGCAATACTCCCGCTTGATTTATATCCGGCCCATAAACGAGAACTCCTTGGGATTTGTATTTGGAAAATAACGGAAGCCGATGGGAAGCTGAACACACGATTTAGAAGTATCGGTAGTTTAGAAGCTGACAAGCATACTAAATTGCAACATGAACACGTTCTGGAGATGAAGAAAATTGTCGGTCTTTTGATGCAAGGTGAAATCCCAATTGAAGAAGTGGTTTCGCGAGCCGTTGGGTGTGTGGTTACTAAAGAAGAACATGAGAAATTGACTCAAATATCAAGAAACAACACGGCACTCGACGGTTGGAAGCGATATTTAGAAGCTGGCATTAAAGTGTTTGATTTAGACAGGCGAACAGAAATCGACTATTAAGAATTTTATGGCACTTCAACTACGAAAAAAAACACACGAATCGATCGTTTACATCGACAAAGACTCCGCGCCGCGAATCATGCCGTTTGGCGAGGATTTTATTTTGAATGATCTACCGATCGGGACGCGGGTGATCTATCCGAATCCACCGATCAAGGGTTTGCCGAATCGAGAGGCGGCAATCCGCTATGCATTGAATCATCCGATCGATGCAAAGCCTTTATATGCGCAGCTTGAGCCGGGGATTCGCGTGACGATAGCGATGGATGACATTTCGCTGCCGCTGCCGCCGATGGCGACGCCGGATATGCGGCAGACGATGCTTGAGGTCGTGCTCGATCTGTGCGCGGCAAACGGCGTCGATGATATTCATATAATCATTGCCAATTCGTTGCACCGTAAAATGACCGCGTGGGAAATGAAACGTATGGTCGGCAGCACGATCTTCGACGAGTATTATCCCGACCGTTATTACAATCACGACGCCGAGGACGATGACAATCTCGTAACATTAGGCCATACGCGGCACAACGAACCGCTGCGCGTGAACAAACGTGCCATCGAGAGCGATATTCTTATATATCTGAATATCAACCTCGTGCCGATGGACGGCGGTCATAAGTCGGTCGCGGTCGGGCTGTGCGATTACGAATCCCTGCGTGCCCATCATGAACCGCAGACGATACGCGATTCGCACTCCTATATGGACCCGCCGGCATCGGAATTGAATCATAAGGTGATCCGGCTCGGGAAATTAGTTGATGAAAACTGCAATGTTTTTCACGTCGAGACGGCGCTAAACAACAAGATGTTTCCTGATGGCTATGACATCCTGACGCGGAACGAGGACGAATTTTCGTTCATGGACCGGATGAAATGGGAAGCCATGAAGCGGACGTTTTCTAATTTGCCGAGAGCGGCCAGAAGGAAAATGCTTCACGCGATCCCAGCACAATACGAGCTGATCGGCTGTTTTGCCGGCGAGACCGAGAAAGTGCATGAAAAAATCCTTGAATTAAATTACCGGCAGTACGAAATTCCGGTCAAAGGCCAGTGTGACATCATGATAACGGGCATCCCCGATATCTCGCCGTACAACGTCTATTCGGCCCTAAATCCGTTGCTGGTACAGGTGATGGCCCTCGGCTATCACTTCAATATGTATCGCAACAAGCCGCTATTAAGGAAAGGCGGAGTGATGATCATCACGCATCCATGTTTTGACGAATTCGACCATAATTTCCATCCGTCATACATCGAATTTTTCCATCGTCTGCTCCCCGAATCACGAGATGCTTTTTTTCTGCGTGAAAAATACGAGCGGGAATTTGCGACCAATCCGGCTTATATCGAAATGTACCGCCGCGGCAATGCGTATCATGGTGCCCACCCGTTCTTTATGTGGTACTGGGGCGAAAACGGCCGCCAACACGTCGGCAAAGTTATTGTCGCGGGGGCTGAAAACGCCCACGTCCCGGAAATGCTCGGCTGGGAGAGGGCAGACAATCTGACCGAGGCAATTGCGATGGGCCGCTCGTACATGGGCCGCAACGCCGAGATCACGATGCTGCACCAACCGATCATCGGATTGTGTAATGTTACCGACTGATATCGGAGACAGGTCGTATGAGCAGGGACAAAAGAACATGGGACGATCTCGGGACAAACGATCCGTATTATGCCGTTTTGGCATTTGATAAGTTTCTTCATGAAAATCTGGATGATCGTGCAGTTGATGAATTCTTTAAAACCGGACGGAGCCACGTTGAAAGAATCTGGCGTGAGATAAAAGACGGATTTGGAATCGACCTCAGACCAAAGCGGGCATTGGATTACGGTTGCGGCGTCGGTCGAAATCTGATCCCGCTCGCGGAACGATGCGAGACGGTTTATGGCGTAGATATTTCGCACGGAATGCTCGCTGAGACTGCGAAAAATTGTGATGAACATGGAATTCAAAATGTCCATCTTCAAGATGCGGCAGAATTTTGGGCAGCAGAATCTGAGGTTTACGACTTCGTACATTCCTTTATTGTTCTGCAGCATATAGATCCGAAGATCGGGAATGTATTGATTCGGAAAATGATCGAAAGACTGGAACCCGGCGGGGTAGGAGTGGTTCATGTAACCTTTTTCGACCCATCCACGCATTTTCAAAAACTTCGGTCCAGGTTTTATAGCAATATACCAAAGGCCCATCAGTTTTTGACTGCCGTTCGCGGAAAAAAAGGGCGGCTGATGCCGATGTATGAATATGATCTGAATTACTTGTTTAGGATACTTAAAGAAAACGGCAGCGAAACGAGCTTTTTGCGTTTCAGCGATCACGGATGGCTCGGAGCACTTATTTTCTTTAGAAAAACGAACTTAGGTACGTATTAAAACTAATCAAATAGAAGGAGACAGTAACAATGGAGACCACTGAAACGACTACTGAAATGCAGTCTCTGAAAAACAGGCTGCGGGGAATGTGGATAGCTGGCGATTTTGGCGAGATAGCAAAATCGATCGAAGCAGGGGCTGAAGAATTCATCGCCCGGCTTGACCTGAAACCGGGAATTCGTGTGCTGGATGTCGCGTGCGGCACAGGGAATCTTGCGATACCGGCCGCGAAGACCGGGGCGGATGTGACCGGTATCGACATTGCTCCGAATCTGATCGAGCAGGCAAAAGAACGTGCTGAAGCTGAAGGTCTGAACGCCGTTTTCGAGGTTGGCGATGCGGAGGCTTTGCCATACGAAGACGCGAGTTTTGATGTCGTGATGACGATGTTCGGGGCCATGTTCGCCCCACGGCCTAATATTACGGCAGCCGAATTAAAACGTGTTTGCAAGCCGGGCGGCCTGATCTTAATGGCGAACTGGACGCCGGAAGCTTTCACCGGACAGATGTTCAAAACGAATGCCAAACACGTTCCGCCGCCTGCCGGAATGCCGTCGCCGATCCTGTGGGGAAAGGAAGACGTGATACAGGAGCGGTTCGCCGAGGGCGTTTCGGATCTGCAGACGGTCAGGCGGAAAATTGATTTCACATATCCGTTCGGCTCGGCGGAAGTCGTAGAACATTTCCGGATGTATTTTGGCCCCACACAGAAAGCATTCGAATCGCTCGATACCGACGGGCAGAATGCATTGCGCAAAGATTTGGAGCAGCTGTGGACGGAACATAACCGGGCGGCGGATGGATCGACGGAAGTCGAATCCGAGTATCTGGAAGTAAGGGCGGTCAGAGCTTGATAGGCCGTGTCAGAACCGGGAGCGAGCGACTGGGTTTCGGAAAGCTAAAGCCAAAAGCGAGAAGGACGTTAAAGAGTCATCTTTGTCTTGTAACGGACACCGACCACACCGTAAACGACGTGGCTAAGCGCCGCGTGGCAGCGGAAAGACTCGTGAACGATGTTATTCACAACCTAGAAGCCTTGAATTATGAAACGATGCCCTGAATGCAGACGGGATTATTACGACGACACGCTGAGTTTCTGTCTTGAAGACGGAACTCCGCTGGTTTACGGCGTGACATCCGATGAGCCGGCAACGGCGATATTGTCAGAACCGGGAGCGATAGCGACTGGGTTCCCGGCCAGCGAATCGCCAACTCGAGCTCAGATCAATACCACCGACCAAACAGCGATCTTTCGCACCGGAGCGGATGCGGAGCCACTTAAGAAAGTAGGCAGTAAGCAGCGGCAGTTGGCAGTAGTCGGCATTGCGGTTTTGCTCTTAGCCGTTGGATTCTTTGGCTATCGATATTTCAAACCTGGGAGCGGTGGGCCGATAAATTCAATTGCCGTTCTGCCGTTTCAGAATAAGAGCGGTGATCCTAATTCGGAATATCTTTCCGACGGCTTGGCGGAGTCGTTGATCTATCGCTTAACACAATTGCCGAATTTGAAAGTTAGTCCGACGAGTGCGGTTATTCGTTACAAAGGAAAGGATACCGATGTCGCAAAGATCGCGAGCGAGTTGGGTGTCGATGCCGTGATGACTGGACGGTTGGCTCAGATAGGAGACAACCTGACTATTAGTGTCGAGCTTGTCGATGTTCGAAACAACACGCTGCTGTGGGGTGAGCAATACGACCGCAAAATGACCGACCTGCTGGCGACCCAGCGTGAGATCGCGGCGACAATTACGCAAAAGCTGCAATTAAAGCTTTCAGGCGACGATGCAAAGGGTATCACCAAGATATATACGGACAACAACGAGGCTTATCAACTGTATCTGAAAGGGCGGTTCTATGGCAGTAAACGCACGGCAAAAGATGCTCAGAAGGCGATCGAGTTCTACCAACAAGCTGTAACCACTGATCCACAATTCGCGTTGGCATACGCGGGTCTTGCCGAGGCAAATTGGTTCCTCGCTCTTTACAGTTACCCGCAGGTAAACGAAGTGGTTCCCAAAGCGAGGGAACTCGCACTGAAAGCCTTGGAGTTGGATCCGAGCTTAGCTGAGCCGCATTCAGTATTAGGCGCCGTCTGTCTTGGCTATGACCACGATTTTGCTTGCGCGCTACGCGAACAAAAACTTGCCACCGAACTCAACCCAAACTATATGGAAGGTCATCGCCGGTATGGGTTGGATCTTACCGAGCTGGGCAGATTCGACGAAGCCCGTATCGCTGTAAGACGGGCATTGGAGATCGACCCCTTGGCGCCGGTAACAAACTTTCAATATGCGCAGTTGCTCTTCTTTGAAAGGAAATATGAAGAAAGCGAAACAGTGAGCAAAAAGAACATCGATCTCGATCCAAATTTCTGGTACGCGCATTTGCAGCTCTTTTACGTTTACCGCCAGAAGGGGGATTATGCTGCAGCGGTCGAGGAACTTGCCAAGGCCCAGGATTCGAGAGGTGAGCCTGATGCCTCAAAGTTTATCCGGGAGAGTTTTGCGGGCGGCGACTGGCAGGGATTCCTTACGAAGATCACTGGGGACCGAGCGCGGCTGAAACTTTATCCGTTTTTTGTGGCGACTTTATTTGCGGAGTTGGGCGAGAAAGACAAGGCCTTCGCCATGCTAAACGAAGCGATCGAAACAAAAGATCAACACACGGCCGGGATGAAGGTCGACCCATTTATGGATCCATTGCGTGACGACACGCGCTTTAAGGAAGTATTGAAGAAGGCTGGTTTTCCCGAATAGAGTCAATTTATGAAACGATGGCCTAACTGCGGTCGGAAATATGACAATACGAACGATCCGAGATTTTTAGCTCTAATGCAACGAATGAGAATCTCTCAATAATTGATGAAAAGATGTCCGTAATGTAGACGTGATTATTACGACGACCCATTCCCGCCATAAAATGAGGGAAAAAGTAAGGCGATGTATGATAAAGTAAGGAAAAAGGGAGGGGGATATGCAAACAAGCGCAAAAATAACTAGTAAAGGGCAGATCACAGTGCCGCTCAAAGTAAGGACGGCACTTGGCGTTAAGGAAGGCGACAAATTGGTTTTCGAACAAAACGGCGATGAGATGGTCGTCAGGCCGCAAAAACGAGAGAGCCCATTCGCAAAATACGCAGGTATTGGGAATCCGGGTATAGGCAAGGGGCGCGAGGCCGTCATACGCTACGTCCGCAGCCTGCGGGATCCCGAATGACATCAGCCATCGATACAAATGTGATCGTTGCACTGTGGGATGCTGCCGAAAGTGGACATCTGGCCGCTCTCAATATGCTTGAGGCCGCTTCAGCACGCGGCGGGTTGTCGATCTGCGGAGCTGTGTATGGAGAGTTGCTTGCGGGCCCAAGACGGACAGTGGGATTCGTGGATCAATTCCTCCGCGACACAAATATTGAGGTCGATTGGTCAAGCACGGAAACCATCTGGCGAACCGCTGGTTCAGGCTTTCAGAAATATGCCGCACGCCGACGGCGCGGGCGGCCCGGCGAAGCGCGACGCATTTTGACAGATTTCTACATCGGCGCTCACGCTCTCGAAAATGGATACAGCCTACTAACGCTCGATGACGGAATTTACCGTGCGGCTTTTCCAAAGCTGCGAATTTTTCCATGATTGAGGATATTAGCTTATGAAACGATGCCCTGAATGCAGACAGGATTACGTCGACGAAACACTGCTGTATTGTCTCGACGACGGCAATAGACTGCTCGAAGGCCCGGCGACGGCTGCCGTGTCAGAACCGGGAGCGGTAGCGACTGGGTTCTTATCTTCGGATGATGAACCAGCCACAGCGATCTTGTCCGGGTTTGGAGTCCCGCCTTCAGGCGGCAGTCCTCGCGATGAGCAGAGAACTCGGATTTTGGAAGTTGAGCCAACCGATGAAGGGCCGCCTAAAGGCTGGACTCCAAACAATATGACCGACCAAACCGCTATCCTACGCACCGGAGCGGATGCGGAGCCCCTTAGGAAAGTAGGCAGTAAGCAGCGGCAGTTGGCAGTTTTTGCCATTGCAGTCTTGATCCTTGCTACCGGCGGGTTCTTCGGCTATCGGTACTTTTTGCCTGCCAAGCAGATCAATTCGATCGCCGTGATGCCGTTTGAGAATAGGAATTCCGATGCCGACACGGATTATCTGTCGGACGGTTTGGCGGAATCGGTGATCTTTCGGCTGACGCAGATCCCTGATTTGCGGGTCAGCCCGACGAGTTCGGTGATGCGTTACAAGGGGAAGCAGACTGATATTGCGAAGATCGCCTCCGAACTTGGCGTAGATGCGGTGATGACCGGACGCCTCACCAAGCGGGGCGACAATCTAAACATCACGGTCGAGCTAGTGGATGCCCGAACCACCAAGTCGCTGTGGGGCGAGCAGTATGAACGGAAACTTTCGGAATTATTGACCACCCAACGCGAGATCGTCACCGAGATCGTGGGCAAACTGCAGCTAAAACTGTCAGGCGAAAGCGAGCAGAAGCTGGCGAAGAAATACACCGACAACAACGAAGCCTATCAGCTCTATCTTAGGGGCCAGTATCACTTAGCCCGACGATCCAAGAACGACCTTGAGAAAGCCATTGATTATTATCAGCAGGCGATAAGGCTCGATCCGAACTTTGCTCTGGCCTACGTTGGTATGAGCTATGCATATAATTCAGGAGCAGGAAACAGTTTTTTTTCATTTTCTAACGAAGAGGGTTTTTCCAAAGCAAGGGATGCAGCCATCAGGGCGGGCGAGATAGACCCGAATCTGGCTGAAGTTCACACGGCTTTGGGACTATCATTTCGAGCCGAATCGAAGTGGTCCGAAGCTGAGCGTGAATTCAAGAAGGCTCTCGAAATTGATCCTAATAATGGAAGATCACACTACTATTACGGGATTTTCCTTCAGTCGGCCGGCCGCACGGCCGACTCGATCCGTGAGATCAAGACTGCGGTGGAATTGGAGCCGCTATCTTTGATAATGCAGGCAAATCTCGCCGGGGCGTATTTATTTGACAGGCAAAGTGAATTGGGCCTCGACCAGGCCAAGAAAACTTTCGATCTCGACCCTAACTTTATTTCGGGCCGTTTTTGGCTCATTCATGCTTATTGTGCGAATAAGAAATATGCCGAAGCGATCGAGATCATAGACGCGGGGCCGAAAGACGAAGTTAATCAGCGATTATTAGCTCGTTTTCGTGGATACGCCTATGCGAAAAGCGGACGCCGAAGTGAGGCTGAAGCGATTCTTGCAAAATTCAGTACAGATCCGACGTTCCAGGGAGCTAATGCAGCCTTGATCTATGGAGCACTCGGCGACAAGGACAAGGCATTTGCCTCGCTAGAGAGAGGTTTCGCAACGAAAGAGGACTTTTCCCGAATTAAGGTCGATCCGCTTTACGACGACCTCCGCGACGACCCGCGATTCAAAGAGTTACTGAAACGGATGAATCTGCCGGAGTGAATTTTAGGATAGAGATGATAAGAGTTTATGGAAAAGAAAATCTCAACTAAAATTAAACAAAACTCTTCAATTAAAACGAACGAGGTTTTGTTTGATGAGATCCGCAGTTTGATCGAACAAACGCGGGCGAGAGTTGCAACGACGGTTAATTCGGCACTCGTTTTGATGAATTGGCACATCGGCAAACTCATCAATGACGAAATTCTGAAAAACAAACGGGCGGCTAATGGATCGACGGAAGTCGAATCCGAGTATATGGAGGTAAGGGCAGTCAAGAGTTGATACCGCTCGTATCCTATTTTGCGGAAGTTGACGAAATAAAACGAAACCTGTCGCAATCTGCGACAGGTTCGGTGTTCAATAAATATGGCAGATTCGAGAAACAAAAATAAAAGTTTGGCCGTTCTAGGGGATATTCAAGATCGGATTCACGGATTGCGTGGTCAACGCGTGATGCTCGATTCTGATTTAGCAATTATCTACGGGGTAACGACGAGCCGGCTAAATGAACAGGTAAAGCGCAACAGAAAGAGATTTCCCGAGGATTTCATTTTCCAGCTAACCATAGGTGAATTTCGGAACCTATCGCAAATTGCGACAGGTTTCAAACATCGCGATCCCAAAAACCTCCCATTCGCTTTCACCGAACATGGCGCCGTCATGCTCGCGACCGTCCTGAATTCGCAGATCGCGGTCGAGGCAAGTATTCAAATTGTCCGGGCATTTTCTAAATTACAGATGGTTCTCGCCCTTCACAAAGATCTCGCGCAAAAGGTGAGAAAACTCGAATCGGCAATTCATCAACACGATAAGAACTTCGACGTAGTTTCTGATCTACTTGGCGATATAATGAACGATCCCAAATATCTGAAACGAAAGATCGGATTTGTCGAGGAGATTAAAGGAAAAGCGAAGAAATGAATCAGGAATTGCAGATTGGAAGATACGAGTTTTATCCATATAGGGACGAGGATTTTAAGAATGCTCCATCGTTGGAGGGGTTGCTTGAATTCCTAAAATCGCCAGTTAAAGCTAATAGCGGAAAGGACGTTAAAACGCCCTCCGATTTTCTTAATCGAAGCCGACCACGCCGTAAACGACGTGGCTAAGTGCCGCGAAACGCGGAAAGCCTTGTGAACGGGGTGAAGCTCTTTTGAATTTTTTATGAAACGACGCACAGTAAAGGATTATTTCAACGTATATGAGTTGCGTTCTCCACTTCTGAGCTTACCTATCTTGGTCGAAAATGAAAGAAGGTCAATAGAGGTAGCTGGAAGTCATGATGAACTTTACATGGTGAATCTTACTGAAATGTCATGTTCGTGTCCGGATTGGGCCGAAAGTAGAGTTCGATTTCATAAACCGGACATTAGGCGTGCATGTAAGCACATTGTTCGACAGTTTCACCCTGACCGCTTTGTCCTCAAAGGCGAAAAGTTAGCAGGCAGGTTGGTTCCCATTCCGCCGTTGGAGTTCCGTCTTGGTTGTGTCGAGATTAATGGTTCGCTTGTTTTGTTTCGGTGTGCGCAAATGCGGCGATGGTACTTCGACGTGGTTGCACCGCTTAAAGGGAATGATGAAAGAGATTTCCATGCGAACTTCCGTACTGATATGTCCGGCTGGGCAAATCGTTTTATTCCGAAGTATGCGGATGAGATAAAACGCTACTTAAGGAAATGGCTAAACAATCAGCCTGAATTTGAGGAGGACATTCCACCTCTGCCACAATCTGTTTTGGACAAATTTGCCCAACGCGAATTGTTGGAAGAACTGGATAAAGAAAAGTGTTTTGTTTGTAGATTTCAATTGTCATTCCCGGATAAAACTCCAGAGGAGCTGTTCGTTTGTTGCCCACGATGTGAAAGCTTCAATGTTTTGACACAAAGCGGTCGGACTAATACTCCTGAAAGACTTCGTCTTTATCGCAAGTATGACGGTGATCTTTATGACACGAATATTAAGGGTCTATTTTCACTCCCCGAGAACGACGGAAAACTTGACGAGTTAAGATCGTCTAAGGAAAGCGAATTGAACGAAATCCGTCATCGAGAAAGAGAGATTTGGAAACGATTTAGGGGTTGAATCGTTGCTGTGTTTATTGAGTATCTAAGAATGAAATTATCACCAACAGAAATATTTAAGGGTAAGAAGATCTTCTTTATCGGCGGGACGGGCTTTGTGGGCAAGGTCACGTTGTCGATGCTGCTGCATAATTTTCCTGATATCGGGAAGGTTTATACGACCGTGCGGGCGCGGGATTCGAAGGAATCGAATATTAGATTTTGGACTTCCATCGTCACATCGCCGACATTCGATCCGCTGCGGGAGAAATACGGCGATAAGTTTGAAGACTTTATTAGAGAAAAGGTCGTGCCGGTCAACGGCGATGTCGGGAACGAATATCTTGGGCTGGACGAAAAAGACGCCAAAAAGATAATGCGCGACACCGACATTATTATAAATGGAGCCGGAAACGTGACGTTCAATCCGCCGCTGGAAAGCGCATTACGGACAAATGTCGTCGGGTCGAACAACATTTTGAAGCTGGCGCGGATGATGAAAAAGCCGCGGCTAGTCCATGTTTCGACGTGTTTTGTCGCCGGAAAGCGTTCGGGCCCGATATGGGAAAACGAGCCGGTCGTCGGTTATTTTCCGCGAAAAGACGAGCTTATCGGGACGAAATTCGACGTCAATCAAGAGATCGAGGACTGTGCCCGGCTGAGCGAACAGGCACGGCAGGAAGCCGATGACGCGGTGCAGATCGCAAAATTTCGTGAGGCCGCCCGAAACCGGTTTATCGAAGAAGGGCGCGACCCGGACGACGAAGGCGAATTGAAATCGGCGATTTTCCGAGAACGCAAGATGTGGGTCCGCGAACGCACCACTGAACTCGGTGCCGAACGGGCGGAATATTGGGGCTGGACGAATATATACACGTATTCTAAATCGCTGGCCGAGCAGATAATTGCCCAACAGGACGACATCGTTAAGGTCCTGGTGCGCCCGTCGATCGTCGAATCTTCGAATCAATATCCATTTCCGGGCTGGAACGAGGGCTTTACTACGACCGCACCGCTGATATTGATCGCTTTACGCGGGCAGCCGATCATTCCGGTCAATGAAAAGCTCGTGCTCGATATAATACCGGTCGATATGGTTGCGGGTGCGATCCTGGCAGCGGCGATGAATGCTTTGGTCGATGATAAGCCGCCGCTTGTGTTCCAGGCATGTTCGGGCGATTCGAACCCGAACGATATGAAACGCATCGTCGGGCTGGTCGGGCTTTATAAACGCGAACATTTCAAGGAAAAGGAGACGGGCAACAAGCTCGTAAACCGCGTCGCCGGAATGATCGAAGCAAGGCCCGTGACGCAAAAAACATATGAACGCGTTTCGACACCGATGCTTAACAGGCTGGCGAAATCCGCGAACACGTTTTTGGATAAGGCGAGGCCAGATTGGGCAGGCGGACGGCTTGGAAATATCGTAGCGGACCTGAAAAAATCGGTCGATAGTTTTGAGCGGACGACCGCCGAAACAATGAACGCTTTTGAGATGTTCAAGCCATTCATGATCGACAACGAATATCTTTACCGGGCGGACAATTTGCGGGCCCTGATGGCTGTTGTAAAGGAAAAAGAGAAGAATTTATTGCCCTGGTATCCGGAAAAGCTGGATTGGTATGATTACTGGCTCAAAGTCCATTTTCCAGGAATGCGCAAATGGGTCCTGCCACAGCTCGAAGAGGACCTGAAAATTCAGGAACGCCGCTTTCATACATACAAAGACCTGCTTGACCTTTTTGATACATCGGTAAAAAGATTCTCTACCCGCATTGCCATGAGGATAGAGCGGGACGGGCGAAGGGAACAATATACATTTGATGACGTCAAAGAATTAACGATGCGTGCAGCCGGATTTTTTGCGGCTAACGGGATCGGAAAAAGCTCGGCAAGTTCGCCGGACAAGACAGACCGCGTAATTCTTTTTTCGCACAATATGCCCGAATGGGGATTGACCTATTTTGGTATTTTGAAGGCCGGAGCGACCGCGATCCCAATTGACCCGGCAAGCTCGGTCGAAGAAATAATCAATTTTGTACTTGCGGGTGAGGCGTCGGCGATCGTAATTAGTCCAAAATTGGCGGACGAGAATCCCGGACTGAAGGATAAGCTGACTGATATCTTTACCACTCCGGCTGCCGGGAAGGGAACTTCGATCCCGGTGTGGACGTTCGACGAAGTTTTCGAGATACATGACGAGGCGGAAGAGGCGAGGCGGCAGGCATTGCTTCCGGACAAGATTTTGTCGAGTTCGGTCGCATCGCTGATATTCACATCCGGCACTACCGGAACTCCGAAAGCCGTGATGCTTTCGCATAAGAATTTTACGAATATGATCTCGATGCTCAGTTCGGTTTTGGACATGGGCATTACGGACGGCGTTTTATCTGTGCTGCCAATGCACCACACGTTCGAATTTTCGGCCGGTTTTCTGACGCCATTCTCGAACGGTACGCAGATCACATACCTTGACGAACTTTCCGGCGAAGAACTGACGCGGGCGATGGAGAACGGGCACGTCACCGGAATGGTCGGCGTTCCGGCGCTTTGGGAAATGCTCCACCGGCGGATCAAATCACGGCTGCGCGACCGCGGAGATTGGGTCGCCGATCTTGCCGATAACGTAATCGAATTTAACGCCTGGCTCCGTGACAATACACCGTTTAATTTTGGCCCGATCGTCTTTTTCCCGATCCATCAAAGAATGGGCGGCAAAATGCGTTATCTCATCTCAGGCGGCTCAGCTTTGAGCGAAAAGGTACAGAAGGATCTGCACGGGCTTGGGTTTACGGTGCTCGAAGGTTATGGTTTGACCGAATCGTCGCCGGTGTTGACGGTGGCCCGTCCTGGAAATAAACTGCTTCGCGGCAGCGTTGGCAAAGCGTTGCCGGGCATCGAGGTGCGGATAGAAAACCCTGATGAAAGCGGTGTCGGCGAAGTTTTTGCCCGCGGACAGAATGTGATGCTTGGCTATTACAATAACGACGCGGCGACGGAATCGGTGCTTCAGGACAGATGGCTGAAAACGGGAGACCTGGGCAAATTGGACGAAGACGGCAATCTATTCATTGTCGGGCGGTCAAAGGACGTGATAATCGATTCGAACGGTAAGAATATTTACCCGGACGAGATCGAAGATGCTTACGGCAGATCAGGTTACATCAAGGAATTAAGCGTGGTCGGCCTGCCGGATGACGATGGCGGCGAAAAGATCGCGGTGCTGGTCGTGCCGGATTACGAATTCGACATCGCACTGGCGCGTGCGGAAGTTAATAAAATGGTTGAGAACCATTTTCGAGAAGTGTCGGCATCGATTCCATTTTTCAAACGGATAAAGATATTGCACATAACACCATTTGAATTGCCGCGAACAGCGACCCGCAAGGTGAAGCGACCGGAGGTTGTGGAAATGCTGCGGACCCTCGAGGACAGATCGAGAAATAAGACGAAAGCTGTTGCGGAGTCAAAAGGGGACGACAATATTTTGTGGCTGAGAAAGGTTGTCGCAAGCGTTTCGAACCGTCCGCTGTCGGATATTTCGATGGAAGATAAGCTTGCCGATCTGGGTTTCGATTCGTTGATGTTCGTTGAGCTTCAGGCGGCGGTCGAAGACGCCGGCGGTAGAATATTATCACCTGATACGCTCAATGAAATACAGACGGTGAGGGAATTATTTACCGCCGTACAGCGCGTCGATAAATCCAAAAAACTTATCGATGAACCGAAGGTCGAAGAGAAAAAGGACGATGAGGACATTTATATTCCGTCGATCGTTCGCCGGATCGGGAATTCGCTGGTTGACCTCGCTCAGGAAACGCTTTACAGCAGTGTTCTGGATACAAAGATCGACGGCGGAGCGAACGTGCCGCAGCATGTAAACTTTATCGTTGCACCCAACCATGCTTCGCATATCGATACCGGTCTGGTCAAAAAAGCGCTTGGCCCGGGTGTCGCCGAGCAGACGGTTGCCGTTGCGGCCGCCGATTATTGGTTCGACACTAAATACAAACGTGCGTACATGAACAATTTCACGACCCTCGTGCCAATTGAAAGGACGGGAAGCCTGCGCCAATCGCTGCGCCATGTCACGAAAATATTGAACGAAGGTTACAATGCTCTCATATTTCCAGAGGGAACCCGCTCAACGACCGGCGAGATATCCGAATTCAAACCGATCATCGGCTACCTGGCCCTCAATCAAAAGATAGGAATTTTGCCGATCTATTTATGGGGAACATTCGATGCGTTTCCAAAAGGAATGACGATCCCGGCCAAGGACAGCCTCGGTGCCAAGATCGGTGCGCAGGTCGGTACGTTCCTTGAATACGAGGAATTAGCGAAGATGACCGAAGGCGTTCCAAATACCGAAGCTTACCGTCTGATAGCCGCAAGAGTGCAGCATGAGATCGAAAATATGCGCGACGGGAAACGTGAGAGATTCGACGTTGCCGCCATTCGTAAAATATGGAAAGTGGAGCGGCGAAAAACTAGAAAACAGGAGCCGGTCATAGATGAATAGGATATTGTTCACTCGCCTAAAACCATTCGCGGCGTATCAACAGACATCATCGTCTTGTTATCAGGTAAAAAAAAGACGGCAAAATTATTCGAGTTTTAAGGATGTGGACGCATTATGAGTGATCGCAAAATTTGGTTTCGATCAATAGCTATTTTCCTTTCGGTTTTGATGCTCGCTGTCTTGCCGATATACGGTCAGACCATTGCTAACAAAGAGATGGCTGGCAAGGTCAAAGCCGAATTTCTGCACGCCTGGAATGGCTACAAGCAATATTGTTGGGGGCACGACGATCTAAAACCTATCAGCAAGACGTGCCGCGATTGGTACGGGACGCCGATCTTGATGACGCCGGTCGATTCGCTCGATTCATTGTATTTGCTTGGGTTCAAGAAAGAGGCCGACGAAACGCGAGAATATATCGTCAAAAATCTTTCGTTTGATAAGGATATTTCGGTACAGAATTTTGAGATCACGATCCGTATTCTTGGCGGCTTGCTTTCGAGCTATCAGATCACAGGTGACAAGCGGCTGTTGAATCTGGCAGATGATCTTGGAAGACGACTTTTGCCGGTTTTTGATTCACCGACCGGTTTGCCGTACAAATTTGTAAATCTCAAAACCGGAAAGACCAAAGGCGAGATATCGAATCCGGCGGAAACTGGCACTTTGCTGATCGAATTCGGCACATTGAGTAAGCTGACAGGTAAGACGGTCTATTACGAAAAGGCAAAACGAGCTTTGGTAGAGACATACAACCGGCGTTCCCCAATCGGACTTGTCGGCACGAACATCAACGTCGAAACCGGAAATTGGACGAATGCCGACAGCCACGTCAGCTCCGAGATCGATTCGTATTATGAATATCTGCTCAAGGCCGCGATCCTTTTTGACGATAAAGATTGCCGGAAAATGTGGGACGAAAGCATCGTCGCGATCAATAAAAATCTAGCTGACGAGGTAAGAGCCGATCTTTGGTATGGACATTCGGAAATGACGACCGGAAAGCGGACTGCGACCACCACCGGGGCATTGGACGCTTTTTTTCCGGCAGTTCTCGCTCTCGGTGGCGACCTGAACAGGGCTCGGGCGTTGCAGGATTCGATGTTCAAAATGTGGCAGATCAATGGAATCGAACCAGAGGTTTATAATTATAAGACCGGCAAGGTCGAAGCATCCGGTTATCCGTTGCGGCCAGAGATAATAGAATCGACATATTATCTATATCACTACACAAAGGACCCGAAGTATCTGGCCATGGGCAAGCAAATGTGGAACGATTTTGTAAAATATTGCCGAACGGATGTTGCATATGCGGGCTTGAAAAACGTTGAGACAAAAGAAAAAACGGATTATATGCACAGTTTTCTATTTGCGGAGACATTTAAGTATTTCTATCTGCTGTTCGCTCCGGAAAAGACGTTGGATCTAAGGAAAGTTGTATTTAATACCGAGGCCCATCCGATGTGGCGGGTTGTAAATGAACGGCCCAACCACAGCGGCAAGAATGGCACAATGCCAAAGAAAATTTTATAGGACCTAACTGGTCCACTGTGGTGCATAAATCTTATGGCGAAAACTAAGGCATTGGCAAAGACGGAAAAGAAGATACTGATCACCGGCGGGACTGGTTTTCTAGGAGCGCATATCGTGCGGCAGTTTCTGGATGCAGGTGAGAAAAATCTGCGTGTAATGGCTTCGAGCGTTCCGTCATGGATGAAGGACGCGGGTGTAAAGGCGGTCGAAGGCTCGGTTACGGATCCGCATGATGTCGCAAAGGCGGTAAAGAATGTGTCGGCGATATTTCATCTTGCCGGCAAAGTGTCGCGCGACAACGAAGATGCCGCGGCGATGAACAAGATACATGTCGAAGGCACGCGGCTGTTGTGTGAGGCCGCAAAAGAAGCGGGCGTACAGACGATGGTCATTGCCTCGTCCAGCGGTACGATCGCCGTCAGCGAAGATGAGCAGATAGTTGACGAAACGTTTCCGCAGCCGGTCGAGATATTCTCGCGTTGGGCCTATTATGCCTCAAAATATTATCAGGAACGCGCCGCATTGGAGAGTTTTGACGGTGATGGGCGCAAACTCGTTATAATCAATCCGTCGCTTTTGCTTGGGCCGGATGATGAACGGCTCAGTTCTACCAAGGTCGTATTGGATTTCCTTGCCCGAAAAATACCATATACACCGAGCGGCGGTTTGAATTTTGTCGATGTCCGGGATGCAGCGGCGTCTTTTGTTAACGCGGTCGATAAAGGGCGACATCAGGAAAAATATTTGTTGGGTGCGGCGAATATGACATTCCCAGATCTTTTCGGGCGTCTTGAAAGACTTTCCGGTATTTCGGCTCCGATGCTGAAGGTCCCGAAACAATTTGCGATAGCCGGTGCGGGAATTATCAGCTCGGTCTTCAAACATTGGGGCAAAGCGTCACCGGTTGCCCAAAATGAGGTCGAACAGGCCGAATATTTCTGGTATTTCGATTCAGCTAAAGCTGAAGAAGAAATTGGATTCGAGCCGCGCGACCCACAAGAAACGCTTCAAGATTCCATAAATTATTTAAGAAAGAATTTTCTTGGAGAAGGTGTTTTTAAGTAATGCCCGGTCAAAATACCGTGAGGCCTGGGCGATTTGAAACTTCTTGATTTTCGTTTATACTTGGAATATCAACATCCGTAAACTTACTCTTGCCAAAATATAATGCGTAGATCATTTAAGACTATTTGTAGTTTTGCGGCCTTTTTCTCCCTACTCATTTCCGCCGCAAACGCACAAAAAACGAATGGTAAGCAGGAGATAAAAGTTCCTTCAAATTACACCGCTCCTATCTTTCAAAACTCTACGGGACTTCAAACGATTCTTGAAAGTTCGATCGATCAGGTTTTAGCTTCATTTCCATCCGGCACATTTAACAAATCAGATATTTCGGCAACGCTGATCGATCTGCGAGAGCCTAATAAGATTGAAATGGCGGAGCTGACAGGTGAAAAACGTATTTACCCGGCGAGCGTTGTAAAAATGTTTTACATGGCGGCTTTGGAGCGGCAGCTTGAGGACGGAAAGATAATGCTGACGCCGGAACTTACACGCGGCTTAAGGGATATGATCGTCGATTCTTCCAACGAAGCGACGCAGTATATACTGGACGTAGTGACTGACACCTCAAGCGGGGCCGAGCTTCCGCAGAAGAAATTTAACAATTGGCAATATAAACGCGATCGCGTCAATCGTTTTTTTGCAGCGATGGGTTATCGAAATATAAACGCGAATCAAAAAACATTTTGCGAAGACGCCTACGGGATCGAACAGCAATCACGAAAATATAAAGGCGAAAATCGTAATATGCTGACTACCAATGCGGTCGCCCGGCTGCTTACCGAGATCGTTCTCGGCCGTATGAATACGCCTGAGCGGACAAAAATAATGATGGACCTGATGAAACGGGATCCTTTTGCAGCGACCAAAGATGAAGAAGATCAAGCACACGGCTTTATCGGAAAAGCTCTGGTCGATAAAAAGCTTGCCGGAGCTAAGCTTTGGTCAAAGGCCGGTTGGACGAGCAGTACCCGGCACGATGCGGCTTATGTCGAAACGCCGGACGGTTTGAAATTTGTGCTTGTTATATTTACGGAAAATCATGCAACGCAACGCGAGGCGATACCAGGAATCGCGGGTGAAATCATTGACAAATTGAGAATGAATTGAGGGAGCAATAATAATGAAAATGAAACTTTTAGTTTTTTTTGCAGTTCTTGTTTTACCGCTCGGCATTTTTGCCCAGGAATCATATAAGCTGCCGCCGCAAAACGTCATGGACGTCCTGAACGCCACATCGATCCCTATTACTTTAATTTCGCCGGCGCATGACAAAATTGCCTTACTTGAGCCTCTGCGTTATCCGCCTATATCGGAATTGGCCCAGCCGATGCTTCGTCTTGCCGGATCACGCATCAACCCGAACACGAACGGACAGCACCGTCAGCCGTATTCAATTAGTCTAAAATTCAAAAATATTTCGGATGGAAAAGAGACTGCAGTCCTGCTTCCGGCGGACGCGAAAATAATTCAGCCGCAATGGTCCCCTGACGGAAAATATCTGGCGGCGGGAAACATAACAGCCACGGGAATCGAGCTGTGGATAATTGACACTGCCACCGCTAAGGCGCAAAAGGTAAAAAATATTTATGTGAACACGGCGTTTGGGGGATTTTCCTGGGAAGGGCCGCAAACGCTTTCGGTTGGTCTTGTTTCCGCAAAACGCGGCACTGCTCCGGTTTATCAAAACCTCACGCCTTCGGCCCCGAATATTCAGGAAACATCTGGCCGCGGCGGGGCCGTTCAGACGTTTCAGGACCTTTTGAAAAGTCCGAATGACGAAAAATTGTTTGAATATTACGCAACCTCGCAGATCGCCCTGATCGATGTTGCAGGCAAAGTGAGAGAGATCGGAACTCCGGCAATATACGACACGACAGAATTCTCGCCGGACGGCAAATATATTTTGGTTTCGAAGATCGAACGCCCTTTCTCTTACCTTTTTCCGTCTTCCCGTTTTCAAAAAACGGTTGAAATATGGGACATGAACGGGAAGTTCATTCACTCGATTGCGAAAGTTCCGCTTCAGGACAGTTTGCCTGTACAAGGCGTCACGACATCTCCACGTGCTTACGGATGGATACCTACGGAACCGGCAACTCTCATGTGGGCCGAAGCATTGGATGGCGGCGATCCGCGAAAAAAGATCACGCCGCGCGATAAATTAATGACGCTTTCCGCTCCATTTTCGAGCGATGCGAGCGAACTTTTAAAAATTGAAAACCGGTATCAAGGCAGGTTATTTGGTGAGAAAGACGGTTTGATGTGGTTTTTCGATTATAACCGGGACACACAGCACCGACGGATATTTGCCGTGGACTATCGTAGTCCGGCTTCGCCAAAGCTCGTTTCAGATCTGAACGTTGACGACAGATATAATGACATCGGCAACCCTGTAACAAAAATTTTACCCAATGGAAACAGTGTTATAAGACAAAATGGCGATGAGGTCTTTCTGACGGGGACAGGTGCTTCCGCTGATGGCGACCGGCCGTTCTTTCGCCGAATGAATATAAAGACCCTCAAAACGGATGAGATATTTCGTTCGCCAAAGGAAGAATATGAAAGTTTCGCCGGAATGATCGATGACGACGGCATGAATTTTTTTACGCGAAAGGAATCGATATCCGAACCGCCGAATATCTTTATGCGGCAGGTGTGTCCGCCGAATAAGATCTGTACAGCTCTTGCATACAGGCAGATCACCGAATTTAAGGACCCGACACCGCAACTCCGCGGCATCAAAAAACAGCTGGTGAAATACAAACGTGCTGACGGCGTCGATCTTTCATTTACACTTTATTTGCCGCCAAATTATAAAGAGGGGACCAGGCTGCCGACCGTCGTCTGGGCTTATCCGTTAGAGTTTACCGACGCATTTACCGCCGGACAGGTTTCGGGTTCGACCAGCAGATTTACGCAGATCGGCGGTATTTCGCATCTTTTTTTCCTGCTTCAAGGCTATGCGGTGCTTGATGACGCGACCATGCCGATCGTCGGCGATCCGGCGACAGTAAATGATACGTTCATCAAACAGATCGTCGATTCAGCCCAGGCGGCGATCGATAAAGGCATTGAAATGGGTATAGTTGACCGTGATCGTGTCGGCGTTGGCGGCCACAGTTACGGTGCATTTATGACGGCAAATCTGTTGGCACATTCCGATATTTTCCGTTCCGGCATCGCCCGCAGCGGAGCTTATAACAGGACCTTGACGCCATTCGGTTTCCAGGGCGAACGCCGTACGTTTTGGGAAGCCCCGGAACTTTATGAAAAAGTATCGCCGTTCTTTTACGCGGATAAGATCAATGAACCGATCCTTTTGATCCATGGCGAGGCCGATAATAATCAAGGCACATTTCCGATCCAATCGGAGCGGCTTTTCGCGGCGATCAGCGGAACGGGCGGAAGGGCAAAACTGGTGATGCTGCCGTTGGAAGCCCACGGCTATTCAGCGAAAGAATCCGTCGAGCATACGCTTTACGAAATGATCCAGTGGTTTGATAAATATGTAAAAAATGCCAAACCGAGGGAACAAAAGATGACTGCCGGACGGTAGAAAATATACTGGAACGTGAATTTAGGTGCGAATCTTTTTTTTGGTTCGCACCTAATTTATTCTCAAATCGAGCCCGGATTCGATCACTTCAAACGGAATTGACTGCTCACGCCTGGAACGCACCGCATTAAAGCTTTCGCATGCTTCATTTAGAAATTCCTCGGCTCGTTTAGCGACCACCGGCTTAGAAAAGAGAAATCCCTGGCCTTTGCGGCAGCCGAAACGGGCGAGCATCTCAAGCTGGTTTTCGGTTTCGATACCTTCGGCAACGACCTCGATATTAAGGTTGTCACCGAGCATCAATATCGTTTTGACAATCGCTGCGCTTTTTTCATTTGTCGCCATTTTGTCGATAAATGTCCGGTCGATCTTTAAGCGGTTAAATGGAAATTGTTGTAAATAGCTCAATGATGAATAGCCCGTTCCGAAATCGTCGGTGGAAAGCAGCACGCCGAGAGCGTCAAGGCCGGTCAGTATACACAGAGATCTTTCGCTGTGCTCCATCACCGTGCTTTCCGTAACTTCTAATTTTAACTGTCGCGGATTTAGGGAGTTGTTAAAGATAATGTTTTTTATATCTTCGGTTAGTGTCGGGCACAAGATCTGTTTGGCCGAAAGGTTCACGCTTACTGAAAGCGGAAAAGAAAAAAGTTTTTGCCATTCGGCTATCTGACGGCAGGCTTCTTCCATCACCCAACGACCGATAGGTATGATCAATCCGGTTTCTTCCGCAACACTAATGAATTCATTGGGCGAGACCAAGCCGTGTTTCGGGTGGTGCCAGCGGATCAAAGCCTCAAATTCACGAATTGACCAGGTATTGAGCTCGACTATCGGCTGATAGAACACTTCGAATTCACCCCTTTCCAAGGCGTGGCGCAAGTCGGTTTCGAGCTGCAGTAAATTTGTGGTTTTTACATGCATTTCCGTGTCAAAAATTTCACAGCGTGCCTTGCCGGTTTCTTTTGCACGATACATCGCGGTGTCCGCATCCCGAAGAAAATCTTCCGCCTCTCTTTTTATATTATCGGAAACGATAATGCCGATACTTGCTGAGGTAAAAACCTCAGAATTCCCGAACTTAAAAGGTGCGGCGAGCTTGCGTTGAAGCCGTTCGGCCACGATCGTTGCATCAGCAGGGGAGTTTATCTTATTCAAAAGAACGGTAAATTCATCGCCACCTAGCCGGGCGACAATATCGTTTGGCCGAATACAGGAGTTGAGCCTCTTGGCGATACCGATCAGTAATTTATCGCCTATTACATGGCCGAGGCTGTCATTGATGATCTTGAACCGGTCGAGATCGAGAAATAATACCGCGAACTTACGATCTGGATCGGCTTTCACCAGGTCCACGGCTTTTTGCAAATGTTCCATGAACTTCATGCGGTTCGGCAGGTTGGTCAGGGCGTCGTGGCGGGCATTATATCTGAGCTGGTCCTCGGCGTGACGGCGTGATGTGATGTCGCGTCCGATCCCCTGAACGCCGACCGGTTTTTCGTTGTGATAAACGAGCCTTGTGCTAAGTTCAAGCATTACGCGCCGGCCATCCTTGGAAATTATCTCGATCTCATATGAATTCGGCAGCTCGCCGCCAAGTTTGCGCAAGGTCATTTCTCGAGCAAAATCGAGATACTCAGGAGCTACTATTTCTGAGATCTGTATCTGCATTGCTTCCTCTCGTGAATAGCCGGTTAGTTTTTCGCCTGCACGGTTAAGTGAAGTAAATACACCATCCAGGCTGTGGGTGTAGATAAGGTCGTTGGCATTTTCGAACAGATCGCGGTATTGTTCTTCGCTATTTTTTAAAGCTTCTTCGGCCTTTTTACGTTCGGTTATGTCCTGGATGGTGCCGACCATTTTAATGGGCTTTCCCGAGGTCTCATCATAAATGGTTTCTGCATGGGCGTGGACAAGGCGCACCTCACCGCACGGGAGCAGTATTTTTGTGTCTATATTGAAAAATTCGTGATTTATTATTGCTTCCGCCAGTTTACGGCTGAGCAATTCCTGGTAATCGGGGTGGATGCGATCATAAACGATCTCGCTGGTGACATGGAATTGTTTTGGCTCGAACCCGAAAATGCGAAAAACCTCATCGGACCAGCGAACAATGTTTTCGCAGCGGTCCTCGATATTGTTGATGTCCAGTTCCCAACTGCCGAGACGGGTCAGGCGCTGAGCGGCGGCCAGGTTCGATTCGCTTTCGCGAAGGGCGTCTTCGGCCTTCTTGCCTTCCGTTATATCCCGCGAAACAGCAAGCAAACGGGAAGGTTTTCCATTTCCGTCAAGAATGGGCGATATCTGCACATCCCACCATTTTGGTTCGCCGTCGAGCCTTCTGAAAAATCCGACAAATCGTCCGGTTTTGCCTGATGCGGCCGATCTAATCGCTTCCCGTGCGGCTTCGCGGTCAGATCCTTCCCAGAAATCTATCCAGGATTTATTCAAGAAACTATCGATGTTATCAATGCAAAGGATCGACTGAGCGTTATTCGACATCGAAAGCAGTTTCCCATCAAGATCGAGTGTTTTGATACAGTCAAGGCTGCTATTTATAATGCTGCGATTGAACTCTTCCGATTCCTGAAGTTTTTCCTCTGCTTCTTTGCGTTCGGTTATATCGCGGGCAATTCCCTGCACGGCGACTGGTACACCGTTTTTTTGAATTACCGTACTGTTGATCTCTAGCGTAAGGAGTTTGCCAGCCTTTGTTTTGCAGTCCAATTCGTAACTTGTCTGCTGGATACCGTTGAGTTTTGTTGTCAGATTATTAATGGCCCGCTCGAAATGTTCCGGAGCTGCGATCTGCTTCATATTCATTGATAAAGCTTCCTCGCGGCTATAACCAAAAATCTGTTCCGATGCCCGATTTACCGAAAGGTAATTGCCTTCCAGATCGTGCACATAAATGATGTCATTTGCATTTTCAAAAAGATCGCGGTATTTTTCTTCGCTAATTATTAATGCTTCTTCGGCCAATTTGCGATCGCAGATATCTAGTATCACGCCCTCACGACAGAACACTTTGCCGTTCGTGTCACGGATCAGGCAGCCAATATCCCTGACCCAATAGGTCCTGCCGTTGGCATCGACTATACGGTATTCGTAATCAACGTCGTTGCCGGACTCTGTAGATGCGGTGGTTTGAGTAAATACGCTCTCGACGTCCTCAGGATGGATCACGCGGAGCCAAATGTTCGGATCGGACGTCCAATCTTCAAGCGGATGTCCAAATCTTTCAAACGCTGGACTGACATAATACGGTGAATACGGCGGGTTAGGCGCGACAGCGTAAAATAATACCGGCAGGTTCTCTATAAAACTTCGGTATTTAGCGTCATTTTCAGTTGGTTGATTGAAATTGGCCAATTCCTGGGAGGGATTTGATTCCGATTTTTTGTTCTTAGGCATATCGATCAATTGCGAGGTGTTGAAGATGTGACAAAAATTGTCACACGTCAATTTACCTAAAGTGTTAAATCTGCATATAAATATAAGCCAATTCAGTTCTTTGGGAGGTTGGAAGTGTTTATTTTTCTTATGTTTACCATTAGAAGTGGTAAACTGGGGTAAATTACATATAGCAATACGCATACCAAAGATAAAAATGAAATTCCTGATTTTTTTGCGGTGGTGACCTAATAAACACGCTGCTTTCAACTCTCGCCATTTTTCGGCGAAAACGATAAACTGATATGAAAATCCAATCCGTTCAAACACTATGAAAAAAAATATATTCGTTTCGATCATGGCTCTTCTCTTTATTCCGGCAAGCGGCACATTATATGGTCAGACAATGCCGCCTGATGCCGATACGAAGATCTGGGCTCAGGCTGTGAAGATCCATAAAAACGCTGTAATTGTTGACGGCCATAACGATATACCGTCTCCGTTGACTGATGACGATTTTGACCTGGCGACGAATTCGACAGGTAAATTTCACAATGACGGCACTCCTTTTCATTCCGATCTTTCAAGATTTAAGGCGAGCGGGATAACCGGCGAATTTTTTTCGATATTTGTATCCGGCGACACACTGAAAACCGGCGGGGCAATGCGGCGGGCGATGGATCTGATCGACGCATCCTATCGCGAGGCCGAAAAGCATCCGCAGCAATTGACGATGTGCACGACAGCCGCTGAGATCAGACAGGCAAAAAAGCTGAACAAATTATGCGTGCTGATGGGAATCGAAGGCGGATACGCTATCGAGAATTCGCTTGGTGCATTGCGTGATTTTTATCGGTTGGGCATACGCTACATGACATTGACCCATAATGTTTCGCATGATTGGGCGGATGCCCATCACGATACGCCGAAAAATAACGGATTATCCGACTTTGGAAAAGAGGTCGTCCGCGAAATGAACCGTTTAGGAATGCTCGTCGATATTTCGCATGTGTCCGAGAAGGTAATGAACGATGTTCTTGATGTTTCGACCGCACCTGTCATCGCGTCGCATTCATCGGCAAGGGCTTTGAACGATCATACGCGAAACGTGACTGACGACGTTCTGAGACGTGTTGCGAAAAACGGCGGCGTGATAATGATCAATTTCTATCCGGCGTTTCTTGATGCAAGGACCAACAGGGAAGAAAACGAACGCACAACAAAACTTAAACCACAGATGGACGCACTTCGCGAACAATTCAAGAACGATACGCAAGGCTTTAACGAAGCCGAGCGAAAATTGCTAGCCGCAAATCCTATTTATGTCGCGCCGTACACACGCATAGTCGATCATATCGACCACATCAAACAGGTCGCCGGGATCGATCATGTTGGCATCGGTTCGGATTTTGACGGAGTTCCGTTCCTGCCCGCCGGAATGAACGGTGCGGAAGACCTTGTTTTGGTCACCTACGAAATGCTCAAACGCGGTTACACCGAAACGGAGATAAAGAAAGTATTAGGCGAAAATTTCCTCCGTGCATTCACAAAAGCCGAACAGGCCGCCGGTAAACGCCAGATCAGCGGGCAGGGAAGTTTGAAGAGGATACTGCCCTAATTACCTCCGCCGTGGCATTTTTTGAATTTCTTGCCTGAGCCGCAATAGCAGGGTTCGTTCGGTTTTATTTTTGGCTGATCGCGGACAAACGGTGTATGTCTTAGCTCTTCGGAATCGCCGGCGGTAGCGGCCGACGCCATTGCTCCGGTGAATGCCATTCCGGCCGCCTGGCGTCTTGCCCTCTGGTTTTCAAGCCGTTCAAGCCGCTCTATCTCGGCCTGATCGTCCTGCTGGACAACTTCGAGATGAAAGAGCGCCTTTGTCGTGTTGGTGTCAATGCGGTCGAGCATGTCCTGGAACATATCGAACGACTGCTTTTTGTATTCAACGAGCGGGTCTTTCTGGCCATAGCCGACGAGGCCGATGCCCTGTTTGACCTGATCGATCGAGAGCAGGTGGTCCTTCCATTGCGAATCGATAATATTGAGCATAATGTAACGCTCATATGCCCGCAAGCTTTCTTCACCCGCAAGGGCTTCCTTGGCCACGTAGTTGGCCGAAGCCTTTTTCCAGATCGCTTCTTCGATCTGCGTCGGATTCATTCGTTTGAAATCGACATCGGCGTCTTTTGCCGGATCGACAGCGTAGATACTTTCGATCTCAGCAGCATAGGTCTCAATTTCCCATTTTTGCGGCCCTGCTTCAAGGCTCAAAAAGCTGGCGGTCAGATCACCGAGCAGATCACGGGCGACACCCGTATCACCGAGAAGGTATTCGCGATGTTCAGGTTCGAACATTAGTTGCCGCCGCAGGCCGTAAATGGTCTCACGCTGGCGGTTCATCACATCGTCGTATTTGAGAACGTGTTTACGAGTTTCGAAGTTGCGTCCTTCGACAGCTTTTTGCGCCCGTTCGATCTGTTTGGAAACTGTTTTTGATTCGATCGCCACACCTTTTTCCATCCCAAGCCATTCCATCATCGAGCGGACCTTATCGCCGGCGAAAATACGCATCAGATCATCCTCAAGCGACAAAACGAATCGTGACGAACCAGGGTCGCCCTGCCGCCCGGCGCGTCCGCGAAGCTGATTGTCGATACGGCGCGATTCGTGGCGCTCGGTGCCGAGAATGTGCAGGCCGCCGGCGGCGATGACTTCCTTAGCTTCTTCGGCAACGACGCGTTTTGCTTTGGCAAGTTCGGTTTCGAACTGCTCTTCGGTCGCTTCGTCCGGGTTGACCTCCTGCCGTTTCAAATAGTCGCGTGCCAGTGAATCCGGATTGCCGCCAAGCAGGATGTCGGTTCCGCGTCCGGCCATGTTGGTGGCGATGGTGACGGCGCCTTTGCGTCCGGCCTGGGCGATGATCTCGGCTTCTCGCTCATGCTGTTTGGCGTTGAGGACGTTGTGTTTCACGCCGTTCCGGCTCAAGAAGCCGGCAAGCCGCTCCGATTTTTCGATGGAAATCGTACCGACCAAGACGGGCTGACCGCGCTCGTGGCATTCCTTGATCTCTTCGACGATCGCGGCGAACTTTTCTTTCTCGGTTCGGTAGACGACGTCCGCGTAATCCAGCCGGATCATGTTGCGATTGGTCGGGACCACGTTGACGTCAAGATTATAGATCTTGGCAAACTCCGCCGCTTCCGTATCCGCCGTGCCGGTCATGCCGCTGAGCTTCTTGTACATCCGAAAAAAGTTCTGGAAGGTGACCGAGGCCAACGTTTGATTTTCGTTGGCGATCTTCACGCCTTCTTTGGCTTCGACGGCCTGATGCAGGCCGTCGCTCCAGCGGCGTCCCGGCATGAGCCGCCCGGTGAATTCATCCACGATGATGACTTCGCCCTCTTTCACAACATAGTCCACATCCCGTTTGTAGAGGGCATAGGCCTGGAGCGCCTTGACGACGTGGTGGACGAGTTCCATATGGTCGGGGTCGTAGAGATTGTCCACGCCGAGCAATTTCTCGACCCGGACGTTGCCGTCTTCGGTCAACGACGCGGTCTTCGTTTTTTCCTCGATCGTGTAGTCGTGCTCCGGTTTCAGCTGCGGGATAATCGCGTTGATGCGGTAGTAGAGATCGGTCGTTTCATCCGTCGGACCGGAGATAATCAACGGCGTGCGGGCCTCGTCGATGAGGATACTGTCGACTTCGTCCAC
>JAYUCO010000021.1:0-32332 GCA_043740295.1 Pyrinomonadaceae bacterium | reverse complement strand
ACGACGCGGACGTGGTATGCCGAGACAAATTCGTGGCTTGAATCGCATTCTATGTTCGATAACTTTGGCAATGTTCGAAAGGTATGGGACACGAGCGGAGATGCGACGAAGTTTGCCGAGACGCAGTACGATCCGCTGTACAAATACGCATATCCGACAAAGGTGATAATGCCCGCTCCCGATCCGACAAACACTACCGGGACGAATCAGACATCGACTGCTGAAACGACTTATGATTTCACGACGGGATTGCCTTTGACGGTGAAGGACGAATTCGGGCAGATAACGCGGATGGAGTACGATGGAAGCTTACGCCCTGTTCGCGTGTTTGCGGATAACTTCACTGCGCCCGAATCGCAGACGATCTACGGCGTGCCGAACGCAAACGGACAGCTTCCCGCCGATCAGCGTTTCGTAAAGGTCCGCAAACAGATCGACGCGACGAATTGGGATGAAGCCGTCACATGGTTTGACGGGCTTGGGCGGACGATAAAGACGCAGACGAAAGACAGCCAGGGCGATGTGTTCGTCGAGACGCACTATGACAATCTGGGCCGGGTTGACAGGGTGACGAATCCGTACCGGTTGGGCGATACGGTTTACTGGTCAAAGACGAGGTATGACGAAGCGGGCCGTGCTGTCGAATCATACGCACCGGCGGAGCTTGCAAATCTCGGCAGCGCCCAGAGTCTTGGGGTTACTTCGTTCGATATTTCGGCGGTGGCGAACTTTGTCGGGACGGTTGTGACGACGGCGGACGCTTCGGGCAGGAAAGGGCGTTCGATCACGAATGCTCTGGGGCAGCTTCTGCGGGTTGACGAGCCTACGGGGATAAGTGCGTCTGCCGATGCCGATCTTGGGGCTTTGGCTACGCCGAATCAGCCGACGTTCTACACCTATGACCTGTACGGGAAAATGGTTAAAGTCCAGCAGGGTGTGCAGAACCGTTATTTCAAATACGATTCTTTGGGAAGGCTTCTCCGTGTCCGCCAGCCGGAGCAGGATGTTAATACGGCGTTGAACCTCGCAGACAGCTACAACACTTCGGGCCAATGGACGGCTGGATTCACCTATGACATCCTCGGCAACGTCCTGACGGCAACGGACGCAAAAGGAACGGTTATCACCAACTCATATGACCGTGCCGGCCGCGTAAAGACGAGAACCTATTCCGGTGAACCACAGGGGCAACCCGCAACACCAGCCGTCAATTTCTATTACGACGGCAAGGGACTGGCCCAAACGCAAACTCCGAACTACGCAAAAGGAAAGCTGACGAAAGTCGATAACGGAATCTCATCGTCGCTCTATTCCCTTTTCGACAACTTCGGACGGCTCACGCAGTCGCAGCAGATCACCGACGGCCAAATCTACACTTCCGGCTACCAATACAACCTCTCAGGTGCATTGGTGCAGGAAACTTATCCGTCTGGCAGGGTCGTCAAAAACGAATTCGAATCCGACGGCGATCTGATGCGGATTTATGGAAAGGTAAATGCCAGTGCGACTGAGAGAACTTACGCGGTTCGTTCAGCTACATGCCGGATGGCAGAATCGAAAAGCTAAAGCTTGGCAATGGTCTTTGGGAAGCAGCGAAGTTTAATACGCGCTTGCAGGTCACGGAATTTGCACTCGGCCACGGCGTTGCTTCGGGCGATCTTTGGAAGCTTGGATATGAATACGGTGAACTGAATGCAGACGGAACTACGGTTAATTCCGCCAAGAACACTGGAAACATTGCAAAGCAAACCTTGAGCTTCAACGGCCTCGCCCAACCATTCGTGCATGCCTACAAATACGATCCGCTTTATCGGTTGACAGAGGCAAAGGAAACGGTAAACGGAAGCCAGACGTGGAAACAGACCTACGGCTACGATGTTTACGGAAACCGTAACAGCTTTTATCAGATCATTGGTTCGCAGACGATGGCGATCAATAATCTTACACTGCCGGCGGTTGATGTAAATACAAACAAGTTTGCGGCAAATCAAGGCTACGGATATGACAAAAATGGCAACGTGATTACCGATCCCGCCAGTAGCGGACGGACATTTATTTTCAACGGCGACAATAAGCAAACCGAGGTCAGGAATTCTAGTAACTACACCATCGGCACATATTACTATGACGGCGAAGGAAAGCGTGTAAAGAAAGTAACTGATCTCGAAACGACTGTTTTTGTTTACTCAACCGGCAAGCTCGTTGCCGAATACTCGACCGCAACGCCGCCTCAAAATCCGACTATTAACTACACGGCGACTGACCAATTAGGCTCGCCCAGGATCATCACGGACAAATTTGGTCAGGTCGTCGCCCGTCGCGACTTCATGCCCTTTGGCGAGGAACTGTATTCGGACGGAACAACCAGAAAAACCTCTGACAAATATTCGATCTCCGGTCAAGATTCAGTGAGACAACGCTTCACCGGCTACCAAAAAGACTTAGAAACCGGCCTCGACTTCTAACAACGGCAATGTGCAGAGTCAGACAATCACCGTCAACCGAAGCAACCAAAGCCCGTTAGTGTTCAACCAAAACTACGTAAGTTCCATAACTCAACTGAAATTTACGCGCAGCAACAAGAAAAATTAATAAATGGAGAGCTTAGAAACTATCAAAAAATTCTTTCTCAAAAGTAAAATTGAAATGAAAAAAAATAGTATTTTTTTTTATTTGTTATTGCCTTCATTTTGTTGAGTCAGGACGGAATATAACGATGAGAGATGAAAAATGGTTAGACAAGTACTTGATGTAATGGAAGCTTATTATGTAGTGCCGATCAGAATAACCAGCGGACAAGATAGTAGACGCCGACGCCGACGCCGATGACGATGGCGATTAGCAGAAGAATCAGTCCTGCAATAACGAACTTAAATTTCTTGTAACGGTTCTCGTCCGGAGGCGAGAGCTGGTTTTGCGGGAAATATGGCGGCGGTCGATTCATTGTTAAATTTCAGTCACTAGTTTCAAATTGCTATATAGAACTTAACACTCGATTCGGTAAGAGACAACCAGGGGAAATAAAGCTTGAATATGAAATCTCAAACTTTATCGCGGCAAAGGCTGTTCGAGATTTGCAAGGCCATACGCTAAAACTGCCATGACAGCACCTGTCTGAGCAAGTTCTTTAGGATTTATCTTATCGAAAGTGTCAGCGGCGGTATGGTGATAATTAAAATACGTACGCTGATCGAACCACGGTGCAAATGACGGTACGCCTTTTAATGTGAGCGGCCCAACATCCGAGCCGACATTTGCGAGAATCCCAGAAAGGCCTGCACCTTGAGACTGGAGAATATTTGAGATCGGTGTGAAATACGGTAGAGCTTCCGGCTTACCGGCAAATTCAAAACCAACCGGATGCGAAGCACCAAGGTCGCTTTCTATTGCTGCAAAATGCTTGTCTATATTCGCAGCTTGTTCGAGAGCGTATGCTTTATTTCCCGCTCCGCCGTTCTCTTCGTTCATCCACGCAATGACACGAATGGTTCGTTTCGGCTTTAATTTCAATTGTTTAAGAAGATAGGCAACTTGCATAGAAACGCCGACACCAGCGGCATCATCTATTGCTCCAGTCCCGAGGTCCCAGGAATCGAGATGTCCGGAAACAATCACTATTTCATCCGGCTTCTCGCTTCCCTTTAGATCAGCGATTACATTGTAGCTCGGAGCATCCGGTAAAGTTTGAGGTGTAATCGTAAATTTCACACGGACTTTGCCCGCATTTACTAAGTAAGCGAGCGTTTCGGCGTCTTCGAATGTTACAGCTGCGGCCGGGATTTTTGTCACTCCGTCCGTGTAACCCATCGCACCCGTATGAGCCAGCCGATTTTGTGATCCACCGGCTGAACGGACCAAAACACCTATTGCCCCCAACCGTGCCGCTGCCGAAGCTCCGCCAAATCGATACGCTACAGCCTGGCCGTATGCACCCCCGCCAAAACCGCTTGCTTGTAATTCGCGGTCAAATTTATAGTTAAAGAGAACGATCTTTCCCTCGACCCCGGAACGTCCGAGCTTATTTAATTCCTCAAAATCTTTAACAACGACGATCTCACCGGTAAGTCCATCGGAAGATGTCGCAATGCTGCCGCCGAGTGCGGTCAATACTATTTTCTGCGTCGTTCCGGGCGCCATACCTTTCCATTCGACGATCGCCCCAGTTTCGATACCGCGGACCCAATGCGGAACCATGACCTTTTGCAGCCGGACATCCAAACCGAGTTTTCGCAATTCAGAAGCCACGTATTGAACTGCCTGCTCGGTCTGTGCAGAACCTGAAAGTCTAGGCCCTATATTGTTCGAAATATAAGCGATCTGGTTATAGGCATAATCGCTGGCCAATGCCGCCTTTTGAATAGACTTCATTTCGCTAATTGTCTTTTCGGAATACAATTGCGGTGTCGGATTTGTTTGCTGCGCAATTGCAGAAATGGTGATAAAAATGCTGATGAGGCTGAAAAATATAAATTTCATAAACAACATACTATCCGAAGCGTTCAAAGTTCCAAAATTGTATGCAATAATGATTGCTGATTACAAGAAATCTTATTATACAAAAACTGAAGACAACCGAGTAACGGTGTGGAAATTCGATCCGCATCTTAAATGCTCACCCGTTTTTTCACGCAGCCATAATTACAGAATAGTTATTACTGCTCTCAACTCAAAGGATAAATCTATGAATCGAATCTTCTTTGCAATTTTGCTGGTTACTTTCGCATTTGTTGGCATCCGGGCCCAGACACCGTTTTCATTTAACGACATGATGAATGTCAAACGTGTCAGCGACACCCAGCTTTCACCCGATGGCAAGACGATCGTATTTACTATCGGTGTCGTAAATAAACAAGAGAATCGCACCTTGACACAAATATATAAGGTCAAGCTGGACGGCAGTGATTTAAAGCAGCTTACCAAAGGCGAAAAATCTTCCTCCAGCCCACGCTGGTCACCGGACAATAAGCACATTGCTTACACAACAGGCGGTCAGGTTTGGGTGATGGAGGAAGACGGCGACGACAAGGAGCAGGTGACGAACATCTCAACAGGTGCAGGAAATCCGGTGTGGTCGCCCGACGGCAAATGGATCGCTTTTGGTTCGGACGTTTATCCCGAATGTTCTTCGGACGAATGCAATAAGGCTGAAGATGCAAAGGCCGATTCCAGTAAGGTCCAGGCAAAAGTTGCCGATCGTCTGCTTTATCGCCACTGGGTCGAATGGCGCAACCGCAAGCGTTCGCATGTCTTTGTTGTCCAAGCCAAAGGCGGAATTGCCCGCGATCTAACGCCGGGAGACTTCGATTCACCGCCATACGCTGCTTCATCAGGCGTTGACTATGCTTTTTCACCGGACGGAAACGAGATCGCATATTTACGTAATCCAGACAAGATAGAGGCTATTTCAACGAACAGCGATATATATGTGATGTCATTGAGCGGTGGACCGGCCAAAAATATCACTATTGGTAACAAAGGCTACGATGCGTCGCCGGTTTATACATCAGACGGAAAGTACATCCTGTTCCGCTCACAAGCAACCGCGGCATTCGAAGCAGATCGTTGGCGGATAATGCGGTACAACAGATTGAATGGTGAAACAGTTGAGCTAACCCGAGGATTTGATCAACAGGTAGATGAAATGACTGTTTCCGCCGACAGCAAAACGGTCTATTTTGCCGCCGGGACCAATGGTCGGATACCTGTCTATTCGGTGCCTGTCGAGCCGGATTTCCGTCTAAGGATTGCTACTCATGTCCGAAGCGTGGTCGATGGGGTTTCGGCTGGCGGTTTGAATATTTCAAAGAATGGAAAAACTCTTGTATTTACTTCCAGCTCAATGGCTTCGCCAACGGAGATCATGAGTGTTAATGCGGACGGCAGCGGAATTACCGTCTTGGCAAAACAGAATCCTTCACTTAATCTGGCAAAAGCGGAAGACCTGGAATGGAAAGGTGCTTTGCAGTCTACGGTTCACGGTTTTATTGTAAAACCTGCAAATTTCGATGCCCGTAAAAAATATCCATTGCTTGTACTTATACATGGTGGCCCACAAGGAGCTTGGAGCGATAATTGGGGATACCGCTGGAATGCACAAGTTTTTGCGAATGCCGGTTATGTCGTTTTTATGCCTAACCCGCGTGGCTCAACCGGTTACGGCCAACAATTTGTCAATGATATATCAGGAGATTGGGGCGGAAAGGTTTTCGTCGATATTAAAAACGGCATTGCTCAAGTAATAAAACTACCTTATATCGACAAAAACCGGATCGGCGGAGCTGGGGCAAGTTATGGCGGATACATGATCGATTGGATCTTAGGTCATAACAATGACCCGAGATTTAAGTTCAAAACCCTCGTATCTCATGCAGGTGTTTATAACCTTGAAAGCATGGCCGGGACGACTGAAGAGCTTTGGTTTGTAAATTGGGAATTCAAGGGGATGCCATGGCAAAATCCTCTGCTTTACGATAAATGGTCACCGCATAAATTTGCCGGCCGTTTTAATACGCCGACACTCGTCACAGCCGGCGAAATTGATTACCGTGTACCGATAGATCAGGATTTGCAGCTTTTTACTGCATTGCAATTAAGGGGTGTGGATTCAAAGCTGATCGTTTTTCCCGACGAAGGCCATTGGATACAGAAACCTCAGAACTCCGAATTTTGGTACGGTAATGTGTTGGATTGGCTTGGCAAATATTTAAAACCTTAAATCTTAATTCAGCAATATGATCTTTAAGAAATGTCTGTTTTTTGCAAACGCAGCGGCAATTTTGTTCGCTGCGTTTCTTTCGCATTCCGCTCAAACGGAGCTGCCTGATTTTAACCGCGTCCGTACTTATGACGTGCAGCATTATATACTCCGAGTAAGTTTTGACCGTGCAAAAAAGAAGCTTTTTGGCGATACGACCGTTCAATTATTGCCTCTTAAACCCGGATTTTCTGAGGTCGAGCTAGATGAGGTATCTCTCAACTTCGAATCTATCACTATTGAACCAGAAAATAAGATCCTTAAATACAGGACAAAAGGAGAAAAGGTTTACGTCACATTGGACAAGCCTTATTCTCCCAAGGAACTAATTTCTCTGCGTTTCAAATATTCCGCTGTTCCCAAAAAAGGTATTTATTTCATTGAAGAAAGAAAAGAGAACGGTCATGTGGAAAGCCCGGCACAAATATGGACACAAGGCGAAGCGGAAGAAGCCCGTCACTGGTTCCCGTCTTTCGATTTCCCTAGTGACAAAGCAACATCCGAAGAGATAATAACCGTAAATAAAGGCGACTCAGTGATAGGCAACGGCGAATTCCTCGGTGAAATAGAAAACCTTGACGGCACAGTAACATTTCATTTTAATATGCCGATTCCGCATTCGACATATTTGACTTCGTTCATTGTGGGAAAATATGAGCATGTCATCGACAAATACAAGGATATACCACTTGGTTTTTATATTTATCCGGGGCGACAGACGATAGTTCCACAGGCGTTTGGAAAAACCAAAAATATTTTACATGTATATGAAGAATTGACTGGTGTTGGTTTCCCTTATAACAAATACGATCAAACCATAGTTTCCGGTTTCATATTCGGCGGCATGGAGAATATCACAGCAACAACTTTATCCGATACCGAAGTGTTTCTTGCTAATTACGATTTTGGTAAAGGTACCGTGGAAGACCTCGTGTCTCACGAAACAGCTCATTCGTGGTTCGGTAATCTGGTAACGTGTAAAAACTGGGCCGAACTTTGGCTAAACGAAGGTTTTGCCACATTTATGGAAGCAGCTTATCGGGAAAAAATGTACGGCCGTGATTCTTATATCAGAAAGATCAAGTCGGATGCGGGAACATTTTTTGCAGACGAAGCTGTAAATACTAAGAGAAATGGCTTATTCAACCGCAATGCAATGGACGTTAATGCCCTTTTCGATCGTCCTGCTACCACCTACAACAAGGGGAGTGTCGTCATTCACATGCTGCGGGAACAGATCGGGGATGTGGCATTCTGGAAAGGCATTAACATCTATCTGAACCGCCATAAATTCTCCAATGTCGAATCGTCTGATATCAGGAAAGCGATGGAGGAATCCTCGGGAACCGAACTGGGCTGGTTTTTCGATCAATGGGTATATGGCCTGGGCAGCCCAAAACTTGAGGTAAGACAGGCCTATAACTCCCGAACAAAAACCCTTTCCCTTACCGTTGCACAAATACAAAAGCAAGACAAATTCACACCACAGGCTTTCACGCTTCCTATCGATGTCTCGATAATGACGGCATTAGGGCAGCAAAACGAAAGAATATCCGTTACAAAAAGGCTTGAAACCTTTCAGATCAAAATAACCGCAAAGCCGATCGATATTAAATTCGACAAATTTGATAAAACCCCGCTAATGACTGTAAAAATAATGCCATGACGGCAATTAAATAGGATTTATGAACAAAAAAAGTTCCGCGTGAGATTCGCGGAACTTTTCCCTTTGAGAAGACCGGATGTCTGCTTGAACGTTGAAAAAGCAGAGCGCGAAGCACACACAAAATCGCGAGTTCATCACAAAAATATTGCAGTCACTTCTTTGCAACACCTACGAGGTTAGCTGACGGGCTAGGAACGAAAGATTATCCCCGCATCTATTTAGCATTGATGCTTCGCCCCTGTTTTACGAAAAGTAAAACGTTTGGTTCCCCCGCGTTATTCTGAATTCAGAACAACTTCGGTGATCAACTTTTCAACATTCAAAGTTTAACACGCAATTTAAATCGATTTCAAGTAAAAAACAGGAAAAATAAAAAATTGAGAATGGAAATAAAAAAAATAAGAAATACATTTCTTTCTTTTTTTAATTTATCGTCCCGTGTATATCTGATAAAGCAATAAATAAACAACTACGCCGGTGACGGACACATAAAGCCAAACTGGATAAACAAGACGTGCGAGTTTTTTGTGCACGTCAAATCTTTCCTTCAACCCCCAAAAAAGGGTGCGTAATATAAATGGTGTGACAACAACGGCTAGGATAGTATGTGAGGTCAAAATGGTGAAATATATCGGTCGTGCAATTCCTTCTCCGGTGAATTTAGTCGGCCCAAGACCGAAATAGTAAGAACGAATAACGTGATGTGTCACATAACAGATAAGAAAAATAGCCGAAACTATACTTGCCGAGATCATGCACATTCGATGCCTGGCAATCTGCTTCGTCATAATGAAATAAAAGCCGAATATTAAAAAAAAGCCGCTAAGGGCATTTAATATTGCGTTTAGGTGAGGAAAGATCTGAAGTAGTTCCATGTTACAGTTATCGCCAAAACCCTAGAAGAGTAAACAGGACAATCCACAAAGCCCCCATAAAATGCCAGTACCAACCGACAGAGCGAGCAAGATTTCTGCGGTGCTCAAGTTCTGTAATATTTGAGCTTTCATACCAATTACGCAGAAGTATCGAACCTAGTGCAATAATGCCGCCAAGCACGTGGACAGCGTGGACGGCTGTCAAAATGTAAAAAAAACCAGCATACGGATTTCCTTCAAGATATAAACCGCGGTCAACAAGAGCAAGCCAGGCAAGTGCTTGGGACGAAATAAATGCGACTCCTAAAACAGTAGTTGAGATCAGCCATTTTCGGGCTTTATCATGTAGGTCATAGTCAACTGCCTTTTTTGCAATGTGATAAGTGATACTGCTGATTAGAATTAAAACAGTACTGATCCAAACCTGAACCGGCAAAACAAAAGGGTTCCATTCGGCCGCCTTATCTGTCGAAACGACAATATAAGCACCTATTAGCCCACCAAATGTCATCAAAACGACAAGCAGTAAAAACCAGGTTAATATCTTCGCTTTGTCGGGCGTTGCAGAATTTGGTTCAGTTACGTCATTTCTATTTCTAAAGTTGTCGTCTCCACCATCACCCCCGCCGCCTCCATTATTTCCGTTTCGCTTATCAGGCCCACCACCACCCGAGAGCGGTAAACTGCGTTTCCGAGGCTCCTCATTTTCTATTAACGGTTCGACGGTTCCAATTTTCATAATTAAACATGACGGTCGAAGACAAGGAGCCCAAAGATAAGCGGTAGATAAATAACGGAAACCAGCAGCAGTCGCCTGGCACGCTCATTCGTTTTCGCGCGAGCCATAAGGATACTTTCAGTCAAAAACCAAAGCCCGAAAATTGTGCCGCCAATCAAATAAATAATGCCCGCAAAACCCAGAAAAAATGGGGCAAGACTCACCGGCACAAGCATAATGGTGAATAAAACTATCTGACGGACAGTGATCCTGCCATCCGGCTCAACTACCGGAAGCATCAATATTCCAGCCTTGGCGTATTGTTCACGGTACATCCAGGCAATGGCAAGAAAATGCGGAAATTGCCATAAAAAAAGCATGGCGAATAATGCCCATGCTCCAATTGCCATCTCGTTCGAAGCTGCGATCCATCCCATTAAAGGCGGCATCGCACCGGGAATTGCACCGATAGCGGTGGATGCTGATGTCCTGGTCTTAAGCGGCGTATACATAAATACGTACCCGATTATTACTGTCAACCCAAGAACCGAGGTTAGCGGATTAACCAAAAAATAAAGATATATTTCCGCAATCGCACACTGCAAAACACCAAAGATAAGGGCTTCTGCAGACGTGATCTTTCCCGTTGGCAGCGGACGTTTTGCTGTTCGGTCCATCAGTGCATCGGTGTCTTTTTCAATGTATTGATTAAGTGTCGCAACACCGAATGCAAGCAGGCATATACCAACCATCGCACTGACGAACAGAATCACATCGAATGTTCCCTTGGTGCCGAGATAGAAACCCGCTGCTGAAGTTAGTACCAGCATGAAAGCTATCCGCGGCTTCGTTAATTCAACAAAGGCCGCAATTCTTTCCTTTAATCCAATTATTCCGGCTCCTTGAATTTCCGCCGTGGTTATATCCATTTGCATGTACTTTAAATCTGAAAAATCTTATTAAGAATAACCCTTCAAAATCTATTTTCCAAACCGTGATCATTAACAGCGCCTTCTATCGTAATGAAGTTCTGCTAATTTATCGAAAGATGACAAAAAAGCAGGGTTAAGTTATTATTTTTATACGGAATATGTCTGTTGCCGAAGGAACAATCAGAGCCAGAGAGATCTCAAAACCAGGAAACACGTCGAAAATAATCCGCGTGGTCAATTTTATAGGATCCGTTAGATTTGGCGTGTTGCAATTGTGTACCTTGGTTGTGCTTTCCATGATCGGGATGCTGATAATACAACAGAATGTTCCCGGATTCGAGCCGTATTATGCCGCCCTAACTCCGGCTGAAAAGCTGGTTTACGGATCACTCGGCTTTTTTGATATTTACCACAGCTGGTATTTTAATTTCTTGCTCCTTCTATTGTCGCTAAATATCGTTTTGGCGTCATTAGATCATTTTCCTATCGCGTGGAAAAATTATTTCAGGCAACCCAAATTGACCGCCACACGAGAATGGCTACTTAACCAGCCGAACAAAACCATTATTGAATCAACGAATACGAACGAGAACGCTCTGGCAGAAGATATTAAGAAGGTATTCATGCAAAACGGGCTGAACACGCAAATAATTGAGAGTTCGAGCCTCAGCTATCCGGTCGATGACAGTGGAAAAAAAGACTTCTCGGAGATGATCTCGACAAGAAACGTTTGTGTTTTTGGCGAGAGCGGGCGTGTGAATCGTTTAGGGGCATATATCATTCACATTTTCTTGCTCACGCTTTTTCTCGGTCATTTTGTCGCGCTTCAGACCGGTTTTGATGCCGATGTAAGAATGATCCCCGGCTCCGCAACCGACAAGATCCAGATGATTCAATTCGATTTGGATAAAAAAGAAAAGTTTGACGTGCAGCTTCCATTTACAATGACCTGCACGGATATTCAGCAGAAATTGATAGATCCACGCGGCTCAATCGAAGTCAACAACACCATGGATTGGCGGACCCAGATGCAGGTCGATGATGTAAATTACGGTTCTACAATAGCAAATATAAGCATGAACCAGCCGTTCAATTATCGTGGTTACCGGTTTTTTCAAGCCCAAACGGTCCCGGTTGGGAATGCACGCACGATCTCATTGGAACTGACGCCAGAGAAAGGCGGTGAACCAGTTAAGGTCGATATTCCAAGAATGGGATCGTCAACATTACCTGATGGAACGCGCGTTGAATATGACGAATTTCTTCCTGATTTTACTTTCAACAGTGAAGGTAAACCAGATACACGCACTGGCGAATACAACAATCCGGCTGCAGTTTTGTACGTCACGCCACCACAAGGGGATAGAACCCGCGTTTTCGCTTTTAGCAGTAAATTAGCCGATAATATTCCAGTCGGGGCACCAAAAGCAGGATATAAATGGCGACTCTCGGACTTTGAAAAAACACCATTTGCTCATATTTTGTCTATAAAATACGATCCATATAGCGGGGCGTTCATAGCATGGTATTTTGGTGGCTTTGGTTTGATCGGGGCTTTGGGGTTTGTTTTCTTTTTCTCGCATAAGCGTGTTTGGGCTATGATAGAAAAAAAGGATGACGGAATAAATGAGGTGGTTTTGGGTGCGAACTCCAATCGAAATCCAGTCGGCCTGGAGGAGAAATTTGCGAAGATCGTCGAAAAAATTAACAGTTGGGGTGAGGTTTGAAAGCTGCAAAAACGGCGATATACACGAAAGAGATTGTAATTCTAAAAAATCCTTTCGCTCCGGTCATAAAAGGAATATATGAAAGAGGTTGACAGAATCCAAAATGCATCTTCGCTGCGGTCGTATGCACCCGCGATATTGGCGGTTACTGGCGCGTTCGTTATGCTTGGAATGCGGATCGAGATAGGTCAACGGTTCATCTCCGATGGCGCTTTAATGATGATTGCCTTGGCTTGCTATCTTTTAGCCGCCTTGTTTTATTTGACCAATCTCTATGCTCCGTCAGACATGGCTCGAAAGATCGGGCTATTTACGGCTGGCCTCGGTGTATTTTTCAATTTATCAAGCTGGCTCGTCCGTTGGGTTTCGGCTTTTGACCGTGAGATAGCGATGCTTCGTGACGGAGGATCGGCGGAAACTCCATGGATATTCCGGTATATTCCCTTCGCTAACCTTTACGATCTGAGTCTGGCGTTTGCGTTCGGTGCCGGTATTGCAACGCTCTTGTTGGCAAGGCGGAAAAATTTTCAGGTATTGAGTGCCTTCACACTTCCTTTGGCTGCAATCATACTTACACTTGCAAGATTTATCGGGCCAGAATTTATCGATCTTCCACCAGTTTTGGATTCCTACTGGCGGCCGATACATGTCGGTGTAGCGTCGCTTAGTTACGGTGTTGCATTGGTTTGTTTTGCATTCGCTGTAATCTATCTACTTAAAGACAAGGTCAAAGTCGAAGCAATGGCGATATGGACAAGCATATTTGCAATCGGTGTGATAGCTTCGGTCAGTAAATTTTCGGTTTTTACTGAATTCGTTTACCGTACAGGACTTTTTGTGCCTAGCACTGCGGGATCTAAACCGTTTTCAGCACCTTTCAGACTTGAAGTGCCATTTGTTGGCCCGGCCCTGGTTATTAGTGGCTTGCTGCTTCTCGGAGTCATTGTTTCGTATCTGCTATATCTTTATCAGAATAGCGAAACTGCAAAAAATGCGGGGAATATATTTTTGAAACTGGCATTCATCGCCCAAATTGTTGCCATTGTATTGCTCGCAACCGGTGTCCGCTCGACAACTGATGCGCCTGAAAAACTACGTGCACAGCTCACCTCTAATCCCTCGCAATATACAAATGCAGGACGGGCAATGGCCGAACGCCAGCAGTTAACGGCTAAACAATTCGCAGCCCTTTCACCAAATCAATTTGAACAAATGGGACGAGCATATATTGAAGCGAACGGCGACAAAATATTTGCCAGCTTGAACACAAATCCAGTTGAACTCGCCGGTTTGATAACTGCACTTGCGGGAACATTTTTTGTAACATTATTTGGATTCAGAACCGAAAAGCTGAGAGAACGCCTGCCAAGTCTCGAATCACTCGACGGATTAGTATATAAAACGGCCTGTCTTGCCTTTGCAGGTTTAGCAATGCTTCTGATAACCGGAGCTATTTGGGCAAATGAATCTTGGGGCAGGCCGTGGGGCTTTGATTCAAAGGAAACGGGTGCTTTGGTTGCGTGGTTGACCTATGCGGCATTTCTGCATACCAGAATATCGCGTGGGTGGTCAGGGAGGAGTTCGGCATATTTCGCTGTCGTCGGATTTCTGCTTGTTATTTTCACATATCTTGGCGTCAGTTATTTATTGCCTGGCCTTCATAGCTACGCATAAGGCTTTTTAACCGTATTAAATCTAAAATTAAAGAACACCTTTTTGTTTATTATTCGAGATCTATTTGCGGTATTTAATTTTGATGCAAAAACATTTTCTTTTTGGACTTATCGGTTTGATCGTCGGAATGACGATTGGATTTTTTGCCGCAAATTTAATTAATAAACGCGATCGGGCCACTCCAACTAACATTTCAACAATTGAGCCTTCCGATTCAACTGGAGATCAGATACAGGGCGGAATACAGTCCGATGTTGCAGAAACTCTGCAACAAGCTGAAGCAGAACCGCAAAATTTTGCCGTTCAGATGAAGACCGGTGATATGTATGCCAGGATCGGGCGATTCGATAAAGCGATAGAATTTTATAAACGTGGCGTTGCTCTTAGGCCAACCGATCTACAAGCAAATGTCGTTATCGCTAACGCATTTTTCGACTCAGGAAAATTCGAAGACGCCGAAAGCTTTTATTCATCGGCACTTCTTATCGATCCCCAAAATATAAATGCCCGGACCGATCTTGGAACGACATTTGTCGAACGCCAAAAGCCAGATTATGAACGCGCGATCAAGGAATTCCGTTCCGCTCTCGAGATCGATCCGAAACATGCACCGACATTATATTATTTGGGCATTGCTTATTTTCGAAAGGGCGATCTGGAAAATGCGAACAAGGCCTTAGCTGAGCTGGAAAAAGCTGATCCAGCAAGTGAATTGATCGGTAAATTGCGGCAGAATATGGCCAAGCAGTAATTATCTCATCTGGAGATTTTACTCTATAGTGACCTTAGAAACTTCGAAAATGGAGTAACGGCCAATGCTGCCGTTTTTTGAAACCACGGTCAGGACGCCCTTATCCACACTGAAACGAAATACCTCGCTCATCGGACGTTGGATAGTTTTACCATCCTTAAATACGATCACCAGGTTAATATTTCCCAACGGATCGGGAGTTATTATCTTGCTTTCAGCGACCTTTTTGGTCTCTGCTTTATCAGAAGACTTATCAGAAGTTACTTTTGGCTCATCTACAATTAATTTCGGCTCATCAATTTGAGCCTTATCTTCGGTTTTAGGTCGGGTCTTCCGTGATCTGACCGTTCTTTTTTTCGGAATCGTGCTACGAACAGGTTTTGAAGCTACTGATTCTGTTTCCTTTGAAAGCGGATCACTCACTACTACTTCGAGCGGCGTTTTCAAATCAATTCTTTCATCCTTAACGTCCTCTTTTTTCTTTTTGGTTTCAACGTCATTGTTTTCAACCGATGCGACATCATTTTCATCTGTTTCCTGCTTTTCAACAACAGTGCTTTTTGGTGACGGAATCGGTCTTGGCAGGACTTCCACGATCGTGCCGACCGAATTTACGCGGACACCGTTTTCGTTTTCAGCGACGACTATCGGCAATTCAAGTTCCCCGTCTGTAACAGCATCTTTAGATGCAACAAAACTCCCCGCAAATTTGACACGAAATGAGGCGGGGTCATCGTTTGGCGACCGCCCCTGTATTCTCAGCAAAAGCTTTTCCGGCTTTCTGAGGTATATCACGCGACCGGTTTCATTCTCTGCGAGATCTGCATAAACCACTACTTTAGTCAATGATTTCAATCCGCTTACCAAAAAAACATCAATATCACCTGTAAAATTTTTCGTAACCAGATTTATAAATACATCACCCTGATCACCATCGAATCCGTAATAATATGTTGTAAGTCGGGAATCCCCAACATCACGGGCGGGAACAGTGCCAACGATCTCATTGGTTGTAACCAGAGTGGGAAAATTCTGATTCGATGATTGTGAATAAGAAAAACCGGCAGAAAATAGCAAAACCGAAAAAAACACAGTAATTTGGTGTTTGAATTGCATATTTCTTACAACCTTTTTGAGAAAGCCGATCTATTGTTCATGAACTCGAGAGCTTTAATTCATATCAGATCTTTTCGTAGATGAATAAGACGCGAGGTTTCCTCATAGCCAAGTTTTGTGTGGGCGGCAAGGCTGGGTTCATTGCCTAATTCAGCATCGGAAGCCATTTCCGTACAGCCCTTTTCACGTGCCCAAACCTCTGCCATGCGAACAAGATTGCCGCCGATCCCACAATTTCTATGAACGGGATCGACAAACCAACCTTCCAGGTATCCAACATGATCAGTGTGGCAATCCTCGACAAAGGGACGGATACTGACCTCCAAAAATCCTACAAGGCTGCCGTTGCTATTTTCGGCAACAAGCACCAATTGTGAGTCAATATGCTCGATTATGTCGAGCATTTCCGTTTTATGATCGTCCTCGCTGGTTGCGTCCCATAACTGCTTTCGTAATTGAAACCACTCATTAAGATCGTTTTCATCCAAAGGACGTACTTGATAATGTTTGTCTGCCATTAGCTTGTGATTTTAGCAGTCTTCACAAAACTCAACAACAAGAAATGATTCGTTCTATGTAAAACTATCGTGCAAATTATATTTGCCGCAAAAAGCACATAGCACACAAAAGATATTTTCTCTTTTGGTGTCTTTTGTGCTTTTGCGGCAAATGATCTTATGAGACTAGCTTAAGACTTATTGGGCGCTTGCGGCTTTTGCGGCCTGTGACTTGTCCAGTAATAACTCTATGGCTTTTTTGAGCTGAATATCCTCGAGTACTTTTTTAGGCTGTTCCGGCTTCGGAACTGCCTTGGGCGAAGCTGAAGGCTGCGGATTTTGATTCTGCTCGTCGTTTTGGTCGATTAGATTTTCCACCTCGATCGGCTCAAGAGTATCGGGACGCTTCACCTCAACTGATGGCTTAACGCCTGTATTTGTACGGTCGTCACCGAGAAACGGCACACCAGCGGATGAAGCCCATTTGGATGTGGTCAAAAGTAGCCCATCACCACCGCGAAGAGTAAATAACTGTTGTTCCGTTCCCGACCCAAAGCTTCGCTCACCAACTACTTCGCCGCGCTTTCGGTCAAGAACCGCCGATGCCACGACTTCTGCCGCACCAGCCGAACCCAGATCGATCAAAACTGCTAATTTCCCTTCAAAAATCATTTTCGCCGGATCAGCAGTAAACGTATTGGCCACTTTTGCATCCCGACCAATTATCTTGGCAAGCTCGCCATCCTTGATAAATAAATTAGCAACCGAAACTGCTTCATTCAGATTGCCAGTCGCAACACCGCGAAGGTCAAGAACGATCTTTTCAACGCCTTGTTTTGCAAGGCTTTGCACCTGTGTCCGAATATCGTTTGATTCCCCATTATCCAATGTATAAACTTTAACAACACCTATTTTACCGGGTTCTATATGCGATTCGACCGAAGGTACTTTGTATGCCGCTCGGGTAATTTTTAAAGTCTGCGGTTTTTCGCCAGCACGCAATACGCGTAAGCTGACAACAGTTCCCGCATCTCCATTGATCATTTGACGGGAATCATAAAGAGAAATATCACGCGTAGCCTTGTTTTCGATATATTCGACAACGTCACCGGCTTTCAATCCAGCCTTTTCAGCGGACGAGCCTTTAATAACGGAAACCACATAGAGATAAAGCGATACTTCAGAAAATTCTGCACCGATCCCAACCTTATTTGTTGTCTTGGCCGCGTTAAATTCTGCAACCTGTTGAGCGGTCAAATACGATGAATACGGGTCAAGTCCGCCAACCAACCCGCGAAGTGCCCCAAAACGTACTTTTTCGAGATTGGGTTCATCCACATAATCATTCTGAATATGCTGTAGTACGGATTCAAAAATTCTTATCTGGGCTCCAGCATCGTTGATAGGCTGCTGCGCCCGCGTCCATGGGCTGAGCATCCCACCAACGACCGCATACAATGCGATAGCTGCCGAAATTGTTAATATGGAAAGCTTTCCTCGAAATGACATTTTGTTACCTCTATATGATAATTACTAGATTGTAGTTACGTATTAACAAACGCAAAGGTTTAACTTCATCGTTCACTAATTATCCGTTATCGAAACTCTTCGTGCAAGAAAAACAAACAACTAATCCCTGCGAATTTACAGATGTTTCACCACTGCCCGCAATTGGCAGAATAGTGGCTCTCGATCCAGGAACAAAACGAATCGGCATTGCAGTCTGCGACGAATCACAAACACTTACGCGGCCAGTGCGAACTATACCAAGGATCGGATGGAAAAAGCTGCTTTTGCAAATCAAGGACATTCTAACCGAATTTGATGCCGTCGCCCTTGTAATTGGTTTGCCGTATAACTTTGACGGCTCAGAAAGCGATATGTCCGCTGAGGCCCGCCGGCTTGCACGAAATTTCTCACTTTCTATTAGCGTGCCGGTCTTTTTACAGGACGAGCGTGCGACAAGCTACGAGGCAAAAAGACGTCTATGGGAACAAGGAGTAGATCTGAAAAAGACAAAAGCCCTTGTTGATAGCGAAGCTGCGGCGATAATTCTGAGCGATTTCCTGGATAGAACCCGGAGATGAGAATTTAACGCAATGTGTTCCGCCGCGTTCCGGGTTTGTTCCACCAGTGTTCCGTCGCTTAGCGGAACACGCAATTGATTGTTCTTAATGGGTTTACAGGTGTTTTTTCAGTGAATTGTCGTCAAATCTTAAAAACTTTTTCGTAAACTATTTAGGACGGCGAATCGAGTGCACTTGTCAAATATCCTTCAGACATATTTCGTCCGATGGCATATTGTTGCATGGATTGCACATTAAATCAATAAGTAATATTTCCTCAGTTTGAAATCATTAGGATTTTTTCGACTTCATTTAAATGGGATATTTTCAATTTTCTCAGACCGTCTTTGATAATCCACTTTGTATGCGAGTTGCCTTCATGCGCCCATTTTTTGCAAACATCTAAAATAAAATCAGGGTGATAATTGCCAGCATTCCGTAAAACGTTAGCCACGGATCTTTTTACATAGATATCGCTGTCTTTTTTTAATTTTTCAAGGATGGGCAATACAAGCTCCGGTTTTTTACGGGCAATACCCCTTAAACTTTCGCTTGCGGACCGTCGAATGTTTGGGTCTGCATTCTCGGCCCAGATAAGCATTTCTTCGATGACAGGGCCTGGCTTTTTCTTGCCTGTCTCAAGCAAAATAGACGCGGCTACCTCTCGCTCTTTCCAATCCTTACTATTAGCCAAACTTTTTATTATTGGAAAAGATTGCTGCGGGTTCTCGATTGCGTGCCGCACAATGTCTTTTACATCAGACAATTTGGTAATCATATTATTTAACTGAATCTGCAACTTAGGTCTTCTTTAAAATCTTCCGCGAAAAATGTTTGATAACGGCCAACTTGATTTGTGTAAAAGAAAAAACCAGATATGTCCAAGATTCGCTGAGCTATGAAACAAAACTTCCGCGATTTGGCGGCAAGGCGTCAATAGAATTTAAGTCATTTTGGTGTCCCTATCAACACGGATTTGGCGGCCGCTTCCACTGCCTCTTTTGTAAAAGGAAAAATCGCCGTGGTTCCGGTACGCCATGCTTCGAATTGATCCTTGTAAAATAGTGATTGAGGATTTCCGCTCTCGCCGAGTGGTATAACGTGCCGAGTAGCGTCCCAATTCCCAGGCGATGCGATATGCCGCATCGAAACATACGAGCCGACGTTTGGCGTCTGTCCGCTGCCAGACAGCCCGACTTTTGGTGTAGCGAATTGACCGCCTATTAATGGTGCGACCGCGAGCGGATGCGGAAAGTTCGATTGTGTGACGTTTCCCCACGTCCATTTTTCAGCATCAGCTCCGTATCGTTTGATAAATGCCGCATTCGCGTCAGAACCACAGCTTTTTAAGAGATCGGAGTAGTTTTCAAATTTCTTAGGCAGCCATAATGGATCAGACCCGGCCAAAGCCTTGTCAAAAACACGTTCACGAATAATATATGCGGGTGCTGGCTGATTATCGGCGGCTATTTGGTTTGCCGCGCAGATGCGTATCTCATTTGTCAATAAAGCCGCACGCGAATCCGGCGTCATTTTCCCATCCCAATTTCGAATAATCAGCAGATCTTCCGGCGAAGCGGCCCCTAGTTCAACTATTTTCTTTCCTAAATTTGCAAGCGGGCGGTTGAAGACATCGAGTTGAATATCGCGAACTTCGTCCATCGTAACCTTCGAATTCGACTTGAGCAATTCATATATTCTCCTGGCGCGCCACGGCGGAGCAGCGTCACGCGATATCTGCTGGTATTTGTAGTCTGTGCCGACTATCCGCTGATTTGCCGTGACAATAAAGCCTTCCGGCGGATTGTAAAGGTGCGGAAGCTCTTCAAATGGAATAAATCCGGTCCATTCGCCATCATTTGTCGAACCGTCATAAGGAAATGCTCCGTCACCGGTCTTACGGACCGGTATCTTTCCGGCGGCGTACCATCCGATATTTCCCTTCACGTCGGCGTAAACGAAATTCTGAGTCGCTCCGCCATAGGTCTTGAAGGCTTTTGTAAAACCCGTCCAATCCTTCGCTCTATTGACATTAAAAAATGCCGTGAAATCTGAATTCTTGGCGTCAAAAGCTGTCCATTTCAACGCGTATTTTTTCCCGGCAATTTCGGCAATTATGGGGCCATTACGTGTCTCAACGACATCTAATATTTCGGTCGAAACGTCGGTCTTGAATGGATTTATCCTGACTTTGATCTCTTCCTTCCTGATCACCGGAGCAGCAAAACCCGTAGGTGTTTTATAATTCCCGTCCGCATTAAATGTCTCCAAATAAAGATCTTGCACATCAGGGCCAACATTTGTCGCGCCCCACGCTATATTTTCGTTATGGCCAAGCACGATTCCGGGAACGCCGGGAAAAGTCACGCCTGATACCCGCATCGTTGGTGTCGAAAGGTGTGATAGATACCAAATGCCAGGAGCGCTTGCTAACAAATGCGGATCGTTCGCCAGTATCGGCTTCCCATCAGCTGTCCGTTTACCGGAAATCACCCAATTGTTACTTGCTGCCAAATCTTCTGCATACAATCCGATACGAGATAGAGATTCTTCACGCAGTTTTTGTATGTTTTGAGCATATTGTCCGATGGAATCCGAGAAAGCGGTGTCAGTTTGTGACTTAGTTTTTGGGTTTCGTTCATTCGGTTTGAAACTTATAATTTCTCGGTCTTTACCGTATAAAACTACGTCATAGGGTGTTATCTGATTATTTAGATCGGCGAGTTTTTTCGGGTCCATTCCCTTTGTTGCCTCGCGCATCAGATCACGGGTGTATGTGCTGCTTAGAGCTTCAGCGAGTATTTTCCCAATCACTATAGTATCGGCCGGAGTCCATTCCCGCGGTTTATATTGGAGTATCTTGAATTCGACGGGCAGCGATGTTTCATCCAGCGTCGCAATATATGCATTAACTCCTTTAGTATAATTTTCGAGGGCTGAACGAAGTTCAGGATCAAGATATTTCAGACTTTCAACCGCGATCCCGGCGAAACCGAGTTTCCGCCAGTATTTGTCTTGTTCAAGTCCCTGTTTACCGAATATCTCCGCTGTCTCGCCACGCGCCACCCTTCTTAAAAGATCCATTTGCCACAACCGGTCGCCCGCCGTCACAAATCCCTGCATAAAATAAAGATCCGCATCGTTTGCTGCTTCGATATAAGGGATCGATCTGGCGTCACGGCGAACAGTAACTTTATCATTCAACCCGGATACTTTTATCGATTCAGGTTCAAATTGAGCAAAAGATACTATTGCAGTGAATAATGTACTAAAAACGAACAGAACACGGAATAAATTGGTTTTCATATTAATGTCATTATTGTTTTAGCTAATGTCGCGTTGAGCTTAGACATCTACGGTGTCAACGGCATAGAAATTGCTTTAAAACATAATATAATCGTAAATGCACTTGCATTTTATACGACAGATTTAGAATTTTCGAACTTAGGAGAGAAAAATGATAAAGAAATTTAGTATTTTATTAATTTTGTTAGCAACTATAGTTTTCTGGGTTCCCGCCGAAGCATCGACTTTAGTGGATCAACCAGGGAAGAATAAATCAAATGGCAGATCGTATGACCGTGGTGATCGCTCACGCGGCGTAATAGGTTTGCTGGGACAGCGGCGGCGTTCCGGCAAAAACAAAGAAACATTCGGCTATAGAAATTATGGACAATACAGGCGCACCCAAGTAGGAAATCGACGTTATCGAATGGTACGCAGAACTTATTATCGCGACGGCAATCGTTTGACCAGATTGGTTCGAGTTTTTTACTAAATGTAAAACCTTATCCCGCATCGTCATAAAAAGGCATGAAATATTGCCTTTTTTTCTTTTAAATATTCGAAACTATAAGTCTTAGTTCGCTCATTTCTTCCATTGCGTATCTGACGCCTTCACGCCCGAAACCCGAATTTTTCATGCCGCCATAAGGCATGTTATCAACCCGGAACGTTGGAACATCATTTAGGATCACTCCGCCATATTCCAGATTTTCAGCAGCATATGCTGCATTCGCGAGGCTTTGTGTAAAAACACCAGCTTGCAGGCCAAATTTACTGTGATTCGCTTCATTGACAGCTTCGTGAAAATCCGCAAATTTTTCGACGATCGCTACCGGGCCAAACGCCTCTTCGGAAACGATACGCATCTCGGGATTTGTATTGGTAATTATGACCGGATCGAGCCGTGCTCCTTCCCGAACACCGCTACACATCAGCTCCGCACCGTTTTCAACCGCTTCATTTACCCAGCCCTCTAGCTTTTGCGCCGCTTTTTCGTCGATCATTGACGAAAGATCGGTCAATTCATCCAGCGGGTCACCGTAATTCAAAGCTTCTGCTTTTGCAATAAATGCTTTAGTCCATTTATCAAAAAGATTCTTGTGAATATAAATACGCTGGACGGAAATACAAACCTGTCCGGCATATGAAAAGGTACCTGATACGGTTTTTTCTACGGAGTCATTGAGATCCGCTGATTCATCAACGATCACGGGTGCATTTCCTCCAAGCTCAAGTGCAACGACTTTTTTACCCGCCTTTTGTTTCAGGTCCCAGCCGACGGCATCACTTCCGGTAAACGAGATCATTCTTATCCGTTCGTCCGAATAAACCACATCCATATATTTTAAATCCATGGGAACGATTTGTAGTGCTGACTTTGGTAAACCACTTTCGAGAAAAACTTCGCCCAATAAAAGTGATGTCAGCGGAGTTCGCTGGCTTGGTTTGATGATTATCGAGTTTCCAGACGCAAGAGCAGGTGCGACCTTATGAGCCACCAGATTTAATGGAAAATTAAAGGGCGTGATGCCATAAATTATGCCTCGCGGTATTCGCATTGTGTACGCCGTTTTTCCGCGTCCATTCGGCTGTATATCGACGGGCACCACATCGCCGGCAAATCTTTCGGCTTCACCAGCCGCCCATGCAAAGGTGGCGATTCCCCGTTCCACCTCGCTTCTGGCTGTACGTATTGGCTTTGCAGATTCCTCAGCTATTGTCCTTTCAAATTCCGATCTTCGGGCATATATTCCCTGCGATATCCGCCTTAATCCTTCTGAGATCTCAAAACGGGCAAGCTTTCGCATTTCTGCCGCCGCAACCTTAGCACAAGCGACCGCGTGCGAAAATTCTTCGCCGTTTGCAGAGTAAACATCCGCGATCTTTTCACCTGAAAAAGGCGAGCTTATGGTCATTGATTCCGAGGTGCTGACCCATTCACCGCCAATAAGAATTTTCTTGATGTCCATATACGCCCCACTTTCTTTCGGCTTATCTTTAAGATAAACTTTTATCGTCAGAAATTACTAAAGTCGGGGGAAAGATCCTTCCGTTTTTACATCCCAAATATGAAATATCTTAAATTAACTTCAATTGTATTACCACTTGCCATATTCGCAGCCGGTTGCGCGGAAAATAAACCGGCAAACACGGCCGTCAATACGGGTAGGCCCGTGAATTCTTCGACACCGCTGCCGGCGGCGACAATAGACGAACTGGCATCGGGTAAAAAAGGTTATGAACAGAACTGTGCAATATGTCACAAAGCAAACGGCACAGGCGGTGAGATCCTAATTGAAGGCAAAAAGATCAAACCCGACGATCTGACCGAGAATAAGATAACCAAATTCAAGGACGAAAAGATCATCGGATTTATGATAAACGGAATCACTGACGAAGGTATGCCGTCCTTCAAAAACAAATTATCGGAAGGCGAAATGCGCGACATAGTAAAATACATTCGCACTGAGATCCAGCACCATTAGTTCAATTCGCCAGTGTTTGATCGATATGTCCGGTTTGCAATTAATCGTCCCGGAATTTAGAATCATTAACTGTACGCACCCGTAGCTCAGCTGGATAGAGTATCTGACTTCGAATCAGAGGGTCGCAAGTTCGAATCTTGCCGGGTGTACCAATCCTATAATCATAATAATTTACAACTTGAAAGCATAATATACGGCTTCACTCGCCCCGCTCCGTCCGACCAGCTCTCAGACAGCACTTCGTCAGCCGCGTCCGCTCCGTTGTTGTTCGTATCTATTATCGTCGAATACACTTTCGATTGGATGCCGCTCAAAGGGTATTCGTAACGCGTGTAGGCCCCGCCGTAATTATCCACCTTGTCCTTCAGCAATCTGCCAAGCGCGTCGTATTCCCGTTCGCTTGTCTTCCCCTGCGTGTTCCCGCCGGTGCGGGACTCTGCGCCCAGACGTCCGCCCCGATGTCGTAACGATACCTCACCGTCGATGAATTATTCGCCGGATCGGTCAGAACCGTCGGATATGCGAATGTATTGGCCGGCAGGCCGCTGGCGTTCCAGTTGTCCGCATAACCGATCTTCACCGTCCTTCCCAACGCATCGGTCTGCGAAACCGCCGCTCCTGCGGTGTTGTATTTCACGCTCGATGTCACCGCCGCCGATTGGCCGAGCACATCATACCGCGTCAACGATGTCGCATTCCCCCAGCCGATAATAAAGCCTGCCCCGTAATTCGCATTGTCATGCTGCACCGGCGAAATGTTCTGCCCCAAAGCCGCGTCGCTGAAATTCCCTTCGTCATAGGCATACGTTTCTCATTCTTCTTCGGAAACGAGAAGGGCAACCTAGCTAATTCAATGATACACAGAGCGGCAGCGATTAAAATACCGAGCCAGTCGTAAAATACCGAATATCTTACTAAGAAATTGAAGGGAGAATCGAGTGATTCGTTCATATTCGGATCCTTTAGACTAAGCAGCCATCTCAACTTCCAAGTGACGATAAGGATCAAAAGCAAGTTAGCTAACGTAAGCAATAGAGACAAAGAATCAATTCTAACAAACCTTCTTAAAAGGCACATAACGAGAAAGCTTAACACCAACCAACATAAGAAAAAGTATTCACTCGCCATTTGCTTGTAAGTACCTTCTCCGCGCGGAAAGATAATGTCAGTCGGTTGATTTACGGTTGCTGCTGCCGCCTTCTCTTCTGCGAGATCATAACCCAGATGAAAACCATGATTGGCAGAAGACCAAGCCACAAAATTAAGAAACAATAATAAACCCGCAAAAATCGACACCATATTGGAACGTGCCAAGAAGTTATTTGGGCGTACATTTCTTGATAATGTCATCGTAAAGTCCTACGTATTCTCCGTCCTTGAAATTCAGCCACGTTGTATCGAGCGCCGGCGGTTAGTTTTTATGCTAACAATGCTCTGAGTTAGTAACAATACAAAGACGATAATTAACGTGGCCCAATCAAACGGTATTAACTCGCGCAACAAAACATTGTTAGGTTGAGACCATGCAATGCTTGAGGTTGCTAAGGCTTTTTCAGAGAAAATCCACCAAAGTTGATATAAAATTAAAACTAGAGAAGTAAAAATAAAACCTTGCAAAATTATTCTCGATTTGAAAAATTTATCGTTCAATCTGCCTTCAATAAATGCAAGGATCAAATACATAGCTAGTAACCAAGCAATATGCTGATATTTTCCCGCGAAATATTCGTTTATTCTTATTCCATGGTCCGAGAATTTAATTCCGTCAACTACAGGTAAGTCCGCACTCTCCTTTTCAGCAATTAAAAGGCCGATATCAAAACCGCGATACTCAGCGTAAAGCCCAACGCATATAATAAAAACAATTATCCCAAAACAGAAAGATGTTTTCCGCACGGTATCCAGAATTTTAGTTTTGCGGGGTACAGTTCTTGATAATCTCATCATAAATTCCTGTGTATTTTCCGTCCTTGTAATTCAGCCATTCAAGGTCATGGGCCGGCGTCTTTGATCGATTCGTTTCACGTAAACCCTCTTCTCCTGTCTTCCCGATAAGATGGACTATGTCCTCAAGAGGGATTCGGGCCTTATTACCGGCTCCACTTCCATTAATGCTCCCAGCGTGAATCAATTCGTGAATAATAATGTGTATTGGAGTGTCGTCCCATCCCGTAAAGGCACGATTTCCAAGACTAACATAGTATCTTCCCTCATATGCTCCAACTGCGGATTGGCCGTCTATAAGTTTATTCTTGTAAGGCTCCAATAAACCTTTTCTCATGTTTTCGTCACCTCCCCACTGGGAATTATTTGTCGAACTTCCCAATAATCCCTCATGAACAAATACCAATGACCCGCTATTCATCATGGTATTTACTGACTGTAGTCCAGCCGCTTCGAATGCTTTCGAACATGCTTCGCTTGAGTAAATGAACTTCACTTGATCTTGAATTATCTTAAATTGTTCATCACTGAATCCTACTATGAACCAAGATTGCTGTTGAGTCTGTGCAAAAGGGTCCTCTTCCGTGTCCCAGGTTGCGAATAATATTTCGCTGCCTTCAATCCTACTAAGGGCTTTATCCAACGTCCAATTTCCTCCAACCTCCGTTCCGTTGCCATAACGCAAGCCAAAACCCGTAAGTCGTGCCCCAGGAGGGCCGCCGTAATACTCATTTGGATTGAATTCCAAACTGTGCGTCGCATTCCAAACGCTTTCCGAATATAGCTGCAGGCCCAGTTGGCTGAAGCTTCCCCAGTTCGTACCGAAGCCCGGCAGATCGGCGATGCTGCTGCCGAATACCGTATAAAGTGAAGTGAAATCAGGTGCAGGAAGTTCGTGCGGTATGTAAGGCTGCAACTGCGGATACTCCGTGTGGTACGGTTCGACCAGGCTGATAAAAGGCGTGAATGTCCCGACGCTTCCGCCCAGCGGGTCGGTCTCGATAGGCGAACCTTCGCCGCCGTCGCCCGTCGCCGCGGCCTCTCCCGTTTTGTTCGTCGTCCGGTAGCTCATCCCCGACGTGTCGGAGAATTCGAACAGCACCAGTTCGTTGAGCTGGGCCGTCTCATAAGCATACGATGTTTGAACGGCCGTCTCGTTCCCGATTCCCTTGACATACGAGCGGTGCTTCTTCCCGTCCGCCCAGACCTCCGATACGACGCTCCCCTTCAACACGCTCGAACGGATATAGTATTTCGTCGGCTGTGCTTCCCAGCCCGTCTCTTCAGAGTTGAGCATGTCCGTCTGCCGCTTGATCTCGGCCCCGTTCCCGTCGTAAACCGTCCTTGAATCCACATACTGTGATAAAGCCCTCACCTGTTTCCCGGCGGCTTCGAAGGTTTTATTAACGGCGTCGGTGTCAGTCGTGCTCCCCGTATTTCGTCCGTCCTCGTCGTATGTCCAACCCGCCTGCTGCAATCTGTTGTTGCTGTATGCGTAGCTTTTGTTGAAACTCTGACCGGCCCAAGACCTTTCTCCCCAATGCAGGTTATTGCTTTCCGTCAGATGCCCGAATACATCGAACGAATAGCTCTGCCGGTACGGAAGATTGAACTTTTGCTCATCCACGGGGACAGTGCCGCCTCTCGCCTCCGCTCCTGACTTTCCTTCCCTGATGCTCCCAATACTGTTGTAAGTATTCAGGCGGTCGAAATTGGGGTTCAACAGGTCTTGCATATATTTCAGCCTGCCGTCCGGGTTATAGTTATAAGCTTTATCGATGATCGCATTTTGGCTGGCATTTTTCAGATTGTATCCGCTCGTCCGCAAACGGTTGTTGTAGTCCAGCGCCACATTCATCCCGCTCCCGTAATCTGCTTTCTTCAAACCACCCCATGCCCTATATTCGGCATTGTCCGCATAGCTCGTCACACCGCCGAAACTTGTTCCGGTAATGTCCGTTAATTTTCCCGAACGGTCGAACGTGCGGTTTATTTCCTGGCCGAACGGGTCCTTGTATGATTTCAGCCGCCCGGAAAGATTGTAGGAGTATTCAAGCTTAAACCGATTTCCAGGCAAGGGTGCGTTCGGCATGCTGTCGGCGAATTGCCTTATTTCCGCCGTCATCCGCGACAGTTCGTCGTATGAATATGTCACCGTGCCTGCTCCGTCCGTCATCTGTGTTCTGTTTCCCAGACTGTCGTATGTGAAGTTCACCGTCGGCGTCACCGGAATTGGCGAACCTTGTGGAACGGAAAAGCTCACCTGATCGGCAAGCCCCCGGTTATTGTATGAGTAATTCACCGCCACGCCCCTCGCATCGGTTACGTTTGAGATGCTGTCGTCAGCGTTGTAGTTGTAGCTGGTAAAAGGAGGCGTTTGGTTCGCATTCTGCTGTTCCGGCCGGTGCGAGGTCTTCAAACGCCCATGCCCGTCAAATGTCGCGGTGGTGTCCTGATACGTCGGGCTGGTTGTTGTTCCGGCGTACTGCCGCGATTGCGTAACCTGATCGCGGCCGTTGAATGTCTGAATATTTGACGAATACACCGACCCGTCCCAATTCATCACTTCCGTCTTGTAATTCCGTCCGAGAATGTCGGCGTAGGATTTCTGCATTCTCCGTGCTTTTACAGTCGGCTGGTCGTCTCTCGGCACAAGTTCGCCCTGAATGGTTGTCACCTGGCCGCCGGCACAGCCGCAGCCTTCGTAGGAGATCAGCACGTCCGAGTCGTTCAGGGTCGGCGAATCCACTCCGTCCGTGGCGATCTTTCGGGTCACTCTGCCCTTCCAGTCGTATTTCTGGTATGTCCAGAGAAAGCCTCTGGCAGCGTCGTCGCCCGCCGGGGCCCAGCTTGAATCTATCTCGGTCGGGACGCTTGAACGTTTCACCTGCCCGAGGATGTCGTATTCGACGAGTGTGCCGCTGTATCCGCCGGTGCTTCCCGGATGCTCCGTCCTCGATTGGCAGACATGCCCCGCTCCGTCCGACCAGCTTTCGGTTGTCGCTTCGTCTTCGGCAATTCCCGTCGCCGTCCTGACCGACTATCGAATAGCAAGTCAAGGGCTCGACTCCGTGACGAGATTGCTTTAATTGTAGCTTACTGATGTAGGCACTTTCTTAACCAATACTAACGAGGCTCCTTTATAAAAAAGTCACTCAGTTCCTGCCTTTTTAATAAAGCTAACGGCTTTTCTCTAATATCCACCCCATCGCCGACATAAGAGATATTTATCTTATTCTGCGAACAAACTCCCAAGAATTTTGGTTTTTGTTCCTTTCTTGTTATTTCAAATTCAAACTTATTGTCTTTAATTTGAGTTTCAAAAGCATAAGAAACATCTCCATTACCAGACGTGTAAACACCGAAGAGCTTTCCGGATGTCGGTATCAACAGTACTTCTGCTCCGATCATATCACCCGATTCTTTGTTGAACTCCCTGTTTGAATAAAGTCCCCCTTGGCAACCAGGTGACGGCAAGATATCCAGTCTCTGGAATCTAATTCGCTCACTCTCAGCCCTATCAGTGGGTTTTCGATTACTGACGATATTTGAATTGATATTGCCGATCAATTCATCTCGATTATCATTTTGGTTTCCGCCATCTTTTGAAAGAAAACGGAATTTCCCCGTGATATGCTCAGAATCGAAATCACCATCAAATACCCTATCAATATCATCAGGTTTCCATCCGATCTGAAACTTTATGAGGTTAGGGGTTTTTACTTCCAATCCAAAAATCCGGGAGATAGCATGTTCTTGATACAGATAACCACCCTTTTTATTTAAACGAAATACAATTGCAGATTTATATCCGTCGTTTTCCTCAGTCCCATAGTAAAGCCCGTCAATATTAAGGTCTTGTCCTACGATGTAATCATTAACCGGAGTTCCATTGGTTTCCTTGCTGAGTTGCAAAGTTTCATGTTTCAAAGATGTCAATTTCGATTGACATGAAATCGCTGTTGCAACAAATAAACAAACACAAAAGAAATAAAACCAATGTGAAACGAAACCAATCATTTTATGCAACCTTATCCACTCTAAACACCTGAAAGATGTTTGAATTAAAGATTCAAAATGCCTCACTGCTAAATCTCTTACTCCACATTTCTGTTAGAACTAATATTGCCAACAAAAATTGTGGGTTTTCGCCGCCGTCTGGCCGAGAACATCATACCGCGTCACCGATGTCGCATTCCCCCGGCCGATAATAAAGCTCGCCCCGTAATTTCCATTGTCGTGCTGCACCGGCGAGATGTTCTGGCCGAGTGCCGTACCCCACGCACGATATTGAGGATTATGCGGCGAGGATGAATCAAAAAACCACTACTTGTTTTTTATTGATTTAACAACAAAAAGCCCATTAACTATTCTCACTTGAATAATATTGAAACCTTCCGTTTTCTTTCCTTTTTCTTTTACGATTACATTCCCTTCAGCAATGATTCTACTCTTGGATTTTATTGTGATTTTTTTCGCTTGAATAGTCGAAAGATTATACGTCAATAGCACACCGGGATAATCAACACCATTAGCCTCATTAATATCGAAAACCACATCCGCAGTGTAGATTGTCGTTCCTTTCGCTTGTTTTTTCTCGCCATACCTAATGCCAATTTCTTTAATTTTACTTTCTTTCAAATATTGGGGGGAAATCTTTTCAAATGTAAATTCTCCAATCAAAGGATGTTCTAATTCTTTAACGCCTTCAGGAATACTTTGATTTAAATAGACTGAGTAACACCCGAAAAGCGTAAAGTCTATTCTCGCTCTCGCTTTATTTTCAAGATAGACAGCCGATCTTACTGCGGGACAAAAACCCATTTTGGGGCTTTCAACACGGAATCGGTATATGCCCGATGGTAATTTTATCGAATAACTACCGTCATCAGTTGTCATAACCTCGTATTTGCTCGTTCCCTCAATAATAATATTGGCGTCAGGAATTACTGCTCCGTTGTAATCGGCTACAACTCCTTCAAATGTTGCATATCTATTCTCGGAATTGTCATTGGCTTGTGACACGGAAACACCATAAAAGATAAAAAGACAAAAACTGACTTTGAATATTTTGACAAACAGGGTCTTGAGTTCAGAAATTCTAATACAATTTAAATAAGTAACGATAGTATCTAACTTTCCAATTGTCATTGAATCACTCCTGTTTGTGTAAGACGCGATAATGCGCCGAAGCAATTTGCGTTAACAAAATCAGAATTATTTTGGCTTACGGCCGGACGAGTTATATCATCATCTAATATTGCACTAGCCGTCGGATTCGCATTAGCAAAATTGTTTCTAATAAAATTCGCAGCATGCCCAAGTTCGTGTATTAATGTCACGACTCTGTCTTGTAATGTATTTAACCCGTATCTTTCACGTCCAGGGGAACTTAAAATATTATTAAAAGTTATGTTTACATTGTTAACTCCCGGACTTGTCTTCAACTGCTTACCATTTTGAAAAACCGGAGTACCCGTGTCAGTAAAGTACGGAATTCCAGGCCCTACAGTAGCTATAGTTTTAGCATTTATAGTAGATCCGGGTGGACTTACCAAAGCTCCAAAGCTAATATTTCCTATAATTCCTTTTTCAAAATCTTCCAACAGTTTTATTGAATCTACATCTGCTGCAAAAATATTCCTGCAACTTGGTGTTTCTCTTATAACTCTTTTTGCTTCATCAATTATATCCTTTATTGTAAGAGTTTGCTGCGGCAGCGGCTGAGATTGCGGTTGAGTTTGCCGCACAAGATTCCAACTGACATCATAGGAGCCTGGCACGAAGATAACAGTTGACTGTGGTGCGTTCACATTTAGCGGACCGGATGGACAAACTCCG
>JAYUCO010000020.1:0-32437 GCA_043740295.1 Pyrinomonadaceae bacterium | reverse complement strand
GCCATAGGGCAGGCGGATCAAAGGAGGATCAAAACCATGGTTGAAGTTGTAACTATCGAGAAAGGTGAACTGATTCGTTTGATAGACCTGTCAATTTCGGGAGCGATCGAACGCGCAATTCGTTCCGCGAAACCGCCTGAAATAATGACAAAGGCCGAGGTAGCAAAATACCTAAAAAAATCTCACGCGACGATCAACAGGTGGATGCGCTATAACGGCCTTCCATATCACGGTGTCGGTCGTCCAACCTTTAATCGGGCCGAGGTTGACGCTTGGCTGGCCCAAATGTGATATCACTATGGCAGTTTACAAACGATTTAATAGCAAACGTATAACGTCACGACATCCGGCTTATTCAAAAGCGCGTTGGTGGGTCTATAAACGCATCAAAGGACAGAAGCCGATCCATCAGGTAATTCCTGAAGCTCGGACTCGTGAAGAAGCAGAACTTGCTGAAAGACATTTGGTCAGGGCATTGTTTGATAAGGCTTATGGCATTGCCGATACCACAACGACTTTCGAGGACTTTGTCGAATCGACTTATCGCAAATATGTCGAACAAAATAACGTCAATAAAGGGGCGAAAAGACTATACATTAGGCTTCTGCTTGATCATTTCACAAATAAACCGCTAACTTCAATAACACCTCAGGATTGTCGGGACTGTCGATCAAAGCTCCAAATACGAGCTAATAAGCGGAGTAAAGGTGGCCTCTCTGCGTCGTCGATAAACAGGATAATGTCCACGGCATCGAAGATCTTTGGCCTTGCGTGTGAAGAAGGAATTCTCGATCGCAATCCCATGCAGTACGTTAAGGCCCTCCGCGAGCCGCCTCCGCGCAAACGGTTGTTGACTGCCTCACAAAAGGAGGTTTTATGGAAGGAACTTGAGACAGACCCACTGCTTTACCGGCTTGTGGTATTAGCCGTAAACCTTCCGTTAAGACGCGGCCAGCTACTGGCTCTTGACGAAAAAGTAATCGACTTCGAAAACGAACGTGTTTGGGTCATTCACTCAAAAGGACGTCCTCCGCGGTTGGTTCCAATAAATGCTACCGTTACCTCTGTGTTGCGGCAGATGATTGCTGAGAGGCAACTGCCTTTTCCAATCAAGGACTTTCGCAAACGATGGCACGCAGTCCTTATTCGGGCGGGAATCAATAAGCCCGATGGAACCCGTGCCGAGAACTATCATTTTCACGATCTCCGCAGCTATTTTGCGAGCGAACTCATTCGCCGAAACACAAATCCACTGGTGGTTCAAAATCTCTTTGCCCATTCAGATATGAGCATTACCAATATTTACGCAGAAACAGAGGCGGACATATTGCTCGAAGCAGTTAAACGGCTTGATAAACCACAAGAAAATATGGCCCATCTTAGGGGTTAGCTAGCTTCCGGGATTAAGGATTAATCTTTGATTTTGCGAGCCGCGATATTCACCGGCATTCGTGCTGAGTTGTTTTACGAAGGGGCCGTCGATGAGCAAGTCGGTGTGAGTAAGAATGTAATCCACATTCGGATCTTTGCGATCAACTAGGGTTTCGATCGCGTAGCCTGTGTAGATCGTGAGATGAAGATCATAACGCTTTAATCTGAATACGAGCTCCGCGACCTGCTCCAGTTGATCGAACGGTTCACCACCTAGGATTGTTACACCATCATGATCGGCACGATTTGCAAGTATCTCATCAACTATTGAAGCGATTGGCACCGGGACGCCATTTTCGCGTTCGTGGGTACGAGGAACATAACATGCAGTTATCTACAGTGTGGAGTGAAGGAAGTGTTCAGTCCTAGGTTGTTACCCAATGGAAATGCTAGCATTTCTCGTTTAATTGTGTGAAATCCCATTCGAGTTTGGGGGGAGCCGAGCCGTAGGCGAGGCTTCCTCCAAACTCGGCGGGGCTTCGAAAAGTTTTCCACCGAGCCGAGATTCCAGGACTTTCAGAATAACACTATTTCTCCTCTTCGCCTTGTCGCGACGAGGTCAATTACTCGCTGATTACCGCTACCGGTCCATTGTCCAGCATCGTCCGCTAGCGATTCGATAAAAGGGCCGTCAATCAGCATGTCGATTTCAGTCAATACTGCGCGGATCGACTTTTGTTTCATCCCTTTTTCGCACAATGCTTCAAAAGTGTAGCCGCTGTAGCACAGAATGTGCTTGCAGCCTTGTTTGCGCAATTCTCTAACTAACCCTAGCAGACCGTCCGGTTGGGCGAACGGCTCGCCCCCAAGAATGCTTACTCCGTCGCGTTCAGATCGGGGGTTAAGCAATTCCGTTGCGAGTTTCGTCACGGGCACGAGTTCGCCCGTATCTTCCGTATGCAGATCTGTCACCCAGCAGCCTTTGCATTTCAAGGGACAGGACTGAAAAAGCACTGAACTACGTCTGCCCGGTCCTTCACAGAAGGAGTTGTGATAGAAACCAGCAATTCGCACGCAAATGCTTCCCGCTTTGTCCTCCCGCGAAACAACTGGTGGCGGTAACACCACCATCGGACGGGCACAGCCTGTCCCCTGTCCCGCGCCGAGGTTTTCAGCCAGAAATTGTCGAGTCTTTGCGTCCATGTGCCGGTTATCTTCAACCAGCAATGCTCCGTTCAGTTCGTCAATAATGAATAATACTTCTGACATTCTGAGCCTCCGTCCGCCGCTTCTTTTTAGCTTGCGGTTTCGTCTTCCGACGGCTCTCGACTCAAGTGTTTGTCCAACCCGTTAAGGGCCCGCGTTAGCTCACGCTCGGCTTCGCTTTGCCGCGCCGCCGGTAGTTTTTCCGTAGTCAACCCGCGCAATTCGATCAGATTTTTACGCTGGCGTTCGAGCAACGGCAAGCTTTCCTCATCCACGAGAAAGTTCGGACAACTGTGACACGCCAGTCTTGTCTCGCACGGATGGTAAGCAGTTAACCCGCACCAGCCGATGCCAAGATCAACAAACAGCGATTCGCGCCAGGCGGTGTGCGCTTGGACGTGAGCTTCCGGTGAGAGCAGAACGCGCACCTGCGCCGAGACGCGATATTCTTCGTCAATCTGTGCGAAGGCCGTCTCGAACTCCTGTCTCAACAGCGTGGGCATCACGGCGGCGTATCGCATCGTCATTTTCAGGTCTTTGTGACCGAGCATCCGGCTGATGCTTTCGATTCGCATTCCCCTGGCTCTCCAGTGCAGCGCCAACGTATGCCGGAAACGGTGGCTCGAATACTGCTCTTTGGTGTTTCCAAGGACACACAAACGCCGAATCATTCGATTAAGCTGATGCGGACTAAGAGGATGCCCCTTATACGTGAACAGCATATCGCGTGGCTTATTCATTCGTTTATCGAACGCTGCCGGCTGCTGACCGCGCACTCTCATCCACGCATCTATAGCTACAACCAGAGCCGGCCTGACCGGAATCATGCGATCATTGTGCAGTTTGCCGACGGGAACTCGCAGCCAATGCGTTTTCTCTCCGGTCGCCGGATCGTCAGTTGCCAAAAGACAGCCCATATCGAGACGGCACAACTCTCCGGCTCGCAAACCGGATTCAAACAATATGGAGAAAATCGCCCGTGTTCGCTCGAACGGTTCGGGCAAGCGATGTTCTGCAGCTGACTCCGCGGTTAGTTGATTTACCGCGTTGAGCAACCGCTGCCAATCCGCGTCGGGAATGAAGCGCGGCAACTGCTCGTCAACGCGCGGTGTGTCACCGCGCACCCAGAGCTGGCGATTGGGACGTTCTTCGTATTCGAGCGCATCTATCCGCTCGCAGAAAGAGCGAACACAAGAAAGTGTTCGGAGCCGGTGATGCTGCGAGAGCGGTTCGCCGTAGTTGATGGTGCGGAACTCAGTACCGACGTTCGTGTAATCGCCGCAACGCATGTCTTTGACCGCTCGCTTGAAGGCTTCGATGTGAGTCCGGCGCAGGTGTTTTGTTGTTTCGAGTTCCGGGAAGCACTCGCCGAGCCAGTCGCCGAAGCGGCGCAGGCTGACGCGATAAGTGTTGACGGTTTCTGGGACGCGAATGGTCAGCATATCCGCCAGAAAACGCTCGATGGTCGCCACAATCAGCGGCGCGGTGCGGCCCCAGCCGAACTTTTCAATCGGTTTCTGTCCCCTCATGCGCGGAACTTCACCACCCAAGTTGTTCGTCGCGGCCAGGACGCGCTGAATACAGGTCACGCTGGCGCGGGCAACACGCCTCGAACGACCGGTCTGAGCCTGCCAGCATTCCAGATCGGCTTTGGTCAGTTGTGCCGGATCGCGCTTTCCCGTATAAACCAGAACGGAGAGAAGCACGCCGCTTCCGTTTTTGTGCAGCGTCTTTTTGTCTTTGTAACCGATCGACAAAGCCGTTTGAACGAACTGCTCGCTGATCCGCCGTGCCTTTTCAATGCCTAGCCACTTCTCCGCTAGAACCCGATGCTGTGACCCAAAGATCGCTTCGTTGTAAGGTAGAGCTCCCAGGAAAAAGAGCGTCGAGGTTGCGAGCGACCAGCGATTGGCGAAGTGCCATCGCGAGACTTTTGACCAATTCACATCTTCCGCTGACGATAGTGTGGCTTTTCTCCATTCGAGGAGTCGCTTCCACTCAAATGCCCAATAACTGGAATCCAGTTCGATCATCACCCGGGCACAGAAGCGAAACGCGCTGTACAAATTGTCTTTTTTGAACCGCTCGGCGCGCTCGCGAGCCGTGAAAGCAAAATAAGCTTCGGCGAACGGGTCATAAAGTCTGGCAAGCGCCCGCCGGTCTTCTCCTCCGAAACGTTCTTTCGCGAGCAGAATCCGCTCTTCGCCGGTCAGTTCGAAACGGCTGACGGCTGGTGACAAAGGGCTGGCGACTTCAGTATGTAGGGTCATGATGTCGCCCCCTCATCACCCGTGGTCGTGTTGCCGCCAAGCCCTACGACACTAGCCATCGCAGCTTTGTATTCGCGCTGCAATCTTGAATCTCTGACTTGATTGTAGATGAGAGTCGTCTCGATGTGGCGATGACCGAGTTGTCGTTGCAAAGCGTCGAGCGGCATCCCGGCTTCGGCGAGATTGGTCGCGCACGTATGCCGGAACGCGTGTGCGTGAACACTGGGAGTTCCAGCCTTCTTTCGCGCCTGCTCGCAAATATAAACCCAGGCGCGGTAACGAAACGGCTGACCGAAACTGCGCCTGCCCAAACAGACGAAAACGAAATCGTGAGCGAGGGCCTTCGGGCGTTCGAGTCTGATGTAGCTGCCGAGCTCATCGAGAGCTTCGTCCGTCAGGGCCACCACACGTTGGTTATGGCTTTTCGAGGAGCGAATAGTGAGACGATGTCCAGCCCAATTGATGTCACCGAGCCTCAAGTCGAGGGCTTCGCCGATGCGAATCGCTCCGTCTTTTAGCAGCCAAACAATGGCACGGTCCCGATTACTCGTCGCCGTTAACTGTTCGATGAAACGAGTCATCTCGTCAACCGTCAACGTCTTTGGTTGAGCGCTGTCAAAATGAAGCAGTGCGGGCTGACCGGAAACAATGCCGGCGGCGACTCTGAGAGTAGAACCGCCCGGCACGGGATTGCGTTTGACGCCGGTTTCTTCCGGTTCGAGCATTAGAAAGGTGTACCATTGGCGCAAAGCCGATAAACGGCGAACCAAACTTCGAGCGCTGATCGTCGTTCCTCCTTTAATCTGTCGCTGACGCTCAAATCGGATAAAATCAATGATATGTCCAGGACGTGTCGCCAGCGGAAGAATGTCTATCGAGACGCAAAAGGCGAGCCATCTTTCGAGGTCCAGACGATAGGCCCGAACGGTATTGGCGGGGCGCACGACGGCTAAATCCTGAAGAAAACGATTCAGCCACTGTTTGGCTTGCGGATCGGCTGGTAAAGATTGTCTGTTCAGTTCTGTCATGGTTCATATGATACTTCTCCCACTTCAGACTGTAGATAAACCCTTGGCAACGGATCGAGCAACCGGAAACCTGAACAACGCTTCGTCGGCCGGGGCCGTCAACGGTCGAGTTATGGTAAAGGCGATAAAGCCAGATTTTGAATGGCTCTTCGCCACGCTCGCCGTTTTGTGGCAGCTGTTGTGAGCTCAAACTATAGCTTTCATCGACGGAGGCGGGCTTTGCGCAGTTTACATTAGAACGGGGTCCCAAAACCTTTTCCAGCTCATCTACTACTGAATGCGGTGATCGGGAAAACTCCAGCGTAACGCGGCCCACGTCAGGTTCGAGAATAAAAACAAGTTCCTTATTCATTTATTTTGATGCGGCTTTTAGGTTGGGGCTTAACATAGTACTCTTTGGTTTTTCGATCAGTTGAAGGATTGCCGAGAATTTGTTTTAGCTGGCGCGCTGCGTGCTCGCAAGCCGGTCCCTGAACACCCTTGATCTCGGTTTCGCAAGCTCCCGTTTCCGTATTGATCGTAAATTCGATTTCCGGCATAGTATTCTCATCTCCTAAAATTTGACTCGTATCTTGATGGTCTTTCCGATATGCTCCCGAATGAGCGTTCCGCCAAGCTTTTTGGCCATTTTGCGAGCGGCGGCCTCATGATATTGGGTTTGCAGACGCTTAACAAAGTCCCTTCCAAGACTGTAGTTGAGATCCATGTCATCGATAACCGCGACATAACCTTTTGGCGTTTTTTGAAAGCCGATGTCGCCTAGAAGGCGATGATTCTTTACGTCGGAGCGTCGAATCACGATATCCGCGTTCCGTGCATCCCGTTTATCCCAACCCTTGAGCAAAAGATTCTCGCCCTGAGCTATGTTTGTAAATCCGAGTTCGCGAAGTGCATCAATAAGAAGCGGGGCATTTGCGAATGCCTCCGCTTCGAATGACATATATTTGCTCATTTCTTTTCTCCCGTTTAGAGTTCGTAGGCCCGGCCGTTACTCGGCCCTGAAATAGCGGCAGCTCCGTTGCCAACGCCGGATCCCTTTATATTGTTGCGGGCCCATTTACGTATTTCTTCGATCTTTTCGCTCATCATTTGAGCCGTTGGCGTAATAGAGTCAATGGACTTTAGGACGTCCTTAGTTTGAGCGGGGCGGTCGCCGTCGATAAATGCTTCGAGTACTCCATCCTTTACGGCACCTTCAATTTCGGCTCCCGAGAAATCCTTACTCTTTTCGACGAGCTTATCCATGTCGAAATGCTCGGGATCCAGTTCTCGTTTTGCAAGGTGAACCTTGAAAATGTCCAACCGGTCTTCCGCCGTTGGAAGATCGACAAAGTGAATATACGAAAAGCGTCCTATGCGGAATTGCTCGGATTCAAGTTCGCGTACGTCGTTAGCTGTCGCAAACACGAGTACGTCGCGATTGTCCTGCATCCAATTGAGAAGGTAAGAGATTGTCCGGGCGGTCTCTCCGCCGTCGGTCTTATTTGACGACTTCATTCCGGATACCGCCTTTTCAAACTCGCTGATACCCAGGATCCCTTTGATCGCGCCTGCTATCGAAAGGGCTCTTTTGATTGACATGGCTGAAGAGCCGATCACGCCACCGCCTTCACCCATGATCGAGCCGAAATCAAGATCGAGAAGTGCTCGATTTGTGATACTCGACGCCACCCGCTTACATAGGTCCTTACCGCAGCCTGGCAACCCGACAAGCAAAATGCCCTTGCAGGGTTCGACGTGCCTGGCACGAGCCTTCGGACTAAAGGTGTAGGCTGCCCGCTCCAGAATTGCCCGCAGCGACTGATAACCACCAAGATTGCTGACCGGTTCAGGGTGAACATAGGTCAGTGAACCGCTTCCGCGAATGACATTCTTTTTTTCTTCGAGAATTACGTTTATCGACTCATGATTGAGACCCTTGCAGCTAATCACCGCTTTGGCTATCACGTTGCTGATCTCCCCGGCCGTAAGACCTAGGAGGGCCTGCAAAAGGGCAGTTTGCGTTTCCCTCGTCAGATCGATATCAAGTCCACTCGATTTGAGATTTTCAAGCTGTAATTCGATGGAATCTTCGATCTCGCTTTCCTTTGGAAGCTCAAGATCGATTTGCGTGACCTCTTTTTCAAGGGTTTTCAAATCCGGAAAATTCGGACCGACAAACAGTATCGTTGCCTTCGTCGATTTCAGCTTCCATGCTATTTCACGCAAACGGCGGACAAGCATCGGGTCCTCCTGGCCGTAAGGTGAAATGTAAGGAGCATAGTCACAGAGAAGGAAAATCCCTGTTTTTTGTTCACCGATGAATCCGAGGACACTTTCCGGGTCTTCTGTGTCGGCGACTAAAGACGGATTCTGGAGAAGTCCTTCCTGAGGATCGGCGATCTTTTGCAAGCCAACAGGCCGACTCCAAAAATAAAGCGGCTTTTCCTTATGGCGATCTTTGAATACGAGATCGATCAGCGCGTCGCGAACACGATCCTCTTCGTAAGTGTTGATCGAGATCAACGGATAGCGTGCTCGAATTCTTACGTCGAGTTCGTGCAGCAATTTCTCGATGCTCTTGGCATCGGCTTCTTTTTCTGTCATGGATTTTCTGCGAGGCTAAGGCTTTGAAATATTTGTTCTCACCCATATTACGAGGGTGGTCCTTCGGGTTGCTGGACGAATACGTTGTTGTGAGCCGCACGGGCAACCTGTGATCGTTGAGATTGCGGAGGCGGTAAGTCCTGTGGTCTAGTCTGTGTAGAACTTCCACCATTTTGTGCTGCTTGAGCCGTCATTCGGTTCACCTTCTGCATCTCTTCGCGGGATGCAATGCCGTTTTCAATAGCGAATCCGAGATTGGCGAGGGCTCGTCCGATGGCACTGGTCTCTCCATTTTCTATATAGGAGGTGTTATTCACGTATCCCTGACCTCGTATCTCGAAGGCGTGCCCCGTTGAACTAGGTTCGGCATCGTCACGGCAGCGAAAGGCACTCGCCTTGATGCAAACGAATCCGCTGTCCTCGTTGAGTGACACAAGTTCGGTTACGATCCGGCCATCAGGGTATTTTTCGTAGAAAGACGTTATGCGCGAATGAACAGGTATGTATTTGCTTAGGTCGAAATTTGCCATGAACTTGTTTACCTCCAGATAATTTCTCTGCCTAAGATATTGGGCACTAGAACTAAAACCGCGATTGAAGAAAAGGACTAGATCTCGAGAGCGGAGAGCCGGTCCTCATCAAGTAGTCGTTTAGAATGGACCGTCGTTGCACGCAACACGTCGTTGACCGCAGAGCGCATCTCTTCCGGAGAACGCAGCTTTACATCCCGGCCGGCGGCATCCTCCAGTCTGGCCAGTACGTCTTCAAGCGACGTATCGCCGGTGAAATTCATCAATTGATACCACTCGCACATCTGCCGCGCCCTTTTCGCAAGCGAGCCGGGAACAAATTGGGCATCGCGGAGCCTTTCGGCCATCTCGCTCGCCGCATCGCAAATTTTGGCTGTGATCTGAGCGAAGCCCTCTTTAATCGGCGAAACGGCTTCCTCGGCTTCTCTCCTGGCAGTCTCGATCTTTAGCGTCCTGATCCGTTCTTTGACCTCGCGTTCTCGACGCCGGTCCTCTTCGACACCATCAACCTTGATCTGTTCTATTGTTCGTTTAGTATCGATTTCCAGTTGAACGGCTTTGTATTCAGCATCCACCTTGGCGGCTTTGAGTCCAAGTTCGCGGCTCAAATTCCGCTCGGCCACCATTTCCGAACCCAGAACGATTACCTTTGGCCTCATTGTGATAACTAATCCGTCGCGGATCATTTCGCGGGTAGGGATCATTCCGATCGCATTGGCGACAACTGTCTCAATGAATTCCAGACGGTCAAATGGCTCCGTCATCGTAGCCTGAAACCGATCGGCTGAGTCATTAGCGAGTTCACGAAAGCTGTCTATCAAAGTCGCGACGATCTCATCGTATTTTTCGAGTACTTCGGCCTTTGCGGTGGAGAGTGTCTCGCAGGCACGTTTATATTCCTGCTCGAAAGGTTCAAATGCGTTCCATGGAATCCATTTATACTCGCTCGTTCCCCAAACGGTCTCGCAGAGAGTAAACCTGAAGCCATACTTGTTCAGAGCATTGTGTGCCTGTGCCTGACCACGCATCAGCTTGTTGCGGAATACATCGGGGAGCAGTCCGGCCCTTGGCGGGCTGACCCGCACTGCCGCATGTTCTGGCAGTTTCACGCCTAGTGTCTTCCATTCAAGCTGGCGTACCAAGGCTCCGAATCCGCGGCAGTCGATATTCAGAAATATGCCTTCGCTCTCCAAAGCCGAAAGGTCGAACGGCAATGTCTCAACCTCATTTGCGCCGATCCCCAACGCAACCGACGCCATTTCCTTACGGCTTTCAAGGCGGCTCAGTATTTCGGTTACGTTTATGATCTCTGGCTCTTCCGCTGCTTGTGAGACGCTGGTGGCCGACTGATCGACCGTGCTCGAAGTTCCACCTCCGAAGACGCTTTGCAGGATCGTCGAGGCAAAGGTGTTTACAGGCCCGTTTAATAGAGTGTTTGCTTCGCGGCCGGTTTCGTGAATTTCCATGACGTTCTACGGAGAATCTAAACCTTTTACAATCCCTTGTCCGCCGCTTGTTTTGTTCATGAAGGCGTTGGCAAAAACGACCTCGCGTTGGGAGTGAAGTGTGCGTGCAACGTTCCGGATATATTTCCTACTTGACTCTGGACTCGGCTCTAGGGTGTAGAATCTATTTAATGCAAACAGAGTTTCGTATTGGTGAGGTCGCGACGCGTTCAGGTGTCAGTATTGACACGGTGCGGTATTACGAACGCCGTGAGCTTCTACCCGCTGCACCGCGAACCGCAAACGGCTACCGCATATTCACATCCAACACTGTTGACCGCGTTCTTTTCATCAAACAAGCGCAGGATTTGGGCTTTACTCTCGACGAGATCAGCACGCTTCTGACAACCAACGGCACAAGCGATTGTCTGCGGGTCCACGACTTGCTCAACACAAAACTGACCGAACTCGACACCCGAATGAAGGCAATGCACGAGTTCCGCGAAAAGCTGACGCACTATCTCGCCGAATGCGAAGAAGAGCTCAAAAAGCATCCCGATTCTGCCGAATGTCCGGTCGTCGTTGAGATCGCACACACGGAACGAAACTAATTTATGGCTACAAATATCCTTGATAAAGTCGGTTCCGTTGGCGCGGTCATCGCAGGTGCGGCGGTTCCGTGTTGTTTTCCTTTCTTGAGCTTGATCGGCGGAATACTCGGCTTGAGTTTTCTTGCACCGTACGAAACCTACATTATGTACGCGATGCAGGCTCTTGTTCTCGTCGCCCTTGTCGGCAGCGTCATAGCTTATCGAGGCCACCGCAAGATATTGCCGCTAATTCTCAGCGTTATCTCGACGGCGGCTGTGCTTTACTCTCTGAACACCGACATGAACATGAAACTGATCTACGGCGGCATGGCCGGACTGATTGTTGTGGCCATCTGGAACTCTATCGAAGCCAAACGATGTGCAGACGCTTGCAAAGTTAAAGTTAATGAACAAAACTAACGAATCAACTCTTACTTGCCCTAAGTGCGGCTTTCAAAAGACCGAAGAGATGCCGACCGATTCCTGCATATTCTTTTGGGAGTGTGAGGGCTGCAAGACGATGCTCAAACCGCTTCCAGGTGACTGTTGCGTGTTCTGTTCTTACGGCTCCGTCGCTTGTCCACCAAAGACGAGCGGCGCAAGCTGTTGTTGAGGTGATATGACCAAGCGAACATACATAAAGATCGGCGTTGTGGTTGCTCTGCTTCTTGGTTTTGCAGGCATTGCTGCCTATCAATTCAGAGGCGGTAGCGAATACTCGACCAATATCGCTGACGTAAAACGAGACTTTAATCGCGACAAGGGCAAGGTGCGGCTCGTCGTTTTGCTCTCGCCTACCTGAGGGCACTGTCTTTTCGGTGCATCCGAAATTCGCCAGGTCTTGGCGGACTTAAAAGGACAGGACGTGAAAGTTTATTCGGTTTGGGTGCCGATGCTACCCTCAGACGCAAAGCTCACTGTAGGCCGGGCGACAAAGAGTTTCGACGAACCTCGCGTTACTCATTATTGGGACGGAGAGAATGCACTTTCCAAAGCATTCGCACCGGTCTTGGGTATTGACCAAGAGGCGTGGGACGTTTACATGCTTTACGACAAAGGAGCGGAATGGGGCGAAACGCCGTCAAAGCCGGTCTATTGGCAGGAACAGCTTGGCATCTCCGACGAAACGAAGCTCGACCGCGTTAAGTTGACCGCGAAGATAAACGAGCTGCTAAAAAATAGCGGGAAGTGATCTTATGAAAACGATCCACGCGATTGCTAGCGTTCTGATAGTTATTCTCGGCTGTCTGCATATCGCCGTGACCTTTTTCAACTATCACGGCCTTTCGTATAACGCGGTGTGGTTCCTAGGAACCGGTGTCGGAATCGTCCTTGCGGGATTTATGAATATCGCAATGCTCCGCGACGGCGGCAAAGATACGGTCATTTGGTCAATGGCTCTGGTCACGAACCTCTTTTTCGTTCTTGGTTTCGTGGCAGCGTCCTACATGATGCGCGAGCCGCAGGTTTTTGTCGGTGCGCTTTTGTTTCTCGCGACCACGATCTATTCGTTTGTCGTAAAACCAAAGACAACGTAGCGTAAATCTAGCACGAAGCAATAAAGATTCTAGTTTCGTAGTCGATTAAGCCAGGCAATTGCTCAGTGGGCACGGCTCGAAGTCTTTGTCTCTCTCGATTAACAGGCCATTTATATTCACTTCTTCAAGTTCTCTCAGAGTGAAATATCCCCATTCTGCTTCAAACCCGATGACATATCCAAAAAAAGTAAAATCACCCCGGTCCGGCTGACCCTCAGTAACATACCAACGCCAGCCGCCGGCCGGAAAAGAGAATTTCGCATGCACTATAGGATCTATGGCTCCTTCCTGCTCGTATAATTTCGGCAGTCGGGCTTTCAATTCTTCTGAAAGAAGCTGTCTCATATTTATTTTGGGTGCAAACTATCTTTTTCCCGGTTTGGATTGCAGAACCTTGGATAGCTGGAGGGCCTTTTCAATATGTTGCGGCGTACAGTAGAGTGAGCGGCTCGATCCGCTTTCGAGGTCAAAATAGGAGGCAAATCTCCTTAGTGAGCCGGTCAGTAAAAAAGAGCTCAGCATCTCTGCGATCTCAACGGCGACACGCTGATTGATGTTAAGGCTCTGCTCGCCTAGTCTGACAAGGTCAGGACATGAAATCCGTTCAGTAGCTCGCCGGGCGATGCCGGATTCCTGATCCTGAAGCAGTTCCGGGTGAATAAGCGAGGGAGCGGGCAGCTTACGGCATATGGTCGAACCTGCAAAACAATCCCCGGTCGCAAATTTCCTTACCGTCGAACCGATCAGCACTTGCCCGGAAAACTTACCGTTACCACCATCGATCCACCACGTATTGGCGGCTTCTGAGGAGCGATAGCCTTCGGATTCTTCAAGCGCCCTGTGAATATCTAACCGGGCACGATGATTATCAACACAGCCAACCAGAATCGTCAGTTGCCGATAGGTATTTGCCTCTTGTTTTAAATGCTTTTCGCTGTCGAAGCTCTCGTTGCCGTAGCAAACCTGAAGGCTCCATGCCAGTGCAAGGCGTTCGGCAAGCGTCTGAGCCTTAAATTTGCCGATCTCGGCTGAGCAAAAGTTACTTCGTGGAATATTGCCTCGTTCCACGCGATCTGGATCAACTATGAGCATCTCAACGCTCTTGCCGTGTTCCTTTAGCTCAAAAACAAGCCGCGCGATCGCCTGGGCTGCAAAAGAACCTGTTCCGCCCGCCCCAATGATTACTATCTTCAAATGACTGTGCTCTTTTGGCAGAACCAACGCGGAGCGCGAAAAACTAAGATCGATATTCATGTGAATAGCTTTTCGATTACCAGATCGATCTCGTCAAGGTCGATAAGCCAGGTGGGAATATCGCTGACCCAGGCGGCGGGAATCTGAAAGAATTGATCGTATATACCGCAGCGAAAACGGATTTGTGGAGTATCGTGGATGTCGACCAGGATCGCAAAAATGCGGAACTTGCCACTCTCGTCTAGGTCGTCGGCACGGCTGAAATGAATAGCACCCGGTGGATGAGTATGCAGTTCGATACAGGCCTCGCCATATTCCTTGAGCGAGTCGTCCGCTATGGTCGCCGCCCAACGGCGTTCCCGGCCGACAGCTTTCCAACGCCATGCTGCTTCGGATTTGTTCCAGTAGATGACATAAACGTCCTCTTTGAATTCCAAAGGGCTGCTTTTATGCCGGGCATCAATTAGTATCTCCTGCCAAAGATAGCGCCCGATACGCGGCTTATGCCAGATGATTCCAGGCTCGCTTGCAGGCAATCCCTTTATTGATCTTGTGCAAAGCGGCAGGGACGTGCTGAACTCGTTACGAGCGGCCCGCATAAAAATCCCATTACCAGCAATCAAGTATTCATAAAGAATCGCGGAAATCTCTTCCTGAATCGGGGAAGCAATTTTGTGATCTATAAATTTCCTTGGCGTGAGCGGGGTGCAAGGTGATTCATTTATTGGTGACATTGGTTAGACTCCGTATCTCTTAATAACGGTAGTAAGGCTTATTCTCAACGATCGTCGACCAGGCATCGCCCACAGTTGTACTCGATGTTAAAAGCTGCGCAGCGGGAAATGTCTTCGATTTGTCTTTGGCGATTCGGAACAGAAGTTTCCGCACGTCCGCAGGCTCCGAATGGCATTTGCTATTTGCCTGGTCGCGATTAAACGGCGTGTTAAAGATCAAGTTCCAAACTGCGTGGAGTGTCTCGGCCCTGGATTCCGGCACTTCATTTTTGCCAAAGCATATCTTGCCTTGCAGACCGGAACCGGTGTTTGGCAGTGGAGCAACGGCGAGCTTTGTTTTTGCCGTCACGCGGCGTCCCGAAGCGGCCCATAAAAAGTAGTCCTTACCTTTACCGAGCAGGATGAGTGTCGGCAAGGCAAGCGTTAACCTTTGAACTTCTCCGTTATCGCGCTCCACAAAGATGCCGCGAACGCCTGCCGGTTCATACGAGAGTACGGCATTGCCCTCCGGAGCCTCACGGTATCGAAGTACCCGCCGATCAAGCCAACCCGTATCCGTGTGAAAATCGCGAAACGCCAAAGCAACTTGTTCGCTTGAAAGGGCCTTGGCCGTTTCCTTGCCGTGATCAAAAAGTTTGAAAAGATATTGTCCCGGCAGAAAATAAAGAGCCGCCGATGCGTCGTGCGGTCTGGCGAATCCCTGTTCCATATTTCTATTTTCCGGTCTTGTTGCGATTGTTCCAGCCGATTCGTTTTTTCCGAAAGACCTGATCTCCTTCGTTCCAAAGCGTGATCAGGTCGAGCAAAGTTTCGCGCGGATTAGCCTGGATTCGTTCGTCCAGTTCTGGAAGTTGTTCGAAAATCTTGTTAGCACCCTTGTACGCCTCCGTTAATAAGTTGATGGTTTCTCGATCGAGAGAGAACCAATCGCTCCCTTGGCAATTTGTGGTGTCGAGCCACGGGTTTCCGGTCGAATGATCTACAAGCCTGAACAGGTCGAGATAGATCTCGTTTTCGGGAGTTTTCTCGGCCGACCAGAGGCTTCCGTGCGGATCTTTTTTTATTCGTGGAAAATCAGCCGAGGTTACGCCGTGCATTTCCGCAAAGTATTCCCAGAGTTCTTCGTCTCGAAAGTAAAACAACAAGCCGGCGAGATAACTGACGCGGGAGTCCTCGTAGTAAATTTCATCGCAACAGATATCGAAGTTCATCGAAAATATCGTGAACCTTTCGAATTCGGCATCCGGATCGTCATTCCAGCCGCTAAAGAGTGGAAAGCACTTCTCGTTGATAAGCTCGAAAAGCTCGTTGGCTCGCTCGCTATAATTTTTGTAGCTGCCGGTCTTGTATAAACTCGTACGCGACGATCGCCATTCATCCGGGAATACTTCTTGAAACAGTTTGTACTTTTGCTGACCCGCAACGATCTTTTCGATTGTCTCGCAGGCGGCTGCCGCATTTGCAGATCGCGATTTGAAATTCAGATATGCGATCGATTTATAAAGTCTCTCGCCGAATAGGTTGCCTTCGGAGGTCCTATGTTTAGCACATTTCTCGACGACTGCGGTCTGCATAGCATTAATTTAGAATCCTACCGGGATATAAGCTGATGACGACGCTGGTGTGCTGATTAGCGCGGCGAGTTGCCGCTGCACATTTTCGATCTCATGCCGCCCATAGGCAATAACCGTGTGCGCAAGCTCTATATCTTCGGTACTAAGCAATTCGGACGCATCCTTTCGCATCAGTTCGTCGGCCAGAAGGATCGCCGGATTGATCTGTTCTGCCTCGCTGCGGAGAATTTCAAGCGGAGACGTTTTCAGTACCTTTGTGCTGGGCCTTTTTGACGATGGTGACAGTAAGTTTTCCATCCTTGACCTCGCGCGTAATATTGGCGTTCTCGACCGAAGAAAAGTGCGGTTGAAGGACCATCTTGATAGTCTTATCGTCTTGGGCTAGCGAGGCTTCGAGTTCAAACTCCTGTCCCTCGATCTTGACGAGAGCCATCGGTTCCGTAATCTCGTCTTTCTTGACCTCAACCGTATCTGACGCAGCTTCTGCTGCGGGTGCGACGGTGCTTTCAGTTACCCCGGTGGATTCCTGTGTTTGCTCAATCTGTTCCATCTTGTTCACCTTTTTTTATTATTAGGAGCCGAAAAGAGTTGCCTGCTGATCGCTCGTGGGTGCGGCGGGCTGCGTCACAACGGTCTCCGTGGCCGCAGAGTCCGTTAATTTGTTTCCATTCGTTTGGCCGGAGGATGCCTTTGGCTTATCCGCCGATTTAGACGATTGCTTTTTGCTGACAGACTTTTCTTTTTTCAGCTTGTCCGCAACTTTTACAGGAAAATCAGCCTTATATCGTTCGAATACCGGAGCGAGCACTGACGGCAACCCGTTAATAAAATCCGCAGCGTCTAACTCCGCGACAGCAATTTCCGGGAAAAAATCATGCGTCACAATACTAATCACGCATTTGCGCACTCCGTGTTGTTCCGCTAGAACTTGAATAACGGCCTTTATCGTACAATTTTCGAGTTGATATGGTTCTCTTGCCGGAACCACGATTGCAGTTACCGATTTATTTGTCGGAGCTGTGGGTATTGTGGCGATTTCCGCTGAAATGGCAGGAACGGCAGGAGCGAATTCCGATGGCTCAACAGTGATGGTTTTGCCCCCATCGTTGGTCAAAGGCTCGACGGCCTCCACTTCGGAGGCATCCTCAGCGTCTGCCAAAAAATCGCCGGCCTGCTCGATAATTTCCGACTCGCTTTCAGGAACACACTCATCCGCATACGAATGTGTCCCGATAGCAACCTGATCTCCATTTTCCGTCGATGACACGATGCCCAAATATTCATCCATCGGAGCGGCTGATTCAGGGATCGAAGCCTCTTTTTCCAATGTCGCCATGGCGGGAATGATCCCTGCTTCTGGGAACGCACTAGAATTTGGAACCTGAATATTGACAGGTGGAATATTCGGAGCGGTTGGAGGCGGCGATGTTGTCTCGATTTGCGCAACTTCCGCTACTTGCGTGCGGGCCATTGTCACCCGGCCAGCATCACGAAGCCGTTCTAGAAAATTGCTAAGAAATATATTTTTGATCGTCGCTTCTTCGTGGTCACGGCACATGTATTCTGCGCCCTGCCACATTTCAACCGCAAGCCGACCGTTACTTGGACCGGCGTTTACGAAGCCCTCGGTTTGGCTTGCCGCGTTTGCAAGCTCTCTGGCCGTAAAGATCAACTGCTCGATCTTTTCCCGATTTTCAAGATTTATGAATGAACCGCTGCTTAGAATTTGCATTTGTTTTCAACTCCGCTTTTTGTCCACAGCTCGTTTTTCTGTTTTGTTTTAATTCGCGCACGTATGCCAAACGATTCACGACTGCGAAAAGGCTATGCTTAGATGAACTATTCAGTTATGGTTCGAAGGCGGGCTTTATTGGTCAGTATGACTACGGTTAGAAAGGCCTTTGTCCAGAGAATCCATCATGGTCGGATGTAGAAGAGTTCTTGGTCAGACGAGGTTGAGTAAATCGGGCAACTACTGAGTATTCAGCGAAACGGGACCGATTAATTTCGCTATTGTTCGCGAGGCCGTCTATCTCTTCAATCAGTTTTTCCCAGCGTCTACTATCCGTTGTTTGGTCAAACGGAAATATTGCCCAGTCTTCATCGACGTTTTTAGACATATTTCCTGGGTCGATTTCGGTCATACTATTAGGGTGAGGGGTAGCGATAAATTAGTAATTCAATTGATTTTGTATGAATTTACCGTGGAATCCGGTCTTACGCCGCGATCGCAAATTCAGTTAGCGATTGGGATGAGTCCTGTAGGAGTATCCGTTCGTTCCGTTCGTTATGCTTTTTTAGAATTCGAGAGAGGGTCGAATGCGTTGCGCCCAATGCCCTCGCAGCTCGTCTTAGGTTTCCATTGTTTTGTTGTAGGGCCCGTTGGATGACGGTTCCGGCCGCCTTTACATAAATACTATCGAGGTTGTCCTTTTTGGAATCGAAAGTCACTGTTACAACATCCTCATGCAACGATCCGTCATTCCGCGCCATTGAGCCTTCAGAAAAAACGGATTTCATGTTGTGTTTACCAATATTTGTTTCGGTGGAGCGTTCGCCCAAAACAGAGGTCACCCTTTCCCTCGTAATCAGTGTGTCGTCTATACACTCGACAGCAAGACGAGTAGCAAAATTGAGCAACTCTCGAAAATTCCCATACCAATCGCGGATCTCCAGTTCCTCGATTGCTCCGTCGCTTATCTCAAAGGGCCTCTCCCTGCCAACCGCCGGACATTCATCATTCAGTTGCTGGTAAACAAGGCCTTTGATCTTCTCCTTTTGATACCTAAGGGGAACGGTTTCGAGATTCAAAATATTCAAGCGATCGAACAGGTCTGGCCGAAACATGCCTTCTATTACCATCGCTTTAAGATCTTTCGAGGTCGCAGCAACTATCCTTACGTCCACTGGTCTTTCAACTGTGCTGCCAACCCGTCTGATACGCTTTTCTTCGACAGCCTTCAAAAGCTTTGCTTGTAAATTCAGCGTCATTTCGCCGATTTCATCGAGAAAAAGGGTTCCTCCGGCGGCGATCTCGAACAGTCCTGCTTTCGGAGCTGTTGCTCCGGTAAAAGCGCCTTTTTCATAGCCAAACAATTCGGATTCGAGCAGATCGCCCGAAAGACTTGCGCAGTTGACGTTTACAAATTCCTTTTTTGATCTCGAACTTTTTTGATGCAGCCGTTTTGCGATGGTAGTTTTTCCGGTTCCTCTTTCACCTGTTATCAAAACATAATGTGAAACACGTGCGTATCGCTCGATCCTTGCTTCGAGATCCGTGATCATGAAACTTCGGCTATCTTTGAGCACTTCGTTGTTCGAGTTATCCATCATTCTCCTTTTGACTTATGTCACCTAGATGCGGGTTAGCAAGTAATCCCTAGTCAACTTGCGTGCCGCAAGAGTAGGGAATGAGTGCATGCTTGGGTAAATGATAGATAGGATTGAAGTTAGCTTAAGATTTCGCCGCTAAAAAGAATTAATTAAAGGAATGCAGGACTGTCGACGCTGACGACAAAGTGTTCACGATGTACACACCTTTTTTCGGCGGCCTCGGTTAACCAACTTCAACAAGACCTAGCCCTGGATTGATACGAGAGCGACTTCGCTGGGAGACGGCTCTATAATCCAGGTAGGCAAAACGACGGGTTCATTTGTATAGTCGAGCGGCGGAAAGTTGTTGTCAGATTCGGTCCCGCCCGGCGTTTGGAGTAGATGAACAGGTGGATACATCTTCAAAAGTTTTCCGAATGCAATATTAGCGATTTCCTCGTTTTCTGGTACAAAGAAACGTTGCTTGCCATTCTGAACGATATTAATTAGTCCGGTTTCTCGAAATTCTCGTATCTGCTCGTATGTTGAATGGTAGACCTCAACAACGCTGATACCCTGGAAACGTGTTTTTCGAACCTTAACGTCTCCGAGAAGATCGATATTTTCGTTATCGTCGTTGACGCTCCTAAGAATTTCTTCCGCCGTGGTCGCCGCAGATCGCCATATTCCAAAATGTTTGCGGATCTCGGTTATACATTCGGCCGAAATATTCACTCCGACAAGCCGCATCCCGTCATTCGTTGTCGTGCGGACGATATTCAGTCCCGTTTGCTGAAGGGCTTTCAAGTGTTTCCAAATTGGCAACAATGCTCCGCTCAACAGATGGACTATTCTCTTTTCGCTCACCGGAATCTTACTTTCTTCGTATCGCCACCAGCTTTCGGCCCGGCTTTTCGGTACGAGTTTGTATTTTTGAACGAGTTCATTTTCTCGGATATATGAAAGATTATAACCCGCTGGACGACTCACTGAGAACATTTGAAAACGGTCGCCGGTTTCGGGGTCGGTGTGAGACAAGGTTGGCCGAACCGCAACAAAAGAATCGCTGTTCCGGTTCTGATAAAAGCGGATATATTCGTTAAGGCAAAGTACCTCGTATCTTGCGGGATGGGTCGGCACCGTCAATTCGAGCTTGTAATAGACCGTTTGGGCCCCGGTCAGAGCATCCGAATGCAAAACGTGGGGCGGTTCGGGGACTATAACGGAAATCGCTTTCAGATCTTCCATCCCGTCATCAATCTTTCCTTTTGACTTCAAATGCTCGATAGTTTCGAGAAAAGTCTGATAGAAATAGTCGAACAAGGCATTTTGGCGATCGACCTCAAGTGAAAGCAGACGATTCAAAAATCGCGGAATATTGGTTTTTTCACTCTCCGAGATCTCCTCACGGCCTTCACTTCCTTTTTTCACAAGCGCCATGTCAGCGAGCGCTCGTTTCGGATCTTCAAGACCCGGAATAGCTTGCCCATTCATAATTCGGGTGAGAACAACATTTAATGCGGCCCTTCCTTCTTTTGATTCAAGGTTGTATTTATCGAGGTTTCCGGCTTTTTCGGCACGGCGGTCACCTTTCGTGAGCGCCCCCATATTACCAAGCCTTCGGGCGATCGTTGCCGAAAATCGTTTCTCTCCGCCTAGCTCTGTGAATACTAGCATATAAACAGGAGGTGCGACCTGGCCGGTGCGATGTGTTCGGCCGAAATCCTGCACCTGCTTATCCGCTGACCACTTTAGTTCCGCCGCAATATGAAGGCGTCGCTGCTGATTGCCGCAATTTCGCCCGGAATGAAGGCTGTCACCGGTTGAAGCGACCTCCGACATAATGGCGACTCGTTTCTGCTTGTTTTGAAAACAATTTTTCTCATGCAGGTTGATAAGCCTGCTCGGAACGCCCGGTATCTGCCGGGCTCGATATTCGAGCCTTCCGGAGAGGGTCCGCACAAGCCGCTTTTTTCGACCAGTCATCTCAGCCACATTCTCGGTGCCGAAATAATTTACCAACTGATCGAGTGGGTGTTCCGGGATCTCCAGAACAGAAAGGCGGTCGAGTAGTTCGCGTCTGAGTTCAAGCGCTGCGCGGCTTTCCAGATGATTGCCGCATTCATCGAGGACCGGGACATATTCGGCCGTGCCAGTGTGCGGATTATCCTGCTCCTGATAGCATTTGATGGGAAAACAGTTCTCGACCAGTCGCGAAAGCGTTTCTCGCGGGCTGAAGTCGAGAGCGTCGATGGCTTCCTCCTGATCGGCAACCCGCTCGATTTGTTTTTTTGTCTGGCTCTCGCCGGTCCCTGTGATTGAGATGACGATAGACTGCCTGCTTGCAAGAGCGGCTTCCGTCTCCCTTATGAGGGTCGGAACCTTAAAAGCGGTTATAAGATTCCGGAAACAACGCTGATGTTCCGCCCAGAACTGATTGACCACATAGCGCCGCGACAATCGGCTTGAATTTGTAATATCGAGTGCCCGGGTGAAGTTTTTCAGGACTTCCTGCCAGGCACGGGCCATATTGTTGTACATCTCCCGTTGGGGCGGTGTGAGCGGGTGTATCACTTCGCGATATTCAACCGATAGCCCGGAACTCGGATCGACACCCATACTGAGGTTGCCACACAGGTATCTCCCCATGGCTTTCAGATCGCGGCAAACCATTTCCATTGCTCCGACACCACCTGCTTCTATCTCCTCCGCAAACTGCTCGAAACCAAGCGGAAAGCTTGTGCCCTCGCCCCATAGGCCGAGCCGTGACATATACGCAAGATGCCGTACTTCACCGGCGGCGGTAGCCGACGAATAAACGATGCGGATATTTGGATATTTCACGGAGTCCTGAATTTCCAGTACCGCTGCACCTGTCTGAGTAGATTTGCCGTTATCGTCGGCGAAAGCATGTTTGGCGCGATGCCCCTCGTCAAAAATTTCAAGACCGCTTCCGTCAAGCCATCGCATAAGCTGGTCGATGCGTCGTGAGCCGGTCTTTGATTTAGCGATAAGAGATTTGTACGTGCAAAATACGATTCCCTCGTTCAACAATATGTTCTGGTCGGGAGCGTAGTCATTTATGAGTTTGATCGGGATTTGAAAACCGAGACGCTCAAATTCCTCACTAACTGCCTCCATCAAATCGGCCTTAACCGAAAACCAAATGGTTTTTCTTGTGCCCTGAAACCATCTATCGAGGATAATGCCCGCCAAACTCGCTGTTTTTCCGGTACCGGTTCCATCACCTATGCTTATCCCCGCTCTCGCTCCATTTGGCAGCCGCTGCTCGTGTGACTGACCCGCATATATTATTCTTTCAAGCTGTATAGCTGAAAGGAGTCCTTTTTCGGACAGTTTTCTGGGTAGGTGAGGGCGATAGGTTACGGGCGGCGGGGAAACATTTGCAAGGCCGGGCGTTTCCACGATAACACCGGGGTGGTCGGCCCCACCAGAAATTCTATGTGGCTTATAGACGAGGGGCCCTTTTGCCTGCTCCTCTTTCGGAAAACTGCTTTCTTCCTGCTCTACGTAGGTTGAAATGCTCTGATCGACCGATATTCTGCCTTGCGGCCCCACGGCCGCGGCAACTGGACTGATTTGCATTGTTTTGATTATTGATCCAGGCGAAGGCCTAGTTTTGGGACGGTAGAGAATACGTCTTCGACCGAGTGGGCTGAGATCTGGACGATGTCGTTTCGGGTTTTGTTCCAATCGCGATTCATCGTCGTCGCCATCTTTCGGCCAAGAATGAGATTAATATCCACAGTCGTACCATTTTTATAGTACTCGCGACCTGCGATCTTAATAATCGCCTTGACGCTGATTTGATCCGAGAGCCCCTTCCAAAACTCATTTCCGGTTTTAGTATCGAGACCTCCAGCGCTCCCTAGTATTGCCCCGAATTTTCCGTCTTTCTTTAGCCTTTCCAGTGCAGATTCCACGTGCCGAAACCCGAATTTGCTTGCGTTTGATCTTGTGCGGCCGCCGTTTGCGGAAAATGGTGGATTCATGATCACACAGTCCGCGTTTGTTTCGGGCGAAAGTAGGTCGTTCACGAACTCGGCATTATGTGGTGTTGGCGCGAAGCCGAGAAGATCAAGCAGTTCCCTCCGGCGCGGATCGACTTCGTTCACATGCGTGCGAAGACCTACGCTTTTTGCCCAAACTGCAAGGCTTCCCGTTCCGGCCGATGGCTCCAAAATTCGTTCGTCTGGCCGCCAATCCATAAGGAATGCCAACAGATATGCGATGGTCGCAGGAGTCGAGAACTGTTGCCTAAGAATTTGGGTGTTACTGCGCCATGACTGGACGGGAACTCGATCGCACAACGGTCTCAACGTTTCCCGGCACATTGTTTGAGGATCACTCGTCGAAAGAAGAATCCGTCCGTACTTTCGCGATATGAGGAGATTGATCGCCGTTTCGGCAAGCTCATGAGGAAGGTGCGCATCACTGTTACCGTTTACCGTAAATCCTTCATCGCGGCAAATCGCCAGTAGATCGCGATTACTCAAGGTTCCTGACTCGTTGTCGATCACTCGAATAATGCTTGCTACGACTTCAAGCGCCGCATTCTTGAACGCCAGCTTAGCTTCCATAAGTAGATTCTTAGATTTCGCTGCATATCTGCCGCTCGTTTATTGCGAATATTACGAAATTTTCACTCAAGCCTTCGGAAGTCCCAAACGCTGTTTTGCTTGAAGTATCGCTCTACTTCCGATCGGCAGCGCTTATTTAGAGCATCGAACCATTCAAGTGGTGCTACCTGCGAGATAGGGACATTTTGTAAAAACGCATCGTCGATACCGTTTACCGCCGCCGTCCACATCAGAATTCTGACGCTGCGGCCATAATGGTACTTTTCCTGATCCAGGAGCCGGAGACAAAGAAGGCCCGCGACCGCGCGGGCGACATGGCGGTTGTCAGTCTTGTCTGCATCGAACCCGAGTAGCATGATACGGAAGCGGGCTGCGGAGATAATTGGCTCGTGTGAGCATGCCACGCCTGCGCTACCGACTACATCCGCGCCGTGAGCAAACAGTCTCGCCGTATCGGCCTTAAGTGCTCCTTCCGTAACCAGAAGCGGCTTGGTCGAAGCCGAGTTGTAACCTGCGAAATGAAGCGGTGTACCGGAGCTGGTTCCTCCGGTCAATTTCGGCGTTGACAGCCAGACGTATCGCCGATGCTTTTTGCTGGAGCGGCCCATGAAACGAATCTGGCATGCCTGGATGAAGCCGTTCGCATCGCGAAAGGGAACCAGCATCATCGGAAACGCATAGTCGTCATCCAGCCAAATTTGCGGCTTGGCGCCTTTACCGATCCAGAACCCTGGAATTCCTTCCATTGCATGTTTTCGCTTTTCAGCAAATCGGGGAAAGCGGCCGCGAACCAAGTCCGCAATCTGCTCCGCGAGGTCGCTTCTCGCCGCGTGGGTTTGCGGGAGACTTCCGTAGTTTTCATAGTTAAGGATTTTTCGGTGGGCGAGTCCTTTTGGCCCGCCGATGATCTCGGTCGAACATGTAGCCGGTGCAAGGCCGATCAAATTTCGGTAGGTAAAATCTCGCAAAGCAACCGGTGCCAGCGTCGACGAAAAGCACTGGGAAGGCATGCGACGCCGCTCAACTCTCAAGGTTGTAGAAGAATCATGGTAGTATACGCCCCAACCTGTTTTACTCACGCGATCCGCGCCAAAGGTAATTCTGGCGCAGAAGGATATCGTTTCATCGGGTGTGAAGCTGCACCAGTCTGGCTTGCCGCATATTAGACAATTCCGTTTTCGGCTAACGCGTTTGTACCGAAGATTGGTCATAATTGTTCCCTGACCGTTTGCTTCACAACTACCAGCCGCTTATTTGGTGGTTAGAAGAATTTGCTTCAATGTTATGTCGACAAATTCTGTTACAATTTATCGAAAGCTGCTAGCGTGAAGCTTGACTGTAGTGAGCCAGGTGTCTGGATTCCGTTTTGCTGAGCCTTTTGCGAACTCCTAAACGCTCACGATTGCATGTCGTCCTGGAACAAACCGCGACGGCGCAATTCAAAAGCCTGATGATGATCGATCTCAACACCGCAAAGCTTCGTCTCCGTCCTCAACTACGACGGCATGCCGATCACGGCGGACAATATCTTCAGGCAGATAAAAGGAAGATGGAAAAGGAAATTTAGTTGTCCCCGCCCACCCGCCCGAAAATTAGTGCAGTTCACTACCGTTACCGTTAAATAAAACCAAACCCGCTTGACAGAACTCTCCTCAGTTCCTAATCTAGTATTTCCTTATTGAAACTGACTTTCAATATCAAGTAGATGATGGAGACCTATTATGAAGCTGATCGTTATTATTGTTTTTCTTTTTGTTTTTACTGTTAACGGGTTTACGCAGAGTGCTCCGGCAACTCTACTTTTACATGGCCGCATAACCTTGAAGGAGTCGCGCGGGCCCGTTAAGAATGCCGTTGTCACCATTTCACAGTTAAAGCGTTCCGTATCGACGGACGCGGACGGAAAATACGAATTCGCGGACGTTCCAGCCGGTAAATACGATGTGATCGTGCATCTCGACCGGGTAGCAGACGTTGTAAAGATCATCGACACGACGAACGGAACGACGACAGGTGATTTTGAACTAACTCTAAATTCTATTAGCGAACAAGTCACGGTAACCGCATCCGGTTCAGCGGAATCGATAAATAATTCCTATCAAGCGGTCTCGACTGTTGGAGCCCTACAGATCGCCGACAAAAATCCTATTTCCATCGGTGACGCCATTGACAATCAACCGGGAGTGGCAAAACGAAGTTTCGGTCCGGCTTCAGGCCGTCCGGTTATTCGTGGGTTTGATGGTGATCGGGTTCTGATCCTTCAAGACGGGTTACGCGTCGGCGGCATTTCATCACAGTCGGGTGATGAGGTTGAGCCGATCGATGTTCTCTCGCTCGACCGAATAGAGATCGTCAAGGGCCCAGCAACATTGCTCTACGGCTCCAACGCGATAGGCGGTGCGGTGAACGGTATTTCGACGAAGGATGTTTACCAGAATGGTCTCTCCGGTTATCTGACCGCCTTTGGTTCCACAAACAATTGGCAAGCCGGCACAAGCGGTGGATTAAAATACGGCTTTAGGAATTTTCTCTTTTTCGCTAACGGTGGTGCCCAAAAGGCGAATGATTACCGCTCCCCAATCGGCCCGGTTGTTAACTCTTACGCGAAAAGCGGATCTGGAAGCGGGGGACTTGGATGGTTTCCAACAAAAGGCTGGCTGTCATTTAGCTACGCGCAGGATCGGCGGCGGTATGGTATTCCTACCGAGCCGGACGCGATCGATTTTGAGTACCTTGTAATGAGGCGCCATAACTACGAAGTCAAAGGCGGCCTGCGTGAACTGGGCGGTTTCATCGACAGTGCTGACTTCGGCGTCAGTTACAACGACTATAAGCATACGGAATTTGAATTCGAATCCGACGAGAATCACACAGAGGAAGAATCAAACGCGTTCAATCGCAACCTCAACTATAGGGCGAATTTCAATCATCGAAGGTTCGGAAAGCTTTCCGGGACATTTGGGTTCTCGGGCTTCACTCGTGATTACGCATCGATTGGCGCTGAGGCTCCGGCTCCGCGTACCAAACAACATTCATTCGCAGCTTACGGTCTGGAAAGGATCGACTACGAACGTGTCGGGTTTCAGTTCGGCGGTCGGGTCGAACGGAATAGTTACGATCCCGAAGGAAACCTTCCAAGCCGAAATTTCATTGGTTTCTCCGGCGGGGCCGGGGTTCGCGTGCCGCTTTGGACCGGCGGTTCCATCGTAGCGAATTATCAACATTCCTTCCGCGCACCAGCGCTCGAAGAGTTGTATGACAATGGCCGGCATCCCGGCCTTTTGGTATTCGATATTGGCAACCCGAACCTCAAGGGCGAGCAGAGCGACGGTATCGACGTTTCGCTTCGCCATACATCAGATCGCTTTCGCGTCGAATCCGGTCTCTTTTACTACAATATTCGGAACTTCGTATATACGGCCTTCACCGGTGCGACGGACCCGGCTTCGGCACTCCGGATAATTAATTATGCCCAGGGCCGAAGCCGCTATGCTGGTGCCGAGGCAGCATTCGACGCAAAGCTTCATGAAAACCTTTGGTTAAATACGAAGCTCGACTTCGTTCGGGCAGAGATCGTTGATCTCGGCAAAGACCTTCCACGCATACCGCCTTTCCGTGCGAGTGTAGGTTTTGACTGGAATTATAAGGGGTTTTCTGTTCGGCCTGAGTTAAGGCTTGCGGCTCGGCAAACTCGCGTTTTCGATCACGAAACGCCGACCGCCGGTTATGCGGTCGTTGATGCAACGGCCTCGTACACTTTCGTGCGGAACAGTTTTATCCATGTATTCTCCGTTGGGGGCTTCAATCTTGGCGACAATCTTTACCGCAATCATCTGTCGTTCATAAAGGACATCGCGCCGGAAATCGGGCGTGGGGTGAGGCTTGGCTATACAATTCGATTCTGAGGATTTGCTCGCGGTGTCGACCGAAACAATGGTCGACAACGCTTTGACAGCCCGGCGTAGTTGCGTTAATTTTGTATTGTTCTCAAACAATCAACTAAACTTAGCCCTCGGATGGCCTTACTTAGCTTTTTTTGTTATCCGAAATTGACAATAAAGGAGGCTTTTTTAGCTATGGCAGAAACATTGCAGTGCAGTGTTTTGCAGGGCCGCAACGAAAATGCGCAATCCGAAAGCGCAACCGCGCAGTCGAGAAGCGAAAACTCACAATCGGGACGCAAAGCTGCGCAAAAGAATCGTCAACGTCAACAACGCTGGCGAAGATTAGCACTCACGCTTCACGCCATTAACAACGACGCGCCAATCTTCCTTTTTCTCAGCAAACAACCTATTATTAACAACAGCATGACCTACGTCAGATCAGCATTTCGACATAAGAACGACCTTCGGTACACGGTCGATTATTACGAGGGCTCGCTTTCGACGCTTTGCGCGGGGGTGGGGGCATGATTCGATCAATGCGGCGATCGTCGAGGCGTGCTGGGAGTTGAACATCGAGCCGGACAACGTGGCAAAGCTCTCGGGCATCGGCTGCTCGTAAAAACACCTGGCTTATTTTCTGAGCTATTCTCACGGGTTCAACTCCATCCACGGGCGAATCTCGAATCCCCGAACTGACACGTAACACCACTCAGGGTGTCAGCTGTCCTTAGTACTTAGGTTTCATTTCCTCGATTCTGCGGTCCATATCCCGGAAAAATCCGGTCACAACAGTTGACATCATCCTCAAACGGGCGGCTTCCATAGCCGAACTTTGATTGATGCCCGCGGCGTCCATTCGGCCTTCGAAATTGATCTGATTCGATTGTCTTTCAAGAGTCGCCGACTGGTTGATTCCGGCGCGTTGAATATCCGCACCCTCACGGCTGCTTCGAGATGAAATACCACTTCCGGTATTGATCGCTCCAATGGACTGAGACGCTTGAGTACTCAAGGCAGAGTTCATATCGCTCTGATACGTGTTTGAAGCTTCGATCTTTTGATCTGCTACTTGCCGTGTATTCTCATTCTGCAGCTCGGCGTTATCGATCGTTGTTGAGTTCATTGATCTAGTTGATTTCTGCATGACGTGATTGTCATTGTTCCAGTCATAGAATTCCACGCCCTTTCGAATGGGGACCGTGGTTCCCGCGATCGACGTTCCGCCTGGAATTGCATCGTATTTCATCATGCCGAACTGCTGGTTTGTCCCCTGACTCCTTAACCCGGTCTCTTTAGCCGAATCAAGAATTCTCCCGGACTGTGTTCCTTGGGCCTCAGCATTCATCCCGGCGATCTCGCGACGAGTGGCCGCACTGCTTGTCGCTATCCCAAAATTTTTATTTGCCTGTGTCATGAGCGTCTGCGTTACCTGATTCGCTCGTATTTGCCCAAGACTGCTGACAAGACCCCCTTCGACCCCGGCGATCGACGATGTAAGGCGTGCCTGAGTCGAAACATTGGCCGCTTCAAGAGATTTTTTGGCACCGGCTTGTTCTCCGCTGTAAATTCCTTGAATTTGTGTGCTTTCTGCCTGTCTATTGATCGCGGCACCGGCGACAAGACCATACGTTTCAAGCGCCGTTCCAACCGTTGAGAGCATCCAACCCATCGAAACCTGCGATACTCCTTCGAAGATCTGTCCGCGAAGAACCCGGTAACTGAGCCAAGGGACAAGAATAAAACAGAGGCTTGAAACGAAAAAAAGCAGCGTAACGATAAGTGCACTGGCCGCCGGATCGTAGGCTCCACTGGTGATGACTTGGGCTGTTGCGGGATCGAGTGTGAATACCGCTTCGCCGTTATAGATCGAAAGGCCGATGAGGCCGATCCCGTAAGCTACGTACATCGTAACCTCTTTGACCAGCGGAAAGGCGAAAGCAAACGTCGCAACTCCCCAGCAAAAAGGGTAGAAAATCTGGTTTGCAAATTTATCGTCAAATCCGAATGCCGACATGACGGGTGCTGCGAGCTTTAGGCCGATCAGAATGAACAACCCGGCAATCGCCAGAAACAAACCGCCAAACTTGATAATGTTTTGTCCGATGACCATGATCGTGAACATCCGGGGCATATTCCATCCTAAAATGTTCAGTTCACCCTTTATATCCCGGACGCTGGTTTCTTTGTCCATGATAATACCGACAAGTCCAGGCTGGCCGTTCGGGAGACGCTCCGCAAGTAGAGCATTGGGGTCCTCCACTGCAAAATTGGCTACGACATATTTTTTCATTTTCTCGTCGAAGTCTGCCGTTAGCTGGCGATTGAGAGCCTTTACGGGACGGGCAAAAAACTTTCCGGTCACCGTTAGGGCATCAATGATAAAAGGACTGGCCCCGACAAGGACCATAAAAATTACCGTTCTCGTTCCCCAGGCAACGAGCTGTTCAGGGCCGATACCTTTGCCTTCATGAAAGCGCCGCATAAAGGCGATGATCAGAACAAAGCTGGCAATTACCCACGCGAAAAATGTTAGGATGGACAATACCAAGATGAAAGAATCCGATCATTTAACAAAAAATGAGATCGCGGCGTTTGCAGACAAAACGCTCTCTGCGGAGAAGCACCGCCTCGTCGGAGGCCACTTACTTCATTGCATCGCCTGCCGCAAATTGCTTCCCATGCCGACGACGAAAGAATTCTACGCTGCGCTTCTTGAGGAGTCTGATCGACCAGGAGACGGAAAAAAAGATTAGTGCCACTTGGTAAGCGAATTTCGTGTCTGGGCAATCTCTCTTAGGGACTTCGGACAGTTCCCCTATGGCTTGGGACGGTTACCTTGTCGCTTGGTACGCAGCCCCTATGACTTGGAACATTGCCCCTGCGAGGTGGAAAATTTATTTGATCGCGTGTATGATTTTCCACACGAGGTGTTTTTTGCTCTCGTATTCATAAAAAGCCCGTAAATACTGATCGAAAAGGAGATTTTATGCCTAGAAGTGTTGATATCAAGAGTATTCGTGACAAATGCAACGTAATGAACGACGCATGGTTTGAGGGAGCGAAGGCGGTCGATTTTAACGGAATCACGCAAGCGCAGTTTCTCGCGGACATCGAGGATGCTGCCGCTGACGACGCCTCGATCGCCGATTTAGAAGCCGAGCTAAAGATGAAACGCGAGGTTCGCGACGATAAATACATCGCTCTAAACGAAAATCGCTCAAAAGTCGGACTCGGCGTCGCCGGCTCCGCCGCCTACGGCAACGACAGCCCGCTCTACGGAGCAATGGGCTTCGTCCGCAAATCCGACCGGGCGTCTGGGTTGACCAGAAAATCCAAACCGCCAGCCGGAACGGGAGGTTAGATTAAGCGACGCCATCAATAATACGTCGCAATGTAACGTATTATTGATGGCATCAGTGTTAATTAAGACTTCGGCATCTACTAGACATTAGCGGCTTGTATCATAGAATTGCGATTGTAAAGGCATTAAACAGAAAACTACTATGAAGAAAGGAAAATATTAAATATGAACAACAAACTTCGTCTTATCATCGAACTGACAGTGCTCCTTTTGGTTATTGCATTTTTGGTTAAAGTAAATACTTCTCATGCAGATAACATCCCGAACGTGACTCGAACTCAAAGCCTTGAGATAGTTAGTGCCGACGGCGCAAAAGTGTACGCAAAAGTTAGCAAGGACGGGATTGATCTTTTGGACGAGAAAGGGGAAATATACGCTACCCTCACAAAAGTAGTGAATACGTTTCCGACGCTTACGCTTTCATCAAGCGGGAATAGCACGCAGCTTAGCACGGGAAGTTTCGCCGTAGGTTATACAAAGGATGGGAAATACCAATCCGATGTCGTGATGTCTTTCCGCGGCGAGTTCGGGTCACTTTTTGCTATGAGTAGTGAGCGTGGCTTAATAACTCTCAAAGCGCGAGATCAGAGCATAACGCTTAAATCTTCTGACGGAAAAAGCAAGACTATAACACCGTCTAGCGAAACCACATCGCCCTAGTTGAAAGTAACAGAGCAAGTTTTACGGCTGTTGCTTTAATAGGTGATGTTAGATTGCTTATCTTGGCTATCGATCAGTGGGAATGCCGGACAAGTCAATGACGGTGCGGCAAAAACAGTCGGTTCGGTGAAAAACGGTTTTATCTGGAGCCGCTTTCGACCATTTAATTTTGAAAGGAGATAAATTATGATTTTACAAACTAGCTCTAAACAACTTCAGTGGATTTCCAAGATATTCATGATTGGTCTGATTTTCTGCCTGTTATCGGCACATTCCAGCCAAGTGGTAGCGCAGGAATCAAAAGAGGATGAAAAAGCGGAACAGAAGGATAAAAACGAATCCAAAACTGTTGACGAAAACGTGCGTATCGAAAGCGATATGTTAAGCTACGACGCCTCAGCCAAAATTGCCAAACAGATTGCTGAAGAGTGCGACGGCTACAAGAGAATATTTCTTGGGTCTATGGTAGTTAAGCTATTATAAAGGAGAATTTCTAAGCAAAGTCAAAAGAAGTTTATAAAAGTTAGTGTTACGTTGATTGAACCTGAACTCA
>JAYUCO010000019.1:0-32470 GCA_043740295.1 Pyrinomonadaceae bacterium | reverse complement strand
GGACGACGGCAGCCAGCCGTTGCTTGCCATCGCTCCCAGAGCGGCCAGCGTGATAAATGCAAACACACCAATACCCACCAAAAGCTGCGGGCGGTTTTTGGGCGACACGGAAGACGATAGGGACATAGGAGGCACTCCTTCGGGAAAATTAAATTGTAAAAGTTATGAGGAAATCTGCGATGAACGTAATCTACGCCCTTAATTTTTATATGTCAAGCAGGTTTATTTGGGATTTAAAAAGAAATTATTGTGAGCATCGCGGGAAATCCTGTCGAATGCCTGTAAATATTGGCTATACGACACTAAATATTTTTATCAGCAAACTCGGTTGATCTTTACTTGATAACTTCGATCGCCAAAGTTTGTTGGCCGGAGATAATAAATTCCGAAGGGGCGATTTGCATTTCGCTGACGATTGTTTGAACCGCAGGCTTGATGCCGCCTGCTGTCCGGTCGTTATTTAGCGTGGCTAAAACCGAAGGCGGAAGATTCGGCAATTCATTTGATCCGATTATCGCTCCGCTTGTAGTGCGGAATGTTTGTGCATAAAGGCGGTCGGAAAGTTTGAGCTTATTTATGGTTTGGATCAATTCAACCAGGTTTCGCGGAACAAATTGCTGGATCGCAGCATTCTGTTGTATTGAATTTCCATCGCCAACCACAATTGAAAGTACTCCCGTAGGCGTATCGACAGGTATTTGCAGCGGAATTTTCTGTACCAGGACCTTTCCCGAATTGGTGCGTGCAAATGCTTGAATCTCAACCGTTTCGCCTGCTTTGACCTGAGTGCGGTCGATCGACATTTTTTCCAGAGTGGCTGTCTTACTGCCGTCACCGGATCTGAGATTCAGAACGATGCCGCTAATTTCCATCTCATCAAAACGGCTACGTATAAGGGCATTGACAGGAAACGCCACAGAAGCTGCTGCTGACTGGGTTGATTGGCTGCCAGCGAACCGGCGTTCGATCTTGACTGGGTCGTGTCCTTTTATTCTTATCTCACCTGTTACCTCGACCGTCGAATCGCCAAGGCTCCTTTCTTGTGCAACCGCCGAATTATAAACAGTTATATTCACAAGCAGCGGAGTCAAAAATTCGTCTTTCACGACTTCGAAATTTAGCGTATCGGTCTGACCGCGACTGGTCTCGACATTGATCCTGACCGGGATCATTTTCGGCGCTTGTCCAAGTTTGCCGTAAACACCCGTCGCCCGGTCCTGTGTCATAGTGCCGACCATTGCGTCCGGTACGGCAAGTTTGAATGAGTTGTTGATATTCGGAACCACGGTCACGACATGTGATTCCGACATCGGCAGATCGGAGGTTCCCAAACTCAAAAACGGGTGTCCGAATGCGTATATCTTTTCACCGTCCCGCCATGTGACCGTTCCGGCCGCAGCTAGGCTGTAATCGCCACGGGTCAATTGCATCGATACAGAATCACCGCCGAGTAGCGTTTCATTGTCGGCCTTTTTGAGCGGTGTCATAGCTGCGGAACCGCCAACCGCAGATACGGGCAATAAGCCCACCAGCAGCAGCTGCGGAGCAAACAAATTTAGAGTTTCCTGCGAAAAACCTGTGAATGTGACAGGTGTGGCAATCGGCTGAAATGATTGTCCCGCTACTGTCATTAAGAGGGAATTAGATGAAACACCGGAAAGAAACAAGGTTGATGCAGAGGTGGTTTTTGGAAGGTTGGTTTGCCAATCTGACGATGCTATTTCAGCAAAGGAAACGGCTCGTGGATCGGCGGCTTTTAATTTAACAGCAGGCTTCTGTTCGAATATAGCTACCATTTGCTCGATCGGCGTGATCCCGCAGATAGGTTCTTTGGAGAAAGGGAAACTGTACGAAATTGCACCAACGAGCTTACCATTAATGTATACGGGCGAGCCTGACATGCCGGCAAAAACCGAAGTGCGGTCTGCTCCGCCACCGCTCAGGCGGCCGACGATCATATCCTGTTTAGGGCCGATGCCGCCGGGTACGATACCCAAAATTTCAACATTGAATTCCTCAGGTTTATTTCCGCGAAAAACGGTTCGGGCAATTCCGTGCATTCCTTCCTTTAGTTCTGACAATGGAAAAAGCTGAGGGTTTGTTGTCACCGAGGAAGATGAATTAACATTGGCAACACCTTGCAATTGTGAATAACTGCTTACGGAAAAGGTGGATATCAGAAGAAAAAAGGTGAAAAATTTAGCGTTGATCATTGTTAAAAACTTCTTCCTATGTAATAGGCGCTTATGGTAACATTTTAAGTGGCATATCTAAAGCCTTTTTCAAACAGGCATCAATTAAGACTCGCACCACCCGGCTTCGGTTGCATATTCCTTCTCGATCATTGAATTATGGCAAAAATCACACGTCTTATTAAAAGTTTTTACAAACTGCTTTTTCCGGTTGTTTTGCTTCTTGTACTTGCGATCGGAGCGGCTTCGGTTTGGTTGGTGCATGAAGTTTCACATCCGGCGACAGCGGAATATTTGGTGACACCCGAACAATATGGGCAACTCAGTTCGCGCGGAGCCCAAGTCACGGACGAAAAGTGGACAAATCGAGATGGCACACCGGCCCGCGGCTGGCTGCTTCGCGGTGCGGAGAATTCGCCCGCGGTAATATTGCTTCACAAATTTGGTGCGGATCGTTCATACGTCTTGAATTTAGGTGTGAAACTGAATGAAGCTACAAATTTCACAGTTCTAATGCCAGACCAGCGGGGACATGGCCAGAATCCGCTTGTCATATATTCGTCATTTGGCGGGAACGAAGCTGATGATGCCGCCTCGGCAATCGAATTCCTGCAAGCTCAAAAGTCACAACTCCAAATCCCTTTGGTTAGTAAAGAAATTGGAATTTACGGATTAGAAATGGGTTCGTTGGCTGCTTTGAATGCTGCATCGCAAAATGCCAGCGTAAAAGCATTGGTACTAGATTCGGTTCCGATGGATTCTGATAGTCTGCTGGCTTCGGTGATCGAAAAACGATACCCGTTTGCAAATGTGGTTACATCGAAATTCGGACAATTGGGTGCGTATCCCTACTTTTACGAAGGATCATATAAACGGGCTTCATCTTGTGATCTGGCAAGAACGATGGAAAACCGTAAGGTGATGCTGCTTGCCGGGGTAGATGCACAGAATTTTCAAGATTCCACCTTTAGAGTTGGCAAATGCTTTCCGGAAAGTACGCAAACAGATACAAAGACGGACCTTAGCCCATCCGGCAACAGCTTGATGACCGTTTCTATCGAACTCTCCGAGGATTATGATCAACGCGTGATAGATTTTTTCCGTCAATCCCTCGGATTTCAGCAGTAGTTAAGAAGTAAATAAAAAACAAAAATGGCAATTGAGAGATATGATTGCCTTTATTTTCCCCCATATGTTCCAACTGTTCCACCTTTCCAGAGGGGAACAGTTGGGATTTTTTGCAGTTCCCTGTGCCGTTCGTTATATTGTAAATAGTTCTTTACGCAGCAAATACAGATATTACAATTTTTTTTAATAGAGAACTGCAAATTATATAGGGTTTGTTCGTCCAATGATTTACAGATCAAATCTTTACCCGTTGGGTGGTTTTAACGATATTTGAGATGACGCAGAAGAGAAACGAAGATCCACTATCGGATTTTGATGAATTTGCCGCAGAGGGATGATAATTTCAGGACGCATAATGCGTCCGGGGAAGTTGAGATGACCGACAGAAAAAACAACGCAGATAATTACCGTATGATGTTGGTGTTATTCTGCTTTTTTATGTTTGTCTCCGGGGCAAGTGGACAGCTCAAACCATGCGCGGAAACCGGACACGGGAATCTTGTGATTATTAGCGATTCGCCGGATGTGAAGCCTGTTAAGATCTTTGAGATGCCCGATGCATCTTACCCGGACACGGCTCGCGACACTGGTATTTCAGGAACAGTAATATTAAAGGTAAGATTTCTCGCGGGTGGAAGAATAGGCTTGGTAACGGTCGTATCCGGCCTGCCGGAAGGCCTTACCAATGAAGCGGTCAACGCAGCACGCAAAATAAAATTCTTGCCTGCAAAGCAGAGCGGCCGCATGATAAATACCTCGGAGATGGTCGAGTATCATTTTTCTGATCCAGGCAAATGCAGTCCGGGAACGGCAAGCGCAGTTCGAAATTTAGAGCTAACACAGGGAGCTTAGGGAATGTCGATTTTTGTCTTACTGTGGCCGTTGGTTTGAGCAGCTTTGTTAATATCAACGCTTTCCTCAATTTTTGTCAGCGCAGGAACCAGAATATCTTTTAATCGGTCGAGACGTTCGACGGTTGATGTCATCTCAAGCATCTTATATTTGAGTTCGTTATCAAGATTGAATGCCGCAGCAACCAGAAATGACAGCTGTTCGGGTTCGGCTCGTTGTATGGCGGGAAAATTTCCGCGATTGCCGCTAAGCCGGAATGCTGCTTTAGCTATTCGTTCAAACAGTTCGAAAATTTCATTAGCTTTAATTTGTGTAAACTTTTTATCTTCCTCAACATCTTCGAAAAAGTGGATCTTTGCGGTCAGATATGGTGCGCCGACTTCGATGTATTCGACCAAACGATAACGCATCAATCCCGCCGTGAGTATATTTGACCGCTGATCCGGCATCGTTTGAATATCCCGCACTTCCGCTACGCAGCCGGTCGACCCGACAGGCGGCCTATCGACAAAGACTTCCTGGCCGTCAAAAAAACTGACACCGAAAAAATTCCGCTCAAGTTCTATGTCCTTGAGCATTTGAAGATATCTGGGCTCGAAAATATGAAGCGGCAACAACTCGTGCGGCAGAAGAACAAGCGGCAACGGAAACACAGCCAACCGGTCGATACCTAAAAGATCCTCTAATTCTTCAGACATAAGTAAGTGGTTATCAGTCAACGGCTATTGTTCTTTCGTGTCCTAGCTCAAGAGCTATAAGATCAACGATCTTTTCTGGTGGTTCGTCGGCTAAAGCTTGTCTTTTAACACCTATCACAACTCTAGCCATTTGCTCCGCCCGCATTTTGTAACGATTGTCACGAAAGATCAGGTCCTCAATCACACGCCGCTCAAGTTTTTCGCGGCTGGCATCTTCCTCGACATCTTCAGCAACGGGGTATTCGACCGGCACCGAATGATTTTTTATACGAATATGGATCGCCCCGGTTATTTTTTGGGTTTCTTCGCGGATCTTTTGCATTTCTAAAAGCGAATTGGGAATGCCAAGCCTTCCACGCAGGGTTATTTCTATGATAGGTGCTGGTTGACCAGTCTCTGCAGTTCTGGCTTCTTCTCGAATCAATTTAAGAACACCTGCCGTTATTTCTTTTGTATCTGAAAAATTGGTAACTTCATACGAAAGACGCTGAAACGGCCGCTGATGATATTCCTCAATATGCCTTGCCAACACCTGATTTTCGTCATTGACCTCAACCAGAAAAACGCCGCGCGTCTCGCGATATTCGCTGATATTCGTTACCTCGATGGAGCCGGGATTGAATGCCCAATTATCTATCTCATAATGCATATGTGTATGGCCGAGGCCAACATAATCGGTTACCGATTTTAACTCCTTTAGCGCCGAGATCGATAAGGCGGGAATCGGGTGCGTTTGATGCCCCTCGACATCGGTATGGAGCATCAAAATGTGAAACGCCCCTTCACGGCGGTTTTCCTTTATCGCTTCGGTCAGCATCGGGATTGCCCAATTTGCAGATGCTCCATACCAATGCGAGCCGAATATTCTGGCCCGGCCGATGTCAATATAACCGCCTTTGCCATATTCTTCGTCCCATGCGTTATATGACATACTGCCTTCCATGTTTGTCGGTTCGAGCAACTTCACAAGATTCCAGTTTGCTAATGAACGAAGCCAGCTAAATTCGCTATCGGAATGTTTTTGATCGTGATTGCCTTCGATCGTGACGATAGGGATTCCAGCGTCTTTTAACAAGTTGAGGCCGGCGACGGCATAGTTCATCGTTTCGGGCGGGACACTGCGTTTATGAAAAAAATCGCCGCACATAATGACAAAATCCACTTTCTCGTCGATCGCGTATTTCCTTAAAACATCGATCCACGCATCGAAGAAATCGCGCGGACTTTCCGGCAATTGGTATCGTGTACAGCCAAGATGCACATCGGAAATATGCAGGAATTTCATAGATTGATTATAGCAGTCAAAGAGGCGGAAAGACGACCTGTAGAAGTGCGTCTTAAGTTTCTTAATCCGGGCTTTTGCGGTAAATTGAAATTTGAAATGCTCTTTCACAGATCCGCACACTTTACAGGCTGTGTTTCCGACTAAATTTATGGATAAAGTTATCTTGATCACCGGAGCGTCGAGCGGCATTGGAAACGAAACCGCAAAACTCTTTCAGGCAAAGAGCTGGAAGGTTGCGGCAACAATGCGCGTACCTGAAAAGGCAGAGGACCTGCAAAAGATAGTTGATCTGGAATGTATTCGGCTGGATGTTACCGATGTCGAATCAATTAAGGCGGCAATTGCCGCGACCCTCTTTAAATTCGGCAGGATCGACGCTGTTGTAAACAATGCCGGTTACGGACTACTTGGAGCTTTTGAAGCGGCATCGCAGGAGCAGATCGAACGACAGTTCCAAACAAATGTATTCGGCCTGATGAATGTCTGCCGAGAGATTTTACCGTACTTTCGTGAACAAAAAAGAGGAATCATCGTTAATATTTCCTCGGTCGGCGGACGTGTTACATTTCCTTTTTACAGTCTTTATCATGCGACGAAGTGGGCCGTCGAGGGGTTTTCTGAATCTTTGCAATACGAACTGGAACAGTTCAATATCCGCGTCAAGATCATCGAACCGGGGCCGATCAAGACTGACTTTCAGGATCGCTCAAGGGACACGGCGATAAAGGAAGGTCTGACAGCTTACGATTATTTTTTGGACAAGGCGACGTCCAATATGCAAAAAGCCGGAGCCAATGCACCTGATGGTTCAATCGTCGCACAAGTGATTTACGACGCTGTCACAGACGGTTCAAAGAAAATGCGTTATAGTGTGAACACAAAGGGAATGCTTCTCGCCAGAAGATTTTTGCCGGACAGGATGTTTGGCGCCGTTATTAGAAAAGCCATTTTGAAATAGTAAAATCGGAGATAACGTGAGATGATACCCAACAGTCTTTGAAAAGCCCATCTAAGCGACCTCACCTCCTCAATATAACGAGCATCGACGGTGTGCCTGTGTTCAGCCGGCCTTTATTTGCAAAGACTGGTTACGATTTTTTTCTTAATGTGATGTAACGCACAGAGCGTTACTTAGATTGGTGTAAAATTATTGCGTTAAATATCCATTTCGCATGTGCGAAATGAATAGATTGAGCCACTTCAGCACAACGCAACGAAGGAGAATTAATGAAGATATTGTTATATAACCCGGATAATGGCATAACGCGCAATTTTATGCCGCATCTCTGGATGTTTCTCCTCCAGGCTCTGACACCGAAAGAACACGAAGTGGTCCTGATAGACGGCAACGCAAAAGCCATGAGCCGTGACGAGCTTGTCCGTTTTTGCAAAGATGAAAATATCGGTTTGGTGGGCATTGGTTCGATGACGCGTATGGTCGCCCGTGCATATCTCGTGGCCGATTCGTTAAGAGCCGCCGGAATCCCGGTCGTAATGGGCGGGCCGCACGTTACCGAATGCGCCGATGAAGCGCTTGGAAAAGACGGCGGGCCGCGTCACGCCGATGCCGTCGCGCTTGGCGAAGCCGACGAAACATGGCATTTGATCGTCGAAGACGCCGCAAAGGGCCAGCTAAAAGAAATTTATCAGCCCGAGATCGATCCGAAAGGCAACGACAAAAAGCCGAATCTACAGCCATATCCGCATATTCCCTGGGAAACACTCGATCTTGACCAATTCAGCCTCGTACCGAAATTCCTGCAGCCGATGATGTCAAAAATGGGCGCCGGTTGGGGCAAATTCTTCGTCGTGCCGATCGAAACGGGCCGCGGCTGTCCGTATGGATGTGAGTTTTGCACCGTGACCGGATTTTTTGGTGATTCGATCCGTTTTCGGTCAAATGAAAGCGTTATCGAAGAACTTCTTCGATTAAAGGCCCGTGCAAAAAAGGAAAAGGGCCAGATCGCCGTTTTCTTTATTGATGACAATCTTGCGATCAATAAAAAGCGTTTGAAATCACTTTTGCGGGACATGATAGCAGCGGGAGCACAGTTGCCGTGGGTCGCGCAGATCAGCGCTAACCTTTTGGCAGACGATGAACTGGTCGATCTGATCGCCGATGCCGGGGCGAAATGGATATTCATCGGAATGGAATCCATCGACCCCGCAAACATGGCTGACGTTAATAAAACATTCTCGAAACCGGCGAATTATCAAGGTGTTTTGGACGGTTTGGCGAGACGCAATATTTTTGCGATCACTTCGTTTATTTTCGGAATGGATAACGATACCGTGGGCGTTGCAAAACGGACGGTTGCTGAGATCGAAAGTTGGGCCCCGGGTTTACCGGTTTTTGGGCAGCTTACACCTTTTCCATCAACACCTTTGTATGACCGTCTTCAAAAAGCGGGAAGGCTTCACCGGCCAAAGCATTGGCTCGAATTCGCGCCTTTTGTAATGGCGCATAATCCGTTGAAGATGACCATTGAGGACGCCAAAGTAGAGACATTCGATGCGTGGTCAGTTTCATACAGTCCGGAGAGAAATTTCGAAGCTATACAAGCGATCAAACACACCCCGATCGATGTACGAATCAGCCATCTTGTAGCAAGGCTGTTTTTTCGCGGCATATATTTCCCTCAGATGAGCAAGTGGGCATGGATAAAATTGCTTTTCGAGAATCGAAGGCCGATCCTTAGTTTGGCGAAAGAAGGTTTTATAATCTGGAGAAAATCCAGTAAAACAGGAAAGGTCAGCGGGGAAGCCGTGCAAACGTCTTAATTATGGCTTGAAGAGTTACGGTTGTAGTCAAGTCTTTTGTTAAATACCGAGTTTCAATCTGCCGATCTCATTCAATAAAGGCCGCAATTTCTTAACGGCCGCGTCATGGGATGAGCCGTTGGACGCCAAAATGCCGTTATAGTTCTGAACGTCGTGCAGGTCATATTTCATCGGCTGTCCAAAAATATCGGTCATCCGTCCACCGGATTCTTCAAGAATTAACTGCGGGCCGCAAGTGTCCCACGACTTTGTCCTCGGTGACAGATGTAAGTATATGTCACATAGCTGCTCTGTAATAAGTCCGACTTTTAGGCCGACTGAACCGCGCTGAACCTCTTTTCCAAATCCAAAACCTCTAATAATCTGCGACATATTCGGGCTGCGATGATTACGGGAAGCGGCCAAATTCATTTTCGAAAAATCGGTTTCGCTGGAAACGCTCATTCTCACCGGGTTGTTTTCGCCTTCGATCAAAAACGCGCCGTTTCCTTTAACTGCGTAATAAAATGCGTCGCGGGCGGGAAAAAGAACGACACCGAGAACCGGAACACCTTCCCCGGCAAGCCCGATCTGTACGGCAAAATCACCATCTTTCTTTATAAATCCCGAAGTGCCGTCGATCGGATCAATTATCCACACACGGCTGCTCGCCAAACGTTTACCGGTATCGTCAATCTCTTCTTCGGAAAGAATACCGTCATTCGGAAACGCTTCAGCCAATCCTTTGACAATGATACGACTAGCCTCTCTATCGGCGGCAGTGACTGGTTCGGCAAAATTGTCGACTCCGAGTTTTTCTTCTTGAATGATATCAAGTGCGTAATATTCCCGAATTACTTCGCCGGCTTTTTTAGCTAGTGAGATCGCGGTTTCGAGTTCTTTTTCGAGCATTGAACAAATTTATCATAAGGCAGAGAGCATTACGATTTGTCAGCTACTTCGGATATTTCGCACGTCGGACAGACCAAGCTCTTGTGAGCCGGATCTGCCCATTTTGCTAATGCAGGGATCGACAAAATCAGTTGTTTACTTTCGGCTTCGCCTTCGTGCATCAAGCGTGAATGCTTTCTGACAGGTGCAGGGACAGCCATATGTTTACTTTCGCAGTGACGGCAGATCCACCCAAAACCTTTATTATAAAAAGCCTTTAGTTCAATCATAAAAAAGAATATCCGAAAAGAGTAAGTACTCGGCACATACTCTTTTCGGAATAAAAAACTTTTCAGATAGCGTCTTTTTCTATTGCAACCGTTTATCAGCTTGGCGAAGCGTCACTCCACTTAGCCGCACTGGGATCGTTAGCTCTTTTCCGTCACGGAAGACTTTTACCTGAACGGTATCTCCGATCTGTTTTTTATCAAGATAATGATATAGGTCATCTAGGTCACCTATTGCCGAACCGTCGATAGATGTAATGACGTCCCCGAGGATCAGATCACCTTCGGCACCGCGAGACAGTCCGCGAAGACCAGCAGCGTATGCCGGACCACCATTGGCGACAGTGTACAGGAGAAGGCCTTTCTGAACAGGCAAATTAATTCCCCTTTCCGCAAGTTTTTCAATGCCAACGCCGTCAACGCCGATTTTTGGCCTACGGACCGATCCAAATTGAATAAGCTGCGGAACAACCCGTTTTGCAGTATTTACAGGAACGGCAAAACCAACGCCGACCGAACCGCCGGCCGGGGATAATATCTGTGAATTAATACCGATCATCTTCCCGAATTTATCGAGTAATGGACCACCTGAATTTCCCGGGTTGATCGAAGCATCGGTCTGGATAGCTGCGTCAATAGGCTGGTCATTTCTGGCACGGATCGGGCGCTGAAGACCTGATATAACTCCCGTGGTCAGGGTCCTGTCCAAACCAAACGGGTTTCCAATGGCCAACACTTTTTGCCCGACCGAAAGCCGGTCAGAATCGCCAAGTGGAACTACTGTTAATCCACCGGGTGGCGGGTCGATCTGGATAACCGCGAGATCGGTATCAGCATCTTTACCCACGACTTTGGCAGGGAAAACTTTATCGCCTCCGAAACTGACGGTTAATTTTTGCGCACCTTCAATTACGTGGAAATTAGTAAGGATGTGCCCTTGGGTGTCGATCACGGATCCCGAGCCATTGCCTTTTCCTTCCTGTACACCACCCCAGAAATCCTGAGTGTAAGATGTCGTATTTATGAAGGCAACCCCTGGAGAAATTGCTTTATAAACCTCAATGCTATTTTGCTCGTCCGACACGGCTGATGGATCAGATACGCCTGTTGGTGCCGATTCGGCAAATGTAATACCAGAGCGGTCTTTTCCTGACCATAAATTACTTAATGTATAAAATAAAGCCGTTGAGCCAATTGCTATAAAAGCTGTCGCAAATGCCAATAATAATATTTGACGAGCTGATAATTGATAAACTGATTTGCTTGTCATATTTCTTTTCCCTTCATATCAAAAATATTTTACAACAGTTTTGATGCGCGAAATTTACTGCTGCGTTGTGTATTCAATTACGAATAAAAAAAGCCTCTTGTTTCGTAAAAAACAAGAGGCAGATAGTATTTAGGCCAGAAATTAAATGATCACGGCAAAAACAGCTTGCGACCAATTTGTAAAGTCATCCATTGGGTAATTAGATACATATCCAAATGCTGCAAGGCCCGTAAAAAGATGAACTCCCATCAAACTTATATAAACCGCAAGAGCCACCGAAAGTCCGTAACGTGCCATTTTCATATAACCCCAACGCAATAGAACAAATGCCGTGATCGCTCCCATCGAAAGTTTAACTACCAAAAACGGAAAATCGCCCAAGTCAAGTACATTTGCCATCATGTGATTGCCTTCGGGGGCCACTCCGCTGCGGACCCAAACTATTGTCAGCAATGCATCGAGTAAATTCAGCATAAAAAGAAGGAGTGTGCCGCGAAACAATTGCATAATATAATAACCTCGTGCAAAAACTTGTTAAACTAAGCCTTTAAAGAACTTAACCCCCGGTAGTTGATGCCGGGGGCGAAGCCTTTAGAATGAAACAGTCTGCTCTTGTGATTAGATTATATGTCCAATCAAGGCTATTTTCAAAAAAAAATATAAAAAGTTTTTAGGTGTTTATATGGAGATGTTAAAATATAGAAAAAGCATTACATGTGCACATGTGTTTTGACGTGCAACGGAACAAGTGGTTAAAACGTCGAAAGAACCGGCTTAGATCCGGTTTGGGTTTTATTGCTCTAGGGAATAAATGGAGGAAGAAAATATGAAAAGGCTTAGTAAATTTGGAATATTCGCGGCATTACTGTCATTGGTAATGATTTTCGGAGCGGTCGATTTGTCCGCGCAAACAAAAAGGAGACCGGTATTACGTAAAGCGACAGCCAGACGGGCGGTTGTCCCGTCGGTAAAGCTCTACACCGTAAGCAGCGGCAAACGTTTCCATGCCCGGATGAACGACACGATCAGCTCAAAAACGGCGCGTGTTGGCGACACATTTACTGCGACAATAACTGAGCCAGTTTATTCGAACAATGGCGTTGTTGTTATTCCTGACGGAAGCGAAGTAGTAGGCCGTGTAAATTCCGTGCAACCGGCGTTAAAAGGTGGAAAACCGGGAACGATCGACGTCAGCTTTGTGCAGATAGTCCTCCCGAACGGAAAAAAACGCGCGATCAACGGTTCATTGACCGCTCTCGACAGCAAGACCGCAAAAAGCGATTCGGAGGGCACCGCATCCGGCGACAAATTAAAAAACCGCAAACTCATCTTTATCGGTGGCGGCGGAGCAGGTGGTGCAATTCTTGGTGCCGCGATCGGCGGAGGTAAAGGAGCATTGATCGGTGGACTACTAGGTGCAGGCGGTGGCTTCCTGGGTGAAAAATATACCAAGGGTGAAAATGCCGAAGTTAGATCGGGAACGGAATTTGGAGTCTATTTGAATCAGGCGATATCTATGCCGAGATTTGTTGAAACAAATCCTTAGTAGCAAACGCTCGAATTTCTTAAAGGAAGGTGAAAAAAAGCCGTTTGAAAAATACAAATCTCAAACGGCTTTTTTATCCTTTAATATAAATTTTATTTCAATGCCATCTCGCCGGGAAGATCATTTTCGATGCTTTTTAAGTGTTCCACGATTTTTTGAATGAGCCATTCAGGCGTTGAAGCTCCGGCAGTTACACCTACCGTTTTTACACCCGCTAAGTCTTGGATATTTATCTCGTCTGCGGTTTCGATCAAAAAACTTTTTTCGCACTGTTCCTTGCAAACACCGAGAAGCTTGACGCTGTTTGAAGAATGACGGCCGCCGATAATAAAAAAAGCATCGACCATTCCAGCCAAGGCGCGTGCCGCTTCCTGACGGTCCTTTGTAGCGGAGCAAATTGTATTTACGATCTGCACGTCATCGCTGGTTTTATTTTTGATCGCTTCAGCGGTATCGAAAAAGGTTTTTATTTTTATTGTGGTCTGCGAAACTACAAGTGGATTTCGAAGTCTTGGCAGGTCGGCTACCTCGGTCTCATCACGAATGATAAAGGCGTGATCGGGAGCATAACCTTTTACACCGATCATTTCAGGATGGTCAGGGCTGCCGACAATTATCACATGACGATCCTCGGATGCCGCACGGGCAGCAAGTTTTTGAACGCGAGTGACGAAAGGACAGGTCGCATCGACGACTTTCGAAGCTTTTTCCTCTAATTCCTTCTGTACCTGTGGTGTTACGCCATGAGCGCGGATCACCGCAGTTTCTCCTCGTTTTATCTGCACCGGGTCGCTGATCGTCGTTACGCCGTATTGGCCAAGCCGCTGCATTTCCTGCTCATTATGTATGAGCGGGCCGAGGCTGCGAACAGTATCTCCTTCGCCCAATGCTTCTTCGACCATCTCCACGGCACGCTCGACCCCGAAACAAAAACCGTATTCATCTGCCAGTAAAACTTGCATTTTTATCCTTCAATACTTTCAGATACAGTTCATTATCTTCAAGCTGTCTTGATTTTAGCAAATGCATGAAAGAAACGGAACCTGAACGTTTGATTCAGCGAACCGGTTCCCTAAGCATAATTTCTGCCGTTGTGCGGGCAATAGATGCGGAATTTTCGTTAGAATCTTTCAAATGTGCTAATTGCATAAGAGCTTCCCCGGTCCTTGCCAGCAAACGGAAAAGATCGCCCTCTTCCGCCTTTGTGCGGCTCACCAGATCATCCCATTCCATTCCCGCTGTCCATCTTTCGGCGGCAGCGGCAGCGGAAAGATTTATTTCCTCCGACGGCTCGATGCCGAATTTCCACTCCACATTCGAAACGTCATAAATTACATCTTCAAATGTATTGACAATTTCAAGCAGCCCGTCAGACAAATAAAGATCGCCGTAATTGCGATCTGCATCCGCTGCAAGCGAGGCCATCAAACCGGCTAAAATGCTAGGCGTCAAGTCCTCAAAAATGCCCCTTCGCAAAGCCTCGCCGACGAGAAGTGTCCGGTCAACTCTTACATCCGCCAACCACTTTCCACTTTCCGTCACTTTTTCACCCTGAAAATCGAGATATCCAAAGTGGTCCAACACCTTTGCACGCCGTTCAAACGGCAGCCAGATCTCACTTCTAAGATAATCTAAATCGCGGCTTTGCTTTTCCAGATACTCAGCATCGTCCCAGCTATCCCAAAGCATTTGATAGGCCAGACGCTTTTCATCATCTTCAAACACAGCCGGTAAGACTTTATCGATCAGTGAATTGATGATCTCAACCGCTTTATCGGAGTCCGGCTTTTTGAACGATATCTTTGGTTCCACAAGCGGCGGATTTTTGCCTTCAACAACGTCAAAAAATGCCGCTTCGATATTCTTGTTGCTTATCGAATATTTATTGTCATAAACCCGGAGAACGCGGTCGAGTGGAAAAGCAATGCCTTCTCCGTCATCACGCATTGCGGTCACCTTTTCGTTATGAATGCTCATCACCATAAAATAGCGTTTGCCATTTCTGCCCTGTGTGACGATACGGCCGGCGAACACATTATCGTTCAACCATTTATGACGAAGTTCGGAGCGTGTTGCGGGAATGTTTTCTTCCAGGCGATTTTTTGCCTGTGTCAAACGTTCAAAACCTCGAATGTGGTCTATGGTAAATCCAAACCTGTTTTCTTTTAGCTTGTCCGATAGAATGACTATTCGACGGTCACGTTCTTTCTTCAACTTATCTATCTGACGGCTCGTTTCCTGAAAGGCAAAACTTTTTTCAGCGATCTCGCGAACTTGTTCGAAATTTCCAAAGGCATCAAGCAGATTGAGAAGGCTGGTGTAGGTCGAGCGAAACTGGCTTTCGAGCGGATCGGGCGGAGCTTTTAGCAATTCGGCAATCTTTCTTGGGTTTTGGAACTGTCCCGGAGCAAGCACGACAAAGCCGACATTATCTTTGCCACGTCGTCCGGCACGACCGGTCATCTGCTGTAATTCACTCGCCCGCAGCGATCGCCAGCCATCGTTTCCGCGCGTGTCGGCATTTACTATGACCACAGTCCGGGCGGGAAAATCGACCCCCGCGGCAACCGTTGAAGTCGCGAATATTGCATTGAGCAAACCGGCCGACATCATTTGTTCTATCAATAGTTTCCATGCCGGAATATGTCCCGCATGGTGTGAAGCGACTCCTGCATTGACCAAGATCTTACAATGTTTATGCTTTAATATTTCAGGGTTCGCACCGGCGTATTCCTCAAAGATCAATCCACGTTTAGAGAGTTTTGCGCTGTCCGTCTGCTGTGACCTGTCGGCGGCAACTTCTGACGCTGCTTCGTCACATTTTCGTCGGGTCGGCATAAAAATAATCGCCGGGAGTAAATTATAGCCGCGAAGTGCGGAGATCAGCTTATGCGGAGGAATTTCCGGAGGACGTGGATTCATTTCTAGGATTATAGCTTATCGAAGCAAAAACTGACTTGCGGTTGTATCATTACATCTGCGACCTTATATTTAAGCTGATGAAAAAATGGCTTTTAAGTATTGGAGCGGCACTCACTTTTGGATTGGCCGGGCTGACAATTTTAATAATTTGGACTGATTACGATCTGTCGGTGGTAAAACGATACGTTAAAAACGAAACTTTGCGGACAATCAAGCCAAATTGGCCGGGGACACCGGTCGATCAAAAGGGTAGATTTGTTAACGAAGAATTTCCTTTTATCATTAAAATGCGTGACCTCTTAAAATGGCAGGTTTCGCCGAACCCATTTAAGAAAGCCAAGGAAAGTGATACTACACGGCTTGAAGTAAAAGATCCATCGACATTTCTGAACAGCAATGCCGATGGCATTTTGTGGCTCGGTCATGCATCTTTCCTGATCCGGCTGAATGGCATAAATATCCTACTTGATCCGGTATTCGGGAAGCCGCCACTTATTAAGGAATATGTTGAAGTGCCTTCTCCTCTGGATAAAATACGCACCGTCGATCTGGTATTGATCTCGCATGATCACCGCGATCATGCTGACGAAACAACACTTAGGCTGGTCGCTCAAAAATTTCCAACCGCGATCTTTCTCGGCGGTTTGGGTATGGAAGACATCTTTGATGAGTGGAAGACAGCGACGAACGATGTCCGTACTGCCGGATGGTTTCAGCAATTTATTGTTCCGGAGGAAAAAGTGAAAATTTTCTTTGTTCCTGTGCGGCATTGGTCGCGACGTGGAATATTTGATACGAACAAGCGTTTATGGGGCGGTTTTGTCATTCAAAGTGATTTAGCGACAATATATTTTGGCGGCGACAGCGGCTACGGACGGCATTATAAAGAGGTCGGAGAGCTTTTTCCGAAGATCGATTATTTTTTGATCGGGATAGGTGCTTATGAGCCGCGTTGGTTTATGGAACCTAACCACAATTCGCCAGGCGATGCGTTGAAAGCGTTTCAGGATTCGGGAGCCAAGACGATGGTTCCAATGCATTTCGGACGTTTTGACCTGTCCGATGAGCCGCCTAATGAACCCTTGAGAGCGTTAATAGCAGAAGCGAATTCAATTGGAATAAATGATAAGATAATGGTTCTATCAATCAATGAAAGTTTGAATATAAAGTGAAAAAGGGAGAAAAACATGAAAGGATTCGACCGCCGCGAGTTTTTGGGGATAACTGCATTAGCTGGAGCTGGTATTGTTATGGGCAAAGCGACCAAAGTTTCAGCCGCGGCCAATGTCAAAGAATTTGATCTGGCTGAAAAAACCATCGCTGAATTGCAGGCCGGAATGCAAAAAAGCGAATATTCGGCAAAGGAAATTACCGCAAAATATCTCGAACAAATTGCTGCCGTTGACAAAAAAACGAATTCCATCATTGAACTAAATCCCGATGCTCTTGTGATCGCCGGGCGGCTCGACGTGGAGCGTAAAAATGGCAAGATTCGCGGACCTCTGCACGGCATCCCAATAGTTCTGAAGGACAATATAGACACTGCCGACAAAATGAAGACCACTGCCGGAAGCTTTGCACTGCTTGATGTACCGGCTCCGCAGCGTGATGCCTTTCTAGTTATGCAGCTGCGAAATGCTGGCGCGGTTGTTTTGGCCAAAACTAATTTGAGCGAATGGGCGAATTTTCGCTCTTCGAAATCATCGAGCGGCTGGTCCGGCCGCGGCGGACAAACTCATAACCCATACATTTTAGATCGTAATCCATGTGGATCGTCGTCCGGTACAGGTGCCGCTGTTGCCGCGAATCTTACGGCTATCGGCATCGGTACAGAAACCGATGGTTCGATCATTTGTCCATCGGCAACTTGCGGTATTGTCGGAATCAAACCAACGCTCGGCCTTGTGTCACGGTCAGGCGTGATCCCGATCGCTCACAGCCAGGATACAGCCGGGCCGATGACGAGAACGGTTGCAGACGCGGCAATACTGCTCGGTATTTTAACCGGAAACGACAGCAGAGATCCGATCACGTCACAGGCGTCAAAAGGCGAAAAGGATTATACGAAGTTTCTGCAAAAAGACGGATTGAAGGGCATGAAGATCGGTGTCGCACGCCAGTATTTTGGGCGAAACGATAAGGTTGATAAACTCATCGAGCCGCAACTGCAAGTATTGAAAGACGGCGGAGCAACGCTCATCGATGTAATGTTCCCGAAATTGAACGATTTTGGCGATGCCGAATTTGAGGTGTTGCTTTATGAATTTAAGGAAGATCTGAATAAATATCTTGCCGGCCGCGGCGGTGCCAATAAGACTTTGAAAGACCTTATCGCGTTTAACGAGAAAAATGCTGACCGCGAAATGCCGTATTTTGGGCAGGAAACTTTTATCTTGGCCGAATCTAAAGGCGACCTGAACGACCGTGCATATCGAATCGCATTGCTCCAAAGCAAGCTAATGACGCAGGAAGAGGGAATCGACGGTGTAATGGATAAAAATAAACTGGATGCTATCGTTGCTCCTTCGGGTGGCGTTGCCTGGAATACAGATCTGATAAATGGTGATTGCGGCGTATTCGAAAGCTCAAGTCTGGCGGCGGTTGCAGGCTATCCTAACATTACCGTTCCGGCGGGATATATTCAGGGATTGCCGGCCGGTATTTCATTTTTTGGCCGAGCATTTTCAGAACCGACTCTGATCAAAATTGCTTATGCATTTGAGCAAATGACAAACGCAAGAAAGGCTCCGAAGTTTTTACCAACATTTAGTTAGTGAGAATTTTTATGGATCGCTTTTGAAGATTAGATTAAGCCCGGAAAGCATTAGATTTTCATCAACGGCGTTTATTTTTTTGCAATTTTTGGCGATCAAACTTGCAAATCCGCCTGTCGCGAAAACCTTAGTGTTTTGGTCTAATTCTTCCCGTATTCGACTAATTATTCCTTCGACAAGTCCTATGTAGCCATAGAAAATCCCGGATTGAACAGATAATACGGTCGAATTTCCGATCACATTTTTAGGTTTTGCGATTTCAACTATTGGTAGCTTTGACGTGGTGAGATGCAGAGCTTCGGCCATTGTCGCCATGCCGGGAGCAATGATTCCGCCGAGATATTCGCCGTTATGGTTGACAGCGTCTATGGTTGTCGCGGTTCCAAAATCACAAATAATACAGGGTATTCCGTATTTTTGAGCTGCGGCGTAAGCGGCGACAAGACGGTCGATCCCAAGGCTTGATGGAGGTTCGTAATTGATCTTTAAGCCGAAATCGAATGAATTATTGACGAAGACAACCTCTACTCCAAGATGTTCGGTGCAGAATGCTCTCAGGGACTCATCGATCTCAGGCACGACGGAGCATGCGATGGCATTCCTGATCGATCCGGTCAGTTTATTACCAATAATTTGCCTGAGATCTTCTGGCGAATAAGTTCGTATTGTAGGGATTGAAAATTTTGAATTTAGGTATCCACCATCGAACACACCGAATTTTATCGTGGAATTGCCGATGTCCATTGCTAAAAGCATAATGAAAAAAGGAAAATGAAAAATGCCTAGAGTCTGTCATTTTTCATTTTCCGTTTAATTTTACACTGAAAATTATCCTTGCAATGGCAGCCCATCATAGACGATGTTCCAGCCATTTCTACGGCTGGTTTTTAGGCTTTTTGTAAACCATTCGAGGGCTTTTGCGGGATCGTCATATATTTGAACAGCCGGATTGTTCTCCCGAGGATCAACGCGGCAAATAGCGGCCCCGGCGGCCGCGCTTTTGATACAAAGAAGGGCGACCATATGATTCTTTTGCAGAACGGCCGTGCGGACTATAACATCGTCCAGGTATTCGTCAAAATCTTCGAATTCAGCCAATTCTTCATTAAAATCTTCGTCAAAATCGAAATCAGCTTTATAATCAAATTCGTTGCTCATAAAAATCCAGTAAAGTAACTCTAGTACAAGTTACACTCTTGTGGTGTAAAGTTCAATTCGTACTTCACTTCTGAAAAATTTTTGACCAATAGCTCTTCTTTGACCTGATTGCCCGATCTGCGGTCAACGATCTTACGCCATATCTCATTTTCACGAAAGTTTTTGTTGTTTTTACGGACGAACCGGTGATTCCTTTCAAAAATATGATAAGAAAATGGCGTTTTTTCGTTTGAATGAATCGAACCTTTCAAATGATTATTGGTCAGCCATAATCGAATCTGAAAAATTAGATCGGTCGGATTATGGAATCTAAGGTCGATATAGTTGTAAAAAACGCCTGCCCCGCTCCCGAATGGCAAAGTGCGGCCTTCGTCGGGGAATGCATCGAAGCTGTGATGATGACGTTCGGTAACTTCGAGCGGGGTATGCAGCGACATCCAATAGAGCAGATTTGCAAGTTGGCAAAGCCCGCCGCCAACCCCTCGGACGACTTCGCCGCGCGAAAGCTGCATTCCTTCGGTATATCCTTTTTCAGCGGTCGCCTTGCCTATTTGTCTCCATAAAGAAAATGTCTGGCCGGGTTTTATAAGGATGCCGTCGATGGTGGGACAGGCGATCTTAAGATTTATAATTTTATTTTCCTGTAATTCCGGATCGGAATTTCCTAATTGCCGCCGCAATAATGATTGGTGGTTTTTGCATGTAAAAGGTAGTGGCTGGCCTTGTATTTCCGAAGCGAACCATCCAGCTTTTGGCAGATCTCCAAGATGGCGAAACAAACGCTTTTGCCAAATACGTGTGTAATAGAATATTGGATGGAGCTCGGAGAATCGTTTCTTCATTCTGATCGGGTTTGCCTTAATTGCTCAACGTCTCCGGCCTGGATTATTTTTAAATCGCCCTTCGAAGTTCGTAATCTTAATGCCCCGTTTTCTTCAAGTCCTTCAGTTACGCCATGGATCGTTTCACTTTCTAACATAACTCGGACGCTTTTTCCAACCGCGTATGATGAACGCCGCTGCCATTCGTATAAAATTTCCTGCGGGCCGGTTTCGCTGGACAAAATATCATAAAAATAAACCATAAAACGAGTCAGCACTAACGATATATCTTCACTTTTAATAAATCTTCCGGTTTCCGCTTTGAAAGAGGTAGCAATATCCGCGATCTCAGGCGGAAAGTTGGAAGAATCGAGGTTTATACCGATACCGACTATGACGGCTAAACCTCTTGTTGTATCAACGGTTTCGGCCAGGATCCCGCACAATTTTTTACCGTTGACGTGAATGTCATTGACCCATTTGATGTCCGTTTTGATGCCTAATTCGACTAGAGTATCGTGGACGGCGACAGCGGTCATTAAAGTAATGAGAGGTAGAAACCGCATTTCGAGCTGTGGTCGCAGAACGACGCTGAAATAGAGTCCGCTATCCTTACCTGAAATCCATGTTCGCCCATGCCTGCCGCGTCCAGAGGTCTGCTCTCGAGCAATTATGCAGAGGCCTTCTGCAGCTCCGAATTTGGCGTGTTTTATTGCTTCGGTGTTTGTTGAATCGAGACTATCGAATCTAATAACGGTGAAATTCATAAAAGCTTTGAGCTCATGATTTATGGAGATTGTCGGTTGATGAAACTGAACTTTGAACTCAAAATTAAGCCCTCCGCCACAATGAATCACAATAATAATTTTTACTGTCATAGAACGATTGGCCGATCTCAAATCCACTTTCGGCGGCGATCTCCATTATTATTGCCGGGCTGAATTTCTGTGATATTTCCATAAAGATCGCTTCCCATTGATCGAAATCGAAACTTTTATCTAGGGCCTTGATAAATACGGACTGCTTTTCACGGCTGATGAGAAACGAGCGCGCCGCGCATTCAACAGGACGATACATTGCATAATGCGAGAATTTGGTGGTGTCAAAATTTGCACCAAGTTCGCGGTTGATGCGGTTTAGCAGGTTGAGGTTGAATGCGGCGGTCACGCCATGGGCGTCGTCATAGGCATTCAGTATGACGTGAGGGTCCTTTTGGAGGTCGAAGCCAACAAATAGCAGATCGTTATCGTGCATGACGGCGCGCATATCTTTGAAAAAGCCGACCGCCTGTTCACGATTAAAATTGCCGATGTTCGAACCGAGAAAAAGTAGTATTTTCCGGCGCGAAGACCTCATTTTCAGAGATTCTAGAATGCGGAAATAATCACCGTGTTGAGTATCGATCTTCAGGCCGGGAAATTTCGCATGGAATTTAGCTGATAATGCGTCGCAAGCTTCCTTTGAAATGTCGATCGGTGTATAGGTGAAATCAATGCTTTGCTTTAAAAAATGATCGATCAACACCGCAGTTTTTGTGCCGTCGCCGGCTCCGAGTTCGATAAGGTCGAAATCGGCCGAGCTGTCTGTAAAAGCAGTGAATATCTCCGGCGTTTGCTCTGAAAATATCTCGAATTCAGATTTTGTCAGGTAGTATTCGGGCAGTTTCATTATTTCCATGAAAAGCCGCGAACCTTCGTCATCATAAAAATATTTGGAAGAAATTGACTTTGGTGTGGAAGTAAGGCCGGCGAGTACATCATCGGCGAAAGTCGAGTGTTTTATTGAAGTTGAGCTTTGCATAAAAAACTAACAAGTTGATCAGGAAATCTTAAATGGTTACCATCCTGTAAAAACCTATCTGGCCAGCCTTATTCCGGTAAACTGCCAACGCAGGTACGGATGAAAAAAATTTCGATATGTATAGCGGCTATGGCCGGGCGGCGTAATGATCGACGCACCGCGCAAGACCATTTGGTTGATCATGAATTTACCGTTGTATTCACCGACGGCGCCGTCCGGTTTGGAAAATCCTGGATACGGCAGATACGCACTTCCGGTCCATTCCCATCGCTGTCCCCAGTCAAAATGGCTGCTTGCTGTTTCCCATTCAAATTCGGTCGGGAGCCGCATTCCCTTATATTCCGCAAAAGCGCTGGCTTCGTAAAAGGATAAATGTGAGACCGGCGCATCCAGGTTCAATTTTTGCAGTCCGCCGAGCGTGAAATGGAACCATTCGCCGTCTTTGTGAAGCCAATACAAAGGTGACGAGATGTTATTTTGATGGACCCAATCCCAGCCTTCGGAATGCCAGAGCCGAAAATCCTTGTAGCCGCCGTCAGCCATAAAGAGCAGAAATTCGGCGTTTGTGACCAAAGAACGGCTGATCGCAAAATCATGCAAGTAAACCTTATGCCTAGCGAGTTCGTTATCAAAGCAAAAGCCGTTGCCCGAATGGCCGATCTCGTAAATGCCGCCTTCTATTTCGACAAAACCGCCGCCGCCGGCTTCAGAACTCTCGATCGCGGCAAATTCGCGGTTATAGACCGGAAACAATGGATTGATACTAAGGGTGTATTTAAGATCGGTAAGGAAAAGTTCCTGATGCTGCTGCTCGTGATTTATGCCCAGAATTACAAGCCCGCAAAGCTCTTCGGATAACTCTCCTGAAAGCAATTCAGCCATTTTTTCATCAACATATTTGCGATAGGCAAATACATTGCTGACCGTCGGACGGCTGAGGTCGCCGCGATTGTCACGGGCTGTCCGCGACCCGATCGAATTGTAGTAGCTGTTAAAAAGAAAGCCGAAATTCTCGTCGAACACCTTGTGATCCGGAACGAATTTCTTGAGGATCATTTCCTCAAAGAACCAGGTCGTATGGGCGATGTTCCATTTCGGCGGGGAAACATCGACGCACGGCTGCGGTATGTAATCTTCGATCTCAAGCGGAGCGCAAAGTTTTTCGGTGTAGGCACGAACCGAGGCGTAAATTTCCGCGAAATTCTTCGAAGCCGTTTTTTGGGAATGCATGCCGTTCATTATTCTATTAAATCAGAATCTTCGGGAAAGCAAAAGATGAAGTTTTTACGGGTTTTGATTTTTGCAGTTTTTTGCTTCGGGATTTTTTCAAAAATTGCCAACAGACGGGCTGATCGAACTTTTTTCGTTTACAGTAGCAAAACAAAAACTATTGAAATGCGTATTGGGCAAAGGTTTTTAATAAAAACTTTACTTTATCTGACCCGATCTTCCGATCTTCAAGAGGGCTTCGCCGGCGATCTCGGCAAGATACGGATCGTTGCTTTTGAGATGGGCGGTCAGGACGGCGAGGGCGGCTTTGTCGCCGATGGCACCGAGTGCAAATGCTGCCTCGCGGCGGGTGTCGCCGGCTTCCGAAGAATTTTTGAGAACGCGGGCCAATTGCGCGGCCGCTGGAAGAAAAGCAGGGAATTGAACGGAGATGCCAACATCTGCCGATGTTTCGATGTCCTTAAATTTACCGGGGAGAAAGTTTTGCGGCGTGACGACACTGGGCTTGCCGGAGCGGATTATCTGGGCGATCTGCCCGATCGATCTGGCAGCGGAGCGGCGGATGAATTCGTCCTCTTCCCTCGGCTTTTTGGCGAGGATGGCGGTCAAGATTTCCAAGGCACCGGCATCGCCGATCCCGCCGAGAGCGGCTACAATGGCGGCCCGTACCTCCGGGGCCTTTTCTTTTTGCAAGTTTTGAAGAAGCGGCCCGGAGGCTCTGCGGCTGCCGGTGATCCCGAGTGCATAGGCGGCTTCGCGGCGGACAAATTCAGCTTTGTCATTTAGAAGCGGAACAAGCAGCCCGGCGGATTCGTCCAAGGGCAGAAAAATGACGGATGACGCGGCAGTTGCCCGGACCATTTCATTAGCATCGGACAAAGCGGGAACAGCGAGGAGTGAAGCCTGGGCGGTACGGATATTGCGTATCTGAAAAAGTGCCTCGCGTTTCTCTTCTATACTGCCGGTAGCGATCTGTTTTTGGAGCACAAACTGCGGGTCAGCGTCTTGAGCAAAAGTTGCCGCCGCGAAATAAAGAACAAAAAACGTAAACAAAAAAAACCGAAGCTGCGCGTCACTGCCGGTGCGCTGCATCAGTTTTTTCGTAGTTCCGTTTGCGGCCGTCAAAAAGATCATGCCGCGTACCGCACATTCTGCCGGCTTTCCCATTCCGTGACCTGCTGAGCCCGCCGATTTTCATAGGCGTTGGAAAGCGACACGATCAGATCGTCATTTAATGGATTTTCTCTGGATTGGGATTTTCGGGAAGTTGTGCGGGACGGTGGATAATTTTGAAAAGCGTTATCTTTATTGTTCAGGTTTTCTTTGCTGCGTGTGACATTGATATTTGTTTGGTTTGCCATCTTCTCACCTCCGAATTTTCGGGGCAGACAGCAAAACACAACTCAACGTCTCAAGTTTTGACCGTCTGCATTAAAGTTTTTCTCATCATCAAGCTTTTGATTCTCGTAAAACTCCTTACTAAAAAGGTCTAAACATAATATCACAAGATAGGTAAAAGTGAAAAACTAAAAGGGAATAGTGAAAAGTGGGTAGTGTCCTAAAGTTGTGGTGCTAGTTCAACTAAGACATCTAAGTGTTTTTATTTGCGCGACTTTCTCATTTCAGGTACATTAACTCAAAGCCTAAAATGATAAATACTAACCAACTAAAAGTCGTTTTATGTGACGCGGTATCAAAGAAACTCGTTATTAGGCTGCGATATGATAATGATCTGCAATGGCGTACATTTGAGCCACAGGCGGTATTTACGACAACCGCAGATAATTTAGACGTAACAGGGATACAGACATCAAACCCAAACAGTTTAAGCCACACGGAAAGAAAGGTACGCAACTTTGCTCTAAGTATGGTCAAAGCCATTGAAGTCACCCAGACTCAATTTAAGTTTGACCCCACTTTCGACCGAACCCACAAAAGATTCGCACACGGCATCTTCTGCTACATCAAGCCGGATTAAGTACTCTAACAAAGTATCGAGTTCACATTTGGCATTGTGAATCGCATCGACAACATTGAGCGTTTCAAATCCGCTTCGAGCGGATTCAGCATATCTTCTCATTTGACTAATACTTGGAGTTACGGAAATCAACATAATATTCCCCCACAGTACAATTAACTTAAAATCTAAAGCAAATACTCATAAACAGTTTAGAATATAAAGCATAGTAAAGCTATAAGGAAATGAAGTTATTCGGTGGGTGACAACACATTCTTAGCGACTCTCAACAAATCTCCCAAGCTCCAAATGGTATTCGTCAGATTCGCGGCCATTGCCGGAGTAGCATCGTTTAGTGTCTTATGGCTCCGGCAAAAGTTATAGTAAGCAAAATAGACCGCCAACATATAATTCAAGTTATCCCACTTTTTGCTGAAACCGTTAGTCAATCTCGTAAACCTACGCATCGACATTCTCATTGTAAGATTCTGACGTTCGACTATTGAAGTCGAGATATTCTTTTTGATCGGGTTGCCGATTAGCTTTTTCTTTTTAGCACCGATGCATTCAGCCGCCGAATATCGCACTTCGTTAGGGTTCGGAGCGCCATACATCTTTTGAACCTGTCCATAGTGTGCTTGCTGCCCTAAGACCGCAGGAACGGTTTGATTGTATCCGGGGTAGCCGTCTGTCGAAAGCTGAAAAGCGTTGTCCTTATCGACGGCATTGCGAACCTTACGAAGAAAGGTCATAGCGTGATCTTCGGAGCGTGTGCCTAAATGCCAAGCGACAATCAATTTTGTATCGGCATCAATTGCGGTAAAAGTGTAAGCGGTTCCAATTTGTTCGCTTTCAATTTCTTTTGCGGCCTTTGTCCTATCTTTCATTGCGACAAACGACCAGATTTCGTCAGCTTCGACAAAACCGACCTTAACGTCTTTAACCAGAGATTCCTGAATCCAGATGCACTTTTTACCGACTGTTTCGAGCAACGAAAGAATTGTGTCGCGATGTACGCCCGTTATACGTTCAGTCGATCTAACTGAATTGCCCTCGACTAGCAGGTTGAGACAAAGCAAAGCCTTTTCTTCGCTCAAGATCATCGCGCCGAGCAATTTTTCTTTTGTGATGCTGAAACGCTTTCCGCATTCGGTGCATTTGAAACGCTGATCGCCTTTGCGATCTTTTCCGTCTTTCTTTGATAAGCTGTCGCATTTTGGGCAGTTCATTTTCTTTTTAATTACCTCATTGAATTTAATATTATCTCCTTAAGTAAGCATTGTCAAATCAGAAAACACCACATTCATTCTCTTTCGAACAAAATGATAGTGCATATTCGAATAATCGCGCGCTATAATATTCGAAAGTTTAATAGAATTATTATACGAATATGATTTCAATTGAAACACTAACAAGCGATGAGGCAGATCGCGTCCTTCATACGAGCGAAGGTCAATACAGCGAAGTTAAAGGCGTCCTCATTACCCCGGCAAACCTGACCAAAACAATTTCTGCGTTTGCGGATACAGATGGAGGCGAGTTGTTTGTGGGTATTAATGAAACGAACGCACCAGAGAAAAAAAGATCGTGGTGGGGATTTGCTGACGAAGAAGCAGCAAATGGCCACTTACAGATTTTCGAAAAACTATTCCCGTTGGGGACGGATTTCCAATACGAATTTTTACAAGCCCCTGGTCACACTGGCTTGGTGCTACACGTTCTGGTGAACCGAACAAAAGGTATCGTTCCTGCCTCAAATACAATTGCGTATATCCGGCGAGGTGCTCAAAACATTCCTTGCGACACTCCCGAATCAAATAAACGCTTAGAATATGCAAAAGGCGTTACTTCGTTCGAAAGTGAGATCACCAATGCTCCGAAAGATATTGTCCTCGCGTCTGATGTCATTCAGAGTTTTATTAACGATGTAATTCCTCGCGCCGAGCCTGAAACTTGGTTGAAGAAACAAACACTTCTCCAAAATGATAGGCCGACGGTTGCCGGAGTACTGTTGTTTTCGGATGAGCCACAAGCAATCTTACCTAAGCATTGCGGAATCAAAGTTTATCGTTACAAAACAAAAGAGGCGGCGGGCTTTCGTGAAGTTATGGAGTTCACCCCAAAAACCGTAGAGGGGTGCTTATACGATCAAATTCGCTCCGCCGTTGATCTCACCCGTGAAGTTACCGAGAGCATTCCCAAGATGGGGGTTGGGTCATTGGAGTCCATTCAATACCCAACTGAAACGCTCCACGAAATCATCACCAATGCAGTAATACACCGTGACTATTCGATTACAGATGACGTTCACATTCGAATATTCGACAACCGTATCGAGGTTCAAAGCCCAGGACGCCTTCCTGCACACGTCACCGTTGAAAAGATTCTCGATGAACGTTTTGCGCGAAACGGGGCTATCGTCCGATTGCTAAATAAATTCAAAAATCCACCCAATAAAGATGTGGGTGAAGGGTTGAACACCGCCTTCCGAGCGATGACTAAATTGGGTCTTAAAGAACCCATTATCACCGAATTAGAGAACTCATTACTTGTCATAATTAAGCACGAGTCTCTCGCATCACCTGAAGAAACGATAATGGATTACTTGGAAAGCAATCCGACAATAAATAACGCTCAAGCGAGAGCAATTACTTACATCACGGCTGACTACCAAATGAAAGCTATTTTCGGTCGAATGGTCGATAACGGAATGATCGAACAGGTGCCAAACACCCGCACTCGGAACACCGCATACCGCAAAGTTGCTAAGGTTCCAAATGCGAATTTTTCAAAACCACCAATGTTATTTTGATTGATTTTGCCACCGAGCATCTGCGGCTTTTTTGGCGATAGCTTTGCGTTTGGCAGGCGTGAGTTTTTCAGCACGGGCGTTGCCGCCAGAGCGTGCTCTTTTTACATTTGTGGTTTCTTCGGTAAACTCCACGATCTCATCAAAAATAGATCGTGCCACAGTGATCTCGTCGCGGTCGGTTTTTGGTGTAGGCTTTGGCACATCTTTAGCCTATCATAAGCAAGCATTCAATGGAATAGGCTAACACCACAAGATTAGGACACTACCGAAAAGTGACGAAATTAGGAGGAAAGATATTTTCGCGAAAGCATTAAATATCGATAGGAGCGTGCTGCTCTGCGCCCGCTCTTTTAGCGTAAATTTTCCTGTATAATTGGCATAACTACTATATGTCTACTATATGTCCATTATTAATTAGTAATTCCGTTGGATAGATAGCTATTTATCCGTTAGAATTTTCTTTTTAAAGGCGGGGAACGGTCAACGTTTATGGACGAGAAATATTTTGCGAAAAAGATAGAGGCCAAATGGCAGAAGAAATGGGCGGAAAGCGGTGCTTTTGAGACGCATATTGATGATGCCAGGCCGAAATTCTATCAGCTTGAAATGCTGCCTTATCCTTCCGGCAACCTGCACATGGGACACGTCCGGAATTATTCGGTCGGTGATGCGTCCGCCTGGTACAAGCGGCTAAAAGGTTTCAACGTTCTGCACCCGATCGGCTGGGATTCGTTTGGCCAACCGGCCGAGGATGCCGCGATCAAACGCGGTGCCAACCCGCGGACATGGACCGAAGAGAATATCAAAGCGATGAGCGGGCAGCTTGAGCGTCTCGGGTTGAGCTATGACTGGACGCGACAGATGGCGGCACATCGCCCGGAGTATTATAAATTCGACCAGTGGTTCTTTCTAAAAATGTATGAAATGGGTCTCGCGTATAAGAAATTGACACAGGTCAATTGGTGCGAATTCGACCAGGCAACGCTGTCGAACGAACAGGCGAGCGGCGGCATCTGCTGGCGTTGCGGCTGCGCGGTGACGAAGAAGAACCTTGAGCAGTGGTTCCTTAAAACTACCGCCTATGCCGATCAATTGCTTGACGATATGGCGGAGGTCGAGGCCGGCTGGCCACCCAATGTGCTGAAACGCCAGCGTGATTGGATCGGGCGTTCGGAAGGGGCGTATGTAGAATTTCAAATTTCAAATTTCAAATTTCAAATGTCCGGGACGGAGAAACGGAACGATGCTGGAACCGAAGCGACGGAAGGCGAGTCCGTCAGGGTTTTCACCACTCGGATCGATACGATATATGGCGTAAATGCGGTGGTCGTTGCATCGGAGCATCCGATAATTCACCACCATTTAGCTGAATTTTCGCCCGACGTGATCGCAAAGATCAAAGAGATCAGGATCGAAAAATTAAAGCCGCAGGACCGGGAGGCAGAGGTCGAAAAAGACGGCATCGACACCGGACTAAAGGCCGTTAACCCGTTCAGCGGTGAGGAATTACCGGTCTGGATCGGCAATTACGTGATGATGGAATACGGCACGGGAGCGGTAATGAGCGTTCCGGCGCATGACCAGCGTGATCTTGAATTTGCGAAGAAATTCGGGTTGAAGATTACATCAGTGATTGAACCGCCGGGACGCGGAGAAGCCGAGAAAGAATCATCTGCGTCAGCGGACGGGCCGACGACTGCTTTTACGGACTATGGGGTGCTCATAAATTCTGGCGAATGGTCGGGTAAGAGGTCTGATGACGCAAAACGTGAGATGGCCGCATTTGCTATGGCAAATGGCTTTGGCGAATCCGCGACCACATACCGTTTGCGTGATTGGGGCGTTTCGCGGCAGCGTTTCTGGGGTTCGCCGATACCGATAATTTACTGCAAAACATGCGGCATCGTTCCAGAAAGATACGAGAATTTGCCGGTCCGCCTGCCGGAAAACGCGCCGTTCACCGGGACGGGCGAATCGCCGCTGGCGAAGGTGCCCGAATTTTACGAAACTGTGTGCCCAACCTGCGGCGGGCCGGCGAAACGCGAAACTGACACGATGGACACATTTGTCGATTCGAGCTGGTATTACTTTCGCTATTTGGACCCGGAGAACGACGAATTGCCGTTCTCGCCCGAAGCCGCCGTTTACTGGACGCCGGTCGATCAATACATTGGCGGCGACGACCACGCTGTAATGCATCTAATCTACACGCGTTTTTGGTCGAAGGTCATGCGTGACATCGGCTTGGTGAAATTTAACGAACCGGTCAAGCGGCTTTTGACACAGGGAATGGTCGTCGGCGAAACATTTTCGGACGATGAAAGCGGAAAACGCATCTATTATCCGCCGTCAAATGTAACGGTCACGAGAGACGCGAAGGGCAAGGTCACAGGGGCGATATCAACTGACGGAAGATCGCTGAAATGGGCGATCGAACGCATGTCCAAATCAAAGGGCAACGGCGTCGATCCCGATGAGATGATCGAGATCTACGGTGCCGATGCATCGCGGCTGTTCATTCTTTTTGCAGCACCGATCGAACATGAACTGGTCTGGAACGAATCTGGCATCGAAGGGACGCTCCGATTTTTACAGCGCGTCTGGCGCACCGTCTGGAAATGGAGAGATGCGTTCGGAGTTTCGCCTTTAGTCATGAACAACCAGGAAACGGCTGAATCCGTCACTCTGAATTCGAAGAAACTTCGCCATAAAACTCATCAGACGATACAGCGTATTACGGAAAGTCTTGAGCATTTGCACTTTAATACACCCGTTGCTTCATTAATGGAGTTGTCGAATGCGATCGGTGACCTTAAGGTCGAACCCGAAGATGCGACCGCAGCTGAGATATTTGCCGTCAAGGAAGCGGTGACGAGCCTGATAATAATGCTTACCCCGTTCGCTCCGCATACGGCCGAGGAACTTTTTTCGGAATTGACCGGAAACAACGACGGAATGCTAGCCAATGGCGCACGCTTTCCCGATTTTGACGTGGAGCTCATTAGGGACGAAGAAATTGAGATACCAGTGCAGGTCAACGGAAAGCTGAGGTCGCGGGTGCTTGCTTCGCCGGACACAAGCGATGAAAAATTACGGGAAATGGCGCTCGGCGATGAAAAAATTCGCGAATACACTGAAGGAAAAGAGATCGTGAAGGTAGTAATTGTGCCAAAGCGGCTGGTCAGTATCGTAATTAAAGGATAAATGAAACAAGGAATCCGAGTTTCTCGTTTTATCCTTGATTGAAAAACATAAAAAAACTAAAATCATTTTTTGGGAAACAAGCAAAAAATTCGATCGTTATGTGTCACTATATTGGTTTAGTGTTTCTCCTGTTGTATTTTCGTTAAGAATGAAGAGAAATGAAAGAGTGCCAGCTTTGTAAAAATTGCTATACCGATGATGTGGCGACCTGTCCAAAAGACGGTATGCCGACGATGCACACCATCGCCGGTGAGCCGGTGCTTGAAGGAAAATATCATCTGGAATGCCGCTTGGGACAAGGCGGCATGGGCGTTGTTTACAAGGCCAGACACGCATTTTTAAAAACACAACTGGCGATCAAGATCATTTTGCCCGACCTTGTGGGAAACGACCCGCAGCTGGTGACGCGTTTCCGTCAGGAAGCCCTCGCCGCCGCCGCGATCCGCCACCAAAACGTCGTCGGCGTGACCGATTACGGCGTTATTCAAGGCTCTATACCGTTTCTCGTCATGGAATACGTGGATGGCGAATCGCTGCATGACCTGCTTGCCCGTGAAAAATTACTGTCGCCAGAGCGGGCGACCGAATTGATGTCCGCGATCTGCGCCGGAGTCGGGGCCGCGCATCATCAGGGAATCGTCCACCGCGACCTCAAACCTCTTAATATCATGATCTGCAGCGACAAACCGAATTTGTCGCAAGCGGTGAAAATACTTGACTTTGGCCTTGCTAAGATCAAGTCGGGAGAGCTTTTGGGTTCGTTCATCCAGGCGCAAACGACCGGCCTGATGGGTTCGCCATATTACATGGCGCCTGAGCAATGGGCGGATGACGATCCGGATTCGCGTTCGGATATTTATAGTTTAGGCGTGATGCTGTTTCA
>JAYUCO010000018.1:0-79242 GCA_043740295.1 Pyrinomonadaceae bacterium | reverse complement strand
ATCCGCGTTCGGTAAAAATGCTGATCGAAAAACGCATGGCAAGCGGGCGGCAGCACGCCGGCAAAGGCTATCGCATTGCACCCGAAACCACCGAATTATTTAAGCGCGCCATGGACCGTGCGCGCTCGCAGGGCCGCCGTGTGATAGACGGCAGCGATATTTTTTACGTCCTGTCCAATGATGAAAGAAGCGTCTTAAATGATGTACTACAAAATCTCGGCGTTCCTTCCGATGAGGTCGCACAGACCGCACGGACCAGGATACGCAAGCGTGAAAAGGAAGAAGAACGCACACGGCAGAAATACGAATTGCCATCGTTCCTCCGGCATTTCGGCATCTCGATGAACAAACTTGCCCGCGAGGACAAGATACCGCCGACCATCGGCCGCGAGAAAGAGATCCTGCAAATGATCGAGATCCTTTCGCACCGCGAGCGTTCGAATTCACCGATGCTGACGGGCGAGCCGGGCGTCGGCAAAACCGCCGTTGTCGAGGGATTGGCAAGATTGATCGAGCTTGAACCTGAAAAAGTTCCAGCGCGGTTGCGCGATGCCCATATTGTGCAGCTTCAGATGGGCGGCCTGGTCGCCGGGACAATGCTTCGCGGCATGTTCGAGGAACGCATCAAAGGCATCATTGATGAAGTAAAGGAAAAGACAAATATCATTCTTTTCATCGACGAGGCCCATACGATAATTGGTGCCGGTGCCGCGATGGGAACGTCATCCGATGCGGCCAATATGTTCAAATCTTCACTTGCGAGAGGTGAATTGCGGATCATCGGCGCGACGACCTCGACCGAATATAAGGAATACATCGCCGAAGACGAAGCACTTTCACGCCGTTTTAGGATCGTTAAAGTTGAAGAGCCGACCATCGACCAGACAAAGGAGATCCTGTTCGGCCTGCGCCCGCGTTTGGAGAAGAATTATTCCGTTACAATTTCGGACGAAGCGATCAACACCGCGCTCGAAATGTCGCCGAAATATATCCGAAATCTGCACTTACCTGACAAGGCCATCGGCTGGCTGGACACTGCCTCGGTCAAGGTCGAGATTAACGAACCGATGGGCCTGACGGTGCTGCCCGAACATATAATAGATGTCATTTCACAGGAATCACGCATTCCGAAGGACATGATATACCGCGATACGTCCGATCGTTTCTCGGCAATGGAGATCGATCTGGCAGACCGCGTGATCGGCCAGAAAGATGCTGTTCGGGCTGTAGCTGAAAGGCTTCGCTTAAATAAAGGACCGCTCAAGGATAACCATTATGCACCGGACGGTGTTCTGCTTTTCCTCGGGCCGACCGGCGTCGGGAAAACGGAGCTTGCAAAAGCTGTTGCGGAATTTATGTTTGGCGACGAAAGCAAGATGATCCGCATCGACATGAGCGAATACGGCGACGGCACGGTCGGCATCGAAAAATTGATAGGCATGCCGCGCGGCATCGTCGGATCGGAACGCGGCGGTATTTTGACCGAGCAGCTGAGGGATAATCCATATACCGTTCTTCTTCTCGATGAGGTCGAAAAAGCTTCGCCGTATTTAATGAATCTATTCCTTCAGGCGTTTGACGAAGGCTGGATGACGGATGGCCGCGGCAAAAAGGTCTATCTTTCGGACGCGATCGTCATCATGACGTCAAATCTGGGCTCCGAAAATTTCAAGCGTTACGAAAAACCGCTTGGATTCGGGCAGAAAACGCTGGGTGACGTGATCCAGATCAAAGGCGATGTGATGAAGGCCGCCGAAACTCGCTTTACACCGGAATTCCGCAACCGTATCGACGAGATAATTATCTTCTCGCCGCTGACGATGGACGAGGTCCGCGATATCGCAAAAATTTATCTTGCAAAGCTAAAACGCAAAATGGAAGCTCAAGGTAAATTGGTCGAGGTCTCTGATGCGGCGATTGACCTGTTGACCGAAAAAGGTTTCAGCCCGGCATACGGCGCCAGATTTCTGAAACGCCACATCGATCAAAAAGTAAAACTCCCAATAACCAACGAATGGAAAATGGGAATGCGCTTCGTCGTCGATGCCGAAAACGGCGAGATCGTCGTCAAACCGATGGACGCATTCAGCCTCAATTAAACGCAAACCTGATTTGATGCATCAAAGACCTTATCGATATACGATCGTTAAGGTCTTTCTTTTTAGGAGGTTGAAATGAAGCTACTTACCGTCACAATTCGTTCAGTGCTGGCCCTCTTTCTGGTCGGACAAAAAATCGGCCAGCATTAAGCATCGACTATAATTTCAGCTTTCGGCATCAAAGGTTTGGTGATATTATCATTAAAGTCTTTTTCGGGAAAATATGTATGTTGGAAAAATATAGAGCAACAATATGCGGGGATAAGATCGAATGGGATGGCGAATCTCCGAAAATTTTGACTAACACAGCCTCGATCAAAGTAGATGTTACAGTTGTCTCCTCCAAGCCAAAGTTAAAAAAACCTAACGGCAAAAAAATGGCTGAAGCATTGGCTAAGATCGCAGCTAGGGGTGGGATTACCTCGATTAAAGACCCCGATAAATGGCTGCGTGACACCCGTAAAGATCGGCCGCTTCCCGGACGTTAATGACTCTTCTAGACAGCAACATAATAATTTATTCTGCATTGCCCGAATATGAATTTTTGCTTGAATTTATCCGAAATAGATCGCCATTTGTTTCTGATATTAGCCGTGTCGAAGTTTTAGGTTTTCAGGGGCTTACAACAGAGGACATCTTTTATTTCGAGTCGTTTTTTGAATCAACCACACTCATTCCTATTTCAGAAGAAGTTCTTTTAGAAGCTATCAGACTTCGCCAAATTCGGAAAATGTCATTAGGTGATTCAATAGTTGCCGCTACCGCAATTGTAAATCGTTTCGAACTCGCAACCAGCAATACGAAGGACTTTCATTGGATCAGCTCCCTAAAAATTCTAAATCCTATAGAATAGAAAACCTATAATGAAAATATTTTTTGTATCACTTTTTTTGGCTTCCTTTCTTTACGGATCTTCTGAAGCACAAAACTCATCGCTGAGAATTCTTGACAAACCCATGCCGAACTTACCAAAAGACCATGGAACTCTTGATATTCAGGGTACGATCAGGCTTCGTGTAGAATTTTTGGCAGATAGTAAAGTAGGGCGAATTCAGCCAATAACAAGTCTTAATACTCAATTGACGGAATTAGCCATAGAAGCTGCGAGAAATATTAATTTCGAGGCTAAAATAGAAAATAACAGCCCTGTAATCTCCATTAAACAAGTTGAATATGTTTTTAGCTACGGCGGTTGGCAATACTTAGCAAAGTTTGATGATTTAGCCGAGGCCGTTCTTCAAAAGGCGATTCAAAATCTTGGGGGCGAAAAATATTTGAATGTGAAAACGCAGATCGGGCGTGGCAAATTCAGCGTTATTCGCGAAGGTGCGGTAATTTCGTTTCAGTCATTTACGGACGTGATCGTTTTTCCGGACAAGGAACGTACTGATTTTAAGGGCGGCGGCGTCAAAAGCGTGCAGACGAACAGCGGAAACAGCGGTTGGGTTTTTGACGGCGACCAGGAATTGATCAAGGTGCAGAATGAAAAGCAGCTCGTGGATTTCAAACACAGCACGCGGGTCAGCCTCGACAACCTGCTTCGCGGCAGCTGGCGAAAAGAGGCAAAGCTGTCTTACGTCGGCAAGCGTCCGGCGACACTCGGCAAGCGTAATGAGGTCATAAAGCTTACTTATGATGACGGACTAATCGTCGAATTCGAATTTGCGGCGGACGATGGTTTGCCGCAAAAAGCTATATACAAACATCTCAACGCGGATAACGAAGAGGTAAAGGAAGAGGACCGGTATGCCCAATTCGTTGATTCGGGGGGCGTCAAATCTCCATATATTATCGATCGTTTTGTGAATGGAGTACAAAGTTCACGAATAAATTACGATTCAGTCGAACTGAACAAACCGATACCCGATTCGATATTTGCCAAGCCCACAAACCCCAAGGAATTAAAAAAAGACCTTAAATTGTAAGAGCGTTAAAAGAGCGGGAACAGAGCAACCCTTCCTGACCCGAGATCAATATTGATTTTATTCCTGCTGACTCAGCTTGAGTGCAAGTTCAATAATTAATTTACAGATCACCCAACCATGTTTGCAGGTCAGGAAGGGCAGCTTTGCCCGCTCTTTTCAGAATTAAAAGAACTTTCAGACAGCCTTTATTACATTGCCGTTCAGAACAATTCTAAATAAACGCGAAATCGAATTGTTCCTGATGTATTGATTTGTCCGCCGTCACGTCAACATTTCCGACCAAAGCTTCGATCTCTTCAAAAACCTCTTTTTCAGCGTTTCGCAGAGCTTTGGCCACATCCGGGTGAACCCGCAAGGTCGTATGCCGCACATCGTCAAGATGTTTGGATAGGCGACGGGCCTCGGTCAATACTTCATAACAAACGGTGGTCGGTGATTTGACCCAACCCGCGCCTTCGCAATAATCGCACGGGGCGCACATTGTGCGTTCAAGCGATTGTTTGACACGCTTTCGGGTCATGATGATCAACCCGAAATCATTGAACGACAGTACCTTGTTCGGTGATTTATCCGATGCCAGGGCCTCTTGCAATGCCTGCGATACCTTATGGCGGTTGCGTCGGTCTTCCATGTCGATCAGATCGAGCACGATAATACCGCCGAGATCACGCAGCCTGATCTGCCGTGCGATCTCATCGACCGCTTCCATGTTCGTGCGAGTGATCGTATCTTCGAGCCGGGCATTTCCCTTACCGACAAATTTACCTGTATTGACGTCGATAGCGACAAGAGCTTCTGTCTGGTTTATCACGAGATAGCCACCCGATTTAAGCCAGACACGCGGTTTCAGAGCCTTGTCGATCTCTTCCTGCACGCCGTAAGCGTCGAGTATCGGTTCTTCACGCGTGTAAAGTTTTACGCGGTTGACCATTTTGGGCTGGATGCGGTTAATGAATTCCACGGTACGCAGATACTCTTCCTCGCTGTCCACGCGAATGGCGGTAAATTCGTCAGACATCTGGTCGCGTAATATACGTTGAACGATATCCAGGTCCTGATGAACAAGTGCCGGAGATTTCGCTTTATCAGTTGTTTTTTTGATATCAAGCCAAGTCCGCACCAAATACCTTGCATCATTTCGCAGGTCTTCTTCGGTAATTCCGACACCGGCCGTCCTAACGATGAAACCGCCTGAAGGGATCTCTTCGTCCTGCCGGATACGCTGGATAAAGGTCCGCAGACGGCTGCGTTCGCTTGCGGATTCGATCTTTCGCGAAACGCCGAGGTGTTCGATGGTCGGCATATAAACCAAATATCGTCCGGGAAGCGCGATGTGCGATGTGATACGGGCGCCTTTGCGGGCGATCGGCTCTTTGGCGATCTGGACCAAGATCTCCTGTCCCTCACGCAAGAGATCAGAGATCGTCGGCTGCGGCGGACGAGAGCCCCGGTCGTTACGGTCGCTCCGATCGTTTCGCGGGCCGCGGTCATTTCGTTCAAATCGCTTGCTGTTATCGGCCTGGGCTGGTTTATCCCGGGGTTCGCGATTGTCCCGGCTGTCTTTATTTCGGTTATTGTCCCGTCCGCCGCGGTTATCACGGCCTTCTCTCGGATCGCGGGCATTTCTCGTATCTTTTTGTTCTTGCGGGTTTTCTTCGTCGTTTTGTTGTTCTTGAGTTTCTTTAACTTCCTCGGTCCGGCGCGAGCGTTTGGCTTCGACCGGTTGCTGAAGATCATTGTCAGAAGCGTCCATCTCCACAGCTTGGATCTGATGTTCATCAAATCCGTCCTCGCTTCCTTCTCCTGATTCCGAATCAACTATCTCGGTTCCTTCGGCACCTTCCGGTTTGCGTCCGCGTCCGCCCCGGCGGCGTCCGCGCCCGCCGCGTCGAACGGACATTTCCGCTGAATCACTGGATTCTTTTACGCTTGCTTCCCCATCTTCTAATTTATTTTCGCTGGCTACTTTTTTGCTGCGGGAGGTCTTGCTTTTAGCCGGTTTCGCCACTTTTTCCCCGGTCTTGGTTTCTTTTGCCTGTACTACTGGTCTCTGATCCTCCGTCGATTCCGCGGCCGATCTTTTCGGGGCCGGTTTTTTTGCTCCCTTTCCGCCACGTGATTTCGCCGCGCTTTTCTTTCCCTTTTTTTCAGCCTGCGGCTCGTCGTCTTCATCGGCGATCCGTTCAAACCCGCTCGTTGCATCGGCAACCGAACCGATCAGCGAACCGACCTCGATGGCAGCAACGCCTTCCATATCGAATTCGACGGCCCGCACCTTATCTACGATCGCCTCCTGTATATAGGCATCCTTAAACATTTCGCCCGTATCTTCGTCGTCTATAATTCGCTCAAATCCAGAATCTTCCATTTCCAAAACAGGCGATGACTGCTCTCGCATTTCTTCCGCTGGCCTTGAATCCCGTCCACCCCTGCGGCCGCGGCCGCGGTTTCGTCCTTTACGTTCGCTATCCGGCTGCTGTTGTGTTTCGGTTGGTTCGGCCTCGATCTGTACTAATTCCTCGCGGCCATCTTCCAATGGCTCCGCGATCTCCTGTACCGCTTCCATTTGTTTTTCGCGATCGATCCGTGCACGGTCGATCTGGTCGTTGGCTTCGCGTTTTGCTTCTTCGGGAGTAATTTTTTTCGATTTTTCCATTACGATACGTTCGATCTCTTCTTCTTCGTCAAAGAAATCGGAAACGTATAAGAATGCATCGCGTTCGAGGCCGATCGAAACAAAGGCGGACTGCATTCCGGGCAAGACCCGTTGCACGCGACCCTTATAAATGTTTCCGGCAATGCCCGCGTTCTCGTCCCCGCGTTCGATATAAAATTCAGTTACCCTGCCGTTATCCAAAATTGCGATCTTCTTTTCGCGCCCGTTGACGCTGATGATCAATTCTTTCGACATACTTATATAGTTTTCCTTACAGTTGTATTTCTACGTCAGCCTAAAGACTAATTTTCGGTAGTAAATTGATGGATTGTGAAGACCTAACAGCCGGCTGAACCGGCAGAGCAGATTTTGCGCGTGCTTTATTTTTTAATACCTTGATCTTGGAAGTGGTTTCCAAAACAATTAGATTTGAATTTTTTCACGCAGGAATCTCTAATTCTCAAAAAAGCGTTGTTAAGCTTTTTCTCGTTCAGGGAGCACCCATTTCTGATCGGAAACCGTGCTCGACCCTATAAAATCTGTGTCCCGTTCAGCCAGGACGGTCTTAAAATCCTCAATCGTTTGCTCTTTTATCACAAGTTCGAAAACATCTTTAGGCAAACTCGGTTAATTATAAACGAAAGGCGCCGAAAAGTGAATTGCGAAAAGCGAAAAGCGACAGGCGGCATACAGATTGTTAGTTGCCAGGCATAAAAGCTACAATTATTAATAAGCGATATATTTTTAACTATTCACTTTTAACCTTTCTATGGAAGTATATTTTCAAGTCGTCCACGATGCCGAAGGATTGAAAAAGGCGGTCAGCGGATTAGCGGGTGCAGAATTTCTGGGGTTCGATACCGAAACGACCGAACTTGATCCGTATCGGGGCGACCTGCGCCTGATACAGCTTAGCGACGGGAAAAATACGCAAGTCATAGACTTAAAATCTTTTGCGGAAAGAGGTGATACACGCAAAATGGCCGAACTAGGGCCGCTTCGTGAGCTGTTGTCTAACAACAGGCAGACGAAAATCGCCCACAACGCGAAATTCGATTCCAAATGGATACGCCATCATCTTGGAGCCGAGCTCAATGGCGTTTTCGATACGTATCTGGCAAGCCAGCTAATTGCCGCGGGCGATCAAGACCGGCGGCATTCGCTCGCCGATGTCGCACAGTTTTTTACCTCGACCGAGCTCGACAAATCGCAGCAGATCAGCGATTGGAGCGCGAACGAACTGTCGCACTCGCAGGTCGAATATGCGGCCCGCGATGCGGCCGTTATGGTTCCGCTGCGCGAACAAATGGCTGAAAGATTGAGATCCGACGAGCTTGAGAACGTTGCAAAACTTGAATTCGAATGCGTTATGCCGATCTCGGAAATGGAGCTGAACGGCTTTTATCTGGATGAACCACGTTGGCGCGAACAGCTTGAGCGCGTAAAAATAGCACAGGCAAAAGCCGCCGATGAGCTGCAGGAATTGCTTTCATCCGGTGTTGCCCAGGCCTCGCTTTTTGGACGCTCCGAGATAAATCTGGATTCGCAGCAGCAGGTGACCGATGCTCTTCTAAACCTCGGCGTGCCGGTCCCAACTACGACCCGGGCGTGGCAGCTGCAGCCGTTGGCCGCCGAATATCCGGTAGTGGCGAAGCTGTTGGAATATCGTGGCGTTGCAAAATCGCTGACCAGTTTTGGCGAGAATATTCTCGAATTTATCGAACCAAAAACAGGCAGGATACATGCCGATTTTCGCCAGATCGGAGCACCGACCGGCAGATTTTCGTGTTCCAACCCGAACCTGCAGCAGATACCGCATGATGAACAATACCGTCGCTGCTTTATCGCCCCGGAAGGCAAAAAACTTATTATTGCCGATTATTCGCAGATCGAACTTAGAATCCTGGCCGAATTTTCCGACGATGAGAATTTCATTAACGCCTTCGTTTCCGGGCTCGATTTTCATACGATCACGGCGGCACAGGTCTTTGGCGCAAAGCCTGAAGACATTACCGCCGAGCAGCGTTCGTTTGCAAAACGGCTGAATTTTGGAATAGTTTATGGCATCGGGGCGTCACGCTTTGGGCTATTGACCGGGCTTAGTCAAACTGACGCCGAAAATACGATGCGAAAATATTTCGGCACGTTTCGCGGGTTGGATAAATATTTGCGGGAAAGCGGAAACAAGGTAGTTGCGGAGCGTCAGGCACGAACAGCTTCCGGGCGTATGATGCGGCTCCGTTTCGATGAAAACGACCGTCAACAGATCGGCGGAGCCAGACGTAACGGGATCAATATGCCGATCCAGGGCACATCCGCCGACATTCTAAAACGTGCGATGCGTTTGCTTCATGATCAACTTTCAGGCACCTCCGGCAGACTCGTCAATATTGTGCACGACGAGATCATCGTCGAATGTGACGCACTGGAAGCCGCTGATGTCGCCGCTAAACTGGAAAAAGCAATGTGTTCCGCCGGCGAAGAATATGTGAAAAAAGTCCCGGTTAAAGTTGACGTCCAAATAGCGGACGAATGGGCAAAGTAAATTCCTTCGTTAATAAATAAAAGCAGGTTGTTCCATTTATTGGATTGCAAACTATTTTGTTATACGCTACTATCCCTCAGACAATTCTCAAATTACTTTCATTTCATGCAAAAAGAATTTTGCACTTGCTGACTCACCGTTGAACAGCAATGCGATTCTTAGACGATTATTTTTTGTCCAAAACGACTATTGCGTCACTTAAATAACTTCAGTGATGCATGGCCGTATATTATGGCCGCTTGTTGCCAACTGAGTTCTGGGAGCAGGCAGCCTGAAACATTTTGTTCAAAATTAAACTGCGATTCAATTAAGCTTAAGGAGACCCTTCGATCATGGCGAAAATTTCAATTTTCCAAAAAGGAATATCACGATGGTTATTCATAATTTCTATTTCACTCTTTGCATTTGTGGCTGTTTGGATGATTAGGCAGCCAATGGCCAAGGCAAACGATAACGTCGAGCCAAGCAATAATAAGAAAATTGGCCGAAACTACGATATTCGCGACGACGCATCGGAACCGGCGCGTTCTTTGGTTGAAAAGAAACGACAATCTATTGACCAGCGTCAAAAGAACGATTTGGCTGGTTTAGAGCAGAGAATGAAAAAGGCCCACACCAGCCTTAAAAAGACAAATCCTTCCGTTGATGTGAGCATGAACGAGCAGACCGGCATGCCGGAAACCGTTGGAGTTATTTCGTCAAAACAGAAATTGACGGATAGTTCAGCAGCTAGGCGCTCTGATATCGTGCGTGGTTTTTTAGCAAAACAAAGCGATCTTTTCGGTCTGACCGCCAGCGATGTCGCCCAGCTTAAACTTACGGCAGAATACGAAAATCCCGCCGGAAACATGTCATGGGTAGAGTTTGAACAGGAAATCGACGGCACAAAAGTCTTTCAGGGTAATATACGTGCCGGCCTTACAAAGCATGGAGAATTGGTCAGAACGACCGGAAAGCTTGCCGCAGGGATCGACCCCGATGCAGCCAAACTAGCAAAAAACAGCTATATCAAGTCTTCAAAAATCGTCGGGTCCAACAGTGCTGTTGCCGAAGGTTCTTCAGTGGCAGGGGCCGTTGCTTCCGGAGCACAGTCTATCGGCGTCGCAATAAACCCGTCGGAACTTATCTTGAAGGAATCCTCTGCTGACGGCGGTTCATACATCTTCGAAGGCGGGCCGTTTGTCGAAGATATCAAAGCAGAACTTATTTATTTCCCGCTCGAATCAGGTAATTTGACCCTTGCATGGTCGATGACCTTGTGGGAGGACAATCCCGCCTATTACACCATCGTGGATGCTGAAACAGGCACTGTGCTTTGGCGCAAAAACATTACCGAGGACCAGACCCAAAACGTTACATACTCATTTTATGACGGCGACAGCCCGGCACCACTTTCACCTTTCACGGGTACGCCGGTAATTCCGGCAGTCTCCCTTGGCGGCTTTCAAGCCGCGGGAATACCACGAACCACAGTTAGTAATATCAGCGAATTGCCGGCCTTCGACAATCTCGGCTGGATCACGGACGGCGGGAATACCACTACGGGGAATAACGTTGACGCCGGTTTGGACGTCGTAGCTCCTAATGGCATAGACCCGACAGGGCGTCCTGCGGGTGTGCCGTTCCGTGTATTCGATTTTCCTTATAATCCCGCACCCGCTATTGCCGGTGGCGTTGGGTCATCAAATCCGACCGATCCCAGTTATCGTGCAGGCGCCGTAACAAATCTTTTCTTTTGGACAAACCGTTATCACGACATATTATATCAGGTCGGTTTTACCGAGGCGTCAAGGAACTTCCAGCAAAACAATTTCGGACGAGGCGGATTGGGCAACGATTTTGTCCGTGCCGAGGCCCAAGACTCAAGCGGAACGAACAATGCGAACTTTTCGACGCCCGCGGACGGCAGTCTTCCGCGTATGCAAATGTTCCTCTGGCCCGGTCCAAATCCGGACTATGACGGAGATTTGGACCAATCCATTAGCATTCATGAAATGACACACGGAACATCAAACCGGCTGCATGGGAATGCGACCGGATTGGGTTCGGCCCTGAGCCGGGGGATGGGCGAAGGTTGGTCAGATTTTTATGCGCGGATGATCCTTTCATCGGCTGACGAAGACGTTGACGGAATTTATGGCACCGGCGGCTATGCTACCTTTTTAGCAACCGCGAATTATACAAATAATTATTATTACGGTATCCGCCGGTTTCCTTCTGTGGTAAGAACCAACCTTGGGCCAAACGGAAGGCCGCATAATCCGCTGACCTTAGCCGATACTAATCCAAATCTCATCGATTTAACGGATGGAGCTTTTGCCCGCGGGCCATTTGGTGTTGGCGGGCGGGCGGGTTCGACCGCCGTTCATAATGTAGGTGAGGTTTGGAGCATTGCATTGATCGAAGTGCGGGCCCGACTCATTCGCCGGCTTGGTTTTGCGGTCGGCAATCAGCGGATGCTGCAGCTCACGACGGACGCGATGAAATTGGACCCGGCGAATCCCACATTGGTTGACGGACGTAACGCATTGTTGGCGGCAGATGTTGCAGGATTCGGCGGAGCAGATGTATTGGACATTTGGGCCGGGTTCGCCACGCGCGGTATTGGCTTTGGCGCGACGCAATCCACGTTAAATGCCAATGGAAGAGAGTCTTTCGACAATCCACTTCCGGGTATGGGAGCTGTTTCGACGACAGATAACGGATGCCGCTCCAATAATTCGCCTGATGTCGGAGAACAAGTAACTTTCTCTATTCCTCTGACAAATCCATTGGGAACCACTATTACAGATGTTTCGGCACAGGTTGTAGGCGGCGGCACAGCAGTTTACGGCTCGATCGCCGCGAATTCAACCGTGACGCGCAATGTCGATTTTCAAATACCATCAAGCGCGGCGTGCGGAAGCAGGCTGACGGTCAGCGTAATAGTAACGAGCAATCTTGGTACCGAGATCAAAACTTTCCCGCTCCAGATCGGTACGCCCGTCCTTACAAGTTTACAGAACTTCGACGGCGTAGCCGCTCCGGCCCTTCCAGCCGGGTGGGCCACGACCAGAACAGGTGCCGGGACCTTATGGACCACATCGACAACGGCAAGTGACACTGCCCCAAATTCAGCGTTTACGCCATTGGCTGCTACCACGGGCCGGGCTGATATGGTTTCGCCGGTCATTGCGGTTCCGGCGGCTGGGGCCAATCAACTTACTTTCCGGCACAGTTTTAATACGGAATTCGAATGGGACGGAGGTGAATTATTCATTAATATTCAAGGTGTAAATGCACCGGGCCAATTCTTCGACATTTTAGACGCGGGCGGCAGTTTCGAAAGCGGCGGCTATACCTTTTCCTTCATTAGCGCGGCTGATGGGAATACTAACGCCTTGGCTGGCAGAGTCGGATGGACAGGCAATTCAAATGGGTTCATCACTACAACGATAAATCTACCGGCGGCGGCGGCGGGAAGAAATGTCCAGCTTTTATTCATTGCCGGCTCAGATAGTTCGACCACACCGGCCGGGGCCCATTGGCGAATTGATTCAGTGTCTCTTATCAATTCATACTTTTGCGATACTTTGGCGACAACTACGGCACTTGCTCCTTCGACGGGCCAATATAGTGATTCGACGACTCTCGAAGCGACCTTGGCGGCTGACTGTCTATATCCGACCGGCACAATGGAATTTCGGGTTGACGGTGTACTTGTCGGGACCGCAGCAGTGAACGGCACGGGTACATATTCGACGAACTATACGATCACGAATGCCCCGGGACCACATTCGACAACTGCCAATTTTGTGAGTAATAATCCGTACTACAACAATAGCAGCGGGTCGAATACGCTTAATGTTACGCCTGAAAACGCGGAGGTTGCATTTCCTTCGTCAAATCCATTCGCCGTTAAGGTGAATTCACCGGGTGGAACTGCCGGACCTATCACATTCTGTGCGGACATAAGGGAAGTGCCGGACGGCAGTGCGGGCGATATTTCAAATGCGACCGCGGCGTTCAGCTTCGCTCCGGTTGCGGGCGGAACCGGGCCGACCGTTAGCGTTGTCACATACTCCGGCGGTGGAGTCGGAGGCACGCGCCGTGCCTGTGTGACGCTGACAAATGTACGGGTCAATGTTTACGATATTACGGTAACGGTTGGGGGTTATTACACTGGAACCGGAAGCTCGGTGCTTGCCGTTTTCGATCCGTCTCTCGGTTTCGTAACCGGCGGCGGACGTGTTTCGAACCCCGGAACCGGCTGTTCGGCAAACTTTGGCATCAGCGTTAAATATCAAAAGAACAGTAAACCGCAGGGCTCGGTTCTTTATATGGAACATTGCCCCACCGGTGATTCTAAGCTGAAGTCAAATGCCCTTGATTCGATGTCCATCGTAAACGGCACGGCTATAATCCTTGGTAGGGCCACGTTTAGAGACGTCGGAAATTACAGCTTCCGTATGACGGTTACGGACAACGGCGAACCGGGTTCATCCGATCTGTTCGGCTTGCGGATAACCGCTCCGGGTGGTTCGGTAGTGACTGGTTACGACTTTGCTCCAAAGACCATCGACGGCGGCAACATACAGGTTCCGCAAAATCCTAGATAGGGATTTGAACGGAATCCAGAAGAAAAAGCGGGACGGCCAAAATATAGGCCGTCCCATTTTTGTTTCTTTTGGAAAAATTCTAGCGGCTGGGATCAGAAAGAATCAATATATCTGCAAGCGTTTTAAGCTGAGAGCGGGTAAAGGAAAATTCGGCATCACCCAATTGAAAATGGACGTCCGATTCGACGGCGATCTTTGCCAGATTCTCACGCGAGATCTCAAAATTCAGGTATTCAATATTTTCACGGGGTTTTGAGGCGTATCTCGCAGTTCCGAGATCAATACTTCCGACCGTAAAATTGTGATTGGCGGTAAAACGCGGCTTTTTGGTAAGGACCCAAAAAGTTAGAATTAAATTGTCCGGGGCCTTGGCTATCGATTGCCCGGAATACAAGAACCCGACCGCAAAATTCATTGCCTGTATGCCGATCCTCGAAGCATCACGATCGGGAAAATTTTCCGTAACGGCCATTAGTTTTGACACATTGGAATTCTGGTCATAACTGAGCCGAAAGGTTTCTCCGGCTTTTAGGTCTTTGATTTGTTTCGAAATGGCATCATTGGATTTTGCTTGTGCCTGAGCGAGTAAAGCCAGCGATGCAATAATGACAGCTACAAAAATAGATCTTTTCATTTTAGTTAATGTGTGAAGTGTAGATCCCGTCTGGATCTTCGGTAGGTTGAATCGGATCGCGAATAGATGAATTATCGCGGCAAAATTATTATCGCACAAACCGGGAGCAATTTGGTCAAAAAAAATTTAGGTCCCAAAACAAAAAAAAGACGCCTAGAGACGTCCTTTTCATTCTTAATTTTTAACTATTCACGCCGCTGCTTCGCTTTGTTCTTCCTTCTTTGGCATGTATAGGATGCGGGTGCAGCTTTCGCAGGTTATGATCTCGTCGCCTTTTCTTACCTCGACCTGAATTTGCGGACGCAGTGACATAAAACATGCGCTGCATGAACCGTTGATAACCGCTGCAACGGCGATACCGTCACGGCTGCGCTGCGCCATACGGTTGTAAACCGAAGCGAGCTGTGGCGGCAGTGTTGTAAAGACCTTTTCGCGTTTTTTGGTCTCAGCGTCAAATTGTTTAGTGTTTACGGCAAGTTCCGTTTCAAATACTTTCATCGCCGCATCACGCTTTGCATCGAGAGAGCCGATCTCTTCCGCACGCTCTTCCAATTCTTTATCGACCTCTTCGCCCGCAGCCATTTTTTCAATGATCTGAGTTTCAAAAGCTGCTATCTGCTTTTGCAAAGCGTCCGTTTCGCGCATTGCGGTCTCATATTCCTTTTGATTTTGTGCGTGTTTCAGATTGCGGTCGGCACGTTCCAGATAGGTTTTGTTTTCGGCGATCTGCTTATCGAGGTCGGCTCGGCCGGCTTGCAATTTGTCCCGTTTCGCTTGGATTTCACGTATAGAAAAGGCGTGCTGTTCAAACTCTTGTTCGATCTCTGCACGCCTTGCTTCCGCCGTTTCGATTGACTGTTTTAATCTACGAATGTTGGTATCTGTCTTTTGTAAATCTATTAATTTCTCTAGCTCAGCTCTCACTTTTTAAATATCTCCTGTCACAAAAACAAACTTAAGATATATTCTATCCTACAAGCTGACAAAAAAAAAGGAGCGGTTTGGTTTGGCTTGCCGTAAAGTAAGCAAACGGTTTATCTTATTGCTATGAAAATTGTGCTTTCACTCTCGCTAAGCATTATTGGTTTATTGATGAATACACATGCCCAGACCGCTGCCGAGATCTCCGAAATTTGGGAAAAACGACACGTATCTAAAATTCTTCCTTCAAATGTCCGGCACAAAGATCTAAAGAAATATCTTGAAGGGCTGAAAGGTCTGGGCCTGAAGGTCGAAGAGGTCGGGCGAAGCTATTCGAACCGTGAGATATATCAGCTCGAATTCGGGAAAGGACCGCTGAAGATCTTTATGTGGTCGCAAATGCATGGCGATGAACCGACAGCGACCTCGGCATTGATCGATATGTTCGCCATTTTGCAGCGGAACCGGGCGGCAGATTGGGTAAAAAAGATTGAAAACACTCTGACCCTACGTGTGGTGCCGATGCTCAATCCGGACGGAGCAGAATCATATCTGCGGCGTAACGCCCAGGACATCGACATCAATCGCGATGCGCGGGACCTTAGAACCCCGGAAGCAATATTATTGAAAAAACTTCGCGATGAATGGTCGCCGGAGATAGGGTTCAATCTGCATAACCAAAATGCCCTGACCACAGCCGGACCGACAAATAAACAGGCGGTGATATCGTTTTTGGTCGTTTATGGCGATGCTGAAAAAACGACGAATCAAGGTCACGAACGCAACCGCCGCCTGACCGAGGCAATGATACAAGAGCTGAATAATTTTATTCCCGATCATATCGCACGATACGATGATGAATACACCGCCACCGCTTTCGGAGACAATTTTTCTGCCTGGGGAACGCCGGTCATATTGATCGAAACAGGAGCACTTTACGGAAAGGATGAGATGTTTTTGGTAAAGATGAATTTCGTCGCATTGTTGACCTCGATAAAACATCTTGCCGACGACAGTGAGAAAAATTTGAGTCCATTGAATTATGACCAATTACCAAACAATTCGTCGGGAAGGCTCGCGTATTTTATTTTTCGCAACGCTTCCATAATAAACCGTGAAAAGCCGGAGGTGGTCATAGCCGGCGATATTGCCGCCAATACCGAACGCCGCAGGGCTGAATTCACCGCACCAACCGTAATTAGACAGATCGGAAATCTTAAATATCTGGCGGGTCTTGAAGAATACGATGTGAGCGATTATTATCTCACGGGCCGGTTTCAACCGCTAAAATCCGGGAATCCGGCGGAAATAATTTTTTATCGCAAGAACCGGGTGGTTGATTGGACCGTCCCCGACATCGAAAAACAATTTCCGCCCGATGCTGTCTTTTCGCTTGGCAAATGGATCAAACCTTTGACCAAATAAAGGAACAACGGCCAATGAATTCTGCAGCAAAAAGAATTTCAAACAGTTATTAAAGGACAATAAGCAAGAACTGATAGGATAGAATTTGCAGCTTTAACGTTATTTCTGTATTTGAATTCACCACGCATTTCTATGCTGAGCCTGCTCAAAATCAAAAATATTGCACTAATCGACGAACTTCAAATTGAATTCGGCGAGGGGCTGAACCTGCTTACCGGCGAAACTGGATCGGGCAAGTCTATTATTGTTGACAGTTTGGGAGCTCTGACCGGCGACCGTGTTTCATCGGACATTGTTAAGCAAGGCGAGCAATCGGCCCGCATAGAGGGCCTGTTTTCGATCACGGCAAGTGATGAACTTAGTGCGATCTGTGAGGAAAGCGGCATAGAATTGGATGGTCCCGGCGTTATCGATCTGATAGTCCGCCGCGAAATCTCGATCGCAGGAAAGAACCGTATTTTTGTGAACGATCAGATGACGACCAGCACATTTCTGAAAAAGATCGGTGTTTTTTTGGTTGATATTCACGGTCAGGGCGAGCAGGCATCTCTGTTTGACCCGGCGTCGCATCTGGAAATGCTGGACGAATACGCAAAACTGAAGGTCCTGCGGCAAAAGACGGCGGAGGCATACCGACACTGGTCGGTAACAAAAACCGAACTCGGCATGCTCGAAAAAAATGAGGCTGAGAAGCTGCAGCTTTTGGATATTCTCAGGTTTCAGGTTGCCGAGATCAAAAAGGCACAGTTACAGCACGGAGATGAAGAAACGCTGGAGGAAGAAAAAAAGCTTTTGAATAACGTCGAAAAGCTTTCGACTTTGAGCGAGGATGCATATTCCCTTTTGTACGACAATACGGAATCGACCATTGCCACGCTCGAAAAGTCTTTAAGAAAGATCGAAGAGCTGGCACTCTACGATGCAAAATTTGCCGAGTATCTCGAAGGAATGAGATCAGCCCAGGCGATCATTACCGACCTCGCGATCACTGCCCGCGATTTTGGCAACCATCTGGAGTTTTCGCCCTCCCGCCTCGAAGAGATCGAAAGCCGCCTGTCTGAAATTTCACGTTTGACCCGTAAATATGGCGGTTCGGTAGTGTCAGCGTTAGAACATCTTCGTGAATCCGAGGAAAGATTGGATAGCATCGAAACGGCGGAACTTCGTGAAACCGAACTAAAGGCAAAGCTGAAAATGCTTAGTGTCGAATACATAAATACCGCAACGGAGCTTCATGACAAGCGTGTGCTTGCCGCCGAAAAATTTGCAAGGGAAGTGGAGACGAATCTCAAGGCGGTGGCACTAGAAAAGGCACGGTTTGATATTCGCATTGAAGCACCTGAAAAAAACGAACTCGAAAATGCGTATTCGAGATTTTCCGCAAAAGGCTTTGACCGCGTAGAATTTTATTTTTCCGCGAACGCCGGCGAATCGCCAAAGCAGCTTGCCAAGGTCGCATCGGGCGGTGAAGCATCGCGGTTGATGCTGATCCTGAAAACGACAGCCAAAACGAACGAACACGAAAAAACAGCGGTTTTCGATGAGATCGACGCCGGCATCGGCGGACGTGTCGCCGAAGCGGTCGGCATAAAACTAAAAGAATTAGCGAATGCTCAGCAGGTGCTCTGTGTAACGCATCAGCCGCAAGTCGCATCGAAAGCTGACCGCCATTTTGTCGTGGAGAAAACTATGTTTATGGACCGCACAAATATTGGCGTCCGCGAACTTAACAGTAACCAGCGGATAGAGGAAGTGGCCCGGATGCTCGCCGGAGAAACCATCACCAACGCGGCCCGCGAAAACGCCCGCGAAATGCTAGCCGCAACAAAATAGCTAAAAAAACCCAGCAAAAAAAAATGAATCAGTTATTCATATGAATATTTTTGCAATTTTTCGGCGGCAGGTTGTTTTGATCCGTGTTTCGGGGATACCGGTGCGGGCGGATTTTCGCTGGTTTTTTGTTGTTGTGCTGATGTCCGTGGTGACAGCGGTGAGTATCAATTCGCTGGTCAATAATGCTCTTGGGAGCTTTGTTCTGGGGCTGGCGGTGACGGCCCTCTTTTTCGTTTCGATATTTCTGCATGAGTTTGCCCACGCTTTGGTGGCAAAGATGGAAAAGCTTGAGGTCGTCGAGATCGTGCTGCATCCATTTGGCGGTTTGACGCGGTTTCGGCATGAGCCGGAGACGCCGAGGGCCGAATTTCGCATCGCCGTTGCCGGTCCGGCGGCGAGCTTTATTGTCGCTGTCGTATTTGTGCTGCTGATGGCGGCGGCCAATTTCGCCGGGGTCGATATTCTGGCGGGCCTGCTTTTTCTTTTGGGACTGCTCAATTTTATGATCGCGGTATTTAATATGTTTCCGGGTTATCCGCTGGACGGCGGCCGCGTCCTGCGGGCGTATCTGTGGCGGCACGGCAAGGACCTTAACGAAGCGACGATCCTGACCGGACGCTGCGGACAGGTTATCGGCGTCGGGCTGGTGGTACTCGGAGTATTTATCATTATCGCCCGTGGGGAATTTTTCACTGGGTTTTGGGCGATGCTCGTCGGGCTTTTTTTGTTCGATTCGGCAAAGGGCATAATTGCCGAAGTGCGTGAACTTGGAAAGCATTGTGTTGACGATATTATGCATCTGCCGTTCGCCGTCGAACCCGAAACAAAATTACAGCATTTGGTCGATCATATTTTGCCAATGCACCGGCGGACGGTTTTTCCGGTTGCAAAAGATGGGCAGTTTTACGGCATTTTTATGCTCGAGGAATTAAAGAAAATAGACCGTTCAGATTGGCACAAAACTGCGATCCGGCAGATAATGCAGCCTATAACTCCGGACTATTTTGTCGAGACCGGCACACCGCTGGCGGACGCTCAGGAATTGATGCGGGTGAACGGTATCGGATCACTTGGTGTAATAGATAAGGAAGGAAAGCTGGTCGGGTTTATGCTGGGCGGGAAGGGAAAGAATTAAGGAGATAAATAATGCTGGCTGTCATTGGCGCACTCATTGTAAATGGCGTGATCACGATCTTGAAATTCGGGGCGGCGATAATGACCGGTTCGTCGGGCATGATGGCCGAGGCGTTTCACTCGCTGGCCGATACGACAAATCAGATATTTCTGCTTTTGGGCCTGCGGTTCTATAACAAACCGGCATCAAAAAAGCATCATTTCGGCTATGGAAAGGAAAGGTTTTTCTGGTCGTTCATTGCCGCTATCTTTATTTTTGGCGTTGGTGCAACCTATGCCATATATGAAGGCTTCCAAAAGTTAGTGCATCCGCATCCGCCGGAAAATCTCGGCTGGGCATATTGGATATTGGGCATTTCGTTCGTACTTGAATTGGGTTCGATCTGCCTCGCTCTTTACCAGGAAATGCAGGAAGCTAAACACGAAGGCCTGTCGCTGCGTGAATATCTGCACGAATCGAAGGACCCGACGGCCAAGACCGTGATATTTGAAGATTCTGCGGCACTTGTAGGCATCGTGATCGCATTTGCCGGAATTTATTTGACCGATCATCATGTCATTCCGGGTTTTGAAGCGTATTGGGACGGGCTGGCGTCGATCCTGATCGGTGCAGTTTTAGCGGTCGTCGCTTTTGTGTTGGCGAGGGCATCACGCGGGCTTTTGCTGGGCGAAGCAGCCACGCCAAAATCACTTCGGGCGATCCGCGAAGCGATAAAAGGCCACCCGAATGTAAATCAGGTGATAGAACTTCTGACGATGCACCTGGCGCCAAAGCAAATACTGGTCAATACGCACGTCAATTTTAAGGAAGGCCTGAACAATTCGCAGATAATCGAAACAATTGCCGAGATCGAGGCAAGGATAAAAGAAGCCGAGCCGAAAGTCGATATGATATTCTTGGAAACGGCAGGGCTGAAAGAGAAAAAGAAAGATTGAAAGTTATCATCGGTCCACGCCGAAGCGTGAACTCAGAACATAATGCCACTTAATGACTACATGCCGACGATCTACGGCCTGCGAAATATCCTGGACATTTCGCTGGTCTTTATCCTCGTCTATGTCGTCCTGAAACTGCTTCGCGGGACACGGGCCGTTCCGACGATCGTCGGTTTGGTGCTGCTTGCATTGCTCTACTGGCTGGCGGTCGCACAGGACCTGGCAACGCTCGAATTCGTGCTGCGCTATGCGGTGGTCTATATCGGTTTTGCGATAATCGTGCTTTTCCAATCAGAGATCAGACAGGCCTTGATCTATTTCGCCAACCGGCTGCGGTTTCCTATTTTGAAACGCCAACGCGGACAATTCGGCGGGAGCGTTTATGACGAGATCGTTCTGGCGGTAACCACGCTGGCTTCGGAAAAAACCGGTGCATTGATCGTCGTTGAGAGAAATGTCGGCTTGCGGAATTTTGTCGATGCCGGTGTGCAGATGGATGCAAGGATCAGCTACGATCTGCTGGTAACGATCTTTAATCCGTCAACGCCGCTCCATGATGGGGCTGTAATCATTCAGAATGAACGGCTTGCAGCTGCGTCGGTCTTTTTGCCGCTGACAAAAAACCCTGGTATTTCACGCGAACTCGGCACACGCCACCGGGCGGCGATCGGCATAACGGAAGGTTCGGACGCGATATCGCTGGTGGTTTCCGAGGAAACAGGCCTTATCACTTATGTCGAGGCCGGCAATGTTCGGCGAAACCTCGATACGACACAGCTCCGTAAACTTCTTCTCGACGCTATGGAAATACCGCTCGTCCAAAATAAGCGCGAAGCTGCACAGACAATGAAGGAAGTGGAAACGGAGATAACAATGGATAATGCATAATGAACAATGGACAATGGACAATGGACAATCAAATTGTCCGGCCGGCTTCAATCATTTTCCATTGTTCGTTGTCCGTTAATTAACATGGCTGTCGAACCGGAAAATTTTGTTGAAAAAAGGCCTGTAGCCCTTTTTTTTAAGCACATCGTCCGTAAGGTGTTTCTTGAAGATTGGGCGATGAAGCTGATCGCACTTGCGATCACATTTGCATTATGGCTTGGAGTTACCGGATTGAGCACACCGGGAAGCGAAAGCTATACCGTGCCGCTAAACCTTCGCACTTCTGACAATTCGGTAGTTACCAGTTCGCTTTTACAGGAAGTTGAGATCCGCGTCAGCGGTGATAAACGCAAAATAGAACAGCTAAAAGAGGGCGATCTTCGTGTTTCGCTCGATCTGACGGATGTCGCCGCCGGGGAGCATGTCATTTCCCTGACACCAGATACTGTTTCGATCACGCTGCCGCTTGGCATCAGGCTTGATGCAATAAGGCCAAATAAGATTCCCATCAGGCTGGAAAATGTCGAGGAAAGGGAGATTTCTGTAACGCCCGAAACAACCGGTGAAATTCCCGAGGGATTCGAGCTATACGGCCAAACTGCGTTTCCACAAAAAGTTCGCGTCCGCGGCCCTTCCAGTTTTATCAGATCGCTGAATTCCGTATCGACGGAAAAAATAGACCTGACAGATCACGTTACGGATTTTTCTGTGAAACAGATACCGATCAGCGTCTCCAACCCAAAGGCAACACTGCTTGAAACAGTCGTCGATGTCACTCTCCGGATCGGCGAAAAACGTGTCGAACGCCTCTTCTCAATGCCTATCCCGGCAACTCAGTTGATGGTTACATTTACTCTCTATGGACCGCGTTCTTTGCTAGCGAAGGCACGTACTGATATGTTCGTCTTCGAATATCGAACACAGGGCGACGATACCGGACACCTTGTGCTTCCCACGGAATGGCAAGGTGTCGTCGAGATCCGCGACTTGCGGGTTCGTAGACGCCCATGAATTCTTCTTAGCGTTTTGGAGTTCGTCTTGCTTGACTGGGAACTTCCTGTTTTCTATTAGTTCTGATTGGACCGCCCGTTCTCGCGCCACGACTTCTAATAGCTTTCAATGCCGACAATTTGCCCTCGGGAACTGCGGATTTGCTCAAAAGATCAAAAGCTGTTCGCCCTTTAAAGTCCGTCGAGTTCACGTCGTCAGTAAAAGGTAACAATTCGCGCACTAAATTGACATTTCCAGCCTTGGCAGCCAGCATGAATGGGTTCATGGCAGTCGTGTCCTTTCGATTCGCCAAGACCCTTCCCTGAGGCAATGAAAGGATGATACGCAACGCGTTGGTTTTGTTCTTCAAAGTAGCTACCGCGAGTGGTGATCGCCCCATCCTTCCTCTTTGATTCAGACCACCATAGGAGATTAGCAGCTTAATCATCGCGATATTCTCCTTTGTTATGGCAAAAGTTAAGGCCGAATTCTGTTTTTTATCCAAAAGATCCGCACTTGCTTTATTATCAAGTAGTACCTTGGCCGCCTCCTCATGGTTTGCATATGCAGCGAGCATAAGCGCTGTCACGCCATCCGAATTCACCTCGTTCACATCCGCGCCATTCGCAAATAGGTATTGGATAGCTTCGACTTTCCCGCCCCAGGAAGCATACATCAACGGAGTTAAGCCGTGGGTTCGCCCGTTCTTGACATTGGGACTGACTCCGTTTTTAAAGTAACCGTCTAACTGCTCTACATCCCCCGTATACGCAGCGTGGAAAAAATCTCTTCCCGCTTCGGGAACGACCTTTGATTCAGAGCTCTGTTGACGAAATCCGCCCACCAGTAAACCTACGACAAACACTACAAATATTAATACAAAAAGCGCTTTTTTCACTCCGACCTCCTAATCAATACGGTGTACAGGTTTCATGGTTTCCGACTATCTCACAATCCCAACCCGACCAGTCATCGCACTCTCCGGTATAAGGATTTTCATCCTCGCAATAACGGTCACATACTTCTTCCCATTCCATTCCTTCGTAGCCGACGCAGTTGTCGTACTCGTCACATATTCCGTCATTATCATTATCAGTACATCCTCCCCCACAACCATTTACACAGTCGCCGCATGGGCAGTCGGGCGGAGGAGGGTCATCTTCACATGCCTCGCAGTAATCCATTCCTCTAGCAGAGGGATGTTGGGCGGTATCCCCAAAATCTCCTCGCACCGCTAGGACCATCAAAATGCCTATTACTATGATTAGAAATAAACTGACTATGTGTTTTGGCTTTCTCATGCGATTTCCCCTCAAACCACTGTTTTCTTCCACCGTTTTACGGGCAGACCTCAAAATGCACTGGATCACCGACCGGCCAAGGACGACAAAGATTGCATTGTGCGGCATATTTTAGAAGATTTGAAACAGGAATCCCGGGAAGATTCAAGCTAATATCGACCGCTTTTCCTTGAACATGATGTGCCGAACTGGCCGTTGTTCCAGATGATGGTCGTGCAACTATATTGTGGTTGGCAAATTCCGTATTAATTTCATTGACAAGAGCACCGCACGCATTCATTTGTTTGGTTGTCAATCTTCTAAGCTGTTGTTTTTTGTCCCAAACCTCACGTAAATGACGCTGATAATCCAAAGTCCTCATCGCGGAGGTTATTCGTGGTATAGTCCCGATCCCTCCAACCTGCTGAGTCTTTATGGCAAGACAGAAAAAGGCGTCTTCGAGACTTTGTTCCCAACCGTCTGTCGAAATATTTCCCGATTCCATGCTCTGAGTAGCGGGATCTGTGGGTAGCGGCGTAAAACCGGAAATAGGACATGGACAGGTTGTACATTGGCACGAAACCTTTTTAGTAACTACAAAGCCACTAACAATAGTCAAGAAAACCGCCGTGCAAGAAAACAATATTAAGCGTTGGCTTCTCATTTTTTTTCTTGTAACCTCCTTATAGAGATCCTTGTAAGCTCCTTATAGAGAAATGAACCATCCATCAGATCACATCGATCCAAGGTCTATAAGCTGTCCCGTTACGAACGTACCGTCCATAAAATACGCTTTCCAGTGCGCGGTCTTATAAGTATTATCCCAAGCACCTGTCATACACACGCTAAACCCGCGAGACTCGCTTGTATTTGCTCTAAACGCGCTGGTTGAAACGTAAAATTTATTATTTTCTTCAGCCGAAAAGGCCTCCACCATGGATGGAACGTTCATGTCCCCAACTACTCCGCCCTCGACAATATCTACCGTCCACCCACGCGGCAAGCTGTCTAATTCCGTCGAATCTGAATCCGGATTAATACCAATATCTACTCCCACGATTGGAGTACCCGAATTATTTTCTACCGTGTACTGATAACAGTTATGGCTTTCAGAGGATATGTAAGATGCAACCTTGACGGCTACATCTGGGGTAGGTAACGGAACCCCAGGCACAAGCTCGCTCTTACTTGCAACCACACCATTCTTAGGGGTAGCAAGAAATACCGTGATGAGGCCAATAACAAATATTGAGCCGCAAAGAATAATCGCTGTTATCTTGGTTGAAGAAATGTTCGAATGCATAACCGAACTCCTGAGAAGATTAGTTTGTTAATTCAGACTACTCGCTCTTTGTGGTGCGAACGAAGCAAAAAAAGGGGGTGCATCAATTTTCTATCATAAACCCCTATCTAAGTCAACTATTTTTTTTGCAACGGGTCGGATATTTCAACGAGAGAGATATCACCATCTGAGTTTTCAATTTTTCTGGCTGATAAAGAACCGATTGTTCTGTTGAAAGGCTTTTGACTGAGCACGAAGATACAACCGTATCGGTTCTCGCTGGGTAACAAGTGTTGTGCGGGAGATCCGGTGACAGCTGTCACTAAGAATTGGTCTCCATGTTTGGCAACTATGAAGGGGTATTGACACGTTTGGGAAACGAGTGTCGGCACGTCTCTAATAAGTTTCTCGCGTTTTCTAATACTTGTTTCGCGCAACTCAACCGGGAACGGGGTTTGTAATCGAAAAAGAAGTATTGGTATTAGCATGATACAAGTTGCGTAAAGAAGATTTTGTGAAAGGCCAGATAGTGCCCGGAAAACCAGAGGAACAAGAATCGCGAATGGTATAAATGCAATTGTGCTTATGCGAGCAAATAATGAATTGACACCAACTGGATGTTGTAAAAAAGGATTTAGTAGAAACATGACATTCCAAACTACAAGCAGAAGGGATGTGGTAATCGTCAAATTTATCTTCGTGTTTTGGGGATGTTTGAACAAGGTCCATATCATTACTAGGTCAACTAAGGCCAAACACAACCCCTCCATCCTCATCAGCGGTCGAAATGGGTTTTGTGGGATCGGGCTGATTTCATTATTTATCCATGGGGGCAAATCAAATAATGGCTGAATAGAAATGATAAGTGGAGTGAAAAAAACAGAAAAAAAAGCGAAGACTACTAAAATAAGCTGCTTCCTTGACCTAATTCGCAGGTAAGATACCGATAATATACCTGCTATGAAAAACGACACTAACAGATAAGGTATTGAGCGGTGACACAAACAAGCCCCGACCAGCAGTCCCATGCTGATAATTAGATATGACCTGCTGCCATCGGCGGCGTACCTAAAAAAACTCAATGCTGACCAAACCAAGAAAGTAAGAGCACCTAGATTGCTTAAAAATTCGCTTATGTAGTAAAAATGTAGCCCAGAAAAGAACGCAAGAAAAAGGCCTAGAAGCGATAGTAGATCCTCATCGGTTAATTTGCGGATCAAAATAGCAAGTCCTACGTAAAAGAATGTCTGAATCATCAAAACCCCAGCTTTGATCGCTATCACAGTGCTTGGGATCAAAACAGAAAGCACCGAGAAAAAGATCAAAACAATAGGTGTGCTTGTTGGAAAGTAAAAATGACCAGTTGTTCGGAAAACATCAGCCTGGATTACATAATAATATCCGTCGATACCCACGGAAGCGTTAGATCTGAACAGCAAAAACCCATCAGCGAGGAGCATGGCCGCCGTTATCAACCCGAGAATAAGGTAATAATGTTCTCGTTTTACTGAATTCATTTTTCCACTGAATCATCTAAAGCAAAACCAATGCCTGATATCCGCCCGCATATCGTCTGTGATCTCGTGTTTCGCACTGTATTTTGATGAGCGAAAATTAGGCAGTGTTTCGCGGAGTTTTTGCTCGAACGCGGTAAATTTTTCCTGTGTGTAAAACTCATCGTCGTCGCCGTAGAGGTACAGAGTATCCGCATCGAACGGCCTGTAGACCGGGTTGGTTTCGAGATCGCCGGGGATGCCGCCGCATACGCCGACCACGCCTTTGGCAATTTCGGGGTTGGTAAAGGCAAACCGGAAATTTAGCGCACAGGCTTGGGAAAAACCGTATAGATAAATGCTTTCGCGGTTTATAGTGTTTGCGGAAGAAAGCTTGTCGATCAGATCGAGCAGGAATTTGTGATGTAGAGCGACGTATTCTTCCGGCCTATGATCGGTAAGCCAACCGAAACCTATGCGGAAACCATCATCTGTTTGCCGAAAATGCTGGTGCGGTGCCTGGACCGAGGCGATCACAAAATTTTCCGGCGCCACCAGTCTGGCCTCACGCATCATATAGCGTTTATGGGCGCCGTAGCCGTGAACGGCGATCAGCAACGGCGCATTTTCTGAGACATTATCGGGAATGTAAAGGTCGTAATAAAGTTTGATTTCGGCACATAAATTCAGATCTATCTGTAAGTTTTCCTGACTCATAATTTAGAACGTACCCATACAAGTAAGGTTTATTAAATGGTCCCGATACCGGCAGACGCCATTAGATCCGGAGTAAAATTTGCTTCGCTGTGATCAAAAACCGCATCCAGTTCTTTTTCGACACTTCCATGGCCGGGGGCGATCTTTTTTATCAAAGGCTCAAAATTTTTGAAATCATAGAGCTGATTATCAAGAAGATGTGAGCCGGTGACATTTGTCAGAGCGGTCATTATCGAACTGCGGATGAATGGTGTTTCCTTTTCGAGCTCATTGAGCAGACGTTTGACGCGGGCACGTTTCAGGTTTGGCTGCGAACCGCAGAGGTTGCATGGAATTATCGGAAACTGCCGCTCTTCCGAGTATTTGATGATCTCTTTTTCCTGGCAATAGGCGAGCGGGCGAATGATCGTGTTATTGCCGGCGTCGTTGCGAAGGATCGGCGGCATTGCTTTGAGCTGGCCGACGTAAAAAAGATTGAGCATGAATGTCGCGATAACATCGTCGGCATGATGCCCAAGTGCGATCTTCGTGCAGCCTTCTTCAATAGCTGTGGAATATAAAATACCGCGCCGGAGCCGCGAACATAACGAACAATATGTCTTGCCTTCAGGGATATGCTTGGTCACGATCGAATAAGTGTCTTCTTCGACAATGCGGTAATTAACACCGATGGCATCGAGATAATTTGGCAGCACTTCTTCAGGAAAATCAGGCTGTTTTTGGTCGAGATTGACCGCAAATATCTCAAACTTTACCGGCGCCCGTTTCTGAACATCGAGCAGCAGATCGAGCATTGTGTAGCTGTCCTTGCCGCCCGAAAGGCAGACCATTACCTTGTCGCCGTCTTCGATCATCGAAAAATCAGCGATGGCATTGCCCATTTTTTTGAGCAGCTTGGATTTTGTTTTACTTTCCGCGTACAACTTTTCCGTTAACCCCCGGAACCTTTGATTTTGACACGCCCAAACGATTTTAACAACCTATAAGAAAAACTGTTTGCAGCAAATAGTCTGGAAAAGCTCGACAAATATGTATTTCAAGTGTAGAATCGCCTCTTGGCAATAAGCAGTATGTATAAACCAACTTTCCCCCCGGAGGTTTTAATTTATGGCAAATCAGAAAAAATGGGAGCTAAAGGACCAGGGCAACCAGAAACTTACGATAACGATTGCTGAAAAAACTGCGGCTACCGAACAATCAGAGGCCGATAAGCCCTCCGATACAACAGATTCGGTAACGGCAAATAGTCGAACGGTCGAAATTCCGGTCGGCAACCAAATTCTAACAATCACGATCGCCGAATAATCGACGTTCAAACTGAACTATTAGGAGATTACATTTTATGTCAGAAGAAGAAACGATCAACGAAGAAGCCGAAGAAGCCGCACAAGCCCAGCCCACGATCACGATTGCTGAAAAGCAGTCACCCGGAACAACGGCTAACGCGGCACCGACGATAACCATCGCCGAAAAAACCAACTAGCCGTAATTATTATTGAGGAGATTTTTTAAGTAAATGTCAGAAGAAGCAGTAATGGCCGCTGAAGCGGTAGAAGAGAAAGAAACAACGCCGACGATCGCTGAAAATGCCGATGCGGAAGTAGAGACAGCTGAAATACAGACACCTGCCGAACCGGAAGATGTCCATTATCAGGCGGTCGAAAAAGAAGGTACGGTGACCGCTCTGTGGGAAATGCAGGGTCAAAAACACATTCGTACAATTGATCCGCGTTCCATAGAAGGCAAGCAGATCCTCGCACTCTTCGAAACAGCAGCTTAAGAAATTTAGGCACAGATCTACACGAAACTGCACGAATTGGCCTTCGTGTGGTTTTGTGTTTTTTATTTTATTCGCGGCAACAGATCGAGTATAGGATCCGGCCCGGTATTTAACTTTCGCCCGTCAATTTCCTCAGCCGGCACAATGCCGATGCCAGCCGACGTCAAAAAGACCGCTTCTGCACTATGTAACATTTCCAGACCATGTTCCACCTCGACACACTCCTCATTTTCCAGTAGATATTCACGTGTTGTTCCGGCAACACAACCTGTTTTCAATGAAGGTGTAAATAGCTTTCCGTCTTTTCGCCAAAACAAATTCGCCATGACCGCGGAGGTGGTATCGCCTCGTTCATTTAGACAAACCGCTTCGTCAAAACCACTCTCTTTGGCTTTGTTAAGGGCAGCGATCCTTTCAAAATAATTACAGGATTTGATGCCGGCGAGCGGCGACGTTGTGTTAGTAAGATAAGGTGAAATGTTTAGCTTAAAACTACTGTGGATTTCCCGCATATCGGCTGTAGTAATTAAAAGGCTTGTCTTTTGGATATTATTAACCTGCCAAAAACTTGCCGCCGATCCATCAAAAACCGTAATTCTTGCCCGTCCATTTTCGAGGGTGTTTTCTTTTATAATTTCGCCAAATGAATTTCTGACGAAGTGTTCAGAAAAATGCGAAAGATCAATGTTTAATTTCGATGAGCCGGCAAGCAATCTACGCCAATGTTTTTCCCATAAGAATGGCTTTCCGTCGCAAACAGCGATGGTCGTGAAAATACCTTTGCCGTAAAGGGAAGCAGATGAAAAGGCGGGAATAAAAATATCTTCGGCGGGAAGGATCTGGGTGTTGAAGAAAGCAAATTTATGCATCCGGCTTTTTGAGCTTGTTTGTTACAAGACGTTAGGCTTGAATAAGCAGGTCGTCATTTTCTTTTGCCGCGATCCGGCCTTTTTTATCCCTGCAAAATTCGGTGACGAGCTCAGTGAAAAGTTCGCTTTTTTCCTCCTGCGGAACGTGGCCGCAATTTCGCAGAATGACAAGCCTTGAATTCAATATTGCGTCATGCAGTTTGTGGCCATGCCGGACCGGGATCACGGTGTCGTCTTCGCCCCAGATTATTAATGTCGGCTGATCTATCAGATGGGCGTCCTGCGCGATGCGTTCTGCGTGCCAGTTTCGTGAGGTTGCAAGCACGGAATGATGGGCGTCAGCCGCGCGAAGCGGACGGCGTATCGCTTCAATCCGTTCGTCGGTGATCAAGTGATGGTTTGGCCTGGCCAGCGTGCTTTGCATACGTTTACGTATCAAAAGCTTGGAATCGACCAAAAATGGTGTGATTATTTCGCCGACACCAGGGATACTGGCAAGCCGCAGGATAGGATGCCGTTTCTGGTCATCGTTGCGAACGGCATCAACGAGGACAAGTTTTTCAACGCGTTCAGGGTGATCCAAGGCGATCGTCAAAACAATCGCTCCGCCATACGAACTGCCTACAAGAACCGCACGTCCGATGCCAAGGCGGTCCATTAACCGTTCGACCATTCTGGCCTGTGATTGGATAGAATAGTCAAACCAGGACGGTTTTTCCGAATAGCCGAAACCGAGCAGATCGACCGCAACGATATGAAATCCCTGCTCGGCAAGAGCAGGGGCCGTCATATTCCAGACATAAGTTGACGCAGTATAACCGTGGACGAGGATCAGCGTCGGGTCAGATGCAATGCCGAATTCCTGATAATGAACCCGTGCGCCATCAATGTTTATGAAGTGCGAATGATAGGAATGAGCAACTTCGTTCGAGACGTTATCCCAATCAATTCCTTTCGCCCGCGTCAGCATTTTTACCGCTATCGCCGCTATGGCTGCTCCGCCAAATGCGATTGCCAGATCTTTCTTTTTCATATTCCAACCTTTGTGTTAACTATGTTTTAACGCAAATAGCCGGTATGAATCAAGAGTTAAGTCAATTATTCGTAACATGACCAGCGCCGGAAGAGTGTTTTTCCGCGCTTTTCGGGGAGCCGCTATAGTTGATCTTACTGGCACCGGAAGCATCAGCTATCAACTGTTCCGATACATTCACATCCGCATAGCTCGCACCGCTTGCATCAACAGTTGCGTTTTCCGCTTTTAGGCCATTCGCGTTTAAGCTGCTGGCACCACTGATATCGACGGAAAGGCTGCCTGTCTCGCCGGAAAGTGTTACCTTCGAAGCCCCGCTTGTATCGATCTTTAGTTCTGAATTTTTTATATCAGAAACAGACACCTTGGATGCTCCGGATGCTTCGATGCTGTCAATGTCAAGAGCCGAAATACGGACGCGGATAGCGCTTTTCGATTTGATGTTGCCATTGGTCGAGATCTTTAGAACACCGCCATTGACCTCCGTTTTAATAAGCGGAAGCAGATTGTCATCGGCTTCGATCTCGACGCCGGGATCTTTCTGCGCAACGATCTCAACCTGAAAAACGCCGCCTACATCTACGCCGTTAAAATCTCCGACATCACGCTTTTCCAAGACCACATTTCCCGAACCGTGTGTTCCGGAACCGATCGAAAAATTAAAAATTTTCGCCGTTGTGTTGCCTAAAGATAAAAAACTTGTGAATGCCACCCCAATTAAAATTGCCGCTGCAAATATTATAATTCCGGTCTTTTTCATTGCTTCCCTCCAAGGAACTTGTTTAGTTGCCAATTCCAAACGATTTTCTTGATGCAAAAGTTCGCAAAAATTTAAGACAAACAAAAAAGCGGGCCGAAGCCCGCCTTTGTGACAGCCTAAAGCTGAGGAATAAAAGCTATTTTTTGCAATAGCCTTCGCTGCCTTTTGTGATAACCACGCAGTTTTTCTCACCTGCGAGCCATTTCATTCCGGTTTCTTCGGCGGTCGCGGCCTTAATGGTTTCGGTTTTACCATTACGGGTAAATTCGATAGTGTCGCCTTTGGCAATTCCTTCAAAGGTTGTTGCCTTATCGAGATTCTTGATCTCTATCGAATACTTTTCACCATTTTTGGTGACATTCAGGTAAGTTCCTTCAACGCCGGGCCATTTGCCTTCCAAAGCTGCTGTCTTATCTTTAGTAAGCATCGCCGGAGCTTTTGGATCGATCGAAGGGCTGGTCGCTGGTGATGCGGCCGGGCTTGAGCTCGGTGCCGTAACCGGTACGTTAACCGGCTGTTTCACTTCCGGCGTACTCGTACAAGCACCTAAAACGCCGACAGCGGCAACAAAAAATGTTATCAAAATTGTCTTTCTCATTTTTTAATTTCCTTAAATATAGGTTGTAATGCGGTTCTTTCCGATCGTCGACAACCCCGGCGATCCCGCTAATTCAAGCAAACACAGCCGGTCTGTTCGCTCGCATTTATGTTCGCACGCCGTCTATTAGGCATTATCGAACTGCTTACAAACATCGCTGCGACACAAAGAACGGTCGGCTTACAAAAACTTGCAGTTTATTTTAGATTTCTTTGAAATACATGCTTGCCGACAGCCGGTCATCATTTTACCTATTAAACCTCGTCGTTAGCCGTCGATATGCTATGCTCATAAAACCATATGCTAAACGGTTTTACGAGTCCTCGCAGGGTTGTTATAACGGGTTTCGGATGCGTAACGCCGATCGGGATCGGACGTGAAGAGTTCTGGAGATCACTTAGATCTGGAAAAAGCGGCGTTAGAAAGATCGAAAGTTTCGATGTTTCAAAATCCAACGTCAAAATTGCCGGAGAAATAACCGAATTCGATTGGCAATCGCAGCTCGATTCCAGAGATCATAAACATGTTCCCCGAACGGTGCCCCTAGCTCTTGCCTCGGCCCGGGAAGCGGTTGCCGATTCCGGCATTTCGCCGGAACTTCTTTCCCTGGAACAAAAACGCAGATTCGGTGTCGTCATCGGGACCGGTGGCGGCGGGCTTGCATTCACCGAAAAGCAATTCGGGTACTGGTTCTCCGGCAATGAACGGCGCGGAAGCATTTATACCATTCCTTCGTCCACGCACGGCGGGCTTTCGTCTGAAATTTCAATGGTCTTCGGCCTGCACGGCCTATCGCATGTCATCTCGACAGGCTGCACGTCATCTACTGACGCGATATTCTATGCCGCTCAGCATATTTCTTTAGGGAAGCAGGATACAATGCTTGCAGGCGGGGTGGATTCACCAATAGCACCCGGAATTTTGAAAGGTTTCGAGGTGATGACGGTCTGTACAAAAGAGTGGAACGATGAACCTGAACGCGGTTCGCGGCCGTTTTCAAAAGATCGATCGGGCATTGTTATATCCGAAGGCTCGTGGATATTTATGCTGGAAGAATACGAAACCGCCGTAAACCGAAACGCAAAAATATATGCCGAGATCGCCGGCTACGGCGTCACGTGTGATGCCCACCACCGCGTTCGGCTGGAAGAGAACGGCGTCGAACCGGCACGGGCCATGACGCTGGCCCTTAGTGACGCCGGACTCACCCCCGAAGATATTAATTACGTCAACCTTCACGGCACTTCGACGCAGCTCAACGACCGCATCGAAACACAGGCCGTAAAACTCGCCTTTGGGAAACATGCCTACAAAATGCCGATGTCCGCCACGAAGTCGCAGATCGGCCATCCGCAAGGAGCGACCGGTGCCGCCGGGATCGGCGCTACATTGCTAGCCATGAACCAAGGAATTGTACCGCCGACAATAAATCTCGATGTTGCCGACCCGGAATGTGACCTTGATTATGTGCCTAACCAATCACGTGAACACAAAGTAAAAAATGCTCTGTGTAACTGTATAGGCTTTGGATCGAAAAATTCCGCACTGGTTTTGAAAGCTGTTTAGATCTAAAATTTCAGACTTTAGTGCATGAACGAAAATGAGAATTGAGAGTTTGAATTTTAAAAATTGAAAGGGTGCGGCTTTTTTGGAAAAACCGCACCCGGTAGGTTTGTCTTGGTAGGTATTAAGACAGGTTTATGAATTCGTTCTGTTGCGGTCGAACGTCACCGATTGGGAAAGTAAAACGCCCCCGATGTTTTGAAACTTTGTGTATCGAATTTTCTCCGTGCCCCGCATTCCAGACATGAGCGATACGAAGAATTACGATCCGAAAATGGCCGTGTCATTCGTTTATGCCAACAGCCGAAAAGCTTACCGACAATGCCGATTTTATTGCCTACATTATCTTCCGACTGGCTTATTGCCGCTTCGGATATTAAATTTTGATCAAAATCTAAAATGTTTTGCATAGCCTTTTTTTCCTCACACTACTCCAAATGTAATCAGTCTAACCAGTAAAGAACGAATCACACCGAAAGTTTTGCAATCATATGATGAAAAATTTGCCGAACAGTTTGTCCAAAATATTGCATAAAACAAATGGCCGTCTATGAATAAGAAAACGCGCGGCTGACAACCGGCTACTTTCCCTTATTCTCTTAATTCGCTAAAATCATCCCAAAAGTCTCAGGAGAACAAATGCAGCGTATATTTCAAAGATCGATATTATTAACTTTTCTAATGGCGGCAGCCGTCATTCCAGTCATGTCGTGGGACGATGTGGGCCATAAAATAACCGCTTACATTGCGTGGCAGCGGATGTCGCCGACAGCCAGAGAGAACGTGATCAGGATCTTACGGGCCGCTCCCGAAGATTCACAGCTTGCGGCATTTTATATGCCCTACGGTGCCGAACCGGAAGAAACGCGAAAGCGGACATATTTTATGTTGGTCGCAACTTGGGCGGACATCGTGCGTGACCGCTCTTTCGATACTCGCTATAAAAAATACAACAATGGAAATTGGCATTATTCGGATACGTTTTGGAAGCAGGTCGATGGAAAGGCGGAGATCGTAACGGACATTGAGGAAGGCGGTAAAGGCGTCGTAAAACTTTTTGAATTTGATAAAACACTGCGCGATCCGGTGTCGAGCGACGCGGATAAAGCGATTGCCATTGCATGGTTGATGCATGTTGGCGGCGATCTGCACCAACCTCTTCACACCTCGGGCCGCGTCACCGAGCTTGAGCCGAAAGGCGATCAGGGCGGAAATCTTTTTCTTCTAACGCCTAAGGGGACAAAACGCGAGGATCAAATGAATCTCCATCGATTTTGGGATTCGATAATCGGTATCAATATTCCTTTACGGGATGAGACCTGTGAACGTGGATATATAGAACCGATCGCGAACGAGATCATCAAAAAATTTCCGTTTTCGAAGGAACAGGCTCGCCTGGATCTAGGAAAATATGATGAATGGCAGAAAGAAAGCTTTAAACTAAACCAAACCGAGGTTTTTCGCGCAGATCTAAAGCGTAATGAAATGCCATCAGAAGCCTACAAAAAAAATGCTTTTATTATTGCCGGAGAGCAGCTCGCACTTGCCGGTTACCGGCTGGGTGAAACCCTGAATAATATTTTTGGAAAACCAGTAACACCTTAGACCTTCCCTTCCGAATGAAAGCAACAGAAATTCTCACATATTTTCAAGACAGGCAGCCCTCGATCATTGAGTCGATCTGCGGGATCGTCGATATAGAATCGCCTTCGCATCATGTTGAACGAAGCAAGCAGGTCGTTGCCTGGATCGAAAACAAAGCGTGTGAAATAAAACTCGATCTGCAAATACAAAAGATATTTGCCGACGGTTACGGCGAACACCTTCTGATCCGTGCATTTCAGTCCGGCGAAAAAGGTGTGTTAATGCTTGGGCACACGGACACCGTTCACCCTCTGGGAACGGAAAATCCGACGCGGATCGAGGGTGGCAAATTATACGGCTGCGGAGTTTTTGATATGAAGGCCAACATTATATTAATGTTGGAAGCTTTGCGTTATTTTGCCGAATCCGGCGAAAAACCGCAGCGGCCGATCACGATTCTGCTCTCGTGTGACGAAGAGGTCGGCAGCCATACCGGGCGCCCGTTGGTCGAAGCTGAGGCAGCAAAAAGCGAGTTTTGCCTAGTGTTCGAGCCATCCGCTGCCGGCCGATTAAAAACCGGCCGCAAGGGCACGGGCATGTTTGTCATCAAAGCTCACGGAATTCCCGCGCACGCCGGGCTGGAGCCGGAAAAAGGCGCAAGCGCAATTCTCGAACTTGCACGGCAGATCGAAAAGATACATCTATTAAATAACGCTGAGATCGGCACAACCGCGAATGTTTGCGTCATCAAAGGCGGTACCGCATCGAACGTAATTCCCGAAAACGCCGAATGTTCCGTCGATGTCCGGTTCGGCACGATGGAAGAAGCTGCCCGGATCGAAGCCGCGGTCAAAGATCTGAGACCTTTCGACAGCCGCATTTCGCTGCAGGTCATCGGCGGCATCAACCGCCCGCCAATGGAACGGACAGAACACGTCGTCGCGCTTTACAAAAAGGCCAAAGACCTGGCCGCGAGCTTCGATTACGAGCTGGGTGAAACACAGGTCGGCGGCGCGTCGGACGGAAATTTTGTCGGGGCATTGGGCATTCCGGTCCTGGACGGCCTCGGTATCAGCGGCGACGGTGCTCATACATTGTATGAACATATATTGCTCAACGACATAGCGAGCCGGGCAGCCCTGGTGACGATGATGCTGATGGAAGATAGAAGAATCGAAGGTGGACCGTAAAAATCAGGGCTGACCAAAAGCCAAGACCACAAATTGCCCAATGGTTTATAATAATGCCGGCTAAGATAGCCAAGGAAGCCGAGGATAATGGTTTACTAAAACCCGCATATATTACTTCGGTACTTAAGGACGAGCTTCGTCGCCGCAAGATTAATAGGCTGTTGCGACAATTGATAAAGTATCCGAATTAGACCAGCCATTGACCGTCGAAGAAGTTATGGCGGCTGTAACGGTACGACGTGCTAAAATGGCAGAAAAAGTATGACACCAACAGAAGTATTAGAAGAAATCCGAAAAATGCCGCTTTCGGCCCGTCGCCAAGTACTCGACGAACTAAATGACGATCTGGCAACTACGGAAACAAACGGATACGATTCAAAAGAACAGCGATTCATCGAATCGATGAAACGAAAAGGGCTGCTTTTGGAAGTTCCAAACCGTTTTAAACGAAAGATCTCGCAGAAAAGATTCGAGCGCGTGAACGTGATCGGCAAGCCTGTTTCAGAAACTATTATTGAGGATCGTGGTTAATGGCTGACTACTTCCTCGATTCGAGTGCCGTCATAAAACGATACATCAATGAACGAGGTTCCAGGTTCATTGACGGATTAGTTGACCTTGAGTATGGAAATAACGTCTTTCTGGCTCAGATCACGATAGTCGAAGTTGCATCAGCGTTCGCCCGTAGAAGAAAAGGGAAAACTTTGGCGGACAAAGACGCCGCCACCGCACTTGAATCTTTCACCATTGAATTGGCCGATATTTACCTGACTGTCGAAATATCGACTGAGGTAGTGATAGCCGCTACTGAGATCGCAACTAAACATGCTCTGCGTGGCTACGATGCAGTTCAATTGGCTGCGGCTTTGGCGGCAAACCGAGATTTGACCGCGAACGGCTATAACGCCTTGACATTTGTTTCAGCAGACGACGATTTGAATTCGGGAGCGTTAGCGGAGGGTTTGGGCGTAGAGAATCCAAACGATTACGACACAAACGAAGGCGCCGGATAATCTAGCCGAGCAGTTGCAGGCGACTGTGAGATCGTCGTTCCGGGAGATGATGATCTGGTCGTTCTAAAAGAGTATTGCAGCGTTCGAATACTGAGAACAGCGGAATTGCTCGCGGAACTTAATTTGTAAGCTGCGATATCCCAGGTCGGCAAAGACCTTTAGATAGGCATGAATCTTTGTTTATTATCATATGAACATATGTTGCCAGATGATGTAGCGAAATGGGCGGCCAGGGACGATGCTTTGACCTCGAATTGATAGAATGGTTCAAGATCGCTACCATCCACGGAATATTAGGCATTTCTGCGTTAATGTTATCTTTTGGTTCATTAAGTTATTCGGGTCATGAACTCGCACTTTAGACTCGTAATTTAAAAAGGAAAAAATTATGAAACTCATTAATAATGTTGTCACAAAGATCTTATTCTTATCATTTTTGTCTGTTAGCCTGCTAGCGGTTTCGACGATAAATACGTTTGCAACAGAAAAGTCGCGAGCCGCTAAAAGTGGCGGAGTGACACTCCGACAGGCACGGGCCATTGCGTTGAAAAAAGTTCCGGGTCGGATATTGAGCGGTGAACTTGAGACCGAAAAAGGAATTCGGGTTTATTCATTCGATATACGAGACAGAAAAGGAAAGACCATCGAGGTATGGGTAAGCGCAAAATCCGGAAGGATCGTTCACAAATCGACGGAGAGTGCAGCTGACGAGAGAAATGAACGCCGGGAAGAAAAGAACGAAGGAAAGCATTGATCGCATTTAATTTATTAGCTGGGCATACGAAATGTGGTTGAAGGCTTTTATTTTCACGAGATGTTTGAACACCCGGCAGTTTCGCCGCGTTTTAATGCTCGTTCTCATGATCGGGACTTCGTCAATGACAATTGCATGGGCGCAAGGTGGGCCGCCGGCAATCACTGACGACACCGAGACCGTACCTAAAGGTCATTGGGAGATCAACACCGCATTTACTATCGAACGTGGGGCTGACGGGCGCCTATTCGGAACACCGCTGTTCGATGTCAACTACGGATTGAGCAGAAATACGCAGCTCAAGGTAGAAATTCCGTGGCTCGTGCTTCACCGTAACGGACAACGCAGCATACAGGGCTTGGGCAACACGAATATCGGTGTGAGGTGGCGCTTTCGTGACGAGGACAACGACCATCCAGTAGCAATATCGATCTACCCGCAGATCGAATTTAACAATCCTACTTCGTCTGAACGGCGTGGGCTTGTGGACAAAGGGCCGGAATTTCTCGCGCCGCTGCAATGGCAAACGAAATTGGGGAACTTCCGCGTTGGCGGCGATGTCGGGTATCGTTTTAAACGCGGGCCGGACGAGGTAATCTATGGTTTCATTGTCGGCAAGCAGTTCAATGATTCGTTTGAGGTGCTTGGCGAAATACATGGAACCGGGCCGCGCCAGCAGCTTAGCGACAGCGAAATAGTTTACAATTTCGGCTCACGGGTCAGGTTGGTCAACCATATAACCCTTCTTCTATCCGCCGGAAAGAGCCTTCGGCGGAACTTTGACCCGCGTTTCATTGGTTACGGTGGTATCAGGGTTGAGTTTTGACAGCAGGATCAAGAGGGAAAAATGAACACTAAACAGCAAGAGATTCTTAGCAAAGTGCCGGAAGTCACCCTGATCTTTTGGATCATCAAAATTCTTGCAACCACGCTCGGCGAAACCGGCGGCGACGCAATGACGATGTCGTTCCTTGGTGAGACAACCGGCGACGCCCACCCCTACGGCTACCTGATCGGGACCGGTATTTTTGGAGTTATCTTTATCGCCGCCGTTGCCGTACAGATCATCGCAAAACGGTTCTATCCTTTTTTATATTGGTTTACGATCATCGCGACGACCACTGTGGGGACGACGTTGGCCGATTACGTCACCCGTTCCCTGGGCATCGGATATGCGGGTGGTTCTGCTATTCTGTTAACACTACTTTTGGCCTCGCTGTTCGTCTGGTATCGCACGATGGGTTCGGTTTCCATCGACACCGTCAGCAAACCAAAGACCGAGGTGTTCTATTGGGTGACGATCATGTTCTCGCAAACACTTGGAACGGCGCTTGGAGATTGGACGGCTGATGATGTGGGCCTTGGCTTAGGGTATGGCGGTGCGGCAATAGTTTTTGGCTCGTTGCTGGTGGTGATCGCGGCGGCTTATTTTTGGACAGGTATTTCACGCACGGCGATGTTCTGGTCGGCATTCATCCTCACACGGCCGCTTGGCGCCGTTGTCGGCGATCTGCTCGACAAACCGCTTGATAAAGGCGGATTGGAACTAAGCCGCTATACGGCGACAGCCGTCCTTCTCGTCCTCATCGCGGCATTCGTTCTTATATTCCCGCAGCGGGCGGCAAAGAACAGCCATTGAATAATTGTGCTGAGAACTGGTTCTTTTTCATCCGTTCATTCAATGTCTTAATATTGCCAAAGCTAGTTTTTCGGAGGTGCAACTTGTCCGGTGATGGGCGCGGTCTTCAAAACCGTTTGTGAGATTGTGAGAGCAAGCTCAGGTGGGTTCGACTCCCACACGCCTCCGCCAGTAAATTTGCGATTTGCGATTGCCGATTTTCGATTGAAAATAATCTTCGTCGGCCCAGTGAGATCGCAAATCGCAAATTGAAAATCGCAAATATGAAAGAGTGGATTTCCCTGAACATGACACCCGGCGTTGGGCCGCGGGCGGCGACGAAGTTGCTTGAAAGCTTTGGGTCGGCGTCGAATGTTTTTCAAGCTCGTCGAACTCAGCTTGAATCGCTGCGCGTCCGGCCGGAAACGATCGAGAGCATTATAAAGTGTGAGTTTCACGAAAAAGCAGAGGTTGAACTTACTAACGTAAAAGCACTCGGCGGTGATGTTTTGATTTTAGATGACGGCAGCTATCCGGCTTTGCTTCGCGAGATCGCCGATCCGCCAATAACATTGTATGTGCGGGGCGATTGGAGGGCTTGTTTTGAGATGCCGTGTGTGGCGGTGATCGGTTCGCGGATGTGTTCAACATATGGGGAGAACGCGGCGGAGATGATCTCGCGTGATCTTGCGTCGCGTGGAATTTGTATTATTTCGGGCCTTGCGCGCGGTATCGACACAGCGGCGCATCGCGGTGCAATTCGCGGCGGCGGGCGGACGGTTGCTGTTTTGGGTACCGGCATCGATGGCGTTTACCCGAAGGAAAACGCTAAGCTGATAAACGAAATTCTTGGATCCGGCGGTGCGGTCGTTTCGCAGTTTCCGCTCGGCACTCCTCCGTTAAAAGACAACTTTCCGTACCGCAACAGAATCATAAGCGGGCTAAGCTTTGGTGTAGTGATAGTCGAGGCGACAGAGAAAAGCGGTTCTTTGATAACGGCACGTCTGGCGATGGAGCAGAACCGGGAAGTGATGGCCGTGCCGGGAAATATAACCTCTAGAAATTCGTTCGGCTCTAATTATTTGATAAAGTCAGGTGCCAAGCTCGTGCAGCAATGGCAGGATGTGGTTGCGGAACTTCCGGGCGAGATCGCAGCCGAGATACTTCCGCCGGTCATAGAAAAAGCCAACGGCGGCAAACCCCGGCAACAGGAGCTTGCACCAGCCGATCTTAATGCAAATGAGCGCAAGGTGTGGACATTGCTTTCGGCGGACCAACCGGAGCATATCGATAACCTGCTCGAAAGCAGCGGCCTGTCATTTGGTGATCTAAATGCAGTTTTGGTCAGCCTTGATATACGCGATCTGATCCGTGTTTTGCCGGGGAAAAATTACGCTAGACGCATTTAGGCGGAAACACGGCCGGTAAATAGTGTGTTCCCAGATTTCCACACTCGCAAACACGTAAAGAACACCCTTGCTACCGCGCGGGTTTCTGCCTGATTGAATAATCTCGCATTGACAGCGATAAACAATAGGTGTTAGAAGTCAGAATGTCAGCACGCAAAGGAGCGTCTGGCATATTTTTTTCAAAATGGTAAAAATTTAGTAATAGTCGAATCACCGGCGAAGAGGAAAACAATCAATAAATACTTGGGTGCGGATTACACAGTGATGGTCTCGATAGGGCATACCAATGATCTGCCGATGAAGGAATTAGGCGTCGATGTCGATAACAATTTCGAGCCGCACAATAATGTAGTTTCCTATACAAAGACGCTCAATAAAAGGAAGTAGTGTACGACCTCAAGAATGCGGTTAAGACGATAAATGAGTATCTGGCTAAGTATTTAGTAAAGCAAAACACCAGAAACGGTTCGGGCCTTTGGGCGGAAGATGTGTGATCCAGCGTGAAATACGGGAACATATCGAACATTCACCAGAACCTTACTAAATTGCACACCGAATTATGTCGAAGAATCTGTTAATAGTTGAAAGCCCTGCAAAAGCAAAGACCATTGAAAAGATCCTTGGAAAGGATTTTCAGGTAAATAGCTGCTATGGCCATATCCGCGACCTTGAAAAAGCCGGCATGGGTATCGATATCGAAAATAATTTTTTGCCCAGTTATATTGTCCCTGACGAAAAGAAAAAGGTCGTTAGTGAACTGAGATCATTGGCAAAAAAATCAGACGAAGTATGGCTCGCAACTGACGAAGACCGTGAGGGCGAAGCTATAAGCTGGCATTTGTGTGAAGTGCTCGGTCTTGACCCGATAACAACCAAGCGGATCGTTTTTCACGAGATCACTAAACCTGCGATCGAAGCTGCTGTAAAAAATCCACGCACGGTGAATATGAACCTGGTAATGGCGCAGCAGGCGCGTCGTGTGCTGGATCGCATCGTCGGGTTTGAATTAAGCCCGGTGCTATGGCGCAAGATCAGTACGAGCAATAAAAATCTGAGTGCCGGCCGAGTACAGAGCGTCGCAGTACGCCTTATCGCCGACCGGGAACGCGAGATCAACGCCTTTCAATCACTGAGTCATTTCAAGATCGAAGGACTGTTTATTGCCGATGATATAACCGGAAAATCCGTTACATTCAAAGCCGAAGGAAGAAAACAGGACAGTGCTGAAGACGCGGAAACATTTTTGAAGGGATGTACCGGCGCTGATTATAAAGTGACCGATATTCGGGTAAAACCTGGCAAACGTACTCCAGCCCCGCCCTTTACCACCTCAACGCTACAGCAGGAAGCATCAAGAAAACTGGGTTACGGTGTGGCGAGGACGATGCAGATCGCACAGAAGCTCTATGAAAACGGCCATATTACCTACATGCGTACGGATAGCGTAAGCCTGAGCGCCACAGCTCTAGCCGACATCACACAAACCGTGAGCAGCCTTTTCGGCGAAAAATATCAACAGTTCCGCAAATTCAAAAACAAAAACGAATCAGCACAGGAAGCTCACGAAGCTATTCGTCCAACCTACACAAGTGCGACAACCATTAACGACCCGGAATGGCAAAAGTTATATGAGCTGATCTGGAAGCGAACTATGGCCTCACAAATGGCCGATGCTGAGCTGGAAAAAACTACGGTCAAAATAGAGATCTCAACAAACAAAGAGGAATTGACAGCTTCGGGCGAAGTGTTGAAATTCGACGGATTTCTGAAGGTTTATCAGGAAGATAAAGATGAAGATGAGACAGAAGAATCATCAGAAGGTCTGTTGCCGCCGATGACCGTGGGGCAGTCATTGCCGCTGTCCGAACTCAGAGCAACCGAACGGTTCAGCCGTGCTCAACCGAGATACACGGAAGCATCACTGGTCAAAAAATTAGAGGAGCTCGGCATCGGCCGCCCGTCCACCTATGCGCCGACAATTTCTACGATACAGAAACGGGAATATGTAGAAAAAAGAGATAAAGACGGCACGCCAAGGGCTTTTCGCGTATTGGTATTAAAGGATGATCTCATCATTAAGAGAGAAGCATCTGAGAATACCGGTGCAGAAAAAGCTAAGTTGTTCCCGACGGACCTTGGGCTCGTGGTTACGGATTTTCTAAAGCAATATTTTGACGACATCATGGATTATGGCTTCACCGCCAGGATCGAGAAAGAGTTCGATGATGTGGCTGAAGGCAAATTACAGTGGAACGACATGCTCGAGGAGTTTTACGGCCCCTTCAAAAAAGATGTCGACAATACAATCGAGAATGCAGAGCGTGTAAAAGGAGAAAGGGTGCTGGGCATCGATCCCGATAGCGGCAAACCGGTGGTTGCCCGCATGGCTCGCTATGGCCCGATCATACAGATCGGCAGCGCCACAGAAGAGGAAAAGCCGAGATTTGCAAAGGTCCCGACAGGAAAGAGCATTGAAACTATAACCTTTGAAGAAGCGCTGACCCTGTTCAAATTGCAGGACACGATGGGCAGTTATGACGGCAAAGATCTGTCTGTAAGCGTTGGCCGCTTTGGGCCGTATGTAAAATGGGGTGATGAGTTTATATCTATACCACGAGGTACTGATCTTGGGACGGTGGACACGGAAAAAGCGATCGGCTATATAAAAGCCAAACAGGAGGCGGATGCTTCCGTCGGTGATTATGACGATAAACCGATCACAAAAGGAACGGGACGTTTCGGACCTTTTATAAAATGGGACGGTTTATTTATCAACGTGCCGCGCCGGTATGATCTTCAGAGTCTGACCCAAGCCGAGATGAACGAACTTATCGAAGCAAAACGCGATAAAGAAGCAAACCGTTACATACAACGCTGGGAGGAAGAAAAAATATCGCTGGAAAATGCTCGTTGGGGTCCTATCATCAAATTCGGCAAAAAGATCATATACATTCCGAAAAAGGCCGATGGCACACGCTCTACAGCGGACGAGGCAGCGAATCTAACGCTGGAACAAGTAAAGACACTAATTGAAACCGAAGTGCCGGGAGCGTTTGCAAAGAAGACGAGGCCTTCAGCAAAAAAGGCACCTACCAAGAAAACTGCTAAGAAGAATGGTAAATGATGGTAACGTTCGCTGGCGTCGAATTATCCAAAATGTGACGGAGTATTTTGGGACAAACCGGTGAAGAAGTAGTGGCAGAAATGCCCGCGTCGTACCTTCTTGAGAAAACCACCAAGAAAGAGGGAACATTTCGTTATTGCAAAAATGAAGATTGTGATTATAAAATGACAGTCGGTAACACAAATGTAACGTCAGATACGGCAGCGGAGGCCGTTGCTCCGGCAGTATAGCTTCGGATGAATGAAAATATTCAATTTCTGCAGGCATTCTTAAAGAATCCAGGCAAGGTCGGCTCAATTACGCCAAGTTCGACGGAACTCGCTCTCAAAATGATCGAGGGAATTAAGCCTGATAAAGACAACGCCGTTCTTGAATTAGGCGTCGGGACAGGCGCGATCACACGGTTTTTGCAGGACATCATACCGGACGAAAGCTCTTATCTTGGCATCGAGATCGACAGGGACATGTTCAGATCGCTAAAAAGAAGTTTTCCCGACATGCGAATAATGCGCGGAAATGCCTGTGACATGACTGCGATCCACCACCGGTCGGGCGCCGGAAAGATCGGATATATTATTTGCTGTCTGCCGTTCGTTTCGCTGCCCAATCAGGTAGGCGAACAGATAATGGAGCAGATAGATCTTTTTATGCAGCAGGGCTGTACATTTCGTACTTTTCAATACGCCCATGGTTACTATATGCCGTCAGCTATCAAGTTCCGTGAATTTATGCGCAACCGTTATGGAAAATCGAAGAAGAGCCCGCTGATCGTCAAGAATGTTCCACCCGCCTACACCTTGACCTGGTCAAAACCTTAATTTGAACATGTCCCAGAAGTGAAATTGAAATGTTAAATACGTGTAAAATTGCTGCTTTTGTTGCTACCGGCAACCCAGAAAGATCGAGGGTATTTTACGAAACGGTACTGGGTTTAAAGTTTATCTCCGATGAACAATACGCCATCGTATTCGATGCAAATGGGACGACACTCCGAATACAGAAGGTCCAGGAAGTTGCTCCGATACCTTACACGGCCCTCGGATGGCACGTAACAAATATTGAAAAAATGGTTGCCGAGCTTACAGATCAAGGGGTAAAATTCGAATTTTTCGAAGGGTTCGGGCAGGATGAGATCGGTATCGTCACATTTCCTAACGGAGCGAAGGTCGCGTGGTTCAAAGACCCGGACGGAAATATGCTGTCTCTCGACCAATATTAAAGAACAATCCCATAACCTGATCAAGCCCTTAAGATTGAAACCTTTTCACAACAAATTCAGTATTACTATCTTTTGAAAAGCCAATTTTCCAGCATCAATGACCTGATGTTCTGCTCTTTCGGGTCAGTGGTTTGTAGCGATTGGTTTTTCAAAAAAGGTCTGTTATCTGGTAATTTTTTCCAGCTTTAATTCTGTCTTTTTCAGGAGATATAAATAATGTTAAGACGCAAAATTTTTGGCGTTTGTCTGATGACTGCTTTTTTATTGCCGACAGTCGGACTTTCACAAACTGCAGCGGAAACAGCCAATGTCGGGCCTGCATCAGCAGCGACAGTTTATTCGGCGCCAAGAGAAGTTATCGATAAGATCAGGGACGAGGGCATGAACCGTTCGCAGGTCATGCAGACATTGAGTTATCTGAGCGATGTCATCGGGCAGCGCTTGACCGCTTCGCCAAGCTTGAAACGGGCAAACGAGTGGACTCGCGATACCATGACAAAATGGGGAATGCAAAACGGCCATCTCGAGGCCTGGGGCCCGTTCGGCCGCGGCTGGGTGTTGAAAAGTTTTTCCGCTCAGGTCAGCGAACCTTATGACATACCGCTGATCGCGTATCCAAAAGCATGGGCACCCGGGACCAATGGTGTCTTAAACGCGGATGTCGTATATCTTGACGCAAAAGACGATGCATCGCTCGAAAAATACAAAGGGCAGCTAAAAGGTAAGATCGTGCTTTTGTCCGACATTCGTCCGCTTACAGCCGATTTTACAGGTATCGGACGACGTGATTCCGACGAAGACCTGGCAAAACTAGCAGATGCACCCGATCCGGCGGTTCGACGCCCAAATAACGGCGGCGGCCAGCCATCTGCCGATCAAGTGGCACGGCGCAATGCACAGCTATTTGCTGCTAAACGTCTTGTTTTTGTCGTCAACGAAGGAGCCTCGATGGCGATCGATAACAGCCGCGGCGGCTTTGGCGGAACGATCTTTGTTCAGCAGGCGACAGTTGCGCAGGAAACTCCGGCAAATCCCGATCCGTCGTTTCGCCGTCTGACGCCTTATATGAAGGAAGCGGAATCGAGAATAATTCCACAGGTTACTCTCGCCACGGAGCATTACAATCGCCTGGTCCGGATGATCCAGCAAGGTGAAAAGCTCAAATTGTCTGTGGATGTCCAGGCGCAATATATTGACGGCGACGGTATGGTAAACAACACGATCGCTGAAATTCCCGGAACAGACCCGAAACTGAAAGACGAAATTGTCATGCTCGGCGGACACATGGATTCGTGGCATGCCGGAACCGGTGCAACCGATAACGGTGCCGGTGTCGCGGTAGCGATGGAAGCGGCCCGGATCATACAAGCTCTAGGTTTAAAGCCACGAAGGACCATACGCGTTGCTCTGTGGAGCGGTGAAGAGCAAGGTTTGCTTGGCTCACGTGCGTATGTAAAGCAGCATTTCGGCGAGATCAAAAACGCCCAAAACAACTTTGGCCCGCCCGATCCGAATGCACTGAAACCGGAACTTGTGAAAGGCTCGGATTATGAAAAGCTTTCGGCCTATTACAATCTCGACAACGGAACAGGCAAAATACGCGGTGTCTACATGCAGGGCAATGCCGCCGTTGCCCCGATCTTCACTGCGTGGCTCTCGCCTTTTGCCGATCTGGGCGCGAAAACGCTGACATTATCGAACACCGGCGGCACCGACCACTTGTCCTTTGACGCCATCGGTTTGCCGGGCTTTCAATTCATTCAAGACGAGATCGAATACGATACGTTGACGCACCATTCGAACCAGGACGTTTTCGACCGCATCCAAGCCGGTGATATGAAACAAGCTGCGACCATCATGGCCGCATTTGTATATCAAACGGCAATGATGGACGAGAAAATTCCCCGAAAGGCCTCGAGGTAAGTTATATCTGATCGATCGAGACCAGCCCGAGCCGCTTTGATGAATTTCTAATGTAGCTCGGGCTTTTTTTGTTTTCAAATCAGGGGCATTCAGTTAAACTGGTTCTGCCACATTAACCTCATCTTAAAAAATATATGACGAATATTAACCCTCAGCGAAGCGCCATAGACGCATCTGCGTGTGTAAGAAATGCATGGGAATTGGTAAAACGTAATTTAGGACTGTATATAGGCGTCGGCTTAGTCACAATTCTTTTAATAAGTTGTGTTCCGTTTGTAAATTTTCTCTTGATTGGACCTGTTATGGGTGGATTTTCATATATCGTTTTACGCGATATGCACGATGAGCCGCTCGATTTCGGGATGCTTTTTAAAGGCTTTGAAAAATTTATTCCTCTAATGGTCATAGGTTTGATACAAGCGATTCCAGCAATCGTATTTCAGATTCTTCAGTGGACTACTGACCTTTCAAGGCTTGCCGCAGGTTCTGGTGGGTCTGAGCCATTGCAGACCGGTCTTATGTTGGGTTTAATTACTGTATTTTTTGTGTACTTTATATTTCAGCTACTTTGGAACGCAGCACTAATATTCGCGATTCCTTTGATTATGGAGCACGATATAGGCGTCTTGGAAGCCATTAAATTTAGCTTTGCAGCTGTGTTTGGAAATCTCGGCGGCATTATTGTCCTGTCGATATTATGTGGATTAGTTGGATTGCTGGGCTTTATTGCGCTTTGTTTTGGGATATTCGTCGCGATTCCAGTGGTATGGACAGCAAATGTCTTTGCGTATAGGCAGGTTTTTCCGATGATTGAACAGAATTTTAACATAATGCCTCCACCGCCAAATGCTTACGGAGATTTTGGACAAGGCATATAGTTAAAGATCAAGTCCCATAAAAAGCACGCCGTCGTGCGGATTATCGTAATATGCCGGAATCGGCCGGAAGCCTTGAGATTCATAGAGTTTCACAGCTTTTGCCATTTTTGGGGGATAGGTGTCGAGCCGCATTTTTGAGTAGCCGATAAGACGTGCTTCGTCGATCAGTTTTTCGATAAGCATCTTGCCCAGGCCTTTTCCGCGGGTATTTTCACGCAGATACAGCCGCTTCATTTCGCAAATATCCGTTTCGAGCTTCCTTAATGCAATACAGCCGGAAAGAATATTATCGGAATAAGCCAGCAGTAGCCTGCCTTCGGGCGGTGCATATTTGCCCGGCAGGCCCCTCAATTCCTCTTCAAAACCCTGAAAGCAGAGGTCAAGGCCGAGCCACGATTCGTATTCACGAAAGATAATCCGTGCTTGCTCAAGTTGCTGTACAGATTCTGCCTGCTTTATTTCGTACATATAGTTAAAAAACCTTTAACGAATAACACCACGGAGTATTTTGTTATAAAATCATATTCTATGGAAACAGCAGTTGAGAAATACAAGGTCGCCAGCGAACCGTTTTATTTGCCGGTAAAACAGGAAGTAGGACTTTTTGAAGCGGCGTATGCGGCGCGCCTTCCGGTCATGCTCAAAGGCCCGACCGGCTGCGGCAAGACGCGGTTTGTCGAATACATGGCTTATAAAATGAACCGGCCGCTGATCACGGTCGCCTGTCATGAAGACCTTTCGTCAACCGATCTGGTCGGCAGGTTCCTGCTTGAAGGCGAGGAAACCGTCTGGCACGATGGCCCGCTGACCGCCGCCGTCCGGGCCGGAGCGATCTGCTATCTGGACGAGGTCGTCGAGGCCCGCAAGGACACGGTCGTTATCATCCACCCGCTGACCGACGACCGCCGCCGGCTGCCGATAGAGAAACGCGGCACTGTGATTGATGCTCCGCCCGAATTTATGCTCGTCGTTTCATACAATCCGGGTTATCAATCGATCTTGAAAGATTTGAAACAATCGACGAGACAGCGCTTTGTTGCAATGGAATTTGACTATCCGAACGCCGAAGCAGAAGCCGAGATCGTCGCAAAGGAAGGCGGCATCGATCTCGGAACGTCGCAGGACCTGGTAAAGATCGGGCAAAAGGTCCGCAACCTCCGCGGCCACGGCCTCGAAGAAGGCGTTTCCACGAGGCTGCTGATCTACGCCGCCCAAATGATCGCCAAAGGCATTGCACCCATCGACGCTGCGGAGGTAGCGATCGTATCACCGATCACCGACGACCGCGATCTGCAGCGAAGCATCCGCGAGATCGTGACGACAATCATATAGAGCTCGGAGTCCCGCCTTTAGGCGGCTCTTGCCCGGACCTGGAGGCCGCCTAAAGGCGGGACTCCAAGCGCAGGTTATTTATATGTATTATTGGCGCCAACTATCAGAAAAGCAACGCGAAGAAGTACTCGAATACCGACGCACCCAGCGTTACCCAAAACACTCACCCCCACACTTTGATTCTGACAACGAACTGATTTATATCATGACCGCATCCTGTTTTGAGCACGCCCACATTATCGGAAAGTCTCAAATGCGTCTCTCAGAATGCGAAGCCCGCCTACTTGCTGCTTGCCAAAAGCATTGCTCGGCGATCTATTCGTGGTGTATCCTTCCCAACCACTATCATCTGCTCGTCAAGACCGCAGTAATAAAGCTACTGCGAAAAGAGCTGGGCCTGTTTCACGGACAATCGTCTTTCCAATGGAATGGCGAAGACAATACTCGCGGGCGTCAGGTTTGGCATAATTGCTTTGAACGCAAGATGAGGTCTGAACGGCACTTTTATGCATCGCTCAACTATGTTTTGAACAATGCCGTTCATCATGGCTACGTGGAAAAGTGGCAGGACTGGCAATGGTCGAATGCGCCTCACTATCTTGAGGCGGTTGGCGCCGAGCGGGCAAAAGAGATCTGGCGAAACTATCCGGTTAATAACTACGGCAGCAAATGGGATATTTTCTAGAGCTTGGAGTCTTCGCTTGGAGTCCCGCCTTTAGGCGGCCTCTTACATAGAGGAAGAGCCTGCTGAAGCAGGGACTCCGGGCAAGAGCCTCCTAAAGGCGGGACTCCAGGCGCATTTTCCTCGCAACAGATTAATTTGGTATCGCTTACATTTAACAAAAACTCACTTACCATTGATCTGAAATCACATACAAGTATTTCTAGTTACTACATATTTTACCGGCACTCTTACACATTTAATTCACACTCGCCCACAGTTTATCTGCACTCTTGCATTTTCAATAAAACACGATTATTATGCCTGTCCGAGAGGTGAGTTATGCTTTATTTCAATCTAAAACGTCTGCTTGACCTTCGCGGGGTTGAGCGTCCGTATAGTTGGCTGGTGCAGAATGGATTTGTGCCGCAGACGGCCGTGCGTTGGTCGAAGAACGAGATCGGCTACGTCCACCCGAGCAGATGGAACGCCTCTGCCTGTTGCTTAACTGCACGCCGAACGACCTTTTTGACTGGCGCGAGGACGGCAAAACCGTCGTCCACGACACCCACGCCCTCCGCTCTCTCAAACGCGAAACCCCGGCCCGCTCCGTCGCCGACATGACCCGCGACATCCCGGCGGAGAAGCTGGAGAAGCTGGGCGAGATGCTAGCGGAGCTAAAGAAAACTGACATGAGAAACAATCAGTGAGAATCGGGAAACAGTATGATAAAATAAGAGATAATTGACAGCAATAACAAGAAAATACATTGATGACAAAGGGCGCCTTGTCATGACACGGCTCGGACGGATGAGTGACGGCGATGACCGTTCCTTTGACATCGAATTTTGGCAGAGCCTCACTCACGACCAGCGAATGAACGCCGCCTGGGAACTGGTCGAACATGCCCATGCGATAAAAGGCGGAAAACCGGATGAACTCAGACTTCAAAGATCTGTTACAAGCCTTAAACGACGCCGGGGCTGAATACCTCGTTGTCGGCGGCTACGCGGTTATAGAGCACACTGAACCGCGCTACACGAAAGACATTGATGTTTGGGTTAACAATACAAGAGAGAACGCCGAACGCGTTTTGACCGCTTTAACTGAGTATGGAGCCCCGATCAGTGATCTCACAGTTGAGTACCTCGCTTCCGATGACGCATTTTTTCAAATTGGCGTCGCCCCGGTTAGGATCGATATACTCGGGAACCTTGTTGCTGTCGAATTCGCCGACTGTTGGGATCGCAAACTCGTTGCAGAGGTTGATGGCATGCCAGTTAACTATATCGGCATTTTGGACCTGATCAAAAACAAAGAAGCCTCTGGACGGCCAATGGATCTGATCGATGTCGAACGCCTAAAAAAACGGCTCGATATATTTAACGATGGAAACTAAATATTTCACGCCGAACGACCTTTTCGACTGGCGCCAGGACGGCAAAACCGTCGTCCACGACACCCACGCCCTCCGCACCCTCACCAAACAGAAAAACGACATCCAAACCACCCTCCGCGAACTCCCGCTAGATAAACTGGAGAGGTTGGGTGAGATGCTTGCAACATTGAAGAAAGACGGTGAGGACACGAAAACGACCAACGGAGCATCTAACGACGAATGAGAATACGAGGCTTTTTGCTATTCATGATTATTCTGGGTATTGCTCATCAAGGGTTTAGCCAATGCAGAATTATTAACAACAAGCACGATTCAGTTTTCATTACTTTCGAGCGGACAGGCAGTGTTAAGGTCCAAGGCGAAGAAGAGCGCCAGCCCGGCGTAATCTTGCGGCTCAAGAACAATTCGAATTGTGCTGTGACAATTGATGCTGAAGTTAATGGAGATTTCGTAGTGCGACGTAACACAGTTATTCCCGACGTCCTCTACACGTATCGCGCAGGAGACGAAAGCAATGAAAGTATGTCCGGAGACGCTTTTGCGGTGATCAATATTCGTGGAGGTCGAAGTATACTTTTTGGAGTTCCGATCGATCATTTCGATGAGCCGGGCGGCTTGATAGAAGTGCCATTCAGGTACAAATGGGAAGATAGTGGTGACAAGGACGGCTCGGCAGTGACGGTAGATCACAAGGTATTCTTCTCAATCACGGAAATCCCAAAAGGCGTGATTTCTTCCAAAGATACGGAGCCTACTCGTTCATACCCCGCACTGTGGTTCGCGCCAATCAACGATCAGAACAAACCCGCGTGGGATATATTGCCGCTGGAGCGACAAGCGGGGAAGGTTATTTTGTCCAAGCGGAACGAGCTTGGCATTTTGTCGAACTTTGCGGCGACGCCGTTCGAGCTTTATGGCAAAGGTTATGCGAGCGATGCGAGCCAAGGCCGCACAAACCACCAAAGTAAGGCGCATTCTCAAAGCCACCCTTGATCTCATCCTAAACTCAGCCGCGGATCAACGCAGATAACACAAATAATCAGAAGGCTGGGGAACTCTATAGTCTCATCCTCTTTTATCTGCGGTAGAAAACTCCTGTCAGAATTAACATTCATTTAACATGTAGTTCATTCCTCGTTAACTTCACGTCTTTATCCTGTCTCTTGCAAGCCAAGACATTACAAAAGTTTTTCAATAGAAGAGCGGAATTCGAAAGGTTTTTCATGCCCGCCGATTATTTTATTTTCAAAAGATTTATTGACCGAGGAGTAAATATGAGATCGAATCTTGTTTCTACATTATTAATATTGATTTTTGCCGCACTATTGGCACCTGCGATTTTCGCCCAAACGGATCAGGGACGAATAAGCGGCCGGGTAACCGATGCTAACGGAGCCGTTGTTCCGGGAGCAACCGTTACCGTTACCAATGAACAGACCGGCGAAGTAAGAATGGTCACGGCAAAAGATGACGGTTCATTTTTCGTAGTCGCTCTTAAGCCATCAAAATATACGATAAGCCTGGCGGCGACCAATTTTGAGACGTCAACAATGAAAAATATCGACGTCCTTGTCGGCCAACAGGTCGATCTCGACCTTAAACTGCTGGCACAAGGCGTCACGGCACAGGTAGATATTGTAAGCGGCGAAGACACCGTAGTGAATACGGCGTCAGCGAGCCTTAGTGCTAATGTAAACCCGCGTGAGGTCGAGGGCTTGCCGATCAATGGCCGCCAGCTTTCGCAGCTTTACCTGCAGGCTCCAGGCGGTGTCAACAGCGGCACCGGCACGTTCGCAGACATTCGGTTTTCAGGCCGAGCAAACCAGCAAAACGTCGTTCGGTATGATGGCGTCGAAGGAACGGCAATCATTGATTCATCACCCGGCAATCTTAACGGCGAAGTTCCATCGCCATTCCGCCTTCAGTCAAGCCTTGAAAATATCCAGGAATTCCGTGTCGATTCGAGCAACTTTCAGGCGGAATTGGGAACCGGCACCGGCGGCCAGATAAGCGTGGTAACAAAATCCGGCGGAAATCAATTTCACGGTTCGGCCTTCGAATACCTGCGGCGTTCCGCTCTCGATTCGCGAAACTTTTTCGACAACACCTCACCTGGAATTGCTAAAAGTGCCCTTACCCTCGACCAGTTCGGAGGTTCGGTCGGAGGGCCGATCATCAAGGACAAATTATTCTTTTTCGGCAGCTATGAAAGATATCGCGGGCGATTTGGCCTGAACTTTGTCGAGGCAGCACCAAGCTTGAGCCTGGCAGCTCCCGGTGCCTTGATCCCCGGAACGACAAATCTGGTCAATCCGGCAATCCAACCATTTATTACAGGTTTTCGTTCGCCGAATGCGGTAGTAGTTCCGGGCGGAACGACTGTCAGCGGCTTTGAGATCCTGCAGCTTCAGGATCTCGAAAGGACCGATGAAAAAGCATATTCGGCACGCTTCGACTACCAGCTTAATACGCTGAACAAACTTTATTTTCGATTTTTCCGCGACGAGGGAACCGACATTGCCCCGGAAGGAGTTTCTGGCCGCGTCGTCTCGATCGAGGCCGTTCCGCAAAATGGAGTCGCGGGCTTTCAGTCGATCCTGAGATCTGACGGCTCTTTGATCAACGAATTTAAGGTCGGTTACAATGGTGCAAGGACACGTATCAACGGATCGGCACCTATTGTCAACGGACTCGACTTTACTAACATTGCCCTCAACATTTCAGGTAGTGTGGCAAATACGGGTATCGCCGGACAGGGAACTTCGTCAGGCATCTCGATCCCCGGCGGATTAGTTCGTGCAAACAGTGCGACCAACGGCCGCGGACAGCCGTATACACCATACTCGATAGGCTTCATTGACAGCCTGAATTGGACAAAAGGCGATCACAACATTAAGTTCGGCGGCGAATACCGTATTATTCGTCTTTACACCGATAGGCTGGGCGGCACGACCTATACATTCTCAAATCTGAATGCATTTCTCGGCAACACACCGACGTCGGTCCAGTATCTAGGCGATGTTAGTGCCCCGAGCCCTTTCAACAACGGCCTGACCGGCGACCGGCTAGCAAAACAGGAATACTACATAGGTTACGCACAGGACGAATGGAAACTGCGGCCAGGTCTGACGCTCAGCTACGGCCTGCGTTACGAATATTACTCGCCTTTGCGTGAGGAAAATAACGGTCAAGTTCTTTTTAACATTGATAACGGCACGATCCGCCCCTCCTCCGAAAAGCCATACTTATCAGCGAAGACCAATTTTGGCCCGCGGGTTGCCCTTACCTGGTCGCCGAATCAGGCAGGCAGCGGCTTTTTCTCCGGCGGTAAAACGGTATTTCGCGGTGGTTTCGGTATCTATTACGGGCCGGGACAGACCGAGGATCAGATCCAGCCGATCGAGAGCGATCGCATCAGTTCGACCATCACGAGCGGTTCTTTGTTGGCTTTTCCGGCCAATATCCCGGGAATCATCTCCAATTTCAACAGTAACCCAAATAACCGCAGCTATCAGCCGCGTGCATATGCTACCGACTACAAAATACCGGAACGCATATTTCAATACACTTTCTCATGGCAGCAGCAACTGCCCTATAACCTCGTTTCAACGGTCGCCTATGTCGGCAGCCAGGGACGCAATCTGTTCCTTAGAAGTGTAGCGAACCGCATCCTGCCGGGCCAGACGTCAATAGTTAACGGATCGAACATACCGACGGGCGTCGGCGTGGTAAACCGCACTGATCCAGAAACGGGCCGTGTAGTTGGAGTCAACACGGTCAGGCAATTCAGCATCGTCAGCGGCACATCTGTGCAAAATCCGTTTGCCGAGGTCGATTATAAGACCAGCGGCGGAGACGACAGCTATAACGCATTGCAGATCTCGCTTGTCCGCAGCTTCCGCAGCGGTTTGACGACAAATGTTCAATACACATTCGGCAAGAGCCAGGGCCTGAGCAGCGGTTCGAATGAGGCCAGAACGTCGGCTCAACTCGATAATTTTGAGGCCGACCGCGGCCGCAACAACTTCGATGTGCGGCACACGTTCAATCTGAGTGCATTGTATGAACTCCCGGTCGGCAACGGCAAGAAATATGATTTCGGCAAGACCGGAAACATCCTGCTCGGCGGTTGGGAAGTCGGCGGCATTATAAATGCCCGCAGCGGCGTTCCGGTCGAGGTGCTCGTTGTCCGGCCCGATGTGGTCGTGCAGTGCCAGCTTGCAGCTGGCTGCCCAAATGGAGCTGGTGGGGTTTTTGCAAACGGGTTCGTGGCCAACTTGCCTACATTCGGTGCAACCTTTCCGTCACTGCCCCCAGGTTTCAGAGCGTTGGTCAATACACCAGGCGGCGGCAATTCGCGTAACATTCGCCGGCCTGATCTGATCGCGGGCGTTAGTCCATATCTGAACAATGACCGCAACTTTATCAATCCGGCGGCATTTGCGATACCTACGCCGGGAACATTCGGCAATTTCACCCGGAACGAACTGTCTGGACCTACTTTCCGCCAACTGGATGTGATAGTCGCAAAACGGTTCCGCTTTACCGAAACGATGAATTTTGAATTCCGCACGGAGCTATTCAATATCTTTAACGTGACGAATTTCGCAAATCCATCAACCACGCTCGGTAACGCTTTGCCAAGCTTGAGTTTTAACAGTGGAACGGGAGCATATTCGGCAGGTACTTCGAATGTGGTTCAACCAGGACAGGCTTTCACGCAAAACGCTGCCGGTGCGACCTTTGGCCTCTTACGCTCGACGGTCGGGCGGACGGTCGGACTTGGCTCAAACCGTCAGATACAGTTTGCTTTCCGGTTTAATTTCTAGATTAATGGGGCAAACAAAAGGAAAGGCGAATCCGTGCGGGTTCGCCTTTTTATTTTTAGGTCACTAGCGGGTTTGTTAAGTTCCCGTCTGGTTTGATTACTTAAGTGCGGTCGTCTGCTTTTCCTTTGGGTCGTAAGGTGTTGCCTGGTAACGCTTGATCGCGTCCTGAGCATTATCGTAATTATCACCAAGAGCTTCCGCCCGTTTATAAGCCGCAACGGCGCGGCTGCGGTCGCCTTTTGCATCGTATGCATTGCCCATTTTAATATTTGCCCAAACGGACAGCCAGGTCGGGCTGATGTTTCCACTCAGCGTTGCCTTGAAGTTATCAATGGCAACGTCATAATTCCGCTGTTCGAGGAACAGCAGGCCGAGGTGATAATAGATCCAGGAATTTGAGCGGTCGAGTTTTAACGCGGCTTCGAACTGGGCCTGGGCCTCAACGTAATTGCCTTCCTTGAATTGCTCGATGCCCCGCCGTGCGATCGACGAAACGCGAAGATCGGGCGAGATACGCAAAATTTTGTAATTTGGGTCAATTATAACGTCAAGCGGTTTTCCGGTGGATTCGATATTAAAATCGGCGCTGGCCTCATCCATATTTAACGTTACCGTTTTTAGGCCGTTCTCGCCTTCCGACCGAAGTTGGACATCGACCGGCAGGCGGAGATTATCGTAATTTTGCTTGACGGTGCCGCGGGCGACAAATTTACCGCCGCGTGTGCGCAGGATCAAATAATCGGTAGTAAATTCGGGAACACCCGTGCCTTCGACCCAACGGGCAAAAAAGTATCGAAGATTATCACCGGCAACACGTGAAGAAAGCTTTTCAAAATCATCGATCGATGCATTCTTTCCGCGATATTCCTGAAGATAAGTTTTCAAAAGCTTGTCGAATTTTTGCTGGCCAAGCGTGTCGCGAAGCAGCTTAAAGACCATCGCGCCTTTCGCATACATTATGTACTGGTAAGCGGTAGATTGATCGTCGAGATTTGCCGGAACACGCAAGAGCGAGGCAGTCTGCTCAAATGTCAGGGATTTTTCCAGCAGTTCGCGGCGAATGACATCGAGCTTGGCGCCGGAAAGCGCACTTTCCCGCAGCGAAAAAGAGCTGTATTCGGCAAGTCCCTGCGACAGCCAAGCGTCGTCAAAAGATTTTAATCCGACCGTCAAACCCCACCATTGAAGCGCCGCTTCACGCTGGAGGCGGTCATTTGTAATATCTCGGCCCTGTTCGAACTGGCGGTCAGATATAAAAAGCATTCCCGTTGACGAATAAAAATCAAGGCTTTCGTCGTCGATCTGGGTAACGATCAGCCGTTTGCCAAAATCCGCGTTGCCGAATTTTTTAGTGTAATAATCAAGGGCCGTGCCAAGCGTTTCGCCATACTCGATTATCATGGGCTCATTGCCCGGTTTTGTATAAAACTGCAACTCATAGCCGCCCAGATTCAAGGTTTTATTGATAAATTTTCCATACGAAAAATTTCCGGTGAGTGCGGGCTTTGATTGAACAAATCTATATTTGCCGCCTGTATTTGTAACCGGGGCATCGCTGTAACCTACGACCTGCAAACCGGCGGGAGTTGAAATGGTAATGTCCGATGTCGCCAGATCGGCAGCGTAATCGTGAAACGGGAACCACCTTGCCGCATACATCAAATAGCCCTGGTTCGCCCCGACATAAGCTAACCGTTTTGTTAAAAGCGGTCCGCCGCTAGGTGTATTAAGAATGCCGCTGTATTTAAAACGCAGCGTTACCGGTATTTCCTTTGTGACCGTATCGCCCAGATCGATCCTTACGCTCGGCCCGAGGTCTGAAACGCCGACCTGGTCCTGAACGAAAGTTATTTGCGGTGTCTCGGCCGCTTTTACAGGTTTTATTTTGGACGTTGGCGGTATAGCAGGAACAGGTAAAGCGGGTATCCGGACAATGCTGTCAATTTTAAGCGAACCGTTCAATTCAAACGAGACGGATCGCGTATCTTCTTTTGGCACAAAACTTACATCGACCGTCGCAGTCAATTTATTCTCCAACGGAGCAAGTTGGACGTCCATTTGATAGTTCGTAACATCAAATGTCGAGTGCTTGGCCTGCTGAGCAAATGCAGATGCTGAAAGCAAAAGGACGAGACCGGAAATTTTTAGAAAGAGACGCTTATAATTTTTCATGAAGTATGCGAAAACCTGTACCTTTATTAATGTGCGTATTTATGATGTTTGCAAGCTGAAAATCGTTTGCTTATCTGACATAGATCGGATTCGATATTATCCAAGGCATTTTGTCGAACGGAGGACCAAGCTGATCGAGATAAACTTCGACGCGATATGCTCCCGGTTCATTCGGGTTTACCGTTATTTCAGTAGTTTGTCCGCTTTCGTAAAATTTTTCACCGTTTTTGAAGACGATGAACCGGGCCTCCGTAGGCGATGTCGCTTTTAGTCCGAGCAAAGACGTCCATCCGTGGTCGATTTCATCACCAATCGTTGCGGTAAAAAAATTTTGTTTAGCTGTAAATGAAAAACCGGTCGTATCGCCAAGCACGTCAAAACCAATAAATGAATGGCCGCTTTTAATTGAATAAATAAGACTTTGGGCGTCAAGCGGCTGCTCCTTAGCAAGCAGCACATGCAAGCGTGCGAGCCGGAAGATCGTCTCATAACGGTCGATCTTTATATTTATGAGTTTGTTTCCGGCATCGTCCCCGAAAAGGTGAAAGCCGATGTTCGAATGTGCGTCCGTTCCGGCAAAAAGCGAGATTTTTCTTTTCGCCGCGATCTCGTCAAATTTTTGTAAATTAGCGTCGGGCCTTTTGAAATAAGAAGCAAACGTAAGTTCCGGATAGGAAGGGAATGACCAGATAAGGTCAAAAAACGCCGTCAACGGATTAATACTTTTGGCATTTGTGTGAAGGCTGAAAACCTCGTCGCCATCAAAATCAGAATCCCACGATTTAAATTTTTCGGGATAAGTGATCATGGCGAGCCTGTTTTCGCCGTGGGCCTTATTGAGAAAAGCGGACGTTGGGCCATTTCGAAAACCGGCCGCATCTGCGCTTCCCGGTATCATCAGAAAGCGGTCCGAATCCGCCGTGTCCACCTCATTACCGCCAATAAAAAGCGTTTTTCCATAAACTCCATTGAGCGTCAGCGCCGATGTGTCATAGGCATCCGAATAGTGTTCGGTCATTAATACGAAATCAAGATCATTCGCATTTGCCGCTTTTATCAGCTCATCAAAACCGCCGGTGCTGTGTCCGCCGAGCGATGTATGGGCGTGAATTATTCCTTTATATTCCGTGAAATCCGGGTTTGCGGTTTCGGTCCGCTGCGATTGAAGCTGTGCGATTTTTTCGGAGAGTTTGCCGGTTTGCCATCGGCGGTAAATAAACGGAATTTGCACCAGCAAGATGATGGTGAGCAGTATAAGCAAAATTCTCTTAACGATCTTCACGTTTTTTTGATGCTGTCTTTTCAGCCACCCTCTGCCGACTGTGGGCCTGTCATGAAATCGACTGAAATTACTTTTTCAGCGATCTGTTTACCGAACGCCGCGACTATTTGATGCTCTGGATGAACGGTGTAAAAATCCAGTGAGGTGCGGTCGGGATAAACCGCCACCAAACCGGTATCGAATGAGCGCTCTAAATGCAGAATATCAGAACCAACCTCAAAGCTTTTTATATTTGGGATCAATCCCGGCAAAGCACGAAGTTTCGCAATATGATCTTCACGCTGCTCGGCAGTCGTTTCGGGTTTATATTTCCAACAAACTATATGTGTAAGCATTTCTTATTTGATTTACCATTACTTACGCTCAGGCTTCCGCATCTTCTTCGCACCATTTGCGCGTAACTTCGTGCCGGTAATTAAACATTTTCTCAAGTTTTGGTGTAATTACCAATGGCGCGGCGAGCGGGCCGAAAATCGGGATCGGCGGTGTGTACTCGATCTCGTCCCGCAGGATCGCTCCATGCTCATGCGGTTCGATAATGTGCCGGTGCCGCCAGCGGTAAAACGGCCCCGAAATTTGTATGTCCTCAAACATTCGCGGCGGATCATAGGCTGTGTGTTCGGCAACCCAGCGTGATGAAAAAATACCAAATATCTTTTGTTCGATGATCGCCCGCGAACCTATTTTGGAGATGTCGGCCTTTTGAATGATAGTCGCGTTTTCCCACGGCGGCATTAGCCGCTCGAATGCATCCGGCAGCTCGTGAAACGCAAAAACACGTTCCGGCGAAGCGTCAATCAAACTTTCTTTCGTAAATCTCATTTAAACATTAAACATCGCATAACAGTTTTAACTAAAAATTAGTGGAAATAGCTTAAAGCCTTTATGATCACTTTGCGTCCTTCGCGTCTTTGCGTCAGAAAATCCTACAAGTTATTAACAACTCTTTTTATGCCGTCTTTGATCAAGTTCACATTAAAATTAATCAAAAGTCCAAGCCTCATATCGGCAAAACGAAGGTAGGTTAAAAGGATTTTCGAATGTACCGGAGAAACAGATTCTACTGATTTAATTTCGATAATCACTTTATTCTCCACGATTATGTCTGCCCGAAAGCCCATTTCCAGACTTATTTCTTCATAGGTCACGGGAATTCCGCGCTCAACTGAGATGGTCAGACCGCGTTTTTTAAGTTCGTGGACAAGGGCGGCCTGATAGACAGATTCCAACAGTCCCGGCCCGATCGCAGTATGTACTTTGAATGCACAATCAACAATGATTGTTGCGATCTCGTTTTCTGACATAAGAATTGTGTCCCGGATGGGCGTAAAAACATTTTCACGCGAAGACGCGAAGGACGCAAAGGAAATCCGAAGAAGGAATTACATTACTCATCTATAAATAAAGCAAAAGGCCTCAACGATGGAGTTATAAATTTGTCACGTTTCTTAACTTTGCGTCCTTCGCGTCTTTGCGTGAGATTCTTAGATCTTATCATTCAACAAATTCCAAATCTTCAAAAGATGCCGTTCCTCTACTCTAATACTACCGACCGAAAGGCGTAGTGTGTATTTGCCGTTTAATTTTGTATGCGATAGATATGCTTCGCCGGAAGAGTTTATTTCATTCATGATCTTTTCATTCAATGCATTCAGATCGTCCACTCCTTTTGGGCACGCACGAAAACAAACGAGGCCGAACGGCACGGGCGCGAGCATTTCAAAATCTTCCGATCCATCAACCCATGACGCGAACAAACGGGCAAGCCGGCAATGTTCGCGGATCCTGTCGGTCAAACCTTCACGGCCGAAATATCGCAATACGAACCAGAATTTCAATGCCCGGAAACGTCTGCCTAATTGGATGCCGTAATCCATACCGTTTTTTACCGTGTCTTCTTCGTTCGTTTTTAGATATTCCGGCACAAGCGTGAATGCCTGCTTCATTATGCCCAGATCTTTGCAGTATAAAACCGACAGGTCGAACGGCGTAAAAAGCCATTTGTGCGGATTTAGAACTATCGAATCGGCACGCTCCCAGCCTTTGAAAAGTGAGCGGAATTCCGGAATTATCGCGGTCGGGCCAGCGTAGGCCGCATCTACATGCAGCCATATATTATTTTTTTCGCAAATGTCTGCCACGGCATCGACCGGATCGACACTCGATGACGATGTCGTGCCGATCGTCGGGATTGCACAGATTGGCAAAAAGCCGGCGCTAATGTCTTCATCTATGGCTTCCGCCAGCTTTTCAGGGATCATTTCAAACCGTTCATTGACGGCTATCTTTCGCAGGCTTCGCTGGCCAAGCCCAAGCGTAATTACAGCTTTATCAATGGACGAATGGACGTGTTCCGAACAGTAAACACGCAGCAGCGGCAGATCGGTGCGGCCGCTCATTCCTTCTTCGCGGATGTTCAGATCTGCTTTTTCGCGGGCCGCGGCAATGGCCTGCATTGTCGAAACAGAGGCTGTGTCATAGATAATTCCTTCAAAAAAATCGGGCAGTCCCAGCATCTGCCGCAGCCAATCGAGCACGACATCTTCGAGCTCGGTCGATGCGGGCGACGTTCGCCACAGCATCGCCTTCATATCGAACGTGGCGGACAGCATTTCGCCAAATATACCGGCAGCTGACGTAGAGGTCGAAAAAAGTCCGTGAAAATTCGGGTGGTTCCAGTGTGTGACGGCGGGCAGGATGATCTTATCGACATCGCCGAAGATATCGCCGAAATCTTCGCCTTTTTCAGGCGCGGAATTTGGAAGATTGTCTTTTAGCCAATCCGGCTGAACTTGCGAAAGCACCGGAAAATCTTCTATTTTTCCAAAATAACCCGCGATCCAGTCCACAAGCTCATACCCGTGACGCTTAAAATCTTCCAGCGGCATATCGCCAAATTTGTTCATTTACAACCCCATAAAAACAAAAAAATTCTTACCAATTAGCAAAAACGCAAATAAACACTCGACAGTTTTTGTAATAAAAGTATAATATCACCTACGAATATCTCGCCAACGTCTTAAGATTAAAGATTTACGAACGACAACCTTCTTTCCCGTTTTTTAGGAAAAGTATTTTTCTTTTTTCATTTGAGGAAACTTATGGCAACAGAAGTTGCTGCGATGCAGGAACAACCTAACGAAGGATTTATTCGCGGGCTCGGGCTGCTTGATTCGACGATGATCGTCGCCGGATCTATGATCGGTTCGGGCATTTTCATTGTTTCGGCCGATATTGCCCGGCAGGTCGGTTCGCCAGGCTGGCTGCTCGTCGTTTGGATCGTCACAGGACTTTTGACGATGATCGGAGCGCTTAGCTATGGCGAGCTCGCGGCAATGATGCCAAAGGCAGGCGGGCAATACGTTTACCTGCGCGAGGCTTATTCGCCTTTTTGGGGGTTTCTCTACGGCTGGACACTTTTTCTGGTGATCCAAACGGCGACCATCGCGGCTGTTGCCGTCGGATTTGGAAGATACCTTGGTATTCTCATCCCTTCGATTTCCGAGACCAATTATTTGATCGAACCTATTCGCATTGGTTCGTCAAGCTATGCTTTTTCGCTTTCGACGGCGCAGCTTGTCGGCATAGCAATGATCGCTTTTTTAACGTGGATGAACACACGCGGGCTGAAATTGGGCAAGATTGTTCAAAATGTATTTACTGTAGCAAAGACCGGATCGTTGTTGGTATTGATAATCCTCGGGCTGATCGTAGGATTGATTTGGCACGGCGATATTGCCGCTGCAAATTTTGGCGACCTGTGGAGTGTGCGCGGAAGTTTGCAGGACGTCGGCGGCGGTTTAACGGCGATTGCCGGATTCGGATTGTTCGTCGGTATTTGCGTCGCCCAGACAAATTCGCTGTTTTCGGCCGACGCCTGGAACAACATTACGTTCACGGCCGCCGAAGTAAAAGACCCGAAACGAAATATTCCATTATCGCTGGCTTTCGGAACCGGTTTGGTCATCACGCTTTATCTGCTTGCCAATGTCGCTTATCTTGTCACGCTCAAATTCGAAGCGATCCAAACAGTGCCGAGCGACCGCGTTGCTTCGGCGACGGCCGAGGTCATCTTTCCCGGAGGCGGTGCGGTAATAATGGCGGTTGCTTTTATCGTTTCGACATTTGGCTGTAATAACGGCCTCATCCTTGCCGGTGCCCGTGCCTATTACGCGATGGCGAAGGACGGATTGTTTTTCAAATCATCGGGCGAATTGAACAAATTTCGCGTACCAGCCTGGGGATTGATGATCCAGGGAATTTGGGCCGCCTTCTACGTCCTGCCGCGCACGGTCAAAACCGCTGCTGACGGTAAGATCTCATACGGTAATTTATACGGCGACCTGCTGACATACGTAATTTCGGCGGCGCTTATCTTTTATATTTTGACGATAATCGGGATTTTTGTGCTAAGGGCAAAAAGGCCTGATGCCGAACGCCCGTATAAAGCGTTTGGCTATCCGTTCGTTCCGGCTTTATACGTCATCGGAGCATCGGTAATTCTTGTGGTGTTGTTTATTTATCAAACCACCGCGACATGGCCCGGACTGCTAATCGTCCTGACCGGCGTACCAGTTTATTTTATTTGGAAAGCAGTGTCGGCAAAGTCTGGCACTGAACAATCATAGTTAAATCAAACCTTGGAGGATTTCTAATGTCACTATTTAGGACAAAATCAATTGATAAAATCGTCGCCGAATCGCTGGAAACAGGTGAACATACATTAAAGAAAACGTTAAGTGCGAGTGCTTTAACGTTTTTGGGTATAGGCGCGATTATAGGAACCGGTATTTTCGTCCTGACCGGACAAGCAGCCGGAAAACATGCTGGCCCGGCAGTAGTTGTTTCTATGGTGATTGCTGGAATTGTTAGTTTGTTTGCGGCGCTGTGCTATTCGGAATTTGCCTCCGCCGTTCCAATTTCTGGATCGGCCTATGCATATGGATATGCGACTTTGGGCGAATTTGTAGCGTGGATCATTGGTTGGGATTTAATTTTAGAATATGCATTTGGTGCTGCGACGGTTGCGGTTGGTTGGTCGGGCAACGTTATTAAATTGTTGGGTGCTCTTGGAATTCCGTTCCCTGTTGGTTTGAGTGCTGCTCCGGGAACAAAATTTGTAACCTTTACATCTGATATGATTCAGAAAGTTGATGGAACAAAGGTCGGCGATACAATTTTACACCCGAATTTAGGGTTGAATATTGTTACTGATGAATTGACGAAGGCAATGTCACAAGTGGGAGTTACTGGACAGATTGATACTGCTATTTTCAATCTTCCTGCATTTTTGATTGCTCTTGCTGTTGCAGCCTTATTAGTTAAGGGAATTCAAGAATCTGCGAGTTTTAATTCGGTGATTGTAATGATCAAAATTTCGGTGGTCATACTATTCATTGTCGCCGGAATCGGCTACGTCAACATGTCGAATATCGGAATCGGCTGTGGGGCAGTGGCAAACGGCTGTGCAGCGTTTATCCCTCCAAATACAGGCACATTTGGTGAATTCGGCATTAGTGGTATTTTCACCGGTGCAGCAGTGATTTTTTTCGCTTACATTGGTTTTGACGCAGTTTCGACTGCCGCGCAGGAAGCAAAAAATCCCCAACGTGACATGCCGCGTGCCATCATCGGTTCTCTTCTGATTTGTACGGTTTTGTATATTTTGGTTTCGGGTATTATGGTTGGCCTGATTTCCTATACACAACTTAAAGGTGAAACTGCACCAATTGCTGCTGCAATGGGTGCTGCCGCAAATCAAGCAGCCGACGGAACGTTTATAAAAACCTTGCTTACTTCATTCAAATTTATCGTGTTAATCGGCACGGTATTGGGTTTGAGTTCGACTATGGTGGTTATGATGATGGGTCAGCCGAGAGTTTTTTACTCTATGGCGAAAGACGGTTTATTGCCTGCTTGGGCGGCAAAGGTACATCCAAAATTTCAAACGCCATATATTACAACCATGCTTACCGGTGCAATCGTGGCCATTATGGCTGGATTAGTACCGATTAGTTTACTTGGTGAACTTGTTAGTATCGGAACGTTATTTGCATTTGTAATCGTTGCAATTGGAATTTTGGTAATGAGAAATACACAACCAAATCTTCCCCGTCCGTTTAAAGTTCCAATTGTTTGGGTTATTGCACCACTTTCAGCAATTACAAGTCTCTTGTTAATGGCGAGTTTGCCGTTGGATACGTGGCTTAGACTGATTATCTGGATGGTAATTGGGATTGTGATTTACTTTGCGTATGGAAGAAGTCACAGCAAACTCGGAAAAGCTATAGCCGAAGGTAATGAGAAACCATCTGCTGAATAGAAGGCGTTCAAATTAAGATAACAAAAGGGCGGGGGTTATAACCTCGCCCATTTTCTTTAACTTCATTCTGAAAGAATTATCTTCAAAATTTGGGGCCTTTCATAAATGGCTGATCGTCCTTGGTTGCGGCCTTGTTATCGCTCTGATTCCGCGGCCTGAGGGTGTTACGCGCGAGGCTTGGACGCTGCTGGCTATATTTATCGCGACGATCATCGGGTCGATCGTGCAGCCGTTGACCGGAAGCGCGATGGTTTTGCTTGGTGTGGTCGCGACGGTCGTCACGGGTGCGCTAAAGCCGACGGACGCACTCAAGGGTTATAGCGAACCGGTAGTGTGGCTCGTGCTTGCCGCATTTTTTCTCTCGTGCGGAATGATAAAGACCGGTTTGGGCCGCCGCATAGCTTTGCTTTTTGTTCGCGCCATCGGCAAAAGTACGCTCGGACTCGGCTACGCGCTCATCGGCACGGATTTCGTGCTCGCCTCGATGATACCGTCAAACGGCGCACGCTCCGGCGGCGTGATATTGCCGATAGCTCAAGGCGTCGCGCTCACCTACGATTCGCACCCCGACGACGGCACCGAGAAACGCCTGGGCACGTTTCTGATGAATCTGCTGTATCAGTGCGATGTTATTATCTGTGCGATCTTCATCACCGGACAGGCCGGCAACTTGATAATCGCCGACCTGATTGCAAAGAACTCAGATATTCGTCTCACATACGGTAATTGGCTCGCGGCAGCGATCGTCCCTGGCATTGTCTCGCTTGTCGCAGTTCCGCTCGCGATATACAAATTTTTTCCTCCGGAAATAAAAGAAACCCCTCGGGCCGCCGAGTTTGCCTCGGTCGAGCTTGATAAGCTGGGGCCAGTTTCACGCCACGAAAAAATAATGCTAACGGTGCTGGTCGGTGTGGTCTCGCTGTGGGTCACTAAGGATTATTTTCACTCGATCGACACGGGCATCGTCGCTCTTATGGGCATCTGCGTTCTTCTCGCCGCAAATGTGCTCGAATGGAGTGATCTGATGGGTTCGAAAGAAGCGTGGTCGGTTTTTATCTGGTACGGCGGCCTAGTGAATATGGGCGCGGCGCTCGGCACGACCAGGCTGACCAAGATCTTCGCTGACAACATTGCCGGTTTAGCAGGCGGAATGGCTTGGCCGATGGCCCTTGCCCTATTGCTGTTCGTTTATTTTTACTCGCATTATTTCTTTGCGTCGATAACGGCTCATGTGCTGGCGATGCTGGTGCCGTTTGTCGCCGCCACGGTCACAGTCGGTGCCCCGGCTGGTCTTGCCGTCCTGATGCTCGTGTATTTTTCAAACCTAAACGCAAGCCTCACGCACTACGGCACAACGCCCGCACCGGTCTATTTCGGCACCGGCTACGTAAAACAGGGAAACTGGTGGACGATCGGCCTCATGGTGTCCGTCATCAATATTCTGATCTGGTCGATCGTCGGGCCGGTTTGGTGGAAGCTGCTTGGCTGGTGGTAATACGCGCGTCAACAAAATATTCAAAAAAAGCGGTGACGCGGAATTTACCGTGTCACCGCGTCCCTTACTCTGTGCGTCGCAATGTTATTGATCCGGGTCTTCAGAGGGCAATCCCGGCTCGTCAAGTTTTGCGATGGCATCTTTGTATATTTTGATGTCGCCGGCAGCTTCCAGTTTTTGGCGTGTCGCCGCGAGATAATCGGAAAATACTTCGCCACGTTTACGCTGAAGCATTTGATCAAGCAAGCTGCTTCGCTGCTTGGCAAAATCTTCCATGTTTGCTTCCTCGCGTTTATTGACGCCGACGATATACCAGTTGTCACCGATCTGTACCGGCGTTTTGGTAACCTCGCCATCCTTCATTGCGTATATCGCATCTTCGAGCGCATCGCTGGTAGTGGCTGACGGGCCTTGCCCAAGGGGTGAACCCAATATAAAGCTTTTCGCGTCCTCTGCCTTAAGGTTCTTGGTTTGGGCGATGGTGGCTAAAGTTGCGGCTGTGGTTGAACCAGCGGCGATCTGTTTTGCAATGTCCTCGACCTGTTGACGGGCTTTTTCAAGCTTAACGACCTCGACAAGCTGCGATCTTACCTCGTCGAACTCGGCATCGCGCGGTTCTTTTTTATCGACAAGCAGCGGGATCGCAAAGCCGTTTTGGACCGGGATCTTATCGCCCACGTCATTTTGATTTTCGAGCTTGGCGATGCCGTCTTCAAATTGCGGCGATGTGCCTATATTTTCTACGTTGTCACCCGGTTTTACATAACCGGTTTCGCGTACCATGTCGGCGGTGGTCATATTTGCCTGGGCAGCAAATTCGGCAACGGTTTTTTGCACGTCCTTGCTTTGCTTCAAGGCATCGGTGACCTTCTGTGAAAGTTCGGCCGCAGCAGTGTAAGCACGGCGGTTTCGCATACTTACATCGAGTTCCTTCTTTGCATCCTCGAAAGATTTCGGAACATCGTTACCGCGGCGAAGAATGAAATACCGGTTCTGATAGCTTATCGGTTCAGTTACCTCGCCCGGTTTCATCTTAATAAGGCGTTGGTATGGATCGGTCGGATTATTTAAATTCTCACGCACTGGACCAACTAGATCACCGCCTTTGGAAGCACTGACCGCGCTTTCGGATTGCCCTTTCGCCAGATCGGAAAAAACTTCCTCGCTGACGACCGGTCCATCCTTTTTTAATCTGGCGATAAGTTCATTTGCTTTCGCTTGCACCTGTCCGTCAAATTCGGGCTTGGCGACACGCAAAACGATCTCCTTGCCCAAAACGCCGGAGATCTTCTTGTCCGCCGGTAATTTATCGTACTCAGCCCGCAGATCAGCTTCTGGAATTTGGAGTTTTTCGCCTATCTTGGCCGTGTTTACAAAAATGTAGCGGATCTTCTTTTGCGGAACGCTAATGTAGTATGCCTGTTTATTTTTCTCGAAATAATCTTTTAGTTCCTGATCGGTCGGCGTTATATTTTTGGCAAGGTCCGTGCTGTTCACAGAGACGTAAGACAGATCGAACTTCGTGTTTTTCCTCTGAAAATCCTTGAGCACTTCTTCTTCGGAAACGGTAACGCCGGATGAAATGAACGCCCTCAGCTTGTTTGCACTGATATCGTCACGGACGCCTTCTTCGTATGCTGAAATGCTTCCGGTCTGTTCAGTGACGTTCTGTTCATAAAGCTTTTGGTCGAATGGCTTGCCGTCCTCGGATTTGAACTGCTCACGAATTGCCGAAGCAACCTCAGCATTAGACGCCGTTAGCCCCAAACGCTCGGCTTCGACACGTGTAATACGGCTGCCGATCATTCCATTCAATAACAACCTGGCCGGATAAGGCCGTCCTTGGCTAAAGCGGCTGTAACTTTCCTTCTGCCTGAACAGTTCGCCAACGCTTATCTCCTCGCCGGCAACGCTGGCCGCTGTCTCATTACTGTGAGAGAGATCAGTGCCAATAATTGCGGCATTCGGCTTGAAGAACAAAACGAGACTTAACACCATAAAGATGGAGAAGGCGAGAATTACAAAATTACGCGTTTTCTCCAAACGTGTGAAAAACTTTAACATCTTTTAATACCTATCTATTGAATTTACCTGATAGCACGGACAAACTTTGATTTTAGCAAAAAAGTCGGTGAACGCCAATGTTAGTTGGGCTTGTGTCACAATTAACCACAAATATCTTAGGGCTATTTGAAAAACAAATTTACGGTGATAGGTGGTCGTGATGGTTTGTTCGTTCTTTTTCATCTTTTTCTACGATTCCGCTTTAACCACCGAAAAGTAGGAACGAACCGGAATATGATGAACAAGAGAGAAAAAAATCGGTCCAGAAACCATCAGGAAAAATGGGTTTTTCAACTACCAATAAAGAGTTTGTAAATATAGCCTGAGCCTCAATGCGGGCGAAATGGAAAAACACACTCTTTACAGGTCGTGTTTCCGCCTTTTTTATTGTTTAATTATTAACGTACTTACCGGCGATTATGATAGGCAAGCAAATAAAAACGGTCGGTGTCGTCGTCAAGCCCAATCATGCTGACGCCTGGGCAACCGCATGCGAACTTTCGGAATGGTTGGAAAAACGCGGCATTTCGCTGGTCGGAACGCCATACAGCGAAGGCGGGAAGGCCGGACCGGCCAATTGCGAAATTGAAACTCTCGATGCCGCACAATTCAATGCCGAAGCCGACCTGATCGTCGTACTCGGCGGTGACGGCACAATGATCTCGACCGCGCGGTTGATCGCCGATCACGAAGTTTTAGTTCTCGGGATAAATTACGGCAGCTTAGGGTATCTGACCGAGTTTCGTATCGAGGAGATGTTTCCCACTCTCGAAGCGATTTTTGATGGCCGTTATGAAATTGACCGCCGCGTAATGCTTCACGCCGATCATTGGCGGGATGGGGAATTGCTTGCCAAGGGCCGTGTACTGAACGATGTTGTGATAAATAAAGCGGCCCTTGCGCGGATCATCGAGATCGATGTAAATCTAAACGGGCTGTTCGTCAACTCATTCCGTGCTGACGGATTGATCGTTTCATCGCCTACCGGCTCGACAGCTTATAATCTTTCCGCTGGCGGGCCGATCGTTTATCCGTCGATGAATGCGGTCGTTCTAACGCCGATCTGTCCGTTTACACTGACCAATCGCCCGATCGTCGTGCCAGATACCGCCGAGATCGAACTGATCTTAAAAAATGAGAACGAAGGCGTCGTTTTGACCCTTGACGGACAGATCGGATATCAAATGAAGGCCCAGGATAAAGTGGTGATCCGCAAAAGCCGTACTACTTTTAATTTAGTTCAGCCGCCGAACCGCAATTATTTCGATGTTTTGCGAAATAAGCTTAAATGGGGAAGGTAACTGGAAACAGGCAACACTGCGGAGTCTTCAATGCGGACTTTTAACGCCACATTTTGGGCTGCTAAATCTGTTCGCGTTCTCGCTCATTCAGGCATGCCGTCTGTGTTCGGTAAGATCACACTAAAAGGCTTGGCTGAATATCGTCCACTGGCTCGAAACCATCCGGATGCCATTGAAAAACTCGCAGGTCGCAGCGGCCTTTCTCGTTGAATATAACTCCTTCGGTTTCCAGTAATTCCTGCTGCAAATTGAGCGGAATGGTCAACCTTCCCGTCGAACATTTTCCCTGTGAATTTATAACTCTTTGCCAAGGTACATTTTCTGAATCGGCCCCGAACATGACATATCCGACCGTTCGCGGCGTATAGCCTTCGCCTAATATGATCGCGATTTGGCCGTAGGTCATCACCTTTCCGCTCGGAATTTCACGAACGATCCTGTAAACCTTTTCGCGATATTGTTTTTCGTTGACGTTCATTAAGAAATGTTGAAAAGTTAAAACCGAAATCTTTTCTTAAATGTTCCTTCATGCTGTTTCCGCCATTCGCGCCATTCCTCAATTGCCTTCTCGCGTTCTTCCCGCGAACTCGCAGGTTTAAAATTTAATCAGGTGGATGTCGCATCGCGGAGGCACATTTCAGCAAAAAATCTGACCTGTAGATCTTCGTCAGACAGCAGGTCGATCAGTTCGGTGATCGTTCGTTCGGAAAAAGCTGCTCTCTTTTCAGCAAATTCATCTCTGGTCATTAATTTCCCTCAAAATTGTCCTCGCCGGCGACCCGTCGCCCGCGCCGCCGATGTATTTGAGCGGCAGACAGATCAATTCGTAATCTCCAGCCGGCACTTCGCGCAGGTTCAATCCTTCGAGAATGACAACTTCTTCTTGCAGCAAAGTTATATGTGTCTGAAAATCAGTTGAACCAAACTTTTCGACCGAAAGATAATCGATACCGACGAGTTTTATGTTTTTTGCGACGAGAGCTCGAGCGGTTTCAGGGGTAATAAAAGTAAAATCCGTGCGAAAGCTTTTTTGCGGCTCATTCCAGAACGATGAGTTACGCGTTTTTAACAAGACACGTTCGACATTTGTCAGGTCACCAAGATGCATCGGCTCGATGGCCATTACGCTTTCATCCATTTCGATAACCCTGCATAGACCGATCAGCCTATCGAGATCAAGTTCGTGCACTCGCCGCGTGCCGTCTATAAAATGATTCGGCGCATCGACATGCGTACCGGTGTGGACGCCAAAGCATATCTGCGAAACATTTGCGGAATCACCTTTTGCAATTGATTTACAAATATCGATAGCTGCTTTCGGGTCGCCTTCATAGATCGGAATATCGGAGCTGATCGGCACCGTCACGTCGTATATTTTCATATTATTAGAATAGTTCAGACCGTAATTACAAACAAGATTTGGCAAAGCGAAAAGCATCTGTTAGAAATAATATATGATGGAAATTCAGAGAGAAGAACACGGCAAACGCGGTGCGTTTTTTATTGACGAAGACGGCGAATGGATCGCCGAAATGACCTATATCAAGTCGGGCGACGCAGAGATCACGATCGATCACACGGAGATCGAGAAAAAACTCCAAGGAGAAAACATCGGTGAAGACCTGGTGGCCGCCGCGGTTGCCTATGCCCGGGAAAACAATTTGAAGATAAGATCGACTTGTTCGTATTCGACTAAAGTGCTCGAGGCTAACACCGATTTTAGTGATGTTTTTGCCGGCTGACAGGCCGAACAAGGATGAACGTTCCTAGAATTTCCGCATCAAGCTATTCAAACACAGCGCCGCTTATATGGAGTTTTCTATACGGCGCAAATCATGGCAAGGTCGAGATAATTCTCGATAATGCACCTGCCCGTTCCGCTGAGCTTTTGTCGCAAAGCCGCGTCGATGCCGCTCTCGTTCCTGTTATTGCATATCAATTTATCGAAAACGTACACCTTATTCCGGACGTTTGTGTCGGTGCGCGGGAAAGTGTTCGAAGTGTTTGTCTTGTCACGGACGGTCGTGATCTGCAGGACGTAAGGTCGGTCGCACTTGATATTTCGTCCAAAACATCAGTCATACTTACCAAAATAATTTTTCGTGAATTTATGGGTTTCGAACCCGTTTGGCGCGATGCCGAGCCTGATCTGGAAAAGATGCTTGCAGATGCTGACTGCGCTTTGCTGATCGGCGACCCGGCACTTTCGATCGGAGAATACGGAAGACGGAATGCGGACCCTGCTCCAAAATCCAACATCCAACATCCACGATCATTTGACCTCGCCGAACTATGGCGCGAACACACCGGATTAGGTTTCGTTTTTGCAATGTGGATGACGCGAAACGAAAAATGTGAGATCGATTTTGCCGCGGCCCGTGACGAAGGCCTCGCGCATCTGGAAGAGATCGTTTCCAATTATGCGCCGGAGATCGGCCTCAGCCGCAGCGATATGATCCAATATCTTTCAGAAAATATTTCTTATTCAGCCGATGATTTGATGCTTCGCGGGATGGAGCTGTATTTTGAGCTGGCGGCGAAAAACGGCCTTATCAGCGAAGATAAGCCGTTATTATTCGTCGCTGATTAGTGGGCCGACGAGACAAGCCTCATTGCATCGTGCTGTAAATGGTAATCAAACTTGCCGTCCGAGATCTTTAATAATTCGATTCCTGCCAGTGATCGGGCTATTCGTTTATCGACATCTTTTACAAAAACGATCAGCTTTAACATCAGCCGCTGATTGCCCGGACTGAGGGCGTTAAATAAACGGTCGCCTTCCGGGTCTTGCCGCAGGACCTCGGCAAATTCCTCCGGCATCGGCATCCCATATTTGCTCTCGTCTTTTTTTAACTCTATCGTGACGATGTCACCTGGCTCAATGCCGAGCTTTTCCCGTAATTTTCTGTTTAGCGTGATAAAGTAATCGCCTTTGGCCGGAAAAAGAGCGCAAGTATATGTTTCGACAGCATTTAGAGTACAAATGACGCGGCGAAGATTTCCCTTGAATTCAAAAGGTGCAACCTTAGCCTTTGGCACACGCAAAATATGCCACGGCGGCTTGCTGTCCGTTATCTCAAGTGCCGATTTGAATTTGACCGCTTTCATATAGACCACAAGTAAATACCCGCCCAACTTTCAACTTAAGTATATCGCCCACGCTTCTGCATTTTTTGCTAAAATTATAAATGAACCTGTTGCAGAAGCTGCCTTTGCGCAAGCTTCTGCTTTTTAGACCAATGGACAAAAATATACAGCCAATTCTGGACAAAGCCCTTGCCGGTGAGCGATTAACTGCGGAAGACTGTACCGCGTTGCTCGAATCTAAAGATTTCGTCCGCATCGGCCTTGCCGCCGATGAAATGCGCCAGCGGAAAAATCCGGGCGATATAGTCACATATATTATCGACCGCAATATTAATTATACAAACGTCTGCAACGTCGTCTGTACATTCTGCGCGTTTTATCGGCGGCCCGGAAAGCCGGACACTTACGTGCATTCGATCGACGAAATTTGCAAACGCATTGACGAAACGATCGATCTTGGCGGTACAGGCGTGCTGATGCAGGGCGGATTGCACCCCGATTTTAATATCGAATGGTACGAGAATTTGCTCTCAACTCTGCATGCAAAATATCCGAAGTTTCAACTCCACTGCTTCTCTCCGCCCGAAATTCACAACATCTCGCTGATTTCAAAGCTCGATTACGTCACTATAATGCAGCGGCTTAAAAATGCCGGCCTGAATTCAATGCCCGGCGGCGGCGGTGAGATACTTGATGATGAGGTTCGTGCAAGAGTTTCGACCAAATGCAATACGCAGGAATGGCTCGACGTAATGCGGGCCGTGCACAAAGTTGGGCTGATCTCGACCGCGACGATGATGTTCGGCATTGGCGATAATATTTCACACCGTGTGAAACATCTTGAGCGAATCCGCGACGTTCAGGACGAATCGCTAACTCTCAAAGCAGAGAACGGCACGGGCGGCGAGTTTACCGCCTTCATCCCGTGGACATTTCAACGCGAAAACACCGCCCTCGGCCGCAAGATCACCGAAGAGCCAACCGGCATCGACTACCTCCAAATGCTTGCCGTCTCGCGTTTGTTTTTGGATAATATCGACCACATCCAGGCATCGTGGCTCACCCAGGGCCTAAAACTTGGCCAAACGAGCTTGCGTTTCGGCGCCGACGACATGGGCTCCATCATGATCGAGGAAAACGTCGTCTCCGCCGCCGGCGCACACGTCGAAGCCAACGAACGCGACCTAAGATACCAGATCCGCGAAGCGGGCTTCGTCCCGCAGCAACGCGATATTCTCTACAATTACATCTACCGCGAAGGCATTGATGACATTGACAAAAGTGAGTCAATACCTTTCAAGAAGTTGAGCGTGGCGTTTGCGGATTAAGTCAAGGAGTATCTATGATGAAAAAAAACGGCATGCGATTTGACGACGAAGAACTTCAGATCCTGCGAGACTTTGAACGCGGTGAGTTTGAGCGCATTAGAAATTTTCGCGATGAAAAACTAAGGCTCGAAGGGACTGCCCACAGCACGCTTCAGAAAGACAAACGGATCAATATTTGAATTTCGACTCGCAAGTCAGATTACTAGAATTATGAAAGTTATTGGGGTGAACGGAGACTATTGAAAGTTCTTGTTTCAGTTGTCATTGCTATTTCGACGATTAGTTTATTGCTTGCGCAGAAGCGGCCCAAGTCTGGACGGCCAACGGTTCAATCAACTACGCCCGCAAAAGCACGGATATCAAAGCCAGTTTTCGACCCCGAAAAATTCGACAAAAGCTTGGAACGTTTGCCGAAGAACTATTTAGGACATGACACCACTTCAATTATTCAATCACTCATTCAACGAAATGGAGTTGAGGAACAGGGGGAATATGAGAAATCTGACCAATATCGCAAGCGTCTTGAAGCCGTTGATGCTATGCCGTTGGTTGGGAAAATCCGAACGGACGGTTTGCTTGCGCTAAAGGGATCAACCGGAGCATTCGAATATGATCCAGACAATGAGATAGTTACGTTAGCAGTGCCGTTGAGTGAAGTTGATCAAAGTGTTGATGAGGCAGCCTTGGACTATGAAAAGTACGGTGCTGTTAATCATCCCAATCGTTCACTTGAATTGTCAAAGTACACTCGGACTCGACAATACGTTGGCCGAAACGTGTTTGGGGTGTTACGTAAGGTATTTGAGTTTGACTATTTTTATAACAAACTCTCGATAGGAAACTGGACGAAATTCCCACACAACTTTGAGCGAGACGATAATTCGGCGTTAATTTTGTCGACACTGTATCCCCGGCGATTCATTTTCAGTTTCAGTGCTGATATTCCGACATCGAAACGTATTAGAAATAATCGGGCAATACTCTATCTTTGCAGGCTTATCAACCCTCCCAATTTGCGTATAGTTAATGATTACTCACAATCTGAAATAAGGTATCCCGCGTTTGGAAATACCAAAACTTATTACTTAGAAGTGGACCTGATTGAGGCATGGATTTATGATGCGGAGACTGGGTTCGTTTATCGCAAGATTGTAGACTCAGTTACTGCGAAGGGTGCGGAGATGGAACGCCTTAGACTAGCGAAAGCTGATGATCTGAAAATTTTGGCACAACCCCGGCCGATTTACACTCAGACCGCTCGGGAGAATAACGTTGCAGGAACAGTGGTTTTGAGCGTGACTTTTTTGGATTCCGGTCAAATTGGAACGGTCGAAGTAGTTTCCGGCCTAGCCGATGGTCTCACAGAAAAAGCGATTGATGCGGCCAAAAGAATTAAGTTCAAGCCAGCAATGAAGTCCGGGAAGCCCATCACGGTAACAAGGCAGATCGAATATAAATTTGATATCTATTAATGTCGCGTGAAAGTGTCATCAACTACTTGTTGGATTGAGTTAGAAACGAATTTTCGGAGGAAAAAGGATTATGTCCACTCCCTTTGTAAAGTATCAAGAACTTAAAATCGCACTTCACCAGCTAAATTCTCGACGCCAAGAGTTGCTTGATCTTGCAATTTCGAGTGACGAGACAGAATATCAGCGGGTTTGTAACGAACTCCAAGAGTTGGCAGGTAACTTACGCCAATCAACAGGGAACTACATGCCCGATCCGATTAACGAACAAATTAGGCAGAACTGGTTAACGGTAAAAGGTGATGCTGACGATATTTTTAAGGATTTACTCAAAAACCGGTTCCAAGATTGGCAGGACGCCATGAATAAGAAGCGGCTATAAAATAGGAAGGTGTCGTCTCCGCCTCTGGTGCCTCTACCCACGCCAACGAACGCGACCTCCGCTACCAGATCCGCGAAGCCGGCTTCAAACCGCAGCAGCGTGACATTCTCTACAATTACATAGACCGACGGTATCGACGACATAGACAAGTCTGACTCAATGCCGCTGAAAAAGCTGAGCGTCGTGTTCGCCGATTGAGTTTTCCCTCGCCGATATAGAATTTATTGTTTGAAAAAATGTGTGTGTTGACAAAAGGCACACGCACCGATAAAATCGCATGGTGAGTGAATTTGACTGGAGTGATGAAAAAAATGAGACGCTCGAACGTCTGCGAGGAATCTGTTTTGAGGAAGTCCTTGTGCAGATTCAAAGCGGAGGCGTTCTCGACATTATCAGGCATCCGAATCGAGAGCGTTATCCCGATCAGAACATCATGGTCCTCAACCTCGATGGCTATGTCTGGCTTGTTCCTTATGTAAAGACAAGAGGCGTTAGATTTCTCAAAACGATCATACCCAGTCGGAAAGCGACAAGGGAGTACTTAAAATGAAAAAGATTGATAGGCATTTTGACGAGGAGGAGCTCCAAATACTAGGCGATTTTGAACGCGGAGAGTTTGAAAGCGTTCAGAATTTCCGCGATGAAAAACGTAAATTGGAAGATGCGGCATCTAACACACTTCAAAAGGACAAGCGGATAAATATTCGAATTTCCTCGCGCGATCTGGAAAAAATTCAAGCGCGCGCGGCCAAAGAAGGTATGCCCTACCAAACGTACATTGCGAGCACCCTGCACAAAGTGGTCGCCGGTAGGTTGAAATAGAGGATAACGGTCTGCGAAGCCAACTTCACGCTCCAACAGGGTGATATTCTCTACAATTACATCTACCGCGATGGCATCGATGATATCGACACTAAGAAATCATTGCCGTTAAAGAAATTGAGTGTGGCGTTTGCCGACTGAGCACCCGAAATGAAACTGCAATCTAACTATCTCAATCCTTTCCAACCGTTCCCGGAGCGTGAGTTCGACAATCGGGGAAAGGATCGCCCCCGATCTGCGATTGAGAACAATCTGAGTCGATCGGTATTCTCTGCACTCGCTAACACAGACAGCCCAGCGGTCTTAGCGGCTTTCCTGCAAGCTCTCGTGCAGCAGCATGGCTCATCTAAGCTTCAAGGCCGCATGAAGGCTTTCGCCGAACGAATTACTGACATGAGCAAGGTCGAATTCGGCCTTCAAACTTGGCCCGTCCACGCTCTGGGGCTGGAAAGCTCGAAAAAAGTGCTGATTGGCATCTCATCTTCACACCAACGCACCTCCTGGACCCATAACCAACGCAAAGCCCCTATGAACCCCCAGCCTGATGCTTGGATTTACGTGCCAGGGCAAATGCTTTTAGTTTTTGAATGGAAGAATGACGAACACCCTCTTGATGCGACCCAGAT
>JAYUCO010000017.1:0-13585 GCA_043740295.1 Pyrinomonadaceae bacterium | reverse complement strand
AGTACTTTCCCAGCATCGCCAGACCCCACCGGTCGCGTAGATTCGAAGAGCGGGACATTGATCGAGGATTTTAGTGACTACCGGGCCGAGGCCGGTGTGATGCTTCCGCACAACTATACTCTATCGTTGACAAGCGATAGTAATGCCGGTACTTATTTATACGATTATTCTATTGCGATAACGGAATATAAGATCTTGAACGAATTTCCGGCGTCTACGTTCACGTTCTAGACTGCCGCAAAAACTCATTGAAATGACCAAACGCCTAAGAGCGAGGGCCACCATTGAAACAAATCGAAAATTACATCAGCGGCGAATTGGTACAGCCAGCATCGGGCGCTTATCTGGACAATTTTGATCCGTCAACGGGTGAGGTCTATTCGCTGATCGCTGATTCGGACGATCGCGATGTGCATCTGGCGGTCGAGGCCGCGAAGGCCGCGTTTCCGGCGTGGTCGAATAGCTCGGCGGAAACAAGACACGACATTCTAATGCGGTTAGTGAACCTGATCGAGCGCGATCTGGAACCTCTGGCGTTGGCTGAGAGCGTAGATAACGGCAAGACGGTGGCGATCGCGAGGAGATTGGATATTCCGCGAGCGGCGGCCAATTTCAAGTTCTATGCGACCGCAGCTATGCACACGGCGAACGAGTCGCACGACAGTGTCGGTCTCGGCGCTATCAATTACACTTTGCGTCAACCCCTCGGCGTCGTCGGCTGTATCTCGCCGTGGAATCTGCCGCTTTATCTTTTTACCTGGAAGATCGCACCCGCTATCGCGGCGGGATGCACGGTCGTCGCCAAGCCATCGGAAGTCACACCGATGACGGCGTTCCTACTGTCGAAATTATGCATTGAGGCCGGTTTTCCTCCCGGCGTTTTGAACATCGTCCACGGCCTCGGCCCCAAAGTCGGTTCAGCCATTGTCGCTCATAAAGACATTAAAGCCATTTCGTTTACTGGCGGAACGACGACCGGCGAAGAGATCGCCCGCGTTGCCGCACCGATGTTTAAAAAACTTTCACTCGAACTCGGCGGCAAAAATCCGAACATCATCTTTGCCGACTGCAATTACGACGAAATGCTCGCTGAGACGCGGCGCTCCGCTTTTGCAAACCAGGGCGAGATCTGCCTATGCGGGTCGCGGATATTTGTTGAGCGGCCAACCTATGAAAAATTCAAAAAAGATTTTGTAGCCGATGTTTCGCGGCTCAAAGTCGGTGACCCGCTCGATGCCGCCACGGACGTTGGCGCGATAGTTTCCAAAGCGCATTTCGACAAGATAATGTCCTACATCGAACTCGCAGAATCGGAAGGCGGCACGATTTTGTGCGGCGGAAAGGCACTTGATCTTACCGCAGAGACGCGGGGACGCGGAGACGCAAAGGCGGAAACACGACCGGTAGGGAGTGTGCCATCCGACCGCAAGTTGAGTGGATGGTATATCGAGCCAACCGTGATCGAGGGCCTGCCACACGACTGCCGCACAAATCAGGAAGAGATCTTCGGCCCGGTCGTGACGATAATGCCATTCGATACAGAAGAAGAGGTTTTGCTATACGCAAATAGTGTCAGATACGGTCTTTCCGCAACGGTATGGACGGAAAATCTTTCACGTGCACACCGCGTTTCCGCCAAGCTGGAATCGGGGATCATCTGGATAAACTGCTGGATGCTGCGGGACCTGCGTACTCCGTTCGGTGGAATGAAAGACTCGGGCATCGGCCGCGAAGGCGGATTCGAAGCGTTAAAGTTTTTTACGGAAGAGAAGAATGTTTGTATAAAAATTTAAGTTGCCAATGGCGCCCTCAGAAAGAGAAATAGTATTTGAGGTCCCGCCTCCCCCCAGGCCGGCAAAAAGGAAAAACCGGCCAAAGGCGGAACCCCAAACTTGTGGAACTATTTCGTAACGTATAGCTCAGGAAATCGTTCCTTCAGATCTTCAAGTTTCGGCATGTCATTGATCACGATGTATGGCTGCGTCGGATGGGCCTTTAGATAATCCTGATGATACTTCTCAGCTTCAAAAAATTTGACAAGCGGTTCGAGCGTGGTCACGACCGGATTGGTCAACTTTTTCGAGCTTTCGATTCCGGCGATAAAAGTTTCTGCCTGTTTTTTTTGTGCTGCATTTAAATAAAATATAGCCGAACGATACTGCGATCCGTGGTCCGGCCCCTGGAAATTCAATTCGGTCGGGTCGTGTGCGACGGAAAAAAACACTTCCAACAACTTCTCATATGAAACTAGCGATGGATTGTAAGTAATACTCACTACTTCGGCGTGGCCGGTCTCGCCGGTGCTCACATCGTCATAATTCGCGGTCCTAAGATCACCGCCGGCATAGCCCGATCTTACGGAGATCACGCCTTTGACATGTTCGAAAACGGCCTCGACGCCCCAGAAACAGCCGCCGGCAAATACCGCCGTTCGCGGTGCCACCGGAGTTGGCTTATTAGCTGCGGCAGCAAAAGTGTTACCGGTAAGATTGAAAGCGGCAATTCCGAATGCCAAAACAATAGTTAGAAGTCGTACAATAAAAACTGACATATTTATTCCTCACTTTTGAATTTGTGCAATCGCTTCATATTGGTTTCAAACTCTATTATAATCAACGGTGTCCACTGCGAAGCGCTTACAAAAAACAAATGCTCATATATTTGTAAAATATTCCTTGCATAGTTAATTATGTCTGAATTAGAAATAATAAATTCTTCAAAAGCCCCGGAACCGGTCGGGCCTTATCCGCATGCACGGCGGGTCGGGAACCTGCTGTTTTTATCCGGCGTCGGACCGCGTGAACGCGGAACAAAAATAATTCCGGGTGTGGAGCTGAATGAAAATGGTGTGATCGTTTCGTATGACATTGAAAAACAGTGCCGTTCGGTTTTTCAGAATGTAAGGAATATTTTGGAGGACGCAGGTTCGTCATGGGACATGATCGTGGATGTAACGGTTTTTTTAACTAATATGAAGGACGACTTTGCGGTGTATAATGATATATACGCGGAATATTTTGCACACAATCAACCGTGCCGGACGACTGTTGAAATAAATAAATTACCGACACCGATCGCTATCGAATTAAAAGTGATCGCGACCGTCAACTGAATACCGGGTACAACGATGCCCGGCACCGAAATACAAGGAGAACCAAAATGACACCAGCAGAAACCAAAGCAGTCGCAACGCGCGGCTATGCAACACACAGCCCGGAAGCAAAATTTGAGCCGTTCGAATTTACTCGCCGCGAGGTCGGCCCGAAAGATATTCTTATCGACATTGAATATGCTGGAATTTGCCATTCGGATATTCATCAGGCAAAAAATGAGTGGAAAGATTCGATGCCGACGAATTATCCGCTGGTGCCCGGCCACGAGATCGTCGGCCGCGTGTCGCAGATCGGCGGCGAAGTGACAAAATTTAACGTCGGCGATGTTGCCGGCATCGGCTGCTTTATCGATTCGTGCCGCGAATGCCCTAACTGCAAGAGCGGCCACGAGCAGTTTTGCGTCAAACAAGCTGCATTCACTTATAACGGCACCGAGATGGACCGTGTGACGAAGACATACGGCGGATATTCGGATAAGTATGTTATCGACGAAAACTATGCACTGAAGGTAAAGGCCGAAGGTGATCTGGCCGGTGTCGCTCCGCTGCTGTGCGCAGGCATTACGACATATTCGCCGCTCAAGCGATTTAATGTCGGGCCGGGACAAAAAGTCGGCATCGTAGGCCTCGGCGGCCTCGGGCACATGGGCGTTAAGATCGCGAAAGCTATGGGAGCGGAAGTAACTATATTCAGCACTTCGCCGTCGAAAGAAGCTGATGCCAAATCTCTCGGAGCAGACCATTTTGTCGTGACGAGCGATCCGGCAAATCTGACACCGCTCGCCGGGACCTACAATTTTATACTGGATACCGTTTCGGCCGATCATGATGTCAATGTTTATCTAAATTTGCTCGGCGTCGGCGGTGCGATGGTCGTTGTTGGCGTGCCGCCAAGCCCGAACATGATTCACGCCCTGTCGCTGATATTTGGTAACAAAACACTTTCCGGCTCGCTCATCGGCGGCATTCCCGAAACACAGGAAATGCTCGATTTTTGCGCCGAGCATAATCTCATTTCAGATGTCGAGGTAATCAAACCGGACTACATCGAAGAGGCCTATGACCGAACTGTGAAAGCGGATGTGCGGTACCGGTTTGTCATAGATATGCGCGGTGCTTAAACGATGAAATACGTCGCCTTGCTTCGTGGAATTAATGTCACAGGCAAGAACATGATCAAAATGGAGACGCTCCGGGCGACATTTACGTCGCTCGGATTTAAGAATGTAAAAAATTACATCAACAGCGGTAATTTGATCTTTGAATGCAGAATCCCGCACGTCAGTAAGGGTGTAACAGCGGCCGCGAAACTTGCTTCAACGATACACGATGCGATACTCACGGATTTTGGATTCGATATTGCCGTGATGGTTCGTTCGATGGCCGAGATCGAGGAGATCATTGCAAATAATCCGTTCGATGGGCAGTTTGAGAACGACAAGGACGTTCACGTTTTCTTTCTCGAATGCGAACTGACAGCCGAACAGGAAAAGCTGCTGCTCGAACAGGCCAACGAAAACGAGTTTATCGCCGTCAGCGGACGCAGTGTCTATTACATGCTGCGGATCAGCTTTCCTGACAGCTTGCTCAGCAAGGGCTTTCTGGACAGAAAACTCAAAATCGCTAGCACCGCCCGAAATTGGCGAACCGTGCAAAAGCTCTCACATCTTTAATAATTAGTCTGCAAACCAAAGTTACGGCCGGGCTTCGAGCACCAAATTGAATGGCGTCTCGCTGGCCCGGCGAAAACTTGTAAAACCGGCCTCGTTTGCCACCTCACGCAGACGTCCCTCACCGGCCTGCGCTCCCAATGCCAGCCCGACCTCCTGTGAAAGCGACGCAGGTGTACAGATCAGTGTCGAGGCCGAGTAGTAGACACGGCCGACCGGATTATGATTATCCTCAAATTTATCATTGGCAAAAGGTTCGACGATCATCAACGATCCGCTGTCACTGAGAGACTCGCGGACGTGCCTGGCGGCACCGACCGGATCGCCCATGTCGTGGAGACAATCAAAAAAGGTCACCAGATCGTAATCGCCTCCGGGGAAATCCTTTGAGCTGGCAACCTCGAAACTGACCCGATCACCAACACCGGCGGCCTCGGCCTTTTCCCGGGCGATTTCGATGGATTTCCCGTGGTAGTCAAACCCGGTAAACTTTGAATTCGGATATTCCTGGGCCATAAGAATAGTTGAAGCTCCGTGGCCGCAACCGACGTCGGCGACACTTCCGCCCGCCTTCAACTTATCTTCGACGCCGGTAAGCGACGGTATCCATGTTGTCACAAGATTTGCCGCATAGCCGGGCCTGAAGAATAATTCGGTGCCGCGAAACAGATCGTGATGATGTTCGTGCCAACCGAGACCCTCACCGGTTTTGAATCGTTCGATTATCTTAGGCACCGCCTGCAGAGCGGCAGTCGCCAAAATGAAAGCTCCCGGCAGATACGCCGCGCTGTTTTCGTCGGTCAGCACAAATGCCTGCTCATCGGTCAGATAATAAGTAGTGTTTTCGCTGTCGTACTCGACGTATCCGCTTGCCGCCTGAGCATTGAGCCATTCGCGAACGTAACGCTCATGCGTTCCGGTACGCTTTGCAAGCTCGGCCGAAGAAACATGTTCGCCTGCGTTTCCCATCGCCTTATAAAGTCCGAGGTCGGCACCGATAACAACCGATCCCGCATGGATCGTGGCCCCGAGATCATTTACAAATTTGCCCAGTAACTGATTTAGTTTGTCTTCATTGATGTTCATCTTACGCGTCCTGCCTTTCCTGTTTTTTGAATCAATATTTACGAAAGCATCATACTTCAGATAAGGAAGTTGTGTCTTTAAGAGTCTGTGAATTTTTTGTAAATTGTTGGCAAATGTGCTCTGTTCACGAGAAATCCGGAATTTAGGTTATAATTCCATTACATTTTCCGTAACATTCGCAAGATATGCCTATCAGACGACCTTTCAATTTTAAGCAATGGATCGACGAGCACCGGCATTTGCTAAAGCCGCCGGTTGGGAACCAGTGTGTTTATGACGACGATGATTTTATTGTAATGGTCGTCGGCGGGCCGAATTCGCGGAAAGATTATCATTACGACGAAGGCGAAGAGCTTTTTTATCAGCTCGAAGGCGATATTAAAGTACAAATTCAGGAAAGCGGAAAGGCGGTCGAAATTCCGATCCGTGAAGGCGAAATGTTCCTGCTGCCGCCGCGTGTCCCGCACAATCCGATCCGCGGAGCAAACACCATCGGACTCGTCATCGAACGAAAACGCCGCGACGGCGAACTCGACGGCCTGCTCTGGTTTTGCGAAAACTGCAACGCAAAGCTTTACGAAGAGTATTTCGTACTCGAAGACATCACGACGCAGTTTCAGGTCGTGTTCGCGAGATTTTACAGCGACGCGAATTTGCGTACTTGCAAACATTGCAATGCGGTGATGGAGCCACCATCTTCGTCAACTTAAAATTTGCAATCAAAATATATGAAATTGATAGATCCAAATTTATGTATTATTTTCATTCCCGGTAACCAAGGCAATTTAATATGGCAACGCTTTTAGACGAACTTATTGAGCTAACAACAGCATTGGAGCAAAATGGTATCGAATATGCTGTCTGTGGTGGGCTTGCTTTAACTATCCATGGTTTTCCTCGGGCGACTTTTGATATTGACCTGCTTATTAAAGAAGAAACGCTTGAAAAGGCCTTTGAGATCGTCAAGGAAAAAGGCTACGACATTCACGGACTTGATATATCATTTAAGGAAAGAGCGGTCGAGATTCGTCGCGTTTCAAAGATCGATGATGATGGCGAGGTTTTGTCACTGGATTTTCTACTGGTGACTCAATTCGTTGAAGATGTCTGGGAAGGCAAAATAGTACTTGAGTTGGATGGCAGATCAATCACGCTAGTCTCACGTGAAGGACTTATTAAAATGAAAGAGTTGGCCGGTCGCCACAAAGATCTGATCGACATCGACAGGATACAAAATGAAGGAAGTTGATTATTCATCAAAGGCAATAATGCGAAGGTTTAACCAAACCGAACAGCTTCGTAAGCTGAGCCTTTCTCTTATAAAAGCAAAAAAGGTTTATGACGATAAAATCGATCTCAAAAGTAATAAGTTAAACTCCGTATCTGAATTAACCGAAGAAAGTCCGCTGAAACATAAGCTCAAAAACAATTTTTGATGTTAAAAATTGACATCCACACGCACATCCTGCCGAAGGAAATTCCGGGCTGGAAGAACAAATTCGGCTATGGCGGATTTATTCAATTAGATCATCACAAGCCGTGCTGCGCCCGGATGATAAAGGACGACGGACACTTTTTTCGTGAGGTAGAGGACAATTGCTGGAGCGCGGAAAGACGGATAGAGGAATGCGACGGTTTCGGCGTCAAGGTACAGGTGCTTTCGACCGTGCCGGTGTTGTTCAGCTATTGGGCAAAACCAGATGACGGGGCCGTTATCGCCGAGTTTTTAAATGACGGAATTGCGGAAACGACGGCGAAGTATCCGACGAGATTCATCGGCCTCGGCACGGTTCCGATGCAGGACACAACACTTGCTATTAAAGAACTGGAACGCTGTAAAAAGATCGGACTCGCCGGCGTGCAGATCGGCACGAATATCAATCAGCTAAACCTCGGCGAACCGCAGTTCTTTGATTTTTTTAAGGCTTGCGAAGAGCTTGGAATGGCCGTCTTTGTTCATCCGTGGGAAATGATGGGCGAATCCGATATGCAAAAATATTGGTTGCCGTGGCTCGTCGGCATGCCCGCCGAAACTTCGCGGGCGATATGTTCGCTGATCTTTTCCGGCGTGCTGGAAAAGCTGGCTGATCTGCGGATCTGTTTCGCTCACGGCGGTGGTTCCTTTCCCGCAACGCTTGGCCGCATCGCTCATGGTTTTGTTACCCGCCCAGATCTGTGCGGTATTGATAATCCGAACGATCCACGAAAATATCTTGGCCGTATTTATTTCGATTCGCTGGTTCACGATCCGGCAATGCTCGATCATTTGATAAAACTCGCCGGGCCGCGACATGTCGCGCTTGGCACCGATTATCCTTTCCCATTAGGCGAATCCGAACCTGGAAGATTAATTGAATCAATGTCTTACGACGATGGTATAAAAGAAATGCTGCTTAGCGGAACAGCCATGAGTTGGCTGGGTCTGGATAAAAAAAGATTTGAATAACATTCCGTATGTAGGCTTGAACTATTGTCTCCCGGCTATCTTGACTTACCGTGGTTTCCGATATATTCTCCCGCTAAATCGTTACTAACAGGCGAGATACAATTATGAGTGAATCTCATGAAATTACCCAAATGCTCCGCGAATGGAGCGACGGAAACGATCAGGCGTTGGAATACCTAATGCCTCTCGTTTATGACGAGCTGCATAGCCAGGCGGCCAGGTTTTTGCGTCACGAACGCCCCAATCACACGCTTCAAACAACGGCCTTGATACATGAAGCGTATATCAAACTGATCGATCAACATGATCTGCGTTTCAACAGCCGAACGCATTTTTACGCGATCGCGGCAAATATTATGCGGCGGATATTGGTTGACCATGCACGCGCGAAACATCGTGAAAAACGCGGCGGCATGGCTGAATCAGTGCCGTTTGACGAAGAAACAATCGTTATGCACAGCGAGCAAACCGTCGATCTCGTCGCGCTTGACGAAGCCTTGGACCGTCTCGCCGGATACGATGCGCAGCAGGCCCGCATTGTCGAATTGCGATACTTTGGCGGACTCACGCTCGAAGAAACAGCCGAGGCATTGAAAGTCTCCCGAACGACCGTGGCGACCGATTGGGCAATGGCAAAAGCCTGGCTTCACCGCGAACTGACAAAATAAATCCGAACGGTTTTCACAAAAATAACGCATTAAGTAGTAGAAGGAATTTTATCCGGATGAACATCTGAAATCGAAGCGTCAGCATAATGCGGATAGCCCGATTTAGATTACGTGCCTCCATCAAAATTCCATTAGCTATTTTTTTACTTTCGATAAATTAAAAACGGAGCAAATCGCAGTGAAGGAAAATTGGCAACAAGTAAAAGAAATCTTCGTTGGAGTTTTAAGCCAGGCGCCTGAAAACCGCCTGGATTTTATTAGTCAACGCTGCAGCGGCAACGAGGGATTGCAGCATGAACTCGAATCTCTGTTGTCGTCATACGACAGCGCCGACCTGTTTTTGGAATCGCCGGCGGTCGGCGAGGTTGCCGACAGCTTCGCCGTAGATAAACGGGAATTAAAAAAAGGCGATTTTCTAGACCATTATCGGATAATACGTAAAATAGGGACCGGCGGCATGGGTAAGGTGTACCTAGCTGAGGACCGTAAACTCGAGCGCGAGGTCGCGATCAAGACCCTAAACTCCACATTCGACGCAGGAGATTCGAATCTCAAACGCTTTTTTCAGGAAGCAAAAGCGGCATCCGGCCTTAACCATCCCAATATCATTGTTGTTTACGATATCGGCGAAAGCGACGGATTGCATTACATCGCCATTGAATTCGTCAAGGGCCAGACGCTTAGTGCCGCCTTAAAAACAAAAGATCTCTCATTATCCGAAGTGGTCGATACCTCTATCCAGATCGTCAACGCACTTGGTGCGGCACACGCGGTCGGTATTATTCATCGCGACATTAAGTCGGACAATATCATGCTGCGGGACGATGGGATTGTGAAGGTCCTCGATTTCGGTTTGGCAAAACTAACGGAAAAGAACAAGCCCGAAACCGACGACGAAGCTCGAACACTGCTTAATACGCATGCGGGCATGATCCTCGGCACGGTCGCGTATATGTCTCCCGAACAGACGCGCGGAAAAGAGATCGATGCCAGAAGCGATCTCTGGAGTTTCGGCGTGGTACTTTTCCAGATGCTCGCCGGCCGGCTTCCATTTCCCGGCGAAACGACCAGCGATATCATTGCCGCTATCTTGAAAACGGAAACACCGCATTTGGCTGAATTTGTTAATGATATTCCAGCCGAACTGGAACACATCGTTCGCAAATCCCTGCAAAAAAATCCAAACGCGAGATACCAAACAGCTGGTGAGCTGCTCGATGACCTTAAATATTTTCGACGTTCCCTGGAATTTGAACATGGCGAAAGGCCGCTGAATTCCCGCGTAAACGAAGTTCCCGATCAGGAAATAATTACGGATGCCAAATTTGCCCACGTCACCGCAGGACGGACAGGTTATTATTCCAGCGGGATAAGCTCATTCATCAGCGTCGCGGCAAGCGAGGTTCGTCAGCATCCGCGAGTTTCGCTGGTCGGCGCCGCCATGTTTGCTGCCGTGCTGTTCGCTGGATTTTTCGGATTGTCGAGATTGAATTCGACCACCGCTTCGACCGGGTCGTTTCAGAATATGCGGCTGGCCAAGCTCACGTTTGAAGGAAACACGACGAACATAGTCTCCGTTTCGCCAGACGGAAAATATATCGCGTATGTCATCAACGACAACGGAAAACAATCGCTGATGGCCAGACAAGTAGCGACCTCGGCGGTTGTTCAACTGGTTCCGCCCGCTGCCGCCGAATATTCCGGCTTAACCTTTTCGCCTGATGGCAACTATATTTATTACAATTTTTCCAAACCTGACAGCGTTGGCGAATTGTTTCAGATTCCGGTTCTCGGCGGAAACCCAAGGAAAATCATTGATAATATTGACGGGGCGGCGGCATTTTCGCCTGACGGCAAATTGATGGCATTTGTTCGCTCGCGGACATCGCTAATGCTTGCCGATGCCAAAGGATCGGGGCAAAGAATTCTAAATACCATCACAGAAAATGAACTCTTAGAGTCTTTGGCTTGGAACCCGACCGGCAAAAGTATTATTGCTAGCAGTTTTTCAACGATGGACAGTAGATTTCATCTGATAGAATACTCTTTGGATAATGGCTCCGAAAAACGTCTTTCAACTGGAAACTGGTTAGTCATTAATGGGTTAAAATGGCTACTTGACGGAAGTGGAATTATCATCAGCGCTCGCGATACGGACACACAATTTTCGCAGGTTTGGGAAATTCCATATCCGGACGGAACTCCGCGCCGGATCACAAATGATTTCAGCACCTATCTTGATGTGAGTTTGACCGCCGATAATAAGTTTTTGGTTGCCATCAAGGAAGACCGTCTCTATAACATCTGGGTTTCACCCGACGCCACAACGGAAAATACGAGAAGGATCACGCTTGACGAAGGCAGAGACGAGGGAATTGCTGGCGTTGTCAAAACTGCTGACGGTAAAATCGTTTATACCGTCAGAAAAACAGGGACGATAGACCTTTGGACCGTAAATGAGGACGGGACGGATAATCGGCAGCTAACTTTTGACCAGGGAACGAATTTCAGCCCGGTGATCTCTCCGAATGGAAAATCTATCGTCTTTGTTTCCGATCGAACGGGAATTCAGAAAATCTGGCGAATGAACCTTGACGGCGGAAATCAGGCCGAACTGACCGATTCGAACGACACGGATGGTTATCCAAGCTTCACGCCCGACGGAAATTGGATTGTTTACCAGCGAACAAATTCAAAGACCCAAACGACTATTTGGAAAATTGCGACTGAGGGCGGAGAACCAATTCAATTGACGAAATTCGACTCCGCTCGTGCGGTCGTTTCGCCGAATGGAAATCTCATCGCTTGCGATTATGTTGAAGCTAACCCGGACATCTCGGCAAAAATTGCGATTATTCCAGTCAACGGTGGCAGACCGCTGAAAATTCTAGAACTACCAGACGTTTACAAATCAATGTTTCGCTGGACAGCAGACGGCAAAGCCCTGATTTACATTGACAACCGTGACCGCACCGACAACCTTTGGAGCCAGACGCTAGATAACAGTCCGCCAAAGCAATTGACATTCTTTGTATCAGGACGAATTTCTAAATTTGATATAAATCGGGACGGAAAAGGATTTGTTCTTTCTCGCGGACAGGAATCCTCGGATGTGGTAATGATTAGCGATTTCAGATAGAATTTAGAAACTTCGACGTGAAATTCAACCTCCCTCGAAATCGAAATCACGGCAAAATATTATTATATCAATAATTTTTGCCTGGTATCGAGTTAACCTGAAAAATGAGGAGAACATTAAATGGCAGATCAAAATTACGGCAATGAAACACTTTGTACTGGCAGAATTTGTGGATTTCAGGTGGCAGGCGAAAGTCTTGGATGCATAACGGGCAGCGGCGGGTGTGCTTCGGCTGATTTATTGGAAGCCGAGCCTTCTGCATTTTTCGATGATCAAATGGCCGAGGCAACCCGTGCGATCAAGGAAATTCTCGCAGGAATCCCGGCTGATCCAAACGGACGCATGATTTCATTCATTAATACGAATGCGGGAACGCTGCTCGCCTGGGTCGATCATAGCGGGGCTGTCCTGGAAAATGCGGTTACGCAGAATGACGATGATGCGACCATCGCAGATGCGCTGAAATTGAAGAATGTGACATTAGCCGATGCCGCACCGGCTAATTAGCTAAGTTGCTATTCAGGTTTATTTTTTAGAAAATATGCCCACGACATCCACTAAGAAGTTGCGAAATGGATTAGTAAATAATCTTTTTTCGCGGATTTTATGTGCTTTTGCGGGCAAAATCTCATTTATTGGCTAAAATATTGACTAGTTAGTCTGACTAGCCTATTCTTATTAACATGAAAGTTGGCGTTTACGAAGCAAAATCAAAGCTGAGCGAGATGATAAACAAAGCGCTCAATGGCGAGGAAGTTGTCATAACACGCAACGGGACCGACACGGTCAGGCTCGTTCCGGTAGCAAAGCGAAAGAATTGGGTCGGGATGTATAAGGGACAAATAACAATTCATGACAGCTTTTATGAACCTCTTGACGACGGGACCCTTGCTTTATTCTACGGTGAGAATGAATGAGCATCCTTCTCGATACCCACGTCTTTATTTGGGCTGCTTCTGGTGAAAAACGTTTGTCTGCCCAAGCAGTGAATCTCCTGAACGATCCGGCCGAGATCATTTTTTTCTCTGCCGTAAGTTCCTGGGAAATCGCAATAAAGTGGTCAAAGGGAGCTATTGTACTTCCTAATAAACCTTCGGTATTTGTTCCGGAAGCTTTGTCCGCCGCAGGATATTCCCAATTGTTAATAAACGTAAAAGATTCATGTGCCGTGGAATCTCTGCCATTCCATCACAGGGACCCGTTTGACCGGCTGCTGGTCGCACAGGCCAGGTCGAATGGGCTGCGAATATTTTCGAGCGATCCATTGTTTAAGAAATACGACGTTGATGTTTTTTGGCTTTAGCGAGCTATATATCTGTTTAATATGACCATTGAAAATAATAATTACAAAGAGCTTGACACTCTCGATCCGCTTGCCCATTTTCGCGAGCGGTTTTACATGCCGAAGGATGCTAGCGGCGAAGATGCACTATATTTTACCGGTAATTCACTCGGCCCTATGCC
>JAYUCO010000016.1:0-13642 GCA_043740295.1 Pyrinomonadaceae bacterium | reverse complement strand
TTCAGGTAAAGACCCGGCTTTCGGAAGAAAAATAATCGATGAAGTACGCTGTTCTTTGATTGCTTCAACGGTTTGGTCAATTACATTTTTTGGCAGCTCTTTGTTTTCAAGAACCGCGACAAACTTGGATAATTTTATTATTGGACAGTACGTAATTCTCGGTGGTGTATGGCGCCTATTTTCGCTATCGATATCACAAGTATTCGACAAGACCATAACTGGACCCTCATCGACCTTCGAATCTGGCAGATTCGAGATTGGCATCAGCGACAAGCCATCCCCTTGTAAAATGCCATTATCACCAGCAAGAATTCCCGAATAGAGTCTATCGTGAGGCTTGTCAGTAAATGCTTTAAGCTCTTGGAATAACGATTCCGTGGCTTCAAGGGAAAGGTACTTAGGTAGGTACTTTTTTATTTCCTCAAAATCGTTCATACATGTTCCAGAAATCATCGCTAATAACCTGCGATACCATCGGATCCAGATTCTGAGTATTCATTACAAGGGATTGAGCAAACGAAGTTAAAATCTCCGCTTGTTCATGTTCTGAAAGTAAAGAATTTGACGATCCGATCGATGCGTTCTGGGCGGCGTAGGCTCCGTATGGTTCTTTGGTAATCGGGGGCAACTCGTAAACCTCCGCCGGAACCGAACCGACGGTAAATAACGAAATTGCGGTTGCCATTGCGGTGGATGACGCTATATTGAAGTACGGATTTGCCATATTATTCGTATTCCGGATTCATTGTTTGCAAGAAATCATCTTTGAGAAGCCCAAAAAAGGTTTCCTTTTGAACTGCGTGCGCACTATTGAGAAGCTCTTTTATTCTTGTGAAAAAATCAAGTTCGGTTCCTGAGACGCTAACATCCGTGTCAATAGCTGAATACATTGTAGCGTCAGTGTCTCCCTTCCTTAGACGTTCGGTAGAATTGACGACTTGTAAAAGGATACTGTACTCGCCGGAACGGAAAATATTGCGGACGTATAATTCACTATCCTCAATTGAGTTTCCCATGATCTTCAGCTCAAGGTTGAGATGATTTAAGATGGCCCCTTCGAAATGGTTTATGTATCTCAAGCCTAATCGGGTAACGTTCGAAATAAATTGGGCATTACCAATTTTTTCGAAAACCGTCACGAGTTCAGGAAGAAATTCAGACCAGCTAGTTAGTGGAGGAGTCATCGACAAGGAAAATACTCGCGGACCAATCTGTGCAATAAAATTCTCTCGTTTTAACTTATGATGTGGCTGAAAGATAAGATTTTCGTCTCTATTCCGAATTGCCTCTGGGATTTGTAAAATCGGGAGGTTTTCAACACCCGGATAAGTTTCCTTGAGTGAGCTATAAACAACTCCAAAAACAGCATCTGGCGGAAGGCTTGAATCAAAGCGAATTTCAACTGCTGCTTCCTGTAGGGGGCTCGGATTGATGTTGTTTGGTAAATTCATTGTGCGATGAAAAGATTATCCCAAATCTTTTGGCTCATTAACAAGAGCAGAAATGTGTCATTTGATCTTTTTTTACTATCGTCGTAATTAACAGACTCCTCGATTAATCCAAATTTATGCGACGCATACTTCTCACGCCCCAGCACCGTGGCATTTTTTGAACTTTTTGCCTGATCCGCAGTAGCACGGTTCGTTTGGTTTCATCTTTGGCGTATCGCGGACGAAGGGTGTGTGGCGGGCGGCTTCGGCGCCGGCGGCTTCGGCGGTTCCCATGGCTCCGGTGAAGGCCATTCCGGCGGCTTGCCGATTGGCACGTTGGCGTTCGAGGCGTTCGAGACGTTCGATCTCGTCCTGTTCGCTGCGGTCAACGATCTCGAGGTTAAAGAGGGCCTTGGTCGTGTTGGTGTCGATGCGGTCGAGCATGTCCTGAAACATATCGAACGACTGTTTTTTGTACTCGACAAGCGGGTCTTTTTGACCGTAACCGACGAGGCCGATGCCTTGTTTGACATGGTCGATCGAAAGCAAATGATCTTTCCACTGGCTGTCGATGATGTTGAGCATAATGTAACGTTCATAGGCTCGAAGCGATTCATCGCCCGCCTTTTTCTCTTTCGCGGCGTAGCTGGCTGCGGCTTTTTCCCAGATGGCATCTTCGATCTCGTCGGTTGTCATTGTTTTGAAATCAACGCCCGCATCCTTTGCCGGATCGATTCCATAAATGCTCTCGATCTCGGCGGCGTAGGTGTTGATGTCCCATGTGCCGGGGCCGGCTTCCATGTTGAGCATGCTCGCGGTGAGGTCGTGAAGCAGGTCTTTTGCGACGCCGTTTTCACCAAGCAGATACTCGCGATGCTCGGGCTCGAACATCAACTGCCGACGCAGGCCGTAGATCGTTTCTCTCTGACGGTTCATCACGTCGTCATATTTGAGAACGTGTTTACGTGTCTCAAAGTTGCGTGCCTCGACGGCCTTCTGCGCACGTTCGATCTGGCGTGAAACTGTCTTCGATTCAATTGCCACGCCCTTTTCCATGCCGAGCCATTCCATCATCGAGCGAACCTTGTCACCCGCAAAAATGCGCATCAGATCGTCTTCGAGAGACAGCACAAAACGCGACGAGCCCGGATCGCCCTGACGTCCGGCACGTCCGCGAAGCTGGTTATCGATACGGCGCGATTCGTGACGTTCGGTGCCGAGAATGTGCAGTCCGCCGACCGCGACGACCGCCTTGTGCTCATCGGCGACAACGGATTTTGCTTTTTTCAACTGTTCCTCAAATTGCTCCTCGGTCGCCTCGTCCGGATTAATCTCAAGGCGTTTCAGATAATCGCGGGCGAGGGATTCGGGATTGCCGCCGAGCAGAATGTCGGTACCGCGTCCCGCCATGTTGGTGGCGATCGTGACGGCGCCTTTGCGTCCGGCCTGGGCGATGATCTCGGCTTCCTGTTCGTGATATTTGGCGTTCAAGACCTTGTGCGGAACACCGAGCTTTGCCAGCTTTGCGGCAACAAGCTCCGAATTTTCGACCGAAACGGTACCGACCAGGACCGGCTGCCCGTTCGAGTGAAGTTCTTTGATCTCGTCGATCACCGCATCCCATTTTTCATCGAGCGTGCGATAGATCATATCGGAATGGTCCGTACGGACCATCGACCGGTTAGTCGGGATTATCACAACATCAATGCCGTAGGTCTCGCCGAATTCTTCAGCCTCGGTTTCGGCTGTTCCGGTCATGCCCGAAAGTTTTTCATACATGCGGAAGTAATTTTGCAGCGTGATCGTGGCCAGAGTTTGGTTTTCCTTTTCGATCTTTACGCCCTCTTTTGCTTCGACGGCCTGGTGCAAACCATCCGACCAGCGGCGTCCCGACATCAAACGACCGGTGAAATCGTCAACGATGATGACCTCGCCGTCCTGCACGACGTATTGATGATCTTTTTTATACAGAGTATGGGCTTTTAGTGCTTGTTCGACGCAGTGCAGCAGATCCATATTGGCCGGATCGTAGAGATTGGCAATGCCGAGCAGCTTTTCGGCCTGGGTCACGCCCTGTTCGGTCAGAACCGCCGAATGGTTCTTTTCATCGAGAAGAAAATCGCCGGTCGTGACCTTTGTTTCCTCGTCTTTGTGGCCGCGTTCAAGGCGCGGGATTATTTCGTTAGCGGTAAAATATTTGTCGGTTGCGTCGTCGGTCGGACCAGCAATAATGAGCGGTGTTCGGGCCTCGTCAATCAGGATCGAATCGACCTCATCTATAATCGCGTAATAATGGTCACGCTGCACTAAGGACTCAACATCGAATTTCATATTGTCGCGAAGATAATCGAAGCCGAATTCGTTGTTGGTCCCATACGTGATGTCGCAGGCGTAAGCTTCCTTTCGCTCATAATCGTCCATATCGTTTTGGATACAGCCGACAGTAAGGCCGAGGAATTGATGAATTTTGCCCATCCATTCCGCATCGCGCGAAGCGAGATAATCATTGACGGTCACGACATTGACGCCGCGGCCGGTCAGGCCGTTCAGATAAGACGGCAAGGTTGCGACGAGCGTTTTGCCTTCGCCGGTCCGCATTTCTGCGATGCGGCCCTGATGCAGGCCGATGCCGCCGATCATCTGCACATCGAAATGACGCATTCCGGTAACACGTTTTGACGCTTCACGAACTGTGGCGAATGCTTCCGGCAAAATTTCGTGCAGAATTTCCTGCTCAGCTTTGCGGCGTTCCGTTTTGTCGTCGATGCCTTCGAGAGCGTTTGCGATGAGTTGTTTGAATTTTGGGGTCTGTGCCTTTAATTCATCATCGGACAATTTCTCGATCATCGCTTCGAGATCGTTTATTTGGGCGACAGCGGGTTTGACACTCTTCAAAAAAATGTCGCTGCTGCTGCCGAATATCTTTTTAACTATTTTATCTGCAAAACTATTTACAGCCATATATTCCTCTTTTGTCCTGAGTTCACGCTTGAGCGTGCAATCAACTAGATTGCAATAACGCGTAATTCCACGCAACTCCGAACGGTAAATACCTATAAACTATGGCGATTGAAATTGGAATGATCGATCGATCGATCGATCCGCTCGCCGCTACTTAGCGTCTTTGGCGAGAAGCGAATCCAAACCGGCACGGGGCAGGCGGGTGACGATGAAAACCTGATCGTTTTCAGCCCGAAAAGATGTGGTTTTAATTATTCCTTGGCGAAGGTCGGTGTTACCTTGTGCTGAATAAAGTTTAATTGTGCTTTCGATCTCCCGCAGAAGGCCGTAAGCCTTTTGCGAAGATTGCTTTTTGACAGCAATGTTGACAGAAAAAGCTTCGCGGTCGAGTTGGATATTGAACCGCGAATCCACAGCTGAAACGCTGAATTCATTGTTCGTTAAACAATCACCGAGCGAATAGCCGTAAACCATACCGCGGCTGAACAACTCCAGAACGGGAAGCAAAGAGCGACTCGAACTTTCAAAGCGGACTGGAGTGTAACGTCCGGCTCGATTGCTGTCGAGACAAGGCAGCAAGGAGTTCTGAGTAACGTTAAATGTATCAGCTTGCGGGTCGAATTTGCCTTTGTTTTTTAACCGGCCCAGATTGGCCAGGAAATATTCAACATCCTCTAAATATATTTGAACAGACGCTGCGATCGGTGAGCGCTCGTCATCTGGCTTCGTATCAAGATCATCTTTGACCTCGAACTCATCCTTTAACTCGAAATTTCGTGTTATCGCTCCATGAGCATAAACCTGCGGAGCCTGCCCGCCAACGAGCACGAGGCCGAGGTACACGCCTAGCGTCGCGAGGAAAACAACTGAGTTGTGGTTTTTACGATTACTCACTAAGTTTTGTTGACATTGAAGCCGCCTGACTTACAGCCCGTAGATCACAAATTTCAACACGGCCTAAAATTTATTTCTTTGCCGTGTTGCCGTTCGGCTTCATAAGAGCGGTGCCGTTTTCTTTTTTCAGTTCGGCGGCCTGCTCCTGTAGTTTACGCTGTATCAATCCCTGAACGACGGCTTTCGGGACATTAAAGATGATGACCAGTTTTTTACCGACAGCCTCGATCCTGGCATTTTCAAGTAGTACTAGAACGTCCTTGTCATTTTGGTCAGCGGTCTCGCTGGAGTTTTTGGACTTTGCCAGGCCGATCAGAAAGTCAAGGCCGCTTTTGATCGCTCTCGCACGTGATTCGTTTTCGACCTCTGATTGGACGATAGCATTTAGCGTCGTATCGTCCTGTTTGACCTCAAGCTGAAAGTCCTTTCCGCTGAGGTCCTTCAAATACTGCAGATAGCCGCTGTCGTTGATCGCTTCGATCGATTCCTTAACGACATCTGCCATTTTTTGATCAGCGGTCGTTACTTCATCAAATCTAAAGGTCTTAGGATCGAACTTGCCGTCCTTGTTGAGCTTGCCTTTGGCCCGGAGGACGAACGGCAACTCCAGATTTAACTGTTTCTTATCTAAAAGATCATTCACATAATTGCCCAGGTCCTTGAGCGGGCGTTTATTGATATCGTAACCGGATATCGGGTCGGTAGTTGTGATCTTTGGTGTTTCCAGCGGCGTCGGTTCGACTTTGGCAACCTCGGGGTTCTGATCTGTATTGCCAGCCGTATTAGTATTTGCATTGCCGAAACGCCTGTTTTTTCTGAAACCTTTACCGGTATTCGGCGTGTCTTCGGCGATGGAAAACGGCGATGTCGGTTCGTTGCCATCGATCGGGTTCGGATTTGCCTTGGGGGTGACCTGCGGGGTGTTTAGAAAATCATTCGCGATCGACGGATTTGGAGTGAAGCCCTGTGCGGACGGAGAAAAACCGGCAGCCTGCTGTTTGAGCATTGCATACTGTTCGGGATTTGCGATCTGGAAATAACCTTCGGGATAGCTCAATGGCGGGGTTTCGCCGCTGACGTCGATGTAGGTAATATCAGCATTGCCCAGGTCCGTTTTATCATATACGGCATCGACGTATTCGCGGTCCGTGCCAAGCAGCAGCGTGCCGAGATAAACCGTGTCCAAAACCTGGCAGACCCTGCCGACAAAAGGGCTGTCGCAGCCGCGCGCGGTCAGAACGTCCGTCCGGGCCAGAAAAATAATTCCAAATATGTTGATCGCCGCCGATACGGCCAGGATCTGATATATCCTTTTCGAATAGTTCCAATTCCTGATCTCGTAATTACGGAACAAACCGCCTTCCATCTGCATTTGCCCGACGGGGGATTGATCTATTGAATACTGCTCAAACATATAAACTTATAAAAATGCGTAAAATATCCTTCAGCTATAAATCTCTGCCGTAGGTTTTAGACGCAAAGCGCCGCATATTAGTTGCGGAGCAAATTGAGATTTTATCATAAAAGTAAATGTGGCGTTACGTTTACTTTGCCTTTTCAAAGATTTAACATCTCTTCATATGGCACGCAGCCGAAACGACAATAAACGCAAACATCAGGGCCGGGGCCGCTCCCGTTCGCGTGCGAAAAACGAACGTGAATATAAACGCGATCAAGTGCAGGAAAGTTCCGTACAATCGCCACAGCAATTAAAGGCCGTCGAACGTCTGTTGTCCGGCATCGGCGTACCTCCGCCAACACCTTTTGCACCAGATGATTTTCAGCTCGAGGCGCTTGAAGCAATAGAAACCGAAGACGTCCTGGTCACTGCACCGACAGGGAGCGGTAAAACATGGATCGCCCGGGAAGAGATCCGCCGACTTCTCGAACAGGGAAAACGCGCGTGGTACACATCGCCTTTGAAAGCTCTGACGAATTCGAAATATGTTGAGTTTTCGGCTGAATTCGGTGCGGAAAATGTCGGTATCCTGACCGGCGACCGTAAAGAAAATTTTGACGCTCCCTTAATTATCGGCACTACGGAGATCTATCGAAATCAGCTTTTCGATGCTTTGCGAAGCGGTGAACAGGTGCGGACCGATTTTGTTATTTTGGACGAGGCACATTATCTGGCCGACGCGGACCGCGGACACGTTTGGGAAGAAGCCATAATTTTGACTCCGCCGCGCATTAGGCTTTTGCTTTTGTCCGCGACGGTCGGCCGGGCGTACGAATTTGCCAGATGGATCGAAGACGTTCGCGGCAGCCGCGTGAGGGTGATAGACCGTGCCGGCTCGCGTCCGGTCGAGTTGAGGTCCGCGTATCTTTCGAGCGAAATGCAGCTTTTTCCGCTGCTTGATGAAAGCGGCAGGTTAAATGCCGACGTCGAACAATTTGCAAATACGCAAAGACGCAGCTTTCGGAGACGGTAATTGTTCTGTGTTACTTAACCTTTAGAGTTGCCACAAGTAAACTTAGATCGCTTTGCGGTATCCGCAGGTCGAACATCACTTCGTTGCCTTTTGCTGAGAATTTAACATTGTCGATCATTCGGGCGTAAACCTGGTTATTTACGTTTTTCGAACTTCCGAGGAACGCTTTTCCGACCAACTGCAATCCTTCGAGCGTTTCAAGCAAACCCTGAGCCTGTGAATTCTGTAAGGTTTTTGCCGTTAAATTAACCGCCACTTCATCGCCGATGACATCCATATTCCCGTACAGATAACGGATAGAATCGATATTTTTCCCAAGCTCGTCATTATCGAGCGGCACCAGGCTGCTCATACCGGCCGGTACATTTGCCGCGAAATTGACGACCGCCATTTCTTTACGGCCAAGCAAAGCCATCAATTCGGAGCTTGGCTTTGTTTTGGCTTCGAGGGTTTGGCGAACCAACGCGAGCGATCCGGCTGCAAGTGTATTTGCATCGTAAGCCGTGACGGCGATCTCTTCTGAAAGTTTGTCGATCGCCTTATCGAACGGGTCGCTATCTTTTCCGGCAGGTGGCTGCGGTTTTTTCTGTTTGTCAATTTCCTTCGCCGAAAAAATATACACTGTTCGGTCGCCGATCCGTTCTTCGCGGTATTTGCCGTTGGATGCGAGCTTTGCCGCTCCGATCAGAGACGCCGAACTTATCTGGCCGCGGGAGAGAATTATGGGTTGGAGATCGTACTCCTTAAGCTTGACCTTTTTAGCAGTGACTCCGGCGGCGAGGTATTCGAATTGCCGGATGTCGATGCCCGTTTTTGCCTTTATTTCATCTATTTTGGCAATGATCTGAGCCAGCATCGGCTGATTGCCCGACAGAATTACAGGCAATGCATCGCTGAAAAACCTTTTTATATTGATGGTGGCGATGCCATCGGATGCGGGAAGTAGCGATGCGAGCTGATTGGTCTGACTTTTCTTTACCGTCTTTGCCCTGGTGTCAGCAAAGGTCGAACCGCCAAGATCTAAAACCAAAATACACAAAGCGACAGCAGCCAATAATCTGATCTTCATATTATATCCTCACAAGAAATCGAGCCGAAATTATTCCTACGTTAACAGATGAGCAAAAGTTCGGAAATGGTTGGCTGGGAAAGAAGTGAGGCGATAAAGTTAAATAGCAGCAAGCCATAGAGCAAGTTTTCCTTCTTATCAGGACTTTACCACCTCGAATTCGAAATGCAGTTCCTTGCCGCGGCAAATATAACTCAGGTAGTGTTCCCAAAACTTACGCATAAACCGCAATTTTGCGCTTTTTTGATCGAGATTGACCAGAAACTCGATGCCGAATGCCCGCCACAGATTCAGCAATGTGACATAAGTTTTTATCGGCTTTAGCTTAATATCGGTGTAAAAATCAAAAACCTGAAGTTCTGGCATGAACGTGTTAAAGGAATAGGAATTGAAGTGGTTGCGGTGTGTCGGGTCATTGGCCCAATCTGGGTTTGTATAATGCGGCGTGACAAGCCTGATTCTGCCGCCGTTTTTCGTGATGCGGTGAAGTTCACCGATAAAAGCCATCACATCCGGAACGTGTTCGACGACATGCCGCGAGATGATCAGATCGAATTCATTGTCTGGAAACGGATAGGGAACAGAACCGAGGTCGTGGATGACATCGGCCGCCGTTCGCGGGTTATTGTCCAGGCCTATCGAACCTTCGTATTTATTGGCACCGCAGCCGACATCGAGAATTTTGTCCATCGGGAATAAACTTAACAAAAAACAGGCGGAAACACGACCGGCAGCGAGCTGTTTACAAAAAAATAAAGCAAAGTTAAATCGAAATTTTGCACACGCGCTGCCTCTATTGTTTCCGCCTTTCAGACAAATAGAAATGCCAGAGCAGCCTGGCAGCGACCGAACGGTATGGAGACCATTTAACGGCCATTTGGATAAATTCATCCGAACCTGGCTTACGTTCCGCCTCGGTCAATTTTTGCCAGGCAATATGCAAAGCCAGATCGCCTTTCGGCATTACGTCCGGTCGCAGCATTGCCATCAAAAGATAAATATCCGACGTCCATTCTCCAACGCCTTTTAGCTTCAAAAGCTCGGATTTGACATCGGCATCGGATAAATTGGCCAGATCGTCGAGGTCGATGCGTTTCCCAACGACCGATTCCGCCAGATGTCTTGCGTATAATGTCTTTTGGCGGCTGAAACCGACAGATCTGAGTTCCGCATCGTCAAGCGTGAGAAGATTTTCAGGCGTCAATTCACCTAGAGCGAAACATAATTTATCAAAACAGGCTTTCGCCGATGCAAGTGAAACCTGCTGTTCAAGAATGATATGAAGAAGCGTCCCAAAGCCCGCCGGCCTGTCCCACAGCGGAGGTGCACCATACTTTTCATAAATAGTTTTGAGGTGTTTGTCAGAAGCCGCAAGTAATTTACAGGCTTTTTTAAGCATCTGTGAATTCAATGGTTTAGTTTTGTCTCTGCTCTTCATTTAAATCTCGTATACCAGATCCTATTTCAGTATGAGGTATTATAAGATATACCATTGTGAACGGCCCGATCGGACAAAATATCTGTCCTTACAATCACAAACGTTGTCTAGAATGTCATTGATGCAACGATATGTGCGGCAATAATTGGCCGTAGCCGGGAAAGTTTTTCATCGATGTTTGACACAAAAATGGCTGTGCGATATTCTTTACGTTCGCCTTTCGCAGGCGAAATGTTTTTTGAAAGCTTTTATGTGAATCCGTTGTTGTAGTATTTCACATTCTGCTTGGTTCCGACCGGTTCGTCTAGGGGTTAGGACACCGCCCTTTCACGGCGGCAACACGGGTTCAAATCCCGTACCGGTTACCATCCTTTCTTATAGTTTTCGCATCAAACCGATTAGGCCAATTCGCTTGAAACCCAAGCGAATTTTTTATTTTATAGGTGCACAATGCTGAAAAACTTTTTATTTACGCTTACTTTTTTATTATTTACATTTATTTCGATCGGTGCGCAAACGCAGAGCAACGTCGATACGGTGATGATATTACCTTTCGAAAATACATCTGATAAGCCCGAGTTTAATTGGGTAGGCGAGAGTTTTGCTCTGTCACTTTCAGATCTATTGAAGATACCGAGCCTTAATGTCATTTCCAATAGCCAGCGTAAAATAATTCAGCAGCGGCTGCGCATTCCTTTGACCAATTTGCCAAGTCTTGCGACATCTTTAAGGCTGGCGCGTGAAAGTAATGCGACGCTTCTGATCGCCGGAAAATATAATATCGTTCCTGCCCAGGGCGATACGGCTGCCACATTGAATGTTACGGCGAAAATAATACGTGTCAACGAAGGCAGGTTTTTGAACGAAGAGCTTCCGGACGGGCGGCGGATCACCCGCGACATAAATCTAAATGACGCACTAGGCAACCTGCAAACCATGCAGGGACAAATTGCCTATCAGATCCTGTATCAACGTGATAAGGCCCTGCCATATTCACAAAACCAGCTGATCGAAGGTGCCAATAAGGTCCCGGGAAGAGCTTTTGAAGCCTATATCAAGGGATTACTTACGCCTGCCGCCGAAGCCCGCGAGAACTACTTTAAGAACGCAATGCGGTTATATACCGACGCTGCGCCCGACGGTATTTTCGCAGACGCGGCATTGGAACTTGGCCATTTATATTTGAACCAGCGTAAATTTCCCGAGGCCATCGATTCTTTCGAACGGGTGATCAATAGTAATCAGCAATGCAAGGAGAAGGCCAAGGGCGAGAATAAAATATCGCAGTGCAATGACGAAAGCTTTGCCGAATCGTCATTCTATATAGGATTGATCCAGTGGCAGCAGTCAAATTACGAACAGGCGCTATCAGTTTTGCGGCCTTTGGCAGAGGACCTAAAGCTGACCAGCGTTTATAACACGTTAGGAGCGATCGCGGTGCAGGCGTCACGAGCGGAAAAAAAGAACGAAGCAAAGTCCGCCGCCTTGCTCAATGAAGGCCTCGAGTTGCTGAAAAAGGCCGCCGAATCAGCTCCGGATGACGCGAATGTGCGTTTTAATTACGGAATTGCTTTGTTTTTTAGCGGTAATTTCCCCGATGCGGCCGCGGAAATAAGGCCGATCTTAACCATCAATCCTGCCGACGGGGAATCGAATTATCTGCTTGCCAAAACTCTCGATACATTAAAGGATCCGGCCGCGGCTGCTGTAGATACTCAGGCCAGGACGTATCTGACGGCCAGTAATCGTTACGCAAATCTTGAAAAAGAATGGTTAAAGTCAAAAACAATAACCGATATTAAATTGCGTGTGGAACAGCCGCAGAGAAAGGATTTTGTCAGTGTCGTTTTAAGCCGGAAAAATAATGCGTCCGCACCCGCACCTGTCAGCGAAACCGAAAGCCTTCTTGCCCAGGCCCGCAAGCTGTACAAAAATGCCAATGATGATGAAGCAATGATCACCTTACGCCGGGTGCTTGCAAGCGAACCGATGAGTGCCGAAAGCTATTTGATCCTCGGACAGATACATCTCCGGCGCGGTGACCGCGATCAGGCGATAAGCTCTTTTAAGACCGCGATCTTCTGGGATAACCGGCAGATCGACGCCCACATATCTTTAGGCAAGATCTATCTTGAAAAAGGTGAATGCCTTCAGGTCAAAAACTACGCAGCATCCGCGATGGAGATCAATCCTGAGAACCAGGATGCCCTGGCTTTGCAGCGTCAAGCCGAGCGATGTTCCAAATAGTGTAAGTCCCTGCCTTTCAGGTTTTAGGTCTGAGGTGCCGATTTATAATGCCATGAACTTTGCCGGCACGCTGTAAGTCTTATGGATAATATATTTAAAGCACTATTATAACCTCAAACCAGAGATCTAAAACAATAAAAAATACTTTGGCACGCTACATGCATAAGGAAGAGTGGCTAGCTTGATGCAGTTAATCGAGACCCCGCCGCCACCACTTCTCCGAGCGCGGTTTGCCACTGTGCTTGATCACCTTCCGAGCGTTCCTTCAGTTGTCCTTCCTATTTGAGCCTGGTCGAAACCGACCGGGCTCTATCACTTTTAAACCGTAAATATAAGGCTTTTATTACAAATAACCATATTTCGTTCATTTTGAAGTGTTTTATTGGCTTTGAATGAAGCGGGTGCGTCATTCTGACTGAAAGGCCACGCAAAAAATGACCAAATGACAAAATCCGTCATCTTTTGTATGACAATTTTTTGTTCATCGAGTTTATGACCGTTCAATATGGCAGAAATTGAACCAAACAGATGGCGTCAACTGATTTTAGTGATATTTCTGCTAAACTGTGGCAATGAAAATGCCGAAGTTGAAACGGTTTTTGCCGCATTGGATGAACGCTTTGCTTGCGGTACTTTCAGCGATCCTATTGATTCTGGCTTTTCCCGGTTGGGAGTTATGGTATCTGGCGTGGGTTGCCTTAATGCCGCTTATGTGGGCGGTAGAACGCGAAAAACGATCCGCGTTCCGTTCATTCGTTACCGGTTGGCTGTTTGGCACGATCTTCTTTTTCGGCACGTGCTGGTGGCTGACGTTTGCACCTATCACTTATGCGGCATTCCCGCCTGTCCTGGCATATACGCTATTTTTTTTCGTCGCCCTTATCGCGGGCATATTTCCCGGTATTTTTAGTGCTGTTTGTTCTGTTTTGCTGCGGCGATTCGGAAGTACCGCTATTCTAGCTGCACCATTTATCTGGGTCTTCACCGAATTTCTCAGATATTGGGTGATAGGGAATAACTGGAATGCGATTGGGTACTCGCAGGCGTTCACCGAAACAACTGTATTGTTCGCCGGATTGGGAGGCGTTGCAGTCGTTGGATTTCTTCCAGTCTGTTTCTGCTCGATTGTTTTTCTTTGGCTATCTAAATTGACTCGATATTTCTTACTGGT
>JAYUCO010000015.1:0-82283 GCA_043740295.1 Pyrinomonadaceae bacterium | reverse complement strand
AGTGCTGATCGAAACGGGCGGATTTGTCTCGACCGAAGAAGTCGATCCTCGAGCAAAGATAATTCTTGACATAAAATGCCCTGCCTCAGGTGAAGTCGAACGCAACCATTGGCTGAACCTCGAACGGCTCCGTCCTAAAATTGACGAGGTGAAGTTTGTCATCGCCGACATGGCGGATTGGGAATTTGCAAAGCAAATCATTGCTAAATACGACCTCACAAACAGCACAAAAGAGATATTGATCTCGCCGGTTCATGGAATTGAAAATTTATCCGAGATCGCGGAAGCGGTTGCTGCGAGCGGGCTAAAAGTACGGTTAAATTTGCAGTTGCATAAATATATTTGGGGAGCAGACGCTCATGGCGTTTAAGATCAAAGTGCTCGTGTTTTCACATTTAACAATTCAGTCGAGTGCTCGGTCACGCTTCCGATAGGTTCAAAAGACCTGTCTTCAATAAGCTTGTTAGTCGGCAGCGGGGCAGCGTCAGAGCTGATATCTGTCGGCGATACTATCGGATCTATCTTTTCGAATTTCATAAATTGTTTCGGATAATTAAAAAAGAACACCGATAAAAGTCCGGCAACTGCAAACGCACCAAACGCAGACCAGAGAAGAATTTCCGGCCCGAACAACATAAGCTTGTAGTATCCTACTTTGAAAATGAACATGCCAAGCCCGATCGCGCCGGTCACTGCCAATGAAGTAAGACCGAGCTTTTCGAAGGTCTCTTTCCGCTTTTGCAGCTTTGCATATTCGACAGATGGAAACTGCTCGGCGACATTTCTTGAGATCGCGTCTAATTTCAGGCCGCACGAACGGCAAAAGTTTTGTTCGCTCCGATTATTAGCAGCGCAATTAGGACAAAACATATTATCACCTTGATAATGTAGTATACGTAATAACAGTTCTCGCCGTTCGATTTTTTGACGGCCGGGATCAAATCGGATGAACGAGCAATACTCAAAAGCGATCTGTCTTGTTTCCGGCGGCATGGATTCATGCGTAACGGCGGCTATCGCGCTGTCTGAAAATGAAGACTCAGCATTTTTACATGTTTCATACGGCCAGCGAACCGAAGCACGAGAGTTCCAGGCGTTCAACGACATTGCTGATCATTACTGTGTCGAAAAGCGACTCAATGTTTCTATCGAACATCTGGCAAAGATCGGGGGTTCGTCATTGACAGACAAGAATATAGGCGTTACCGACGCTAATCTCCTATCGAAAGAAATTCCGACGAGCTATGTGCCGTTCCGCAATGCGAACATGCTTGCGATTGCAACGAGTTGGGCGGAAGTGATCGGCGCAAGTTCAATTTATGTCGGTGCAGTTGCGGAAGATTCGAGTGGTTACCCAGATTGCAGGCCAGAATTTTTCAAAGCCTTCGAAAAAACGATCGTACTCGGAACAAAACCAGATACAAATATTCGAATTGAGACCCCGATCATTCATTTGTCAAAAGCAGAAATAATACTTAAAGGTATTGAGTTAAAAGCTCCTCTGCATTTAAGCTGGTCCTGTTATAGAAACGAAGACCTTGCATGTGGGACCTGCGATTCTTGCGCTTTAAGATTGCGTGGATTCGAGCTGGCCGGTATTAAAGATCCTATCACCTATAATTATTTAGCTAAAACTAACTTTTAGTATGGAGTACCTGCACCCGACAATTGTTTAATGAATTCAGATGTTTTAATTATCGGCGGCGGCGTGATTGGCCTAAGCATCGCCCGGGAGTTGCACAAAAAAGGCATTGGCCGAATTACGATTGTAGAACGGGGAAAGATGGGACAGGAAGCTTCCTTTGCTGCCGCCGGAATGCTTGCACCAGATGCGGAAACCGACAAAATAGATGATTTTTATCATTTTTGCTCAGAATCAAAGCGGTTATATCCTGATCTTGCGAGTGAGCTTTTCAATGAAACCGGCGTTAATATCGAACTAGATCGAAGCGGAACACTTTACTTGGCTTTCACGGAAAGTGATTCAATTGAACTGAAGAAGTCTTTAGAATGGAAGCTGAGGGCTTGTTTGCAGGTTGATTATCTGAACGCTGAAGAAACTCGAAAATGGGAGCCTTTTGTTTCGCCCGATATACGTGAAAGCTTGTTTTTTGCAGAAGATTGGCAAGTAGAGAATCGCAAATTATTGGCCGCTTTAATCAAATACAGCCGGATCAATGGCATCAGGATTTACGAACAGACAGAAATTCGCGAGCTGTTGATAAAAAATAATTTGGTAACAGGAGCGGCGCAAGACAAAGTAAAATTTTTCGCGGGTACAACGATCCTTACAACGGGTGCGTGGACTTCGCTCATCAAAATCAGGGAAACGACTGTGCCTGTTAAAGTTAAGCCGATTCGTGGGCAGATGATAAGTTTTCACCCACCAGAGAAGCTATTTCAGAAAGTGATCTTTAGTCCACGCGGATATATTGTGCCGCGTGCCGACGGACGAATCTTAACTGGTGCTACTGTTGAAGATGTCGGGTTTGATAAAAGCACCACGGAAATCGGTACAGCCAAATTGCATGACATTGCGTCGGAAATTGCTCCTTGCCTGGCTGGTATAACGATTAGCGACAAATGGGCCGGTTTGAGGCCATTTGCAGGTGAAGGACAACCTATTATTGGAGGTATCGAAGGATTTGAGAATTTGATGATAGCGACCGGCCATTATCGTAACGGAATATTACTTGCCCCTTTGACCGGCAAGATTATATCTGAAAAGTTGTGCGAGAATAAGCATTCGAAATATCTTCAAGCATTTAGTCCAAAATCAATATCGCCATTTTTACAACATTGATATATGCGTAATTGCTTTATTTTATTGATTTTAATTCTTTCAGTTTCCGCCTTTGCTCAATCGCGGCGGGTAAGTCCGAACACAGCCCCGACAGGAGTTGTTGTTAATTCAACGAAAGATCTAACAATCAAGCAAATGTTTGACGAGGCAAATGCGTACAATAAAACGAAATTCGCAGAATATGAACTGAAAAGAATTCCGTACAGTGAGAATTTGCGAATTCAGACAGAGCGGGAGCAAAAGCATCTGGCGGCTAAATATGCTGGTATAGCATCCGCCCGCCAAAATCTAGCCGGCGAAGACTTCTATAATCTTGGATTGCTCCATTGGATCGCAGAAAATCTGGACGGGACCGCGGAAAATTTGGAAAAGTTTTTGGTAACGGACAGTCCTGCTTCTGATCGTTCTCAAACATCACGTTCTATTCTTGTTGTGATTTACGCAAAACAGAAAAATTTTGAAAAAGCAGCGAAAATACTAAGTGAATATTTGAAAGCCGGTCCGGTTAAGATGAGCGAACGTTCGAGAATGGAAAGCGAGCTCGCTAAGGCTTATTTGGCAAAACGCAACTTTGTTGACGCTGCAAATCATGCAAAAGAAGCTTATAAAGCTGCCAAAATTATCGCTCTTGATCCTGTTTCGCTTACTAAAGGACTTGATGAAGTATTGGATGCCGGCATGCTTGTCTTTGAATCTTACAAGGCCATCGATGATGTGAAAGAAGCCGACGAAGCACTTGCGGACATGCGAATGACCGCAGCTTCCATAGGCTCGCCGAGCTTTTATTTTTATGCTGCCGACAAGCTGATCACTTATCAAATAGAATCTGGGCGAAAGCTATTGGGGATGCAAAATTATTCGGCTTCACTGATTCAAGCTGGAAAGGACTTTCCTGTTAAGTCACAGGAAAATGAAGTTGTTCAGAAACTCAAAAAACGTGAGAAGCATTATAAACTGATCGGCGAAATAGCTCCCGAACTTGTGAATATCGATAAATGGTTTCCAGGCGAACCACAGACTCTGGCAAGTTTACGTGGAAAAGTAGTATTGTTGGACTTTTGGGCGACGTGGTGCGGGCCTTGTTTCGATGCCTTTCCTTCATTGACTGAATGGTATCAGGATTATAAGAGCGACGGCCTCGTGATTCTAGGCTTGACGCGATATTATGGCCAGGCGGAAGGTTTCCCCGTGGATAATCCCAGCGAGATCGCTGCTTTGCAGCGTTTTAAGGCAGCTCATCGGCTCCCATATGATTTTTTGGTTGCCAAGGATCAGTTCTCGCAGGTTGCGTATGGAGCAACTGGACTACCCACTGCCGTCCTGATCGACCGCAATGGCAAGGTCCGTTATATCGAAAGTGGGACAAACACCAGCCGCCTTGAAGAAATGCGTGAAACTCTATTGAAGCTTTTAGCGGAAAAATGATCGTAAGATGAAAAAGTCCGCCGCCGCAAAAACAAAGACACAAAGCTTCTACGACAAGATCGCAGATGTTCACACAATTGCGTTGAAACTCAATGGATACCGTGTTTCCGTCGCTAAATACCTTCGCTCACTTGACCTTGAGATCGATCAGAATTCACTTGTTCTGGATGCGGGGAGTGGCAGCGGGATCGTTACGCTTGGGTTTCATGACGCTGGTTTTCGTCCAAGAAAAACCATTGCCTTTGACCTTTCATTCAATTTGCTGAAGATATCTGCCGAGCAATTCCAAAAGGAAAAAAAGGCGGATGCAGTAAATATCGTGCCGGTTCAGGGAAATATTCTCGGGCTTCCATTTGCCGACGATTCTTTTGACCTGATCCTTAGCTGCGGAGTGCTTGAATATGTGCCATTAGACAATGGTTTACAGGAGATGGCGAGAGTTTTGAAACCAGGCGGGAAGCTGGTATTTATTCCGGTAAAGCCTTCTCTGGTCGGCTCGGTCCTGGAATTACTGTACAAATTTAAAATTCATCCGATCAAGGATGTAAGAAAGATTTCACAACAATATTTTAATATTGTTGGGAACCATAAATTTCCGACCACGGAGCCCATAGCATGGTCAAAAACGATCTTCTTGTTAGAAAAAAAACAAATAGTTTCACTTCAAAACCCCTGATAATCGCCCATCGTGGTGCAAGCTTGCTGGCCCCCGAGAATACTTTGGCGGCATTTAGCCGGGCCATTATTGATGGAGCTGAAGGCATAGAGTTCGATGTCAGACTGGCGAAGGACGGAGTGGCTGTCGTTTTTCATGATGCGACATTGAAACGCACGGCCGGCAGGGATGGACGGGTCTCTGATTTCGATTCCGCTCAGCTTGGCGAATATGATATCGGATCATGGTTCAATGAGGTAAACCGAAAACATGAGAAACCGGACTACGTAAAAGAAAGGGTGCGAAGCCTGGTGGATGTACTTTCATTTTTGCACAGCTTTAAAGGCCTTATCTACATAGAGTTAAAATGCCGGGATTTCGAAGCGGCACAGCTTACAAAAGCCGTCTGCCGGGTGATCGAACACTCTAACCTACTCGGTCAGATCATCGTAAAAAGCTTTAAGCTGGCGGTCTTGCCCCGTATCCGGCTTCTCTGCCCGGCAGTTAGGACAGCGGCTTTGTTTGCCCCGAAAATTATGACCATCCTCCGTAAAGAGAAGCATTTAGTGAACATAGCAGACGAATTCGGGGCGGACGAGATATCGATACATTTCTCTTTGGCGACCCAAAAACTAATGAAAAAAGCGGAGCAGCGGAACCTGCCGGTGACGATCTGGACCGCCGACAATCCGCGATGGGTAAAACGCGGCATAAAACTCGGCCTCAATGCAATTATCACCAATAACCCGGCCCCGCTTTTAGCCAAACGTTACCAAATTTTACAAAATTCCTAAATAAAGAAATTACATTTTTTTTTGAATACTTTGAACTGTAAAGAGACCGGGGACAAAGGTCCGGGTTGCAAGCTGCCTTTCAAATCAATCGGTTCATCCAAATACGATCACCGAAGATGAACCCCACAAAACCATTTTTTCAGTAATGTTTGATCTCCAATCGTTCCCTTTTTATCTTCAATCCGTTCAAATTTCCTAACGCGGCGAAGGCGGTCTTTTCGGTCTGGAAAAATTCGCGGGCGAGTTCACGTATCTCTTCCATGGTGACCGCGTCGAGCCTTGCAAGCGTTTCCTCGACCGGTATTTGCCGTCCATGGATCATCTCCGAATGGGCAAGCGTCGCGGCACGAGACGCGGAATCCTCGAGCCCAAGCAGGATCGAGGCAGCGGCCTGGTCTTTTACTAGAGTTAGTTCTTGCCGGGTCACGCCGTCGCGGACGACCGAGCACAGCTCTTTTATCGCAATATCCAAAACCTCCTCAACCTTTTTTGGCGAAGTCCCGGCGTAGATCGAGAAAAAGCCGCAATCCTGAAACATCACCGCTCCTGCCCCGACACTATAGGCAAGTCCGCGTTGCTCGCGCACTTTCTGCCATAAACGGCTGGATGTCCCGCCGCCGATGATGTTTGCGAGCAGATCGGCCGCATAACGCTTTTCGTCCGCCGCTCCGACATACGGGGTCGCGATAATAATATGCGCCTGTTCGAGATTTTTATTGTTTTTAACAATTATCGGGGCCGACATTTTGGGGGCCGTAATTCCGTCATCCTGCTGCGGCAGCGGCTGTGCTACAAAAAAACGCTCCGCCAGATCAACGATCTGCTGGTGTTCCAGATTTCCGGCCGCTGCGATAACCAGATTCGACGGATTGAAGAGCTGCCGGTGATATTTGCCTGTAATTTCGCTGTCGAAGCTCCGCACCGTTCTTGGTGTGCCGGCGATGGACATGCCGAGCGGATGAGCGTAGAAAAATTTCTCGCTGAACAGATCGCTCAGATATTCCTCCGGCGAATCCTCGACCATTTTAAGCTCTTCGATGATCACGCGCTGTTCGCTTTTGAGCTCTTTTTCTTCAAAACGCGGACCGGTCAGCATGTCGGCGATCAGCTCGAAAGCGTTTGCGGCCTGATCGTCGATCACCTTGATCGCAAAACCAGTTTCTTCATGCGTCGTAAAGGCATCCAGATTTCCGCCGAGGCGGTCCTGCTCGATCGCTATATCGAGCGCAGAGCGTTTCTCTGTGCCTTTAAATACGGTGTGTTCGATAAAATGCGAAATGCCATTCAGCTCATTTGGTTCGTGCCGCGAGCCTTTTTTGAAAAAGAATCCAAGCGTCACACTCCTGACACTGGCCATCACATCGGTGATGACGGCCATGCCGCCCGGCAATCGCGAAATATTAATATTTTCTTTCATTTAAGCTTATGTAATATTTCATCGTAACAGAATCATTGCGGCTTCGCATCAAGCCCGTATTGACGAAAAGTATACATGACACCATTTTATCCCGGTGGAAAATTGACAAATAAAGATCGAAATGAGATAAAAAGTAAGTGCTTACTAACTTAGAAAATCAAGGGTTATTTATATCAAGAAATGAGCGAATCATTACCGGAACCCGACGGGATCGAGAGCGGACAACAGAAAAATACCGGTGCGGACAGTGATCCGCAATCTAAAGCCGATGAGATGATCGATGAAGAGCCCGGCGTTGAATCAGACGAAGAGCCCAAAGGACGGCGAAAGCTGATCTTCATCGGCGGCGGCATCCTGCTGGCCGCTATCATTTCGGGCCTTGTCTATTGGATATATATCCGGCAATACGAATCGACTGACGATGCTTTCATCGAGGGAGACATCGTGCAGATCAGCCCGAAGGTTTCCGCATACGTCAGCAAGGTTTATGTAAGGTCCAATCAATATGTTCATAAAGGCGATCCGCTCGTTGACCTTGACCCAAAGGATTATGAGGCCCGCCTGGCACAGGCAAATGCACAGCTTGAAACTGCACGCAGCCAGCGCGGACTTGCCCGGGCGAACGTCGATCTGACGGTAAAAACGACCGGAGCCGGACGCACACAGGCGAGATCGAACGTTCAGACAGCCCAAACGAATGTCGAACAAACGAGGCTCGCATCAGATGCAAAGCGGAGCCAGGTCTCGCAGGCGCAGGCCGCCGTGCGGACCGCCCAGGCGAACCTTGCCCAAACCAAGGCCCAGGGGCCGCAAGCCGAATCAAATGTCCAGCTGGCGGAGACCGAGTACAAGCGGCGGCTTGCCCTTTTTAATAAAGGCGACATCTCGCAGCAGGCGCTCGAGCAGGCGAACAATGCCCTGCAAACTGCCCGTTCGCAACTGGACGCTGCGCAAAAACAGATACTCGCTGCCCAGTCACGGGTTGACGAAGCCAATGCCGCAGTAGCGACGGCCGGCGATAATTACCGCCAGTCGCTTGCCCAGATAGATCTGACCAGATCGCAGGTCAATGAATCGACGGGGCGGTTGCAGGACGCCGACGCGGGAGCTGAACGGGTCGATGTAACGGAGGCTCAGGCCGATAACGCCGAGGCCGGGATTGCCGCCGCCGAAGCCGCCGTTCATCAGGCCGAGCTTGAGCTTTCATATACAAAACTGGTCGCCCCCGAGGACGGCTATATCACCCGTAAAACCGCCGAGGAAGGCCAGCTCGTCCAGACCGGAACGCTGCTGATGGCCATTTCGCGGTCTGATGATGTCTGGATCGTGGCGAATTTCAAGGAAACCCAGCTTGAGAACATGCGTATCGGCCAACCGGTCGAGATCAGGGTAGATGCCTATCCGAACCAAAAATTCCACGGTAAGATAGAAAGTTTTCAGGCCGGAACAGGATCGCGGTTCAGTGTGCTGCCGCCGGAAAATGCGACCGGAAATTACGTCAAGGTAGTTCAGCGGGTCCCGGTCAAAATAGTCTTTGACGAACAGCCCGACAAGGTTTTACTGGCACCCGGAATGTCCGCCGAGCCGAGCGTTAAGGTGAGGTAACGACCGATGGCAGCTACGACGGCCGATATTCATTCGACGGTTTCAGGCCAGGCACACCGGACGATCAATCCGATCCTGGTGATCATTATCCTGACGATAGCGACGTTTATGGAGGTGCTGGACACGTCCATAGCCAATGTCGCGCTCCCGCATATTGCCGGCAGTTTATCGGCCGGACAGGACGAGGCCTCGTGGGTCCTGACATCCTATCTCGTCGCCAACGCGATAATCCTGCCGATCAGCGGCTGGCTCGCCACTTTTTTTGGCCGCAAGCGTTTTTACATGGGATGCGTCGTCCTGTTTGTCGCCAGTTCGTTTCTCTGCGGCATCGCAACCAATCTTGGGATGCTGATATTTTTCCGTATTCTGCAAGGCCTCGGAGGCGGCGGGCTGGCCCCGTCCGAGCAGTCGATCATAGCGGATTCCGTTCCGGTCGAAAAGCGCGGCATTGCCTTTGCCATCTATGGGATCGGCGTGGTTTTCGCCCCGGCTGTCGGGCCGACGGTCGGCGGCTGGATCACCGACAACTACAGCTGGCACTGGATATTTTTCATCAATGTGCCGATCGGCCTGCTTTCGCTGGCGCTTACATGGTATTTCGTCAGCGAACCGAAAAGCACGACCGGCGAGCGCGAGCGGATGAAAAAAGAAGGTTTTAAGATCGATTGGATCGGAATAACGCTGATCGCACTCGGCATCGGCGCACTTGAGATCGTCCTTGACGAAGGCAATCGCGAAGACTGGTTCGAATCGAGCTTTATCATTAGAATTACCATCGTCGCTGTTATCGCCCTGGTTGTTGGCGTCATTTGGGAATTTCATCAGAAACACCCGGCGGTCGATGTGCGGATGCTGCTTGACCGCAATTTTGCAAGCTCATTTATACTTCTCTTCGCGGTTGGGTTCATTCTTTTCGGCTCGACCTTTTTGTTGCCGCTGATGGCACAGACGCTGCTTGGCTATAACGCGGTGACGGCCGGCGAGGTGATCTCGCCGGGCGGCTTTGTGGTGATGTTGATGATGCCGCTGGTGGGCGGCGTACTGCTTCAGCGAATACAGGTCCGCTGGCTTATTTTGGTTGGGCTGATAATCTCGGCGCTTGCACTTTGGAATCTGACGGGGATGAACCTTCAGGTGGCTTATTCGGACCTTGCATGGGCTCGTATATATCAGGCTGCCGGCTTGGCGTTCCTGTTCGTACCGATAAATACGGCGGCCTACACCGGTATCCCGCAGGGCAAGACAAATAACGTCTCCGCATTAATGAATCTGTCGCGAAATCTCGGCGGCAGTTTCGGCATCGCGATCCTTTCGACGATCCTCGCGCGCCGGACGCAGTATCATATAAATACGTCCGGCTACCACACGACCGACTACGATCCAAATTTTACCGGGTGGCTCGCCCGGATCGCTCAATATCTACAACAGCAGGGATCGTCAGCCATCGACGCCGCGAACCAGGCAAAAGCATTGGCCTTTGCAACGGTCCAGAAACAGGCGGCGGTGCTCGCGTTCATTGACGCTTACTTTGTGCTGATGGTTCTTGTCATCTGCGTCATACCTCTCATTTTTCTTCTGAAAAAGAACAATCCGGGCGGCGGCCGCGGAGGACATTAAACAGTTTTTTCATTCACGGGCGAATCTCCATTTTTCTTCATTTGATCGCGGAATAAGTTCAGCAGCAGCAATTGGCCGATGCCGCCGCCTTCGCCACCCGCTCCGCCCGAGGCTAGAATGTCCGGCGTGATGCGGACGCCTTTTTCACCGATGACCTTGAGCGTTTCGATCATCGCTATGTTTGCACCGCCGAGGGCCTTGACCTGCTCGTTGTACGCTACACCCTGGGCCTCGCCGATCAGCCGCATTTTTTCGGCTTCGGCCTTACCAGTCTCGCTGATGTAATAAGCCTCGCCTTCGGCTTCTTTTTTGCGCTGCTCGGAACGCTTTCCGGCAATGTCCACGCCGACGGTCGCTTCCATCAAACTCCGCTGATTGTCGGCCTGCGAACTGGTCCTTTCCAGCTCGATACGCTTGATCTCGGCCTCCCGCTGGGCGTTGAACATGCTCTGTTTTTGTTCGGCGAGTATCTTTTCCGTCTGCGTTTTCATCAGTTCTTCCGGCAGACGAATGTGGCATATAAGCACATTTACAACATCGACGTGATACTTCAAAAGGTGCATTCGCACACGGGCTTCGGCTCTTTCCTGTTCCTCATGACGATTCTGCAGATAAGCCATCGCCGAGCTTTCGGACGCTTGATTGCGAAAGATCGAATCGATCAGCGGGTGCATCACGTTCTGGACGAGCCGCTGCGTGTCGCCGATCTTTGCGACCATGAACGGAGCATCCTCGGGTTTAACGCGAAAGACGACGCGCACCTCGAGCTGCATTGTAAAACCGTCCTTCGATATGACCTCAAACGGATCGAATGTGTTGCTGACATCACCCGAAGTCCATTCGACGGTCTGATTTGTCGTCGGGATGACTATCGGCGTTACTGCTAATGTGTTGACATAATACCGTCCCGGCCCGACGACACTTTCCTGAATTCCGCGAAAACCTTCGGGTACGACGTAGGCTTCGTGAGCGCCGCTGTCGAGCCGGGCGTCCGCCGGGTCGCCTGTGACGAATTCGGCCTTAATATCGTCGATCGAAGTGTGTTCGCCGTCAACCTTATCAAGCTTTTCGGCTGCGATCTGAAGTTGTTCCCGCTCTTCGCGTTCCAGCCGGTCGCGGATCTTTTGCGCCATGGCTTGGCGAATTTCCTCTCCAGGATCTTTACCGACGTTTGAAACTATGACCGCGACCTCGCCGGGTTTAATTTCCTTCGCGGATTCCGGAATTACCTTAAACAGAAGCGGATTGATGTAATAAGTTCCCGGCAGGAGAATATCTTTTTGCGGGCCGCGTTGTCCGCCGCCGCTGATAAAAGTGTTGCTGTCCTGAAAATTATCGTGTCCGGTGATCGCCTGGGCAACATAATCCCGCTGATCAAGCGGTGCTCCGTCCAGAGCCTCGACCAGGCCGATCTGGTTCTCCGAAATTACGGTGGCGTCGAAAAAACGCACGTTGAAAAGGCCCGGCTTATCTTCATTAGCGTTTTCGATTGCCGTGGACAGTGTGTGGATTCGATATGTTCCCGGCGTCAGCGTTTCGACCTGCGGCCCTTTCTGCCCGCCGTTATAGATAAAACTTTCGGCGTCCTGAAAATTTTTGTGTCCTTTGATCGCGCTGCCGTGGAGACGTCCCGGTTCCAGCTGAGCACCGTCGGCCGAGGTCACGATCCCGATCTTGCCGGGCGGAATTTCGGTTACCCGGGCAATCGACACATTAAACAGAAATGGGTGAATCGCCCATTTCCCGGGCGGCAGCGTACGAAGCTGAATGCCTTTTACGCCGCCCTGTTTGATAAAGGCGATCGGGTCCTGAAAATTGTTGTGCGCATTTTGCGCGCGGTCGGGTGCAAAAATACTGCCGGTCTGCATCGGTTCACCGTCAATCGCCTCGATAACGCCGAGCTCATCAGCACCGACCTCGACAAGCGGCACTTTACGCACAACCGTCTCGATCGGATACCAAACGAAATGTAATCCCGGTTTCAAAACATCGGCCTGGATGCCGACCTCGCCTTCGGTAGCGACGACGCGGCCCTGCGGCATCCGGCGCCCGAGGTAGCGGCGTTCCTTGATCGCCACTTCCTGCGCACCGACATTGACCAAAAAGCGTGTAACGACATACCAGATCACGCCAAGCGCGATCAACACTACCACACCCAAAATTATTAGCGGAATAAATTGTTCCATTGAAATTCCTCGTATCGTCAGCATATTGCCGCCCGGACGGCGGCGTTACTTCCGGCGCAAAACTGCTGTTTCCTGCTGTATGCGGAAACTGACGCCGGGTGCCCTTTCATGTGCCGGAAGCAGCCAAAAATGGCTTTCCAGCAATTGTGCCAGATCGTCAGCCGACAGATCGGCGATCTTTCCGGCACGCCAGGCTTTCAAAACATTTTCGGAAACCTCGATATAAACCTCGCCGTGTCCGATCTGCGAAGCGCTGTAAAGCACCTCGATAGTGTTTGACCTGTTTGAAGATGCGCGCCAATTTTGGCGAATTTCTTCGAGCTTTGCAAGTTTTTCCTCGTAGATTTGACGCCGTTCCTCGCTCTCGTTTGCGGCGAGCCGCTTTTGTTCTTCAGCTTCGAAGGCAAGCATCTCTTCATCGCTGGGAGCGAAGAGCGGGCGGAAATTTACTGCGTCGATATTCCTGCGCGATTTTTCTTCAAGCAGGTGCGGACCGGTAAGATGTTTTATAAGAAATACGAGCGAAATACCCGCGAGTGAGATAAGGAAAATTGTAAAAAGGAGAAGCATTTTAGCCCATGCAATATTGAAAAAATCAATCCCAAATCATGGCCTCAATTTGAATATACGACGGCCGCGGAAATAAGTTTAAAGAATCGGTTGCCACAAATTACACGGATAGCACGAATAAGAGTAATTATAATAATAGTTAAAATCGGCAAGTAGCCTTGTTTTTTAGAACAAAAAAAATCATATTCGTGCCATCCGTGTAATTTGTGGCTAATTCTGTATTGCATTGAACAGCAAGGGAAATGTTGCCAGGCTTTGGCCGCGGTATTGCGGACGAAAGCCGAACAATATGATTTTGCCTTTGCCGATGTTTACCTGAACCAAAGCCGCTTTACCGGCGATCTTTTCGGCACCGAGTGCCCAACCGGAGAGGAGAATTTGTTTAGGATCGCTTGGGTACCGGGCGATAATTTGGTAGGTAGGAGTAACGCCTTTAGGCGTGATCCCGCCAGACGCATTCACGCCTAAAGGCGTTACTCCTACTTCAAACGCCGGGCCATTTTCAAACCAGGCGATGGATTCCTTTGGCATTCCTTTGGCGATGGGCGAGGTCAGGTCGAGTTCGGTACGGAGGATCGAGCCGGGAATGTAAAAATCCTTGCGGGCAAGGCCTTTTGTCACATCTCTGATCGGCAGATTGAACTGCTCGATGGCAAAATCGGACGCTCGGTTTAGAAAGACAAGCGTGCCACCGGCCTCGACAAATTTCCTGAGATTCTCAACGCCCTCCTTCCCAACGCCGCCCGTGTATTCATCCGGCATCGAGCCTTTTGCAAAGCCGTTAAGGATCTGGTTCGGCGATTGGTCGGGAAAGATGATTGAGTTGTTCGGAAGCTTTCCGGAGCGTATGTCGTTGTTCGTGATGGTAGAAACAACAGTCTTGCAATCAAACACTATTTGCCTTTCCGCGACCCAGCGGGTCCATCCCTCGTCCATGGACGGAACCGGAGAACGATATATCGCGTCAACTGGCGCTCCAGGAGTATTACCACACCCAATATCACTCGTTGGATAGTCAGGAGTTGTTTCCGCAGCAAGCGACTCATTCATTGGGATGGCCGACGTATTCATTAATAACGGTAACGTGTGGGCCGTTACATCATAAGGAGGAATTGGATTACCGTTTGAATCCTTTAAATCTGGATATGTCTGTCGTTCAAAAATCGCTTTCGCAAAGTCGCCATATGGCTGATTGAGTGAAACAAAGGCCGAACCACTTTCAAAGCTCAATCCATTATAAACTAAGGGTTTACCAGTGTACGAAATTTCAACATCGGCTCGACGAAGGATTTCAATCAACTCCTTGCGTCTGAAAAATTCGCTGGAAGGGTTTCCACGAGCATCTCGCTTGGGCATTGGCAGAACATACGCATTCAATTCTCCATTCTTTCGCGGCCGAACAGCTTCCTTACCAATTGAATGGAATCTTGAGAGCCATTTCTCCCGATTATCCGCAGCGTGATTTAGCAGGCTGAACGCGGCGGTGGTCATGTAGTTGGTAATGTCGCGGAGGTGCCATTCGCCGCCTTTCCAGACGGGGCCGAAGTTGGCGGCTTCTTTGCGCGGGTCGTAGTTTTGGCCGGGGCGGAGGTCGTCAAATTTTACGGTGATCGGTGTTGCGAGCTTTGCCGATGCGGTTTCGCTTAAGATTCTCACACCGCCGTGATAGTGCGAATAGGCCCGTGAGGGCGTCCATGCGTCGTAGGTCGAATTGGTCGTGATGCCTTGAAAACCTTGCTTGCGGAGATCGGCAGCCATGGCGTTGCCGAGCTCGGTGTAGCCTTCGACAATTTGTTTGGGAACGTTCGGTTCGACGGGCTGCATATATGGCGGCAGAAACAGCCGCGAGCCGTTTTCGCCCTGTTGGTGGATGTCGTGGACGATCTGCGGGTGCCAGACGTTGTGAATTTTATCGACGGTGAGCTGCGTTTCGATCTGCGTGAAGGCATACCAGTCGCGGTTGTCGTCGTGGCCGACGTATTTATTGTAAAGCTCCGGCGGATCGGTGCCTTCGTACGGCGTGCCGAGCGTTTTGTCGTACCAGTTTTTGACGATATCGACGCCGTCGGGATTAAGCGAAGGCACGAGCAGAATTATCGTGTTGTCGAGGATCTTCTTCGTTTCAGCATCATTGCTGCTCGCTAACTTATAGGCGATCAGCATCGACGAAAGCTCGGAGCCGACCTCGTCGGAATGAATTCCGCAGGTGATCAGGACGATGGTCTTGCCCTGAGCGATTAGTCGCTGGGCGGTTTCCTGTCTACCGACCGGTGCAGGCAAGGCTGCCTGCGTTCCGGCGATCGTTCGCGGATCAGCGAGTTTAGCATTTATTTGTTTGTATTTTTCGAGATTTTTTAGATTTTCCGGCGAGCTGATCGTCGCGTAAACGAACGGTACGCCCAGCGTCGATTTGCCGATCTCTTCGAGGATCATCCGGTCGCTGGCGGCATCGAGCTTTTTGAAATACTCGACGGTCTGCTCCCAGCTTGCGAGTTTGCGGTCATCGCCGGGCGTGAAGCCAAGCACATCCTTCGGTGCAGGAACCGTTTGAGCAGATGCCCCCGCAGCGAAGAGAAGAAATATCATGCAAAAGCGCAAAAGATGCGAAGAAAGATCAAGTTTTTTCATTTTCGAGATGCTCCGGAGAAGTTTTGGTAAGTTTAATTTATTTGACCGTGTTTTGAAAAGGAAATGAAAGATACTGGCAGCGAAAAAGCATCACTGTCCGTGTCTTTGAAACTGATGAATTTAATAGCGCCGGGTTTCAACCGACGCTATTAAATGAGTCACTTTTGAGGGACAGAAAATGGCTTAGAGTGAATGATCTACCCATTCAAACCGTATCAGTCCCTTACCTTGCCTTTCAACAGCATCTCCCGCCCGACGAAGTAGAGAATTACCATCAAAACGATGAACGGCAATATTCCGAGCAGGTCCTGGTAAGCACCTGTGAAAAACGGATTGCCTTCCTTCGACCAGTGTTCTGCGGCATCCTGCACACCCTTGAGCGTTGGCTGGACGGCAAACAGAGCGATCAATATACCGGCGATGGCACCGCCAGCAATATAACCGGAGGCCAGCAGAACACCGTTCGATTTATCGGTTTCGGCGATCACTTCGTCCTCGGTCAGGTTTTTGGCGGCAAGCTTGCGTTTGAGGTAAATATCGACGAGATACCGGACCATTCCGCCGAGGAATATAGGCGCTGACGTCGATATAGGCAAATAAATACCTACCGCAAATGCAAGCGACGGAACGCCCGCCAGCTCCAGCACAACGGCTGTCATTGCACCGAGGATCACCAGCCCCCACGGCAGATTCTGCCCCAGAACGCCTTTGATGATATAGCTCATCAGCGTCGCTTTGGGTGCGTCATAGCGGGTCAGGTCGTTCCCGTCCTCGTCCTTTTTGATAATGCCGTTGATGCCCGGATCGACAAAATAGGCGGGTTTTCCATTCGAATCGATCAGATATTTGCCAACCTGGCCGTCTTTAGGCTCGGTATTTTGCCAGACGCGATATGTATTCGTATCAACGTCTTTATATTTGCCGTTATATACCTTTTCGGTCTGGAATTGGCCGCCTTGTTTAAATAATTTGTCTTCCGTGATCGTTAAGGAAGCAACCGGCGATGCAACATCCACCTTTTGGAAATAGGTCTCGTTGTTGTTCAGCATTATGAGCAGCGAACCGAGCACCAGGGCCGACGCAAGCGCTCCGACCAAAATCGCAATCTGCTGACGCCATGGCGTGCTGCCGACCCAAAAACCTGTCTTCAGGTCCTGCGAGGTTGTGCCGCCGTTTGAAGCAGCGATGCAGACAATGCCGCCGATCGAAAGGGCAGTCACAAAATACGGGTCTGCTGCCGTCCATCCCAAAGCCAGGAAAACCAAGCACGTGATCAAAAGCGTGGCGACCGTCATTCCCGATATCGGATTTGACGAAGAGCCGACCTCACCCGTCAGCCGCGATGAGACGGTAACGAACAAAAATCCGAGAATAATTATCAGGATCGCTCCAAGGAACGAAACGAACGGGCTGACAAAAACGCTCAGACCAAGCTGCGGAAACAGCATTATGGCGGCGATCAAAGCGACCACTCCGATGATGACCCATTTGATAGAGATGTCCTGATCGGTTCGCGGCAGATTGCCGTTCGTCTCGGCCGAACCGCCGCGAAGATCGGCAAGTCCGCCTTTAAGGCCATTCCAGATCGTGGGCAGACTACGGGCGAGCGAGATCATTCCGGCCATCGCGACCGCACCGGCCCCGATGTAGAGAATATATGCACTGCGGACCTGTCCCGGATTCATCTCGGCAATCGTTTTGCTGATCTCCGGAGCTATCGGGCCGGTTGCCGATTCGCCAAAAAATTTGATTATCGGTATCAGCACCAGATATGACAGCACACCGCCGCCCATCATCAATCCGGCGATCCTTGGCCCGATGATGTAACCTACGCCAAGCAAGGTGGGGTCGTTATCGGAGCTGATCGAACCGCCCTTAAATCCGGATGCGGTAAAATCGTGCGTGGGGCTTTCCTTCCAGAAGAAAAGCACCTTCATCAATGAATTAAAGAGAAAACCGATCCCAAATCCAATCGAGATGATCTTGCCGCCCTGTAGGGCCGCGTCGTCACTTCCTTCAATATGGCTTTCGATCGAGGCCTCGCGCGATTCTTTCGACGCTCCCGCCTTCAAAACCTCGGCGCAGGCCGTTCCTTCCGGGTATTTTAGATAGCCGTGCTGATCTTTTATCAGCGCCCGCCTGAGCGGTATCATCATCAAAATCCCAAGGAGTCCGCCCAGAATGGCGACGAGCATGACCCGCGTAATATCCAGATCAAAGCCAAGTATCATGATCGCCGGCATCGTCACGCCGATACCAAACGCGATCGATTCGCCCGCGCTCCCCGCCGTCTGCATCACATTTGCTTCGAGTATCGTCGCGTCACGCATTCCGATCTTTGAAAGCAGCCGAAAAACCGTGATCGCGATGACCGCCACCGGGATCGATGCCGAAACGGTCAAACCTGTCTTTAGGACCAGGTAAAGGGACGACGCGCCGAATATAATGCCGAGCAGTGTGCCGACGATCAGCGGAAGCGGCGTAAGTTCGCGCAAGGTCGCTCCATCGGGAATATATGGGCGAAAATTTTCGAGAAAAGGATTCTTCATCCGAAATGGTCTCCTTGATAATGAGTTATGTCTGTCAGCTTCACAATTCCTCTCATGTTGAGGAGAGGTGCCCGAATGGCGGGAAGGTCCCCGCGGACGGTTAAACTTATGATGCAATTCGTTCGGGGAAAGGTCTGCATTGAAATTTACATTGCATTCAACAAAAACGCAATGCAAAAAGGGGCAGGGGGAAGTTCGAATCATTGACCGGCAATCTATCTCGATGTTCCTCTGTTTCGGTTTGTTTTGTGGTTACTTCTTAAAATCGTAAGACCGGAAACATTACGTAAAGGTGCCCCTAAAGACCTTTAATATCCGAAAGGGATCTTCAGACTTTTTTACGCATAATAAAATTTTGTTTTACCTTTTTGTGCAAGACACGTTATAATGCAAATTAACGTGTCTTTCCTCTTTGCTTTCCGGCACGTATCCCGCAATGAGATCTGGTTCGTTAACGCAACAATAATTTCGGGGATCGATCTAATGCCAGTAAAATTCGTTCAATCCAATTCTCTTTTAAGTACTGCAATATTTGTATTTCTCGTGTTCGGCGGCTGTTCCGCGGCGGCAACAAAAACTCAGACAAATGAGCAGCCGCAAGTGATTCGCGCGAATAATAATGTAGCGGCAAACTATTCGGCCATAAAGATCGAACCCAATTCCCCGGCGGATACTGTGCGGGCCTTTTATAAGAATCTGCGTGAAAAACATATCCGTGAGGCGATATTTTTAACGAATCTACGTCCGGCAATAGAAGGTTTGACCGAAAATGAACTAAAGGAATTTTCGATGGATTTCGAGGCCCTTGCCGCTAACGTTCCGTCAGAGATCGAGATCAACGGCGAGATCATTTCGGGCGATCTGGCGACCGTTACGGCAAAATTGCCTGACGAAAATCTTGAAAAAACCGAGCTGCAGGAAATAAAGCTGCGGAAGGAAAACGGTGTCTGGATAATTTTGACGGTGGACGAAGATTCCGAAAAGCTGATCAAACAGGAAGGCAAAAATTATTTTTATACGCTGCGGATCGAAACGCACCAGGACGAGGCCAAGGCGATGCTTGACCGTATCTCAAAGGGCCAGTTGGCGTATGCTTCCCAGCACAACGGAAACTTTGGTGATCTAAAAGCATTGATCGAAAGCGGCTTTGTGCCGCCGGACGTGCAATCACCGGAATCAACTGGTTATATATATACCGTCACGCTTACCGATAATAAGACAAAGTATTTTTCGACCGCGACACCCGCCGTTTACGGCAAAAGCGGCAGGCTTTCTTTCCTTGTCGTACTGAATGAAAGGTCAACCCCTGTCCTGACCAGCGAAGATAATAAAGGCAAACCAATGAAGAAGTGAATATTGTATAAATTTTGTCAGCACATCACTTGAAGTTTTTGCGTCCATAAGGTTATGTGAAATTACAGTCAGAATATTTAAGTAGATGATACGAGAGCTAGTTTCAAAACTTAACAGTCTTTTTGCCGAACGGTCGCACGCGACCCGGCGAAAGTTCGAAGCCCCGGTCAAGATATGGTTCGATCCTATTCCCGGTGTGGTCAGGGCAAGCGGTACGTCCGACACCAGTTTTATGACCGGTGAGACATACGACCTAAGCGGCACCGGCATTGCATTTATTGTTTCGGCGATCCGCATAAAGGAAAATTATCTGGTTGGCCACAACCGCGAATTAAATGTCGAGCTTGATCTGCCAGGCGGCAAAATACGGATGAAGGTCATGGGACGGCGATATGAAAAGGTCGGGATACATGTTTCCACGGAAAAATACGCGATCGGAGCCGAGATCACGGAAATAAGCAAAGCTGACCGAGCGGCTTACGATCATTTTCTGCTCCACAGCCGTAAGCTAAAAAAAGGCGTCGCCGGCAGCCTTGAACTGGAAGTCGATTGATATCGAAAAGAGCGGGGGCAAGCCGCCCTTCCTGACCTGCAAATATGGCCTGGCTGTTTTGCTGTCCTTCAATTTGATTCAAACTGGGCCGCAAGGATAAACTTAAATTGATTAGAAGTCAGGAAGGGCTGCTCTGCACCCGCTATTTGAGACAGCGTCTTTTTTTATAATGAAGGACAAAATAGGGATCGGAATGATCGGAACGGGCTTTGCGCGGAAGGTGCAGATACCGGCATTTTTGACTTGCGGGAATACCGAGGTTGTTTCAGTCGCGAGCGGCAGCATTGAAAACGCGAAAGCGGCGGCCGAGGAATTCGGCATAAAACATTTTACCGCCGATTGGCGCGAAACGGTTTCGCATGACGACGTAGATCTGGTCTGCATCACTACTCCGCCAAACCTGCACCGCGAAATGACCATCTATTCGCTTGAGCACGGCAAACATATATTGTGCGAAAAGCCGATGGCGATGAATTTCGCAGAGGCAGAAGAGATGACCGAAGCAGCGTCGAAGGCTGGTGTTCTGGCGTTGATCGATCACGAATTACGGTTCCAGCCAGGCAGACTGAAGGCCTTCAAGATGCTTCGCGACGGCGCGATCGGAAAAATTCGTCATGCGAAATACATTTTTCAGGCACCACAACGCGGCGATCCGAACTTGGCTTGGAATTGGTGGTCGGACATAGGACAAGGAGGAGGAGCACTCGAAGCGATCAATTCGCACATCATCGATTCATTTATCTGGCTGCTTGGGACGGATGTTTCGAGTATTTTTTGTCAATTGCAAACGCATGTCAAGGAGCGTAAGAATGCAGCCGGCGATGTTCGCGCCGTGACGACCGACGATGAAGCGAATATGCTGCTGCGGTTTGCGGATGGAGAATTGACGCAGGACGCGACCGGGCTTGTGTCCGTTTCGATGACGGAAGGCCCGAAATATAAAAACCGCATCGAGGTCTATGGCACCAACGGGGCAATAGCGATAGACCACCGCGGCGACGTGTTTATTGCAAATATCGGCGAGACGGATTGGCGGGAGATCGAGGTCGAATTCGGCGCGGCGATAGCAGGCGTTCCCGACACAGGATTTTCACGCGGATTTATGGCATTTGTCCCAAAGATAATCGAAGCGATACGCGATGGCAAAAGCGAGGTCGAACACGCCGCGACCTTTGCCGACGGATTGAAGGTGCAAAAGATTTTGGACGCCGCAAGAGAAGCGAACGCGAGTGGCTGCCGTGTGGAAATCTGAAAAGAAAGAACTAAACCGCAGATGAACACGGATGCACGCAGATTTCTTGTTCTTATCTGTGTTTATCCTAGTTCATCTGTGGCTAATAATCTCTACTTCATATATTTATCAAGAAAATCGGCGACTCGCGGATAGAGGTCGAGCCGGTTTTTTAGTTTGGAAATGCCGTGGCCTTCGTCGTCGTAGAGTTTGTATTCGACGACGGCGCCTCGTTTTTTAAGTGCATCGACCATCTGCTCGCCTTCGGTATAGGGAACACGCGGATCGTTTCTGCCGGAGATGACGAACAAAGGCGTTTTGATGCGATCTATTTTGCGGATCGGCGATATGCGGCGGAGGAAATCGATGTCGCGATCAAGCATTCCGTATTCGACCTCACGCTGACGCCGGCGATAGCCGGATGTGTTTTGCAGGAAAGTTTCCCAATTGGTGATCGCGACGGTTCCAACAGCCGCTGCCCACAGATCAGGATAAAGCGTGATCGCCGCCATCGTCATATAACCGCCGTAACTGCCGCCGACAACCGCAATGCGTTTCGGGTCGGCGCCGCCTTTTGTCTTTAACCATTCGACCGATGCCGCCAGGTCTTTCACCGAATCTTCGCGTTTTTCAACGTCGTCGAGATGCGTATAGGTCTTCCCGTAACCGGTCGAACCGCGGACATTCAGCGCCAATACCGCGTAACCCCGAGAAAGATAATATTGATACAACGGATTAAAACCGGGACGCTCCTGACCTTCGGGGCCGCCGTGGACGGAGACGATGACCTTGCGAAGCGATAGTTTTGCAGGCGGACGGCGTACGCCGTCGTTCGCGGGACCCGGAGTATAATACCAAGCCGGAATTTCTAACCCATCAAACGTTTTGTATTTGATTAGTCGAGGAGCCAAGAAACTTTTGGGATCGATTCCAGCCTGATCGCTTTTCGTTATTTGGGTCAAGGCTTTCGATTTCAGGTCATAAAGCCATATATCGCCGTTCTGCGTCGAGGAGTTGAAAGTAAAAGCCAGCTTGCTTTCGTCTTTTGAAAACGTCATTCCGCCGACGATGCCTTGGGCGGGAAGTTTTACGGCTTCGGCCTTGTTGGAAATGGTCGAGATCAAAGGCTTGCCGCCGGTTTCGAGCTTTCGTAAATAGAGTTCGGAAAAACCTTCGCGGTTCACGGTGTAGGCCATGACTCCGGCGTAATCATTCATCGCCACGTCGCCGATGTCCCATTTCTGATCGTCAACTATCTTTTCTTCGCGGTTCGTGTCGCTCCAATCGTCACCGGCTGCGTTCTTCTTTCGCAACTGTGCAAGTCCGGAAAATTCACGGTTTTTGTTTGTCGTCAACAAAAGCCCGTCAGCGAGAAAATGAACATCGCCGAATTGCGATGCGTCGGTGTGCGGCGTCAGATGCGTCTCTTTTTTGGTTTTGACATCGACCAGATAAAGGTCGTTGTCGAGGCCTTTTTCGATGCCGCTCCGCGAAAGCACGAATTTAGTCCCGCTGTCGTTTATTGCCGCCAGGTCGTTATTGCCGTCCTGCTGATAGAGAAGTTCCTCGTTTCCGGTCGCAAGCTCCATCGCGTACACATCAAAAAAAGTGCTGTTCCGCTTGTTCGAGGCGTAATATATTTTCTTGCTGTCCGAAGAAATTTCGGCGAAGTTGTGCCTGACCTTAGGTGAATTGGTCAATTCGCGAATGCCGGTGCCGTCAGTTTTCATCCAGAAAAACTGCGTATTCTCATCACCGCCCTTTGCCTTGCCAAAGATGATGCCGCTGCCGTCGGGCAGCCACCGCACAAAGCCAATGTTGTCGCCATAGTTGGTGAGCTGCTTTGGATCAGCGCCGCCCGGAAGCGAGCAAACCCAAACCTGCGAAACGCCGGTGACATTTGTCAGATAAGCCATTCGCTTTCCGTCCGGAGAAAACGTCGGGCTGCCGGCGGATTTGATATTTAGGTACTGTTGGATCGTGTATGGCTGAGCGAATGCTGAAAATGTGATCAAAAACATGAGCGCTAATAGAGCCGGTATTTTCTTCATGATGTATCTCCAAAAAAAAATGGATAATGAAACTTTACGAATCATTATCCACCACGTTTTCTCCATTTTGCAACGATCTTATAGCTCTATCTTCTTATTCTCTCCCCAATCGGCTTGCTGGCCTGTTGCAAGCGCTTTAACAAAACCGAAAAGCTGAACGATAGCACTCGACGCTGAATCCCAGTATTCGGCCTGTTCGACCGGAATTTTCATGAGGCAAAGTGTCGGATCGTCCAGGCCGTCCGGGAACCAGGCCTTTAAGATCGGGCTCCACAGCTCTTCCATTTTGGCACGGTCCTTTACGAGTTCAACCTGGCCGGAAATCGATACATATATGTTGTCTTCTATGTTGTCTTCCGGATTTGAATACGCGACATTAACACGACTGTCTTTCTCGATCTCACTGATTTTGTGAGTCGCTCGTAAAAAACCAAAGTTCCCCGCTAAGGTCAAATTGCTGCGTTGACATAGGCCTGCTTCGCAGATGCCCGCCATCCATTGTGGTCAACATACAAAAGTCGATTCCTTCGGTCAGTTCTTTATAATTTATGTATTGATTCTTCCCTTTTCTCTGGCATAAACTCTCCTTGTAACCCTAATGTTCTAGTTCCATACAGTTCCGTATAGTAAGTAAGAGTCAGCAAGTTTCATTCCTAAGCCATACCAGATTTTATGAGGTGTGATCTTGAACTATTCGCCATCCAACTTTGAACTTTCGAAAGATCAATGTGAATTTGCCGTGGGGATCATCACCTGCCCGCGTCAATGCCCAGCTTCCGAGAACAACGGCCGCATCTTTTGAAAGTAGAGTGATCTCGATATCGGAAAACCGCAGTACCCCCATTTTTTCTTTTGTAGCGTAATTCTTTTTATAACGGTCAAGTGTCGGCTGCCAGCCGCGAGTGACATTATCGCCGGAGATAAAAACGAGTTTTTCAGACCGCCAATATCCGGACATAAAGCCGTCGATATCACCGTCGTTCCAGTCGGCAGCCTGATCGTTCATTACTTTTAGAATATCGGATTCGATGTGTTTCCGCGCAATGTCTGATTGGCCGAAAGCGAGCGTCGCAAAGGCCAAAACCATCAAAATAAATGTAAAAATTCTCATATAGGTTCCTGTGCAAAGATTTTCACTTAAAGCTGCCCAAAACGCAAAGAAAAACGGCTGACGAAACTTGCCGCCAGCCGTTTTTTAATTGCCTGCATCGACCTCGGCCTATTTATTCATTGCGGCGGCATCGGCTTTTTGCTTATCGGTCAGGGCGATCCCCATTTTCTCAAGCGTTATTTGATTGAGCGTACCGGTGACTTTTATACCGGCCGATCCCTGAAATTTTTTCAAACCTTCGCGGGTCGCATCGTCAAGCTTTCCGGTTTCTTCGCCGCTGTACATGGATTTTGCCTTGAGCGTTTTTTGCGCTTCCATGATCTGATCTTTGGACGCACGGAAGATCACTCTTTTGGGTTTTGCATCGGCGGACGCTGCTGGCTTTGAGGTGCCGGAAGACTTGGCGCCGGATGCGGCAAACGAACTTTCCGAAACCGGGATCAGCTTTTGGTTGTCCGTTAATGCTATGCCCATTTTTTCAAGCGTTGCCCGGTTAAGTGTGCCGGTATCCTTCAGCCCGTTGCCGTTTTGAAAGGTTTTGATCGACGCCCGGGTTGCGTCATCGAGCTTTCCGGTTGCCTCGCCGCTATATGAATTTGCGGCCTTGAGCTTGGTTTGAGCTTCCTTGATCTGATCCTTGGTTGGACGAAAGATCATTTTTTTGGGCTTAGCGTCCGTGGCGGTTTGTGAGGCTGCGGGCGCAGTCTGGGCAAATGCGGCGGCACCGAGGGAAAGTGACACCAATATTAATAAGATGAGGTTTTTCATTATACTTTTTCTCCGTTTACAATTAGTTTGGGCAACACTTTTTTGACAGAAATCCACCTGATCAAATAGAAGTTAATGAATAAAAAAGTGTTTTTTGGGTTTACTGATTTGCGAGAGAAGTATCAACCTATTTAGGAAACATGTCAAGAACAGCGAGCTATTTGGTATTGGTCCGGTTTGAATTATTGAGATACTGTCGGGTTTTTATTTGTTGAGTGTGATTATTATTTATAATATTAATGCCTCAGGTTTCAAGACCGGAAGACGAAGAAACACAAAAATACGATGGCTTGGATAAAAGTTATTGACGAAGATGAGGCCGATGGTGAGCTTCGCGGCCTCTATAAAAAATATCTTGAGCCGTGGGGCGGCGTGGACAATATCCTGAAAATACACAGCCTCAACCCGGCCTCGATGGCGGCGCATTACGAGCTTTATAAAACGGTCATGAAAGGCAGCCGCGACCTTTCGCGTACGCGGCGTGAGATGATCGCACTTGTTGTTTCAGCCATAAACCACTGCGTTTACTGAGTGAAACATCACGGGGCGGGCCTCCGTAAACTGACAAAAAATGAAAACTTCGTCGAGCAGTTGACGGCCGATTTTCGAACCGCCGAGATCGATGAAACTGAACGCTCGATGCTTGAATACGCCGCAAAACTAACGAGCGAACCGTGGACGGTTACCGAAGCCGACGTTATTAAATTGCGCAATTATGGTTTTACCGACGAAGCGATCTTGGACATCAATCAGGTCACCGGTTATTACGCATTCGTAAACCGTCTGGCCGATGGTCTGGGCGTTGAATTGGAAGCCTTTTGGACGGAATGAAAATATCATTGTCATCAGGGTGTAGATAAAATAGATCCGTACAACTTATTTGGAAATAGTGGCCGGTAACGTTTTCCACTAATATTTATTGAAAGAATAGGGTGAAATGAATTTTTCTCTTGCTGAATGAACATTCATTCAGTTATAATTTAAGCAAATTTGTAACATTAAATCATTGGAATTTTTTAATAAGCTATGAACATCACAAAAGCCGCTGTTTTAGGGGCGGGAACAATGGGAGCGGGCATTGCCGCACATCTTTCGAACGCCGGGATACCGACGCTGCTGCTAGATATTGCACCAAACGAATTGACCGAGGTCGAAGCCGCGAAAGGCCTGACGCTCGAATCGCCGCAGGTTCGCAACCGCATCGTTAATGCGCTTTTCGATGCCGCCAAAAAACTAAAACCAGCTCCGTTCATGCTCGGCGACAACGCCAATCTGATAACGACCGGGAATTTTACCGATGACCTGGTAAAGCTGAAGGAATGCGACTTTGTAATCGAGGCCGTTGTCGAAAATCTTGAGATCAAGCACAAACTTTTTGCCGACGTTGAAAAGAACCGCAAGCCCGGCGCGGTGATCGCATCGAATACGAGCGGCATCCCGATAGATTCGATCGCCGAGCCGTTTTCGGACGATTTCAAGGCGCATTTCGTCGGCATACATTTCTTTAATCCGCCGCGTTATATGAAGCTCGTCGAGGTAATTCCCGGCTCAAAAACGAGCGGCGAAGTGGCCTGCAGGATAACCGGTTTTCTCGATCAGCGGCTAGGCAAAGGTGTCGTGCCGGCAAAGGACAGGCCGAATTTTATCGCCAACCGCATCGGTGTTTTCGGGATGATGGCAACGATCCATGAGATGATCGCACTTGGTTTTACGCCGACCGAGGTCGATCAGATGACCGGCAAAGCGATCGGCCACGCGTCATCCGCGACGTTTCGCACCTCCGATCTTGTCGGCCTCGATGTAACCGCACACGTCACGTCCAATCTTTATCCGGCGATCCCGGATGACGAGGACCGCGAGGTGTTTCAGCTGCCGGACCTGATAAAAACACTGCTTGATAAAAAGCTGCTCGGTGATAAGACAAACGGCGGATTCTTCAAAAAATCCAAAGATGCCGAAGGCAAGCGGATGATCCTCGAACTAGACCTCGACACGTTTGAATACAAACCGCAGGTAAAGACAAAATTTCCATCGCTTGACGCGGCCAAGGCTATCGAAGACATGCCGAAACGGGTTAAAAATCTCGTTTGGGGAGACGACCGTGTCGGCGAATTTCTGTGGAAGACCACATCGCAGGTGTCACGATACGCCGCCAACCGTATCCCGGAGATCGCTGACACGATAGTTGAGATCGATAATGCGATCAAGTGGGGGTTTGGCTGGGAGATCGGCGTTTTTGAAGCGTGGGATGCGATCGGCGTTGCCGAATCGGTCGAACGGATGAAAAAAGAGGGCCAGGCGGTCCCGGCGAATGTCGAGAAAATGCTGGCGTCAGGTGCGACGACGTTTTACAAAAACGAGAACGGCAATCATTCGTTTTACGACCTCGTTGCGGGCGAATACAAACCAATGCCCGCACGTCCAGGCGTGATGATATTAAAGACGGTCAAGGAACGCACCGGAGTTATTAAATCGAATCCCGGGGCATCGCTTATCGATATCGGCGACGGCGTAGCGTGTCTCGAATTTCACTCAAAAATGAATTCGATCGGCGGCGATACGGTTTCGATGATGAATTTTGCGATCGACGAAGTTGAAAAGAATTTCAAAGGCCTCGTTGTCGGCAATCAGGGCGGTAACTTCTGTGCCGGGGCGAACATTATGATGATCCTGCTCGCCGCCCAGGAAGAAGAATGGGACGACATCGAAATGGGTGTCCGCGCACTGCAAAAAGCAGTCATGCGCCTGCGGTACTCAGCAAAGCCGGTCGTCACCGCGCCATACGGGCTGACGCTCGGCGGCGGCTGCGAGATCGCCATGCACGGTGACAAGGTGCGGGCGGCGGGCGAGACCTATATGGGCCAGGTCGAGGTCGGTGTCGGCCTAATTCCTGCCGGCTGCGGAACAAAGGAAATGACGATGCGTGCGATGGATGCGGCTAAAAAAACGCCAGATGCCGATCCGATGGCGTTTTTGAGAAAGACGTTTGAGCTGCTTGGAATGGGAAAGGTCGCAACTTCGGGACAGGAGGCAAAGGCATGGGGATTTTTACGTGATTCGGATTCGATCTCGATGAACGGTGACCGCCTTATTGCCGATGCTAAGCAGGAAGTTTTGAATTTAGCGGCGGCGGGTTATGTCCAGCCCGTCCAGCGGACCGACATCCTGGCACTTGGTGAATCAGCCCAGGCAGTAATGAAAATTGCCCTGCATATGATGAAGAGCGGAGGATTTATATCCGCGCACGACGAGCTGATCGGCAAAAAACTAGCTAAGGTGATGAGCGGCGGCGACCTGAACCACCAAACTTATGTATCGGAGCAATATCTGCTCGACCTCGAACGCGAGGCTTTCGTAAGTTTGTGCGGCGAACGAAAAACGCAGGAACGGATCGCCGTGATGCTCAAGACAGGAAAACCGCACCGGAACTAAATTTGGCCTTTGCATAAGTAAAAGCGCCAAGCCGCAGCAACAAAAGCGGAGATAAAATTATGGACGAGCGAATCAGCCAGATCCAAACCGATATGCAGAAAGTAGCAGAAGACGCGAAATTGGCATTCGGCGGCTTGACCGAAACACAGTTGAACTGGAAGCCGGCGGAAAAAAGTTGGAGCGTCGGGCAGTGTTTTGAACATATAATAAAAGCAAATGAAGCGTTTTATCCGGAATTCGATAAGCTCGCATCGGGAAACCGGCAGAATTCCATTTGGGAAAATTGGTCGCCTTTTAGCGGGTTTTTCGGCCGGTTTCTGGTAAATACCGTTTCGATGGATTCGAAAAAAGCGAAGGCCCCATCGAAAAGTATTGTGCCGCCGAGCGAGATCGGGCCCGATATTATTGAGCGTTTTTCCGGGCACGTTGCCGAAGTCAATCAAAAAGTCGAGGCATGCGCCACCGCGGACCGGCAGAAAACGATCGTTACCTCGCCGTTTCTGGTGATCTTTACATATTCGCTTGATGATGCGTTCACCGTTTTGGTTGAGCATACAAAACGGCATTTTAGACAGGCGAAACGTGTGACCGAAGCAGACGGATTTCCTGTTTAGCAGGCAAAGCACCCGCAGGAAAAAAAGGTATGCCCGAGAGTTTTAAGAGCCGCAAATTTCGCTGGATGTTCAATCTGTTTCCGGCCTATCGCGGCACGGGCGGCTGGGTGGTATTTATTTCGGACGATTTCCGGCAGGTCAGGGTAAAAATTCCGCTGTCATGGCGGACGCGAAATTATGTCGGCACGATATTCGGCGGCAGCATGTACGGTGCGATCGACCCGATCTATATGCTGATGTTGATCCAGATACTTGGGCCGGAATATGTGGTTTGGGACAAAGCCGCGAAGATCAGATTCAAACGGCCGGGCAAGGAAACGCTCTATTGCGATTTTCGTGTAACGCAGGAAGAGATCGATGAGATCAAGAGGCTAGCTGAGACCGAAAAGTCTATCGACCGGATCTATGAATTAGAATTAAAGGACAAGGCGGGCGTTGTACACGCTCTGATAGAAAAGACTGTATATATTTCAAAGAAAAGACTGGAACGCCCTGCCGTAGCGGGCGGCTTATAACAGATATGAAAATAATCGTAATTTTGACAACGGCGATACTAATTTTCGCGTCTGCATGTAATACAACCGGCGTCCCGACCGAATTTGCGAACGCATGCGTGGTTGAAAATGACGGTAAAACCCTGGAGGTCAGCGGACTCCTCGAACCTCGCACGATGGTTTATTGTTCGAACCTAAGCGGGCGAATGGAATGCCCATTCGATCTCGTCCAGGCGGCCGGCAGCGACAAGAAATTCACCGCTGACATCGAGGTCGGCAGCGGTGCAAATACCGCAGACGAGATCCAGAAAGGATTCAAAAAAGAAGACCTAAAGGTTCGTGATAATGCGGGCAATCAGATAGTGTTCGGTTCCGACAAGCTGAAGTTTACAGGAAAATTGAGCGTCGCCCCCGCCGCACCCGGCGGCCAGGGCGTTTGCTTTATGAAGGTTTACAAGATCGAAAAATAATGAAACGCTGCACTTGGGCCAGTAATGATCTGAATATCGCCTATCATGACGCCGAATGGGGCGTGCCGGTGCATTACGACCGGACGTTTTTTGAGTTTTTGATTTTGGAAGGAGCACAGGCCGGTCTGTCGTGGGACACGGTTTTAAAAAAGCGTGACGCATATCGCGAAGCTTTCGACAATTTTGACCCGGCAAAGGTCGCTCATTACAACGAAGAGAAATGTGCTGAATTGCTAACGAACGAGGGCATTATCCGGAACCGGTTAAAGATCGCCTCAGCAGTAAGTAACGCGAAAGCATTTCTTGAGGTGCAGAAAGAACTTGGCAGTTTTGATAGTTATATTTGGTCGTTTGTTGGCGGAAACCCGCTCATTAATACATTGAAAGGCGGCGATGTGCCGGCAAAAACCGAAATTTCCGACGCGATCTCAAAAGACCTAAAGAAACGCGGTTTTAACTTTGTCGGGTCGACCATTATGTACGCATTTATGCAGGCAACCGGTATGGTGAACGACCATCTTGTGAGCTGTTTTCGATATGAGGAGGTAAGGTATAAAACCGACCGGTAGAGAGGGTTCCTGTCAAGCCGAGATTGCGGACACACTCGTTACTGCTCGTGTTTCTGCCTCGATGTGATGGACTACCCAATTACCCAGGCGGTCAGGTTTTTGAGAGAGAAAAAGGTCGAGTTTGTGCCTCACCTTTACGATTATGTCGAGAAAGGCGGCACGGGCGAATCGGCAAACCAGTTAGGCGTGGCCGAGTACGCGGTCGTAAAGACATTGATATTTGAAACGAACGAGAAAAAGCAGCTGATCGTGCTGATGCATGGCGACCGGCAAGTCTCGGCAAAGAAACTGGCCCGGCACATAGGAGTCAAAAGTGTGGAACCGGCGAGTCCCGACCGGGCATCTAAACACACAGGCTATCTCGTCGGCGGCACATCGCCATTTGGCACACGAACGGTGTTGCCGGTTTATGTTGAATCGACAATCTTTGAACTCGAAAAGATATATATCAACGGCGGAAAGCGCGGGTTTTTGGTAGAGATCGAGCCGTTCGTATTGAAAAATATTTTGAAGATCGAGGAAGTCGTCATAGGAACTTCTCGAGATAAATGATGAAAGTTGACATGTCGCCCGACCCGGTCACACAAAGAATGAGAATGATGGATGATCTTTGGTCTTGAGCGTTAAGTTGATGAATTCAAAACGAGTTACAAATTCGACGAAAGTAGCAAGAAAAGCGCGGGCTTTAGAAATTCAGGATTCTATTCGCCAGATTTTGTTCAAAGAATGGGATCCATTAGGTGTTAATGATAATGGAAATCTCGGGTACGAATATGATTCATATATTGCACCAGTTTACAGACTCCTAAACGACCATAGTTCCGAGGAGGAAATCATTGATTTTCTATTCCGAACGGAACGTGATGTGATGGGTGTTTCTTGCGATTCCGCTGAACAATTACGGCCGATAGCGAGGCAATTGTTAGGTATTAACGTGTGTCTAGGTAACAGAACGAGAAAGGAAAAATTATGAAAGAAGCAGTAATAGTATCGGCCGTGCGAACGGCTGTGGGTAAGGCGCCGAAGGGAACTTTAAAGAATACGCGGCCCGATGATTTGGGTGCGACGGCGATAAAGGAAGCGGTCAACCGCGTTTCAGGACTCGACCCGTCGCAGATCGACGATGTCATTATGGGCTGTGCGTTTCCAGAGGCTGAACAGGGGATGAACGTTGCGCGGACGGCGATGATCGCTGCTGGTTTGCCGGTCGAGACCTCGGCGATGACGGTCAATCGTTATTGCTCGTCTGGTTTGCAGACCATTGCTCTTGCGGCGGACCGGATCAAAACTGGTGGTGCGGATGTGATCGTCGCCGGCGGTTTGGAGACGATGTCGATGATCCCGATGGGCGGAAACGGCTTCCGGCCAAATCCGGCGATCGTCGATAATTATCCTGATTACTATTTGAATATGGGCCTAACGGCGGAGAATTTGGCACGCAAATACGAGGTCACGCGCGAGCAGGCCGATGCTTTTTCGCTGGCTTCGCATCAAAAAGCGGCGGCGGCAATAAAAGAAGGCCGATTTAAGGACGAGATCGTGCCGATGACCATTTTTGTCGATGAACTCGATGAAAAAGGCCGCGTTCGCCGCAAAGAGGTCGTTTTCGATACGGACGAAGGCCCTCGTTATGACGCTTCGGCCGAAGGCTTTGCCAAACTGAAACCAGTGTTTCACGTTAACGGAACCGTTACCGCCGGTAATTCGTCCCAGATGTCGGACGGTGCGGCGGCGGCGGTCGTCATGTCTTTAGACAAAGCAAATGAGCTTGGACTTAAGCCCTTGGCGAGATTTGTTTCGTTTGCGACCGCCGGATGTTTGCCGGAAGAAATGGGCATCGGGCCGGTGTATGCAATACCGAAGGCATTGAAATTGGCCGGGCTGAAACTCGATCAGATCGACGTGATAGAACTCAACGAAGCATTTGCGGCGCAGGGTTTGTCGGTAATGAAAGTGCTGGAAATGAATCCTGAAAAAGTAAACGTCAACGGCGGAGCGGTCGCTCTCGGACATCCGCTCGGATGTACTGGAGCCAAGCTGACAACGACATTATTGCAGGAAATGAAACGTAGAAATGCACGCTACGGAATGGTGACGATGTGCGTCGGCGGCGGCATGGGCGCGGCGGGAATATTCGAAAGATTTGATTAGGAATTTCACTAAACGGAGACACAGAGGACACTGAGGAAGATATTAATTAACCGCAGAAAAAAACGGAAAAACACAGACGAAATGTGAAAAATTTCTCAAAATATCTGTACCTCCGTGATTCTGTGGTGAAAAGATCTGAAAAACTATGGAAACACAAATGGAAAAAGAGTATATAAAAGGCGGTGAGTTTTTGATCGCGGAAACGGCCGATATCTTTACACCCGAGGATTTTACCGACGAGCAAAAGATGATCGGCGAGACGACACGCGAATTCGTCGATAACGAAGTTTTTCCGCAGCTTTCGGCAATGGAACAGCACGACTGGGAAATTGCCCGTTCGCTCGTGGCGAAGGGCGGCGAGCTTGGGCTGCTTGGTGCGACGATCCCGGAAGATTACAACGGCCTCGGCCTTGATCAAACGACTGGTGTAGTGATCGCGGAGATGATGGGGCGGGCCGGCGGATTCGGCACTACATTTGGCGCGCAGACATCCATTGGTTTATTGCCGATTCTTTATTTCGGCTCCGAGGAATTGAAACAAAAATGGATCCCGCCGATCATCGCCGGTGAAAAAGTAACGGCATATTGTCTTTCCGAATCAGGTTCGGGTTCGGATGCCCTGGGAGCGAAAACGAACGCAAAATTAAGTGAGGACGGCACGACCTACACTTTGAACGGCGAAAAAATGTGGATATCGAATGGCGGGTTTGCCGATGTCTATATTGTGTTTGCAAAAGTCGATGGCGCGAAGGAAAAATTCTCCGCATTCGTCGTCGAACGCAGCGAAAACTGCCGTCCGGGAAACGAAGAACACAAGATGGGCATTAAGTCTTCATCGACCACACCGCTGATTTTGTCGGACTGTAAAATCCCGGCGACCAATTTGATCGGCAACGTCGGTGACGGCGCGAAGATAGCTTTTAATATCCTAAATGTCGGGAGATTCAAATTAGGTGCAAGCGTCACCGGCGGAGCGAAGCTCGCGGTGCATGAAGCTGTCCGATACGCCAACGAACGTCATCAATTTAACAAGCCGATATCGTCATTTGGTGCGATGAAGCATAAATTGGCGGAGATGGCGATACGGACTTGGGTCGCGGAATCGATCACATACCGCACGGTCGGCATGATCGACGCATTGATCGGCGACGGCGCTGATAACGCAAGGAAATTGCAGTCGATCGAGGAATATGCAGTCGAATCTTCGATTAACAAGGTCGCATGCAGCGAGGCTCTTGATTATGTCGTCGATGAGATGGTGCAGATATTTGGCGGATACGGTTACTCGGCGGACTATCCGGCGGAAAAGGCATACCGGGATTCGCGCATCAACCGCATTTTCGAGGGCACGAACGAGATCAACCGCCTGCTCATCCCCGGCCAATTAATGAAGCGGGCGATGAAGGGAAAACTTGGACTGTTACAGGCCGGAAAGGCTTTGCAGGATGAAATACTGAACCCGCAAACGTCGTTCGACGAGGACGACTCATTACTCGCCGCCGAAACCAAATTGGCGAAAAATGCCAAGAAGGTCGCGCTTATGGTGATCGGTACCGCGGCCCAGAAATATATGATGGAATTGCAGGACCAGCAGGAAATTTTGATGAATGCGGCGGACATCATTATGGACGCTTATCAAATGGAAACATCTATCTTGCGGGCAAAGAAGATCGCTGAAAAAGATGGTGAAGAGGCCGCCGGCCGCTACGTCGATATGGCCGGGGTTTATTGCAACGATGCTATTCTGCGGGTCGAAGCGAAAGCGAAAAACACTATCGCCGCAATGACGGAAGGCGACGAAACAAGAACGCTTTTGGCTGCTTTGAAACGTTTTACCAAGAATAACGCGCCGATCAACACCATCGCCGCCCGGCAGCGCATCGCCGATACGCTGATACAGGCAAATAAATACGTATATTAACAATTTCAAATTTGAGATTTGAAAGCTAACCAAGCCATGCCCGAAGCTTCGCGCTTCGGGCATTTTTTATTTTTGAAGTGATTTAAACACCTATAAATGTGGTTATCAAAAACGTACAGGCGTGGCAACAACAGCGTGATATTGTAAGATGTTTATATGGGCAACGAACGAACATTGGGCGAACTTCGGGCAGGCGGCTATCAAACGCGGTCTGTGAAAGACGAAATGCGGGCGAATTTGATCGCTAAATTGCGATCCGGTGAAAAACTTTTTCCGGGTGTTTTGGGTTATGAAGAAACGGTCATCCCGCAACTGGTAAATGCTGTATTGGCAAAACATAACCTGATCTTGCTGGGGCTTCGCGGCCAGGCAAAAAGCCGTATAATTCGTCAAATGACGGAGCTTTTGGATGATGAGATCCCGATAATTGCCGGCTCTGAGATCAACGACAACCCGTTTGCTCCGTTGAGCGCCTATGGAAGACAGCAGATCGCTATTCACGGTGACGAAACGAAGATCGATTGGGTAAACCGCGATAACCGTTTTGTTGAAAAACTAGCGACTCCGGATGTGACCATCGCCGACATTATCGGTGATGTCGATCCGATCAAAGCGGCAAAGGGCGGCCACATGTTATCCGACGAATTGACCATCCATTTCGGGCTGCTGCCGAGAGCGAACCGCGGCATTTTTGCTATCAACGAACTGCCCGATCTTGCCGGAAAAATCCAGGTCAGCCTATTTAACATCATGCAGGAAGGTGATGTGCAAATAAAGGGTTATCCCGTCCGGCTGCCGCTTGATGTAATGCTTGTTTTCTCAGCGAATCCGGAAGATTATACCGCCCGCGGGAAGATAATCACACCGCTCAAAGACCGCATCGGGGCCGAAATTCAGACGCATTATCCAGCCGATGTCCAATTAAGCGCCGCGATCACGAAACAGGAAGCATGGACGGCGCGCGACGGTTTTGATGATCCGGGAATTGATGTTCCGGAATTTATCGCTGAAACGATCGAGCAGATGGCGTTCGAAGCTCGCGACGATCAACGAATCGATAAACGGAGCGGCGTTTCACAGCGATTTTCGATCACGGCGCTTGAATTGGCGGTTTCTAATGCCGAAAGAAGGGCGATAATCACCGGCGAGACAGATATCGTGCCGCGCATCTCGGATATTTATGCCGCCTTGCCCGCAATGACCGGCAAAATGGAGCTTGAATACGAAGGCGAACAGATCGGCTCCCAGCGGATCGCAAAAGACCTCATAAAACAGGCCAGCGGCGTCATTTTTGAAGGATTTTTTCTCGGGATCGATTTTGCACCCGCCGTGCAGTGGTTTGAGCAGGGCAATAAGCTTTTGCTTTCGGATACGGCATCGGCTGAGGAATGCATAAACTTGCTCGGCAGCGTCCCGGACCTCATTGATTCGACGCTGGTTCCGCTCGAATTCAGCAGAAACGAACAGGCAAAGCTCGTTTCGGCCTGCGAATTCGTCCTCGAAGGCCTTTATGCCCAAAATAAGATCTCGCGTAATGAAGACGGCGGCTTCGAAGCCGTGACCAAAGCAAAACGCGACCGCCGCGGAATGATCTACGAAGATTTTACGGATGTCGAGGGTTATAATTAGTGTATTATGAAAAAGACTTCAAATCAGTGAGGTGGTGGAATGATTGAATCAATAGTTTTAGAAGACAATATCAAAATAAAGCAGCAACACGAACGGCTTCGCGAAATGGCCCGCGAGCAGGGAGTTAAACCTGTTAGAAAAATTAAGGATTTGTATGTCGCAACCGAAAAATTTGACGTGGACGAATTTTTGGCGACCGTTCGCGAACTTCGTCAAAATGACCGCGTGAAAGACAATGAGTGATTTCGTTTTGGTAGATACTGACGTAATTTCTTACATTTTTCGCGGAGATACCCGAGCCGGTAATTACGAACAACATCTTGTTGGAAAGCTAAAAGGTATTGCCGTCCGAACATTTGCCGAACTTCAATTGATGCCCATGTTAAATTCCTGGGGGAGAAAAGCGTAAATCAAAGCTAATGAAAGTATTAGAAGACTATGTTCTTATTGAGGCCGATAAGAACATAGCTGACAAATGGGCCGCTGTGCGATATGAATCCGTTCGAACGGGCAAGCAGATCTCTTCTTCTGATGCATGGATTGCGGCGACAGCATTGGCATATTCAATACCGCTTATTACCAACAATCATAAAGATTTTAAAAACATTGCCAGCCTCAAACTGATTTCTAAAACGTAAAGTAAGATTTATACGCGGCCCGTCCCGAGCAGATTGCGAAGTAGGTTGATAAATAAGATGTATAAATTCTTGAGCGAACATGGTTAAGCCGGTTGGGTTTACGTAAAGTGAAAAGCCGTAACAGGCTATTCTACCCGTTACGGCATTTCCTTTCTTTTTGATCAGCTATTATCGATAGACCCTGTAATATTTGTTGGTCTTCGGATTGAGTTTGTAGGTGTAAAGAGCCGAACCGCCGGCTCCTGCTAACGCTCCGATACCTGCGCCGCGTCTGCCGCCGATCAATGCACCAAGTAACGCACCTGCACCTGTTCCGATACCAACATTGACCAGATTCCTGTGGCGTCTATAAAAGCTTGACTGACGATATGTAGTGGTCGTATAGGACCGCGTTCTGTAACTCCTTGTCTGGGCATCCACCGAGGTTGACATCATCGGGACCATGACCGCCATCATCGCTGCCATCATTAATGTTGTAATAAATTTTTTCATAGTATTTTCTCCCCTTTTAAATTTATTTGAAGGATATTTCCTTCATTGCCCTCAATAAATGCAAGCACCGTGCCATAATAGTAAGTGTAACTGTTTGTTGGGCTTATGAATTCTCATAGCTTTTTTCGCAGCTTTTATGACACGAAATAGGCTGTCGATAAACGGAATGGGCGTGTGAAGATCATTTGATCGCGAACGCGGAAAAGCCGCGATGTTTTTCAGGCATCGCGGCTTTTGAATGTGTTTCCGAATTTTTTAATAGTTGCGGTAGTAGCGGCGTTTTTTCGGATTGAGTTTGTAGGTGTAAAGTGCTCCGGCGCCTGCACCGCCGAGCAAACCGTAGCCAACGCCGCGACGTCCGCCGATCAGACCGCCGATCAAAGCACCGGCACCGGTGGCCGCCCCGATATTTATCAGATTCCGGTGGCGGCGATAAAAGCTCGGCCGTTCGGCAACGTATCCGCGCGTGGCGGAATACGGGGCCGCTCGGTATGAGCGTGAAGCAGAAGAGCGCCTATGCCTTCGACAGCTATTATGGGCCTCAGCCGTCAGCGGAAGGCCGACCGCGAAAACCAAAAACATTATCATCGAGACCAAAAATTTCTTCATAGTTTTAATACCATCCTTGTAATTATTTAAATCGGAGAGAGATTTAACCTAATTTTTTGGAGAGAGAAAAGCCGGGAAGAGTGTAAAATAAGAATAACCTTTAGAAAAACAGATGGCAAGTTTTTCGTTCGGCACAAGAGTATGAAGTTTATACGGTATTCAAAATTCAACGGGTTCGATGTTTTCGGCATCAATCTCGGCGACCTGATGGATTCGCTCTCCAATGAGATGCTCGATTCAGGTTATAACGACGATTATTGGTGGACGCGGCAGCGAAACAATGTGGATGATTCGCTCGATGCTTTGCGGCAGGCGATCCTTAAATCGCTGCTCGAACAGGAAATATTGAATGAGCAGGATGTGGAGAAAATGCTTGCGGACAACGACGGCAAATTCAAAGGCTCACTGCTCGAAGAGTTGATAAATCAGCTTATAGAGCGACTGGTCGAAGAAGGTTATTTAAACCTAAAGGAAATTCCGCAGGAACAAAATCAACAACAAAACGGACAGGGCGAGGTCGGCGATGCAATGCCGCGAGACATCAAGTTTGAAGTGACGGAAAAAGGGCTCGATTTTCTCGGTTATAAAACGCTGCAAAAACTGCTTGGTTCGATGGGAAAATCCTCGATCGGGCGCCACGAAACGGCGCATTTGGACACCGGTGTCGAGGCGGCATTGAGTTCTAAACAATATGAATTCGGCGATACGATAAATCTCGATGTAAACGCAACGCTGCTGTCCGCGATCACGCGCGAAGGCCTGAAAGTTCCGCTAAATCTGGAATATTCTGACCTTTACGTTCATCAGCAGGATTATCGATCGTCATGCGCGACCGTCGTTATGCTCGATTGCTCACATTCCATGATCCTTTACGGCGAAGATCGTTTTACGCCGGCAAAAAAAGTCGCGCTTGCTCTCTCGCATTTGATCCGCACGCAATATCCGGGCGACAGTCTGAAGATCGTCCTGTTTCATGATGGAGCAGAGGAATTGCCGATAGCCAAACTCGCAACGACACAGGTCGGGCCATATCATACGAATACCGCCGAGGGATTAAAGCTCGCCCGGCGGTTACTTGCTGCGCAAAACAAGGACATGAAGCAGATCGTAATGGTGACAGACGGCAAACCGACCGCTGCTTTTATGGAACCTTCAAACGCTGCCTATTTTGGCTATCGCAAATATTCTGACGCCATCCCGGGCGAAAAACGCTTGCTTTACAAAAACTCTATGGGCAACGATCCGTTCGTTATGGCGGAAACTTTCAAGGAAGTACAGGCGTGCCGAAAATCGAACGTGATGATAAACACCTTTATGCTCGCCAGCGATCATTATCTCGTCGAATTCGTCAAGCAAATGTCCGCCATGACACGCGGAAAAGCCTACTTTGCAAACCCAAACAATCTCACCCAATTCGTTCTGATGGATTTTATGAAACGGCGGACTAGCCGTGTTAGATAAGATCATTTAGACACAAAATATAAGTAAACTCTTCGACAGAGTCTTAAATCCGCGTGTTGAATACTTCGAAGTGTATTTAGTATAAAATCTTTGCGTTCTTTGCGACTTTTTTGAAACTGACTTTTTTTCACAAATAAACCCGATATTTATTTAGATCAATTCAGGCAAACCCAGACATTACTTCATACATCCAAAAGGCCTGAAACCAATATTCGTGCCCCCGCGAATCAAATCAAGACAAAACATTTTGGAGGACTATATGAAAAATTCATTGTTGGGAATGAGCATTATTTTGATCTTGTCCGGGGCGGCGGCGGCACAGGCCGTCGGTTCGACATCTAGTGCAAATGCCGCGGCAAACACCGCTGCATCCGTGACGAAAAATGGCAATGCGGCTTCCATCGCATCAGGGACGGAGATCAGCGGGCAGCTTCAGAATTCGCTAAATGTACAAAAAGCAAAGGTTGGCGACGAAGTGTTGCTGAAAACAAAAAAAGCTATTAAGCAAAATGGCCAAACAGTTGTCGCAAAAGGTTCGACGTTGATCGGACATGTAACGGAAGTGCAGCAAAAAACAAAAGGCACCGCGATGTCAAAGGTCGGTATTTTGTTCGACCGGTTGCAGCAGGGCGGAAACATGCTGCCGATAAATGCTGTAATTACATCAATTACACAAGTCCAGTCCCAGACACGGTTGGGCGATGATATTAATTCAGATGTCTCCGGTTCGACCGGTACCCGGACCTCGACGCAATCATCGGGAAGCGGCGGCGGATTGCTCGGCGGTGTCGGCAACACGGTCGGCGGAGTCGTTAATTCAACCACGCAAACTGTTGGCGGTGTTACAAATACGGCCGGACAAACACTCGGTTCGGCGACGGGAGCCGTCGGCGGAACGCTGCGGGGAATTCAAATTTCGCAGTCGGCCAATGCTTCGGCATCGGGCGGTTCTACTCTTTCATTGGCCGGTGACAACCTTCGCCTTGAAAAAGGGACCACTTTCAATTTGAGCGTCAGCGAAGCGGCCACCGTCAACGGAAATTAATTTATAATTCCACTAAATTATAGTAAATAAAGGATCGGGAGTTGTTCCGATCCTTTTTTTTGAACACTTACAGTTTTGTAAAATTATCGTTGCGAAAAAAAACCGATCAAAGTTTCGGTGTGCGGGAATAAATTAATAATACCTGGGTATTTTCCTGTAAGCTGATAAATTCCTCAGTCTGAATATCAGTGAAGGTTCATTTGCCGGTAAAAAAGCAGATGTAATTTTATAAACACGCACCGGGGAGGAAAAGGGTTGAGAATTATCTCAATCCTTTTTTGCTATGTTAAAATAAAGGAGAAATGCTAAAAAATGACATTCCCGAACTCGTTTTATTTTTCGATCTCGAATGGGTGCCGGATGCTGCCGGAGCAAAGCGGCTGTATGATCTGGCCGATGAAACAACCGAGCTCGAAGCAATGCAGGCTCTTTGGAAGAGTGCCGGTGCGACGGATGAAAATCCGCGCCCGTTCGTGAAATATCTTTATTCTCGCGTAGTATCCATTGCGTTCCTCTCACGAAAGCTGGTGTTCCGGAACGGTGAACGGACGGTTGAATTTTCGCTCAATTCGCTGCCGAAACTGCCCGTCGAAGGGCGCGAATCAAACGAGGCCGAAATAATTGAGCGTTTTCTTTACATTTGCGGTGAACGCAGACCGCAGCTTGTCGGTTTCAACTCGCTGGATTCGGATCTGCAGGTGCTAATACAGCGTGGTCTCATAAACGAGGTAAGTGCCCCCGCTTTCAGTGAGCGTCCGAACAAGCCGTGGGAAGGTCCGGATTATTTTGACAAGAACAGCGAAGCCCATCTCGACCTGATAAAACAATTTTCCAACTATGCGATGAAACCCGGATTGAACGACCTGGCAAGGCTCTGCGGTTTTCCGGGCAAGATCGATGTCGCCGGCGATCAGGTTTGGGAATTATGGCTAAATGGCGAACTTACAAAAATAATCGAATATAATCAGATCGACACGCTGAATACCTATCTTGTCTGGCTTCGGGTCGTCTATTTTGCAGGAAAAGTTAGTGAGGAAGAATATTCAGCGGAGCAGGATGCCTTTCGTGAATTTCTCGAGACAGAGGCCGCAAAGCCTAGAATGGAATTTTTACAGCGGTTTCTCGATAAGTGGGACTTGTAAAACTTGATGGATTCAAACAAAAAAAAAGCATTTTGTTCTTGGAGCGGCGGCAAGGATTCATGTCTTGCCTTATTGCGAGCATGGGCGAGCGGTTACGAAGTGACGCATCTGGTGACAATGTTTGACGAAAGCGGCGAGCGCTCGCGTTCGCATGCAGTTTCGCTGGAAGTGATGAAGGCCCAAGCGGAAAGTCTCGGTATCGAACTAATCACTCCGGTCGCATCATGGCAAAACTACGAAAACGTTTTTATTGAAACTTTGCAGGAATTAAAGCAAAAAGGCTGCGATCACGGAATTTTTGGCGATATCGATCTGCAGCCTCATCGCGATTGGGAAGAAAAAGTTTGTTCATCTGCTTTGATCGATGCGGTTTTGCCTCTTTGGGGCGAAAAAAGGCTCGATCTCGTCGATGAATTTCTGGCTTCGGGGTATCGCAGCGTCGTTATTTGCGTCAATGAACAATTCCTCGGCAAAGATTTTTGCGGACGTGAATTTGACAGGCAATTCATTGCTGACCTTCCCGAATCGGTCGATGCCTGCGGCGAAAACGGCGAATTCCACACGTTCGTTTTCGACGGCAAATCGTTCAAAAAACCGGTTGAATACAACATTGACGAGATCTATCATCACGCTCCGGTTTTCCCCTCAGGCGGCACCGCAAGTTTTTATTACGCAAAGCTATCCATTCAAAATTCGGCCAGTGCGATATCAGGTGTGAAATAACAAGAAATGCTTTTTCGCGACAAGCTGACGAAAGAATTAGAAGACAAAAGCCCGGATTTTCACACCTTTCTTCGTGAACAAGCGGATGAAGCGGCGTTTTATCTGACGGCCCTGAGCGAGCTCGAAAATACATCTTTTGCAGAAGTTCAGCGACAATTATCCGGCGTGGAAAACATCGGTGCGATCCCTGCGGATGAATTGGAAAGAAATAATTCCTTTCGCTTTGCCTTCAAGGAAAAATGGCAAAATCACGAACAGGCCCGTGCGTGGGCCACAGATGTTTTGGAAAACCGGACAACTTTCGCGGCGGATGGCAGCCAGCTTTACGTGGAAAAAGAAACGTCGATGCCGGTCGGCGCAATTCAGGTCGGATGGTTTGAAAATCCGCATAATGCCGACCAAACATATATAAAAGATGCTGATTTCCGCATCCTGACGCCGAAAGATCTGCTCGCCGGTCAGGAAGAACCGCTAACCCCGGAAACCCGTGTCGGCGAAGAGCGTTTTCACGCAGAAGTTGCAAAGGCAGGAGAGTTTTTGAGAGCGAAAAGCGGTTGGCGGGAACGCAGCGAACGGATGCCGCTTGCTTTTTTTGACGGTACGCTGTTGGTCTCGTTTTCCTTGCCACAGACAAAAATCCAGACCAGTTTTATTCAGGCCATGACCGGGCTCGTCAAATTGTCGCGTGAGACCGAAGTTCCGATTGTAGGTTATGTGGACCGGAGCTTTGCCCGCGATCTGGTATCGCTGCTCGGAATATTTAGTGCTGAAAAATTTGAAAAACAGACGCTTTACGACGCGGCGATAATTCACCGAAAGACACCTGATCGTGAAAAGCTCTTAAGCTCTTGGGGCGACCGAACGTGTTTTTGTTATTCCAGGCGGCGAGGATTAAATGCCTTTATCGACCCGGCGACTGATAGATCACTTGTCGGATTTACGTATTTACAGACGACGTCGGATTCCGCACCGGCAAGGCTCGATATTCCCGCGTGGATCTATGAAAACGGACTGCTCGACGAAGTTTTGGATGTCGCTCGTGCGGAATGTGTTGTCGGATTAGGCTACCCATATGCACTGGAAGCAGCGGACCAAACCGCGGTCATTTCTAATCGCGACCGGGAAGTTTTCTTTCGGGCTTTGCAGGAATTTGCGTCTCATGAAAAACTAGATTTTAGCGTTAGCCGGAAACAGGCGAGCAAAGGAAGAAGGCGATAGGTGAAAAGTGGTGAGTAGTGAGTGGTGAGCGATTAAAAAAATGAACATTGCTAAAATTGTCAGCTCAAACTCCCATGTCGATTACATTGCGCGTGTTATTGATGAGTTTGATGTCGAGAACCCGCCTGCTGCGGAAGATCATGGATTTGCGCAATTTGTCAGCCTGCCGATGGGATCCAGTGAAATGATCGGCGTTATTTACGATTCAAAGCTTATAAATCCGGAATATGCCAACTATGGCCCGCGTCTCAGCCCGAAACCTGTGCTTGGGAATTTTAGCCCGGATTATTTGAACGAACAGGGCATCTTGATCGGCATTTTACTGCTCGGGAGTGTGGATAGCGAAAGATCTGTTCAAGGTGTTCCCCGCCTCGTCGTTCCACCGGGACAGGACGTTTTTAAGATAAGTGCCGAAGCTGTCAAGCAATTCCACACAGGCGAAGACGATTCTATTCAGCTGCATTATTATTCGCTGGTAATTTCTCATGCCGGACCATTTGCTGCACCGCTCCTTGAAACGATCATCGATTCACTTTCGCTGAATTGCCCGGAAATTGAGCGGCAAAAACTCGGCATATTACGGCAAAATCTGATCTGGCAAAGGACGATGGGCTCGATGAGATAGTAAAGCGATGTTTCTTTTCAGTGTTTTTCAATATGGAACCTGGCAGAATTTACCTCGAAAATTGTATCGACACACTAACTAAGATGCCGGACGATCTTATCGACATGACGATAACGAGTCCGCCATATGACGATCTGCGCGATTATAACGGTTATCATTTTCCGGTCGAGGATATCGCGGCGTTGCTTTATCAAAAGACAAGACCTGGCGGTGTGGTCATTTGGGTCGTAGGCGACCGGACGCTGAACGGAGATGAGACTTTGACAAGTTTTCGCCATGCGATCACATTTCAAGATGCCGGATTCCGGGTCCATGACACGATGATATACGCCAAGAATAACCCGATCCCGAGCGATTGCGGCAAACGTTACCGGCAGGCATTCGAATACATGTTTTGTTTTAGCAAGGGCCAGCCGAAAACCTTTAATCCATTGATGCAGCTCATCAAGCAAGAAAAAGCGTTCAAATCATTTCGAATTACAAAAGTTGGCCGAAACGACCTCGATCACGACCATGTTGCTCCAAAAGAGCGTAAGATCAACAATATATTCTTTTACAATGTCGGCACTTCATCATCAAAGGATAAGATCGCGTTCAAACATCCGGCAATTTTTCCAGAGCAATTAGTTGAGGACCAGATAAAGACCTGGACAAACGCTGGCGACCTAGTTTATGACTGTTTTATGGGCAGCGGGACGACCGCGAAAATGGCCCAACAGCTTGACCGCCAATGGTTCGGTTCGGAAATATCGCAGGAATATGTCGATATCGCAAATGAGCGATTGGAGCAATATCGTGATAAATTAGAATCAGCAGCTACGAAATGACAACCTTATTTACCCGGTAAGCGTCCTATCAGTTAGAAAATAATCTGTTGCAGGTAATATCCCATGAAGAAAATAATTTTGATCTCAAGTATTGTTTTGTGTCTTTCGGCAGCGGTATTTGCCCAGCCGCGTCCGGCGGATAAAACTATCCCCCAAACGGTTGTAGCAAAGAATGCTCCGGCGTCATTCGCCGCAAAATACGAAGGCGGACTTTTTGGATTTACGCAAAAAGAGACCGGCACGTTCAAATTCGACGATGAAAATCAACGGGTCGTGTTTTTTGGCAAGGACCAGAAGGAAAAATTTGGCATTCCGTATAAATCGCTGCTGATAGTTTCGCCGGAATCGCGATCGGTCACGTCCACGACCGGTAATGTTGTCCGCAATATTCCGCTTCCCGGTGCGGTACTTGGAAGTTTAATTAAGGAAAAGCGGCAATACTTGCTGCTCCAATTCGACGATCCTGATGTTGACGCCAAAGGAATCGTTAATTTTAAGCTGGATAACAGGGAACTGCTCGATTCAGTGATAGAAACGCTTGGGAAAAAGGCGAAATTGACGCAAAGAGGCGACGCATATTACAGGCCAAGAGTATTAAAAACAGACATTTAGGACAGATCACCAAAGCGGTGTTGTAAGATCGCGGCAATGGATATCGCGGCGGTCTCGGTACGCAGGATGCGGCCACCCAATGTAACAAGATCAAACTCGTAACTTTTGGCAAAGCTCAGTTCATCATCGTCCCACCCACCTTCGGGGCCGACAACGGCGGTAATTTTGTTCAATTCCTGAATGTTTGCCAAACCTTTTCCCGCCCTTTCGGTAAACAATATTCTACTTTCCCCGTCTGCTGGCGATGATTCAAACGATCTAATAAAATCTTCGAATTCCACCGGGACATCCACCGGCATCAATTTGGCCCGCCCCGATTGTTTGGCAGCTTCAAGTGCGATCTTTCGCCAGCGTTCTATTTTGGAATTCCCGGCGTTGGACCTTACATCGCAGCGTTTTGTAAAAAGAGGCTGGATCCGGGAAATCCCAAGTTCGACCGACTTCTGAACCACAAGATCGAATTTATCACCTTTTAACAACCCGGCTGCCAGATTCAATTCGAGCGACGATTCGGGCGACGACGGATCGGTCCCGGATAAAATTATTAACCCCGCCCTCTTTTTTTCGATCTGTTCTACTTTGCAGAGAAATTCCCGTCCTTCTCCATCGAATACATTTATTTCATCTCCTTCGCGAAGCCGCAAAACATTACGCAGATGCCTTGTTTCCTCTAGGCCCAGCTCAATATTTTGACCGCTGAATTGTTCAGGCGGAGCATAAAAACGTCGCATATCATTTATTCGCGCTGAATCTATTTTGGAAACCGGCCGATGCCTGGCGAAGTTTAACCCATGTTTCAAAAGTGTCCGGCACTTGCATCCACAACGTCAGCCATTCGGCAACCTCCGCAGTTTGTAGCCGTTTTTCCTGTGATTTCGCATCTTCTGAAATCGCCAAAGCAAGTTCCCTGCCTTCGCGGCCTTTTTCCAGCACGAGCCGCAAACCTTCCTTATCGCCTTCCGCTTTGTACTTACGACGCAGATTTTCCAGGTTTCGTATTGAATTTAATGTGCTCTTAAAACTAGAAATGTCGAGAATATTTCGAAACTCCGCTTCGTACGGAAGATTTGAATGCCGTTCAACATATAGCTGCATTATCTCGGAATGACGAAGCTCCGCCCCTTCATCGGCGAGCAACCGCGCGAGTATCATTGGAGAATCGACAGCCGACTTGCCAAATCTATCCAGCAAAACTTCTTCGATAGCGCTGATCTCGGCGGCACCAACACTTTCGCAATCAAGCTTTTCCCATACCTCGATGATCAGATCTTGCTTGGAACGGGCTTGCCACATAAATCTGTAAGCGGAAATTAGTTTTCAGCGGCTGCCGACCTTGCCGATGAGCCGGGTCGATGAATGGTCCTTCGGATCGCCAACGATAGCGACCTGGCCACCATAACGGCGGACGATCTCACGTTCCGGAACTGTATCTACGGTATAATCAGTGCCCTTGGCGTGAAAATCTGGCCTGATGGCGACGATCAATTGTTCAACGGTCGGTTCGTCAAAAATCGTGACGGCGTCGACAAACTTGAAAGCCGAAACTATTTCGGCCCTTTCATTTTCAGGTATATACGGCCGATCTTTGCCTTTTAGCTTCCTGACCTGCGTGTCCGAATTTATACCGACCAACAGAAAACCGCCGAGTTTTTTCGCGCCTTCCAGATAACGAACGTGGCCGACATGAAAAAGATCGAAACAGCCATTCGCCAATATTATTTTTTTGCCTTTTTCGCGTTCGGCCAATATCCGAACGACGAGCTCATCCAAGCAAATTACTGGTGCAAAATTCATTATGTTCAAAAGCCGGAATCGGATGCGTGAAATTTCGTATAGGCATTGAGCGATTCAACAAGTTCGGTCTTGCTTGCTGATGCGGTGCCTTTTTTCATTACAACAATGCCGCCAGCATGATTTGCGATGCTTGCCGCTTCAGCAAAACTCAAACCCGACGCGAGGCCAAGGGCATAAACTGCAATGACAGTATCGCCCGCTCCGGTCACGTCTATCGGCTCAGTCGATCCGACAGCATCTATCCGAAGCGGTGGCCTGTCTTTTTCGACAAGCAGCATGCCTTTGTTGCCACAGGTTACGAGCATTGATTCAAAGCCCAGATCATTGCGAAGCTGGGCACAACCTTCTGGTGTGAAATTCTTGCCCAAAATCTGCTCGACCTCTTCCTGATTGGGCGTAGCGGTCGTCGCGTCCGGAAAATCAGCGAGCCTAAAACGCGAATCGATCAGAAGAGGGATGTTTTTTTTCTTCGAGATCAACCGGGCGATGCCAACGATTTCCGAATTTGCCACGCCATAGTTGTAATCCGAGATTATTATAGCATCGGCATTTTCACCGGCAGTTATCAAATTATTTTTTAACTTTTCCCGCGATGCCCCGCTAATTTCCGTTTGGTTTTCATAATCGATCCTGATCACCTGTTGTCTTGGAGCATAATGCTGACCTGCCAGTACGCGGACCTTCGTAGTTGTCTGCAGGTCTTTGTCACGGACAATGTAATTGCAATTTACGCCTGAGCTATTGAGTTTTTCAATCAACAATCCGCCATTTACATCCTGGCCTGCCAAACCTATCAGGACCGGTTCGCCACCGAGCGACGCAACATTGACCGCGGCATTGGCGGCTCCGCCGGCGCGGGTGTCGGTCTCGTCATGCTTCAAAATAAAAACCGGTGCCTCACGCGAGACTCGTGCGATAGTGCCGTGTAGGAATTGATCAGCGACGAGATCGCCGACGATCATGATCCGTTTGCGCTCAAATGATTTTTGTATTGTTTCAGTAAGATTTTGCATTGGACAATTGAAAAATTACTACAAAAGGTACAGATAAACAAAAAGGTTGAAGACTTAAAAGCCTTCAACCTTAAAAACTGCACATTATATACTAACCTAGTGGGTGTCGTAACTAGCGACTGGGTAATCACCCGGATTTCCAAATCGAAAATTGTAATACCCATTAGTGCTTGCTAACACATAAAAATTACCGTCCGTATTTCGCCATACGGCAATATCAGTCTTTCCGTCACCATCATAATCATTTTGAATCAGCAAATCAGAGCCAGTCAGTCCAAATGTCGTTTGGGAATATCCGCTGGTGCTGCCCACAATGTACCACTGGAGGATAGAGTTGGCTGTTGGACCTTCTCGAACAACCGCGATGTCTGTTTTGCCGTCGCCATCATAATCACCCGGAGCAACCAGATCGTTGCTAAGTCCGAAGGTGACCTCTTTATACCCGGCAGTTGTCTGAAGAATATAAAATGTGCCAAGTGCCGTCGGGGTTGCTCCAGGGCGTTGTACCGCAAGATCTGACCTACCATCACCATCATAATCCCCGGGAGCGGTATAATCGTTCGATAATCCGAAGGCTTGTGAAGAATACCCGACCGTTGAACCTAAAATATACCAAACCAAAGCTCCGTTTGATCGTCGGGCAACGGCTAGATCTGTTCTGCCGTCACCATCGTAATCCCGAGCTATCGCTTCATCACCCGTAAGTCCAAATGTTTGTTCGGAATACGTATTATTCATACTGTTGAGCCTGTACCAGGTCCCGTTAGTATCTCTCCATAAAGCAATATCACCACGTCCGTCCCCGTCATAGTCTCCGGGAGTCACAACATCTTCGTTGGCTAAGCCAAAGCGTTGTTCCCGATACACACCGCTGCTGCCCAACGTGTACCATGTACTGTTAGACGGTCGAAAAACCGTATAGTCGGCTCTATTGTCGCCATCGGTATCCATTGCCCGGCGAAGTTGGGCCTGGGAAAAAGCGGTGACGCCAAGCGTTAGCACCAAAGCAAGCGTGAGGGCAATTTTACCCTTCGAGGTCAAAAAATCTATCATCGTTGTATTCCTTAATTATTTGTGGTGTTTGAGAGGCCTGTTCAAATCACTCCGTTAAATTCCTTATTAAATATACTACTTTGACGATGTGTAATGCAACAATTTCCCTGAGAATATGTTGTCTGGGCCGATCGAAAGCCCTATTCCCGATATGCCCTCAGGTTTGAGGCTTAGATGCCCGTCAATTGAATAAAGTTTGAAAAGCAGACATATTTTACAAAATTCCGTTGCGGGACTGCACAACCGAGAAGCTTTGCCCGGCAATATTGATAACCGCCGAACGGTAAACCGTTGGATTAATGGTTACGTGAAAATTGACCGTCGCATTTCCGCTCATGGCATCCGGCCCAGCAATGTGTACCCATTTGACCGGACTTATTACCGCAAAGTCACAGTTTTGCGGTGCGGTTACATTCACTGAAAACGTGCCGCCTTTAGTTGGAACGACGATTGAAGAATTGGCAAGATTAAAACTGCAAACGGTTTGATTCCGCAATGCATTGGAAACATTCAGACGCCCGCCGGACCTTACAAGCCCGTTCAACTGAGGAAGTTGATCGACCGTATTCAATAATGTTGCTTTTAGCGAAGCCGCCGAAAGATCGGGATTATATGCGGAGAGCAGGGCCGCGGCGCCGGCGACGTGCGGCGTTGCCATTGACGTCCCGCTTAGCGTGCCGTAGCTTGAATCTGAACCATTCGTCGTGCTGCGGATGAAAAAACCCGGTGCGGCAAGATCCACGCTGATAGCTCCGTAGTTCGAAAATGGTGCGCGGTCATCAGTCGATGTTGAGGCCGCAACGGAAATTATGCTTGGAGATGTATAACTAGCGGGAAATTCCGCTGCTGCAAATATATCGTTATTTACGTTCCTGTTTCCGGCCGCAAATACGTTAAGTATCCCTGCGTTTCCCATCACATTGATTGCGTCTTTGGTCGCTTGGTCAAAACCGTCATCTTCCCCGAATCCGCCATACGAATTATTTGTAACGCGAATATTAATTCCCCGATTTTTCATCAACGTCACGTAATTATATGCGTTTAGCAGCATCGCCGTAGTCGTATCATTGGCTGCCGGGCTAAAAATTTTTATCGACATTAATCTGACGTTCCAATTTACTCCGACAACACCGACGCCGTTATTCCCGACTGCTCCAATGGTGCCGGCGGTATGCGTTCCGTGGCCGTTTTGATCGAGCGGATCGGGATCGTTGTAACGAAAATCGTAGCCGTTATAATCATCGACGAACCCGTTACCGTCGTCATCGATGCCATTTCCGTCTATTTCGCCCGGATTTTTCCATGCATTGGCCGCAATATCCTCATGCGTATAACGCAAACCGGTGTCAATATTTGCAACGACAACTGTTGAACTGCCGGTAGTTAGATCCCAGGCGGACGGGGCCGATATATTAGTAAGCCCATACATTCCGGTGATAAACTCAGGGTCGTTTGGCGTCACAAGCAGGTGATAATAGAAATTTGGCTGGGCTGCCTCGACCTCATCTGATCTGATATAAAGCACGATGGCTTTTTCTACGCTTAAACCACGGGGAAGTTTTATCCTCGACCAGCCGATATTGGTAAAATTTTCCAAAAGGTTTGAGCCGATCAGCGAATTAGTCTTATGTATTGACGACTTATTTACACCACTTCTGAATTTAACAAGCACTTCATCCTGAACAAATGTCTTTACGGGTCGTTGTCCGAAAACAAAACCCGCTAACAGAAAAAATAAAATACACAGATGAATGGTCTTTCCGGCTTTCATTTTAAATCGTTTTGAATGGAAAAAAAGCAAATAACCTCAAAAGATCAGCGCTTATGTTAATTCAGTTAAAATTATAAGATGTTCTTTTATTTGATTACAACTTTTTTTTTGGGAACGCGGCGGGAAAAAATAATGGGGCGGCTAGTGGGGCTCGAACCCACGACCTCCTGAACCACAATCAGGCGTTCTAACCAACTGAACTATAGCCGCCATAACTTGATTTTGGATTTTAGATTGAAAGACTGTGTTTAATTCAATCCAAAATCGCAAATCTAAAATCGAAAAGTACCCCCGGCACGACTTGAACGTGCGACCCACAGCTTAGAAGGCTGTTGCTCTATCCAGCTGAGCTACGGGAGCATAAAAGAGCAACTTCCAATCTTAGCGATTATGAAAATTGAAGTCAAATATTAAACTGCCGACACTTTTGTATTCTTGATCTTGGCGGTCATTTGATCAAACACCTCGGACAAGTCAAGTTCACTTGTGTCGATCACGACGGCATCCGCGGAGATCGTCAACGGTGAATCTTCGCGCGAAACGTCACGCTCATCGCGTTCATTGATCTCAGCCAGTGTTTGCTCATAGGTGCTTGTGCGACCTGTCGCCCTGTCTTCGCTAAAGCGGCGGCGGGCACGGGCTTCCGGTTTGGCGGTGAGAAAGAATTTAATGTCGGCACCCGGAAAAACGACGCTGCCAATATCGCGGCCTTCCAGGACACATCCGTTAGGGCAGTTATTCCCTAATGTTCGCTGGTGATCGACCATTATCTTGCGGACCTCTGAAATTGTTGAGACCAAAGATGCCGCCTGAGCGGCTTCCAGCGTCCGGATCTCGGCCGTCACATCTTTGCCATCCAAAATAATTTTGAGGTCGTCTGGTTCACCGATCAATTCGATCATTGCTTTATCTGCGATTTCGGCGACCTTTGATCTTTCATTAAGGCCCACGCCTTTTTGTAAAACACTTAACGCCACAGCACGGTACATCGCGCCCGTATCGAGGTAAAGGAGGTTTAATTTCTTCGCGAGCATTTTCCCAAGCGTGGATTTTCCCGCTCCCGAAGGCCCGTCAATAGCGATTATCATTTGATGTTTTCGCCAAGAATATTCTTGCTGCCCCAATGATACATTGCTTCGAGGACGTTTCCCAATTCAACGCCCTTATTTGTCAAATTATATTCGGAACGCGGAGGATGTTCGCTGTCAAGCGATTTTTAGATTATTTGTGGGCGCTGGCGACGCGAAAGATCAGGATCAAAGGCTCGATCAGACTGCTCCAGCGATTCGCAAGCTGTTTTCCGTCTTCATAAACACGGAAATTTGCTGTGTTTAATTTGTAAAAAATCTTCACGGCTCTGTCGGGATATTCGGTGATTATTTCGTCCAATCATAATGTTTTGATACGTTCGAGGTCGGTGATCTCGTTAATTTTCCAGGGAACTATCTTTATTCCGTGTTTGCGGCAATAAGCGACCAAGGCAGCATCGACAGGGAAAATTCGGGTATAGATTTCCGGCTGTTCTGATGGAAGACTGAGTAAGGAGTAAAGGTATAGAGCGGGATTTAAATCTGTGCTACTAACTGGTTGCCAGTGGGTTAATTTTCAGATTTTTTTGGTTTTACTAAGTGAGTTGAAGGCGGACGTTTTTTCGAAGTTTATCGTAAACCATCTGATAAGAGTTGGAAATCAGATCGAATATTTCCTTGTCATTAAGAGCATCGGCATGCTGGATGGCGACCCAATGATAGCGGGCAACGTATGGTGCGGGAATAATGTCTTCGCGTTCGATGAGTTCGGCAAATTTTTCGGGGGTGCATTTGAGAGAAAACTGCCATGTTTCCGAAGGTTCGAGGCCGGTGACGCAAAACATTTTTTTGCCGACGCAAAAGCATAGGTCATTGCCCCATTTAATATCTTCTGTAACATGCGGAAGCGACAGGCAGAATTTGCGGAGTTTTTCGAGGTTCATCTTAAAGACCCTATAATTTTTCCATTTCCATTACCGTCGTTTCGATATTTTCTCTGGAAACATCACAATGCGTAACCATTCGGATGAGATCGCCGAAACCGATTGCTAGGATGCCTCTTTCCTTAAGCCTTCCGCAAATTTCCGCGGACGTTTTTCCGGTGCCGGAAATATCGAAGATCACTATATTAGTTACAATTTTTGTGAGATCGATTGAAAATCCTTTAATATTCGCAACGCCCTCAGCCAATATACGCGCGTTTTCGTGATCCAGGTGCAGACGCTTTGGCGATTCTTGAAGGGCGATCAAACCTGCTGCTGCGAGGATTCCGGCCTGCCGCATCCCACCACCCAGGCGTTTTCGCCAAGTTCGGGCTTCCTGAACAAACTCTTTTGTCCCAAGAAGCATAGATCCGACCGGTGCGCCGAGTGCTTTTGATAAACAAAACTGTACGGAATCGCAGTGTCTGGTAAGTTCAGCGACGGATTGGTCCAAGGCTGCGGCTGCGTTGAAAATCCGAGCTCCGTCCATATGGACCGGAAGCCCAATTTCGCTGGCTTTTTCGCAAAGCCCAGCACAGTGTTCGGCGGTCATTACGCTCCCGCCAGCGAAATTGTGCGTATTTTCAAGACAGATCAAACCTGTCGGTGAAGAATAATAAGGCTGGTCGATATGCACGGCCGAAGCAATCTCATCCCACGTCAACATTCCCGAACAGTCGCGGCTTTTTACCGGCCGCATCATTACGCCTGAAATAGCCGCCGGCGTTCCCATTTCGTAATTAAAGATATGGCCGCGTTCCTCGATGATGACTTCCTGACCGGGTTTTGTATGCAGTTTGACAGCGATCTGGTTGCCCATCGAACCGGTCGGAACGAACAACGCCGCTTCTTTATCAAAAAGTGTGGCTGCACGTTCCTGTAGAAGATTTACCGTCGGGTCCTCGCCATAAACATCGTCGCCGACCTCGGCCACAGCCATAGCGGCCCGCATTTGCTCAGTTGGTTTTGTTACTGTATCGCTTCGTAGATCGATCATTTATGGCTTAAATCTACCGCATTTTTTTAGTAAATTGAAACTGCATATCAAATTAATTTGGATTTAAATGCAGATAAACATTCAATGCGGCAAAAGGATCTAAAATTCACGTCTTGGTTTTAAGCGTTGCTGTTTGGGCGGAGAATTGTCTTGCGATTTAGCAAAAGGTGTTTTACTATTGTCGCATTCGATCCCATTATTTTTTACCCATGACAACGAACTTTATAAAGATCGTGAGCCGTTTGGCATGGTTGTTTTCGAATGCTTTTAAGTTCGGAACCGATCAGGCCATTCAAAAAAATCCTGATCCTACGGAGGCATACAATGCTTGATCCAATAAGACTTATGGGCGCTGGCGGGGGAACTTCCAAGAATGCTCTTTTTGCCGGTTTACTGCAGGAAGTACTTACATACAACAAAATCGTTTCCCCGGCTAATCCGAAGCCGAAAGCGGATCAGCTGTTAAGGATCTGTCAGGTTGGCGGATGGTATTGCACAAGCAAGCCGCCGCAGCCCCCGAAACCTGGAGGCGGCAAGAATGCCTTAAGATGGGCGGCGGTAAAAGATCTGTTGGAACAGATCGGCAAAGAGGTCGCCACGCTTGGGCTGCGGATGCTTTCAGGGCCGGCGGATTTTAAGGCGATCGCCGGCAACAAACCAAGCTATTGGCTGGAATTAACCGATCCGGAACATCGTGCCGGATTCGTTTTGGCACCCAAGTTCGCGGCTTGGTTGACCGACGCGAATGCAATTTTTCATAAGACCTCTTTCTGGGACCACATCGGCACAAATATGAATCCGGTGCCGTCAGATATAGCCGTTAAATACTACCCGGAATTAGCGGGTTCGCTGCCTAAATTTGGGTACAACAGGGGGAAAATGCACTTCGCCGGAGGTCAGCTGCTCGATGAGGACGACGATGTTTGGGATACACGCGATTCTGTTACTCATTTTTCAGGCAAGGGATGGGGCATTTATGTTGTCAGTTCGGACGGCGATCTTTATGGCGGATCGCACAAGGCCGGTAAACACCACCATTCCAGTTTCCTCGGCGGCGGTATGGTCATAGCTGCGGGCGAAATGGCGGTTTATGACGGCATTCCACGCTTTATCTCGGCAAAAAGCGGACATTACGCCCCGACACCGGACAATATTCGTGCTTTTGTCAAAAAGTTTCTTGATATTCCAGGCGATACACTTGTTCAACCTAAACAGGCTGCGATATTTTATAGGGTGAACGATTTCCGGGCGAACGGATTGGGAGCAACTGCCCTTTCAAAGGCCGAGGTAACCAATTGGCTTTCGATCTATCATTTTGCCGCGTCTTTTACGGCACCGAACGGCCACGGAGGCTTTAAGGACACTTGGGACAAGCTCGTATAAACCATCAACAAATGGTCTAATATTTATAGTGCCGGGATCGTGGGCGATCCCGGCATGTAATTTTGTTTTTGCGCCCCTATAAATTATATGAAAAAAATGTCACGAATGGTTTTGGCCCTAATTATCGCTGCCGCTTTTGCGTCGCAAACAATCGGCATTTACGCACAACAGACTGGTGCTCCGGGCGAACGTCACGGAACGGGCACGGTGGCAATAAAGGCCGCCCGTATAATTGACGGAACCGGAACGGAGCCAATAAAAAACGGCGTTGTAGTTGTGACGGACGACAAGATCGCTGCCGTTGGCACAGGTGATAGCGTAAAGATCCCAGCCGGAGCAAAGATCATTGATCTTGGCGATGTTACGCTGATGCCTGGTTTTATTGATGCGCATACACATATCGTCGGGCGCGTTTTAGGCGATCCGGAAGGGCAGAACGGGATTGTCCACGATTTCGATTCGTTTAACGCGATCCTCGGCGTCGGTAATGCTCAAAAGACTTTGCTCGCCGGTTTTACGACGATACGCAACGTCGGTGCGGCGAACTTCGATGATCTGGCCCTGCGCAAAGCGATAAACGACGGTTGGATAATTGGCCCGCGAATACTGACCGCCGCGCATTCTTTTGGAATCACCGGCGGACACTGTGATGAGAACGGCTTTAAGCCCGGCCTTGCCGACAATGATTACAAAACAGGCGTTGCCGACGGCATCGATGAAGTTCGAAAGGCGGTGCGTTACCAGATAAAATATGGAGCCGATCTGATAAAGATATGTGCCACCGGCGGTGTTTTGAGTGAAGGCGATGCCGTCGGAGCCACACAATATACCTATGAAGAAATGAAGGCCATCGTTGACGAAGCGGCTAAACTTGACCGTAAGGTTGCCGCCCATGCTCATGGAACCGAAGGCATCAAGCTTGCGGTTCGGGCAGGCGTCGCGTCGATCGAACACGGTTCTTTTCTTGACGAGGAAGGAGCGAAAATGATGGCCGCTCGCGGCACATTCCTCGTTCCGACCTTAATGGCCGGCGAAACGGTTGAGCGTCTGGCGAAAAGCGGCGTTCTGAAAGGTTTACGGGCCGAAAAAGCTTTGTCAGCGGCCGGGGCAATGCGAAACGCCATTAAACTTGCGATCGTAAATCATGTAATTATCGCCTTAGGAACAGACGCCGGCGTCATACCACACGGCACGAACGGCCATGAATTCACTTTAATGGTCGATTGGGGCGGCATGCGTCCGATGGATTCTATCATCGCCGGAACGATGAACGCCGCAAAACTGCTCGGCCTCGATAAAACGATCGGTTCGCTGACCGTAGGAAAGACGGCGGATATAGTCGCTGTTTCAGGCGATCCGTTAAAAGACATCCGCCAAATGGAAAGTGCGGTTTTTGTGATGAAAAACGGGGTTATCTACAAGGAAGCCAAATAACCCCTGCGGAATATTATAGTGGTCTCAACTTTAAATTCTCGAAGTCCCAATCAGCTCGTTTCGCTCCGGCCTGATAAGCACTTTCGAGAAAACCAAGAACGGATTCGCGGGGATCAATATCTTCCCGAACATCGTCATACATCAAAAGCGCCATATGCGAGCCGTTAGCTTCCTGCCAAGACGCGGGCAGCAACAGCGGTTCGTCCGCTAAACCGACGGGTTCGGGAGCCGTGTATGAATAAAATGCCGGAGCGGGGACTTTGTCGTCGCCGAACCAGAATCCGAAGCTGATAACTTCGTGCGAATATGCTTCGCGTGTGACCATATTTGCCTCGGGCATAGCCGGAGCGGCTTTGCCGGAAAAGCGCGTCAGAGCCAGATCAAAACTGTGCCAGAAGAGGTGAACTGGCGTCGATTTACCGGTAAAACAGCCGCGAAATTCTTCAAAAATATCGTCAACCGACACAAGAACGCGATGAAATTTTTCCACATATTCCTTGTCGTACGATCTGTTCTCGGTGTCTTCGGCAAACGGTACTTTAGACGAAGCTTCGTACGGAATTGCTTTGATCGAAGGCTTGATACCAAGTTTTGCCAAATTTGAAAAAAGGCTGGCGTAAAAATCTGCGACTGTCAGGCCGTCGAATAGTGCGAAATCTTCAATGCGCCCGTCGCTCATGCGAATCTTAAGCTCGTGGTCCTTGAAATCGAATTCGATTTCAAAATTGCCGCGGCTGAATGGTATTGTCCGTGTCGTCAATCCGCGCGGACTTACATAAAGCGGCACATGCCACCAATGATTTACACGCGGATGCATCGCCAGCCGGATTTTGCCGACGATCTGCAAAAAAAGATGCAGCGTATTTTTCGTTGGCCTCCAGGCATCGAGTGGAATTTCCGGAAAATAATTTTCTGACATAAGATCTTTGCCCTTCCATTAAGCGAATTAAGAAAAAAATCGGGCAGCTTCCGGCTATCATTTTTCCGCTTCCTTTTCTATCTCGGTGATTTCGCCGGTCGTGAAAAGATAAGTTTTCATGTGTTTATCGAAAACAGGATTGATCCTACGCAGATATTCGAGGGCCATCATAGCGTGTTCGATTTCCTCGTCACGGTTGTGTTCGAGTATTTTGCGGAGCTGCTTGTCGGTGGTCGCACCGGCCCGCTGGTTGTACCAATCGACCGCTTCCAGTTCTTCCTGCACGGATTTAACCGCCCTCGAGAAATTACGTGATGCCTCGCTCATCTTGTCGTAGTCTTCATGCCATTCCGCACTTGTCGCCATTTATATACTCCTCTTTCTATAAATTCTTAGGTCCAGGTAAAATCTCGAAAAACATAGCATCTTCACAGCATTTGAGCTTGGTTTTACCGTGACCATCTGCGCCCCATGTTCGCAACTGTTCCTCATTATGGATATAAAATAACTCTACTAGGTTTTTTTGACGAACTCAAATTTTTTTCGAATACGTTGCCTCGCTAAAAAACCTTTTGACTTTTCCCGGTAAAGTCTTGTAGATTTGAGCCACTCAAAAAACAATGGAGATTTGGAAATGGCGAATACTGTAAAGGCTATTCCTGAAGGTTACGAGGGGGCGACGCCATATTTGATCTGCAAAAATGCCGAAGCGGCAATCGGTTTTTATGCCAGGGCTTTTAATGCCGTTGAATTATTCAGGATCGGCGAACCGGGAATGGTCGGGCACGCCGAAATGAAGATCGGTAGCGCAGTAGTAATGCTGGCGGACGAGCATCCGGACATGGGCATTTTAGGCCCGGAAACAATTGGCGGAACACCGGTCAGCTTGTTGGTGTATGTTGAGGACGTGGACGCATTCACGGCAAAAGCTGTTATGGAAGGTTTAACGGTTCTTCGGCCAGTTACCGATCAATTTTACGGTGACCGGTCTGGACAATTCAAAGACCCGTTCGGTCATATTTGGTCGTTTGCAACGCATATCGAGGATGTTTCTCCCGAGGAAATGAATCGGCGTGCAGCCGAATTGTACGGAGGTTAATATTATATGGATAAAAAGTTTTGGATCGCCGGTTTTGCCGCGTTTCTGGTCTCGTTTTTTTATGGTTTTCTCGCACATGGGATCTTGCTCCATGCCGATTATGCGCAGATACCGAATCTGATGCGTACCGATGCGGATGCCATGAATTACTTTCCTTATATGCTTTTGTCACATTTGATAAAAGGGTTTGCCTTTGCATGGATATACCGTCAGGGGATTTCGGCCGGTGTGCCGTGGCTGACGCAAGGTGTGCGGTTCGGTATTGCCGTCGCACTTCTTTTGGCCGTCCCGCTGTATTTGGTCTATTATGCCGTTCAGCCAATGCCCGGAACGCTGGTGGTGAAGCAAATAATCCTTGATTCCATCGGCACAGTGATAATGGGAATAGTGGTAGCGTTTATTATTAAGGCACCGGCAGCGGAAGTGTAATTATGATCTCCAAGGACACTATCGAATTCCTGAAACATTTGGCCGCAAACAATGATCGTGATTGGTTTCAGGCCAATAAAACGGAATTTGAGAATGCAAAAACAGACCTAAGAGATCTGAGTGCTTATTTGATCGGAGAGATTTCAAAATTCGATCCGCAGATTGCACACGTATTGCCGCAGGATTGTGTTTTTAGAATTTACCGCGATGTCAGGTTTTCAAAGGACAAAAGCCCGTATAAAACCCATCTTGGGGCTTATATAAGCCCGGGCGGAAGAAAATCTATGGCCCCGGGCTACTATTTTCACCTTCAGCCGGGACAATCTTTTTTAGCAGGCGGAAAATATCATCCGGATTCATCAGAACTGCTGAAATTGAGAAACTCAATCGTAAATAATACGGAGGACTTTCTAAACATTTTTGCCGATAAAGCTTATAAAAAGGCCTTTGGAGAGATGCATGGTGAAAAACTGGTAAAGCCGCCAAAAGGTTTTCCGGCCGACCACAAAGCGATCGAATACCTGAAATTGAAAAATTTCATTGCTTATCGAGAGATGTTTGATGATGAATTACTGCTGTCTAAAGAATTTCCCAAGCTGCTGGTAAGTTATTTTAAGCAAATGCAGCCGCTGATCGTTTTTTTAAGAAAGGCCCTCGCATAAAACAAGGCATTTGCCGGTAACGTCCGGTTAAAGATCGTGGCCGCCTTCCAATTCAGATATCTTCTCCACCCGCCGTTCGTGGCGGCCACCTTCGAAATCGGCGGAAAACCAAGCCTTAACGATCTTATTCTGTTCATCTTCAGATATGTATCTGGCCGCCAAAGAGAGTACATTGGCGTTGTTATGCTGGCGGGCAAGCCGGGCAATTTCTTCATTCCACGCAACCGCGGCACGCACACCCGGCACTTTATTTGCCGCGATCGCCATGCCCGTTCCTGAACCGCAAACCAAAACTCCCTGCTCATAATCACCGCGGGCGACAGCTTCGGCAACCTTGCGGGCGTAATCCGGGTAATCAACCGATTCTTCTGAATTGGTCCCGAAATCATCGTATTCCACGCCGATCTCATCAAGCGTTTTCTTCAATTTTTCTTTTTCCGCATAACCGGCGTGATCGGCGGCAAGTGCTATTTTCTTTGGCATAATCTGAATGTTAACTTTTCTTTTAAGGTAAGGCAATAAAAGCCAATACAGGTTATGGTTCAGTTTGAAATCAAAAAAATATTATTTTTTGGATTTGTTTCGTGTTGATTTGTGGCTCCAGCCTTAAAACCGAGACTGGAACCACTAAATCACACAAAACGGCACGAAAAAAACTTATCTAGACTTATTACAAACTAACCAAATTCTGCAAATATCAATAATTTGGTTAAATAACGGAAAACCCTTATAATCCAAAAGGAATCTTTACCTGCAATAAAAGATGAAAGTTATTTTCCGCCAAATCTCCATTCTATTATTTCTGGGTTTTGCTCTTGTATTGGAAATGCAGGCGCAGGATTTTCTTCCCGATTTGGTCAGGCGGATCAAACCTTCGGCGGTAGCTATCGAAACTTTTGACGCTCGCGGCAATACGGTATCGCGCGGAAGCGGCTTTTTTATCGCGGCTGACCGCGTGATCACGAACCGTCACGTTATCGAAAAATCGAGCCGGGCCGAAATACATTTGATAGACGGCAAAAGATTCCCGGTGCGCGGAGTCCTGGCTGTCGATGGCGAAGGCGACCTGGCTTTGTTAAAGGTTGAAGTGCCGCCTGCTTTGGCCATTCCGCTGCCGATCGTGCGTGCCGTGCCGCAGGAAGGAGAAACGATCGTGGTCGTCGGCAACCCTTTCGGCCTTGAAGGCAGCGTGTCAAACGGCATAGTTTCCGCCGTTCGTGAGATCTCCGGCTACGGCAAGATCATTCAGATAACGGCCCCGATCTCGCCTGGTTCGTCGGGTTCACCGGTCGTTAATATGTATGGGCAGGTTATTGGAATTGCGACGCTCCAGGCCGCCGAAGGCCAGAGTTTGAATTTTGCGGTCCCGTCGGAACGAATATTGCAGCTCAAGGTCAACGATCTTCAGTCTTTTTCATCACTGACCGCCGAAACCCAAAAGAACAAGCGTTCAAATGCCGAAAGCCTTTATTCGCAGGGGGTCGCACAGCTTTCGCGTGACGATTTTAATCGTGCCTTGAGCTATTTTGAAAAGGCGGTGGAGATCGATCCGAATTACGCCGAAGCCTGGTATCAGGCTGGATTTTGCTACGGCATCCTTGGCCGCCACACCGAGGCGCTGAAGGCTTCGAAGCAGGCGGCAAAACTTCGTCCCGATTGGTCGGAGACATTCGTCAATATCGGAGCATCAAATTTTGCTCTCGGCCAGTATAAGGAAGCGGCGGATGCCTACAAACAGGCGATCAAGCGTGACGATGACAAGCCGGATACGCAATACTCACTCGGTTTGAGCCTCGAAAAACTGAACCGGACGGATGAGGAGATACTCGCATATAAAAGGACTATCGCGTTAAAGCCGGATCACGCCAACGCTCTGGAGAAACTGGGCATCGCTTATTTCAAGCAAAAACGCTACGCCGAGGCCCTGACAGCATTCGAGGACCTGAAAACTTATAAACCCGACGCGAAGACCTACAATTACATAGGCGAAAGCTATATTGAACTTGGCAAGGCCGAAGAGAGTCTCGACGCCTTTAACAACGCCGTTTCCTACAACCCCGATTTTGACAAGGCCCGCTACAACCTCGGACGGTCCTACATAAAACTCGGCAACCGTGACCTCGCCCGTGTGCAATACGAGATACTGCGAAATTCAAAATCAGATTGGGCAGACAGACTTTTTGTGCTGATAGATCCTTAGCTTGACGGGAACGCAGACAGACTGCGTCTTGGTCATACCACCTTCCGATTGATCAAACTTGCGACGAAGCCGGCACCGAAGCCGTTGTCGATATTTACGACAGTAACGTTCGATGAGCATGAATTGAGCATTCCCAGAAGCGCCGCAATACCGCCGAAGGATGCTCCGTAGCCGATGCTGGTCGGGACACCAATGACCGGCACCTTTACCAGGCCGCCGACTACGGAAGGTAAAGCTCCTTCCATTCCGGCGACGACGATCACGACGCGGGAATTTTGCAGCCGCTCGCGTTCGCCGAGTATGCGATGTATCCCGGCGACCCCGGCGTCCCAGATACGCTGCACCTTGTTGCCCATCGTCTCCGCCGTCAAGGCCGCTTCTTCGGCGACCGGAATATCGCTCGTGCCGGCGGTTGCAACGGTTATTTCGCCTACGCCGAGTTCGGTTTTATCACGAAAAACACGAATAAGCCGAGCCGATTCATGCCATTCGGCGTCGGTATGGATATTTCTGATCCGGCCGAAAACTTCTGCATTGGTGCGGGTGATAAGCACGTTTCCCGAACGCTCAACCAGTTTTTCAAAGATGCCGGCGATCTGCTCCGGCGTTTTCCCTTCGCCGAATATGACCTCGGGAAAGCCCTGCCGGTCAGCCCTGCCGTGATCGATGCGGGCGTAACCGATGTCCTCATACGAAAGATTTTGCAGCTTTTCAGCGGCACTCGCCTGTGAAAGCTCTCCGGCGGAATGGAGCTTTAATATCGCTTCGATGTCGGCAGTTTTCATATAATGGCTTAGTTTTCTTAGCGCTTTACGCGGTTAATTTTTCGCGTATTTGGTGCGGATCTTCACGGCCCGCTCGATCAGATCGACATTCTCCAAAATTTTCAGCCGCAGGTCCTTATCGAGATTTGGATTATCAGCCAGGAATTTATTGACTATTGCCAATGCCTCTTCGCTTTTTTGCCCGCCGATAAAAGCCGCGAGCCAACCGTTGACGAAGAATATCTTGCGGTTTCGTTTGAGGTCAGGCAACTCCGCCAAAGCTTTTTCGAGGTAAGGCAGCGATAATTCCGCGTGTTTAGATGAATTGAATGGAGCAAGCGCCGATTCGATCCAACTTTCCGCTACTTCTTTATTATTTACAAAATCGTTCCAGAATTTCGCCTTGTTTTCGGCGTTGGCGATCCCGGCCCTCGCAGCGTAAGCATAACGTTTGGCCTCGTCGGAGGTTTCGGTTTTTTCAAGTTCGATAAGCAGCTTGGGTGCTTCGGGGTCTTTGAGAATCAATAATTTGGTGACGATGTCAAAACGGTCTTTGGTCCTTAGCGGAATACCAGTCGCCGCGACAGAGGCGGAAACACGACCGGTAGTGAGTGTGTTTTTTGCTTGAGCATTCACGACGTTGGGAACACCCTCGCTACTGCTCAGGTTTCCGCCTTTTACTGCCAGCATACGTTTTAGCACAACCCGTGCATTTTCCGTCGAAGCAATATTCAGGAACGCCCGGTAAAAGGTTATCCGCTGGCCGAGCGTCGGGGCGTTTTGCATGCGTTCGATGAGGAGGGTTTCGAGCCGCGTGAGCAGCGTGGTGCCTGAGGCGGAAACACGACGGGTAGGGAGTGTGTTCTTAGTTTGAGCGCCGCTCACGTCGTGGACACCATCGCTACTGCTCGGGTTTCCGGCTTGTTCGTCAATATAGTAATTCAATGCCGTGCCGACGCGGCCAAGGAGCGTCTGGATCGTACTCTCATCTTGCTCCGCGTCCAAATTCTTCACTACCAACTCGACATAATCCCTCGGTGCAAGCTCTGCCTCGCGGACGCTGTCCCAGAGGCTGCCCCACATCATCGAACGCAGGAACGTGTCCTTTTCGTTCTGGATATTTTTCAGGACGTAATCGCGGCTTTTGTCGTCGAGAAGGAAAATGCCGTAGCCGTAGTCTTGGTAGTTTGGGAAAGCAAACTCTAGATTTTTCAAATCCGTATTAAAGCCTCCGCCAAGCTTATTGCTGTCATCAAATTTAAGCGTTTTTATTTCTCTCTTCCCGTCGTTATGGATGAGAAGTGTGTTCGACTTCATTAGCCAATAACTATCAGCTCCTAAGATATCCTTTTGGGAGAAAGTTACTCCCTTCGAGTGATCATCTCTAATTCCTTTTTCATCAGTATAGGTGAGTATCTGGTTAAATCTCTTTCCAGTAATTATCGGCATCCCGCGCTGCTTCACCCAAGCGTTGGCCCAATTCTTTAAATCCATTCCGCTCGCCGTCTCAAACTCCTTCACCAGATCTTCCCAGCCGGCATTGGCAAACTCGTGTTTCTTCAAAAACGCCCGGACGGCGGTTTGAAATTTGTCTTCGCCGAGGTAAAACTCTGCCTGACGCAAAAAGCTGGGAGCCTTTCGATAGACGATATTGCCGTAGGCGCTCTTTGCGGCCGAGAGATTTTTGATCTCCTGGTAGATGGGCGTGGTGCCGCGGGTCGAATCGGTCTGGTAGGCGGCCTGTTTGTTGCGTTCGTAAAAGACCTTCCACGCGTTGGCGTCGGGCATTACCTTTTCGAGCGTCTTATACGCCATGAACTCGGCAAAGCCCTCTTTCAGCCACAGGTCGTCGAACCATTTCATCGTGACGCAATCGCCAAACCACTGATGAGCCGTCTCGTGAAAGATCAGGTTGGCCCTCGAAATGTAGTCGCCCTTGGTCGGCTCGGTCGGAAAAATGACGGAAGATTCCCGCAAAAACGTCGCCCCGGCGTGCTCCATCCCGCCAAACGGAAACTCGGGTATCAGCACAATGTCGTACTTCGGGAACGGGAATTTGTAGTCGAAATAGGTCTCAAGGTATTTGATCCCCTTGCGAGTCAGACGAAAAATCTCGGCGGCGTGAGGCTTGAACTTCCCTGCTTGGGATTTGCGGACGTATATTTCGTTTCCAGCGAGCGCTTTCGTAAACCCGACATCATTTGACGTAGATATTATTGCTGTCGGACTTTGAGTAAAAGAATTGGCTTGAAAACTTGTAAAATTACCGGCTGCAAACGCAAAAATATAGGTACTAATTGGCTTAGTGTCCGGAAATGCGAAAGTTCTTTCAATTTTGTCTTTTAATCTAGCAGATTCATCTCTGGAGGATGGATACACATTTTCTTCTCTCACCTGATTTGAAATTACTTTCCAATCTTTCGGCGCATCAACAATTAAGCTGAACTTTGCCTTCAGATCCGGTTGGTCGAAGACGGGGAACGCCGTGCTGGCGTCGGACGGGACAAAGAGCGAATAGATGTATTCCGCTCCGTCCTCTTTATCGACATACCGCGTGATCGCCGAGCCGGACGTCAGTATCGCTGAAGTAAAATCGAGCTTGATGACGTTCTCGCCCGCAATAATGTGGTCATCGAAAATTAAGTGCTCATTTATTTCTTTGTATCGCGGTCCGAATATCTCGCCACCTTGTTTTTCTTCGTCAAATATCACACCGTTAGGAACTGCGTAAGTCCCGTTGATTGTCACATTCGAAATTGTTGAATCTTTGTCGTGACCGGCGATCTTTCGCCAATCGAGAATAATAGGAGGCACACTCCCTACCGGTCGTGTTTCCGCCTTTGTCTCCCCTTCTCCCTTTCTCCCCGTCTCCTCATCGACTCTCACCCGTATCTCGATCGTTCCTTTGAGCACGGGCGACATTTTTTCGAGCGTCAGATTGAGCTTGTAGCGAACGTCGGAATAATGCGCGGCCCGCCATTTGGCGAGATCGTGTGAAACGCCCGGCTCGACCGGCACTTGCGCGGAGACGCCGAGAGCCAGCAAAAATATGAAGAGTAATATCCGCATATAAGATCTTACCTTAAAGAGTAGAGAGAGATTTACCTTGTTTTTCTGCTTCTCTGTGGTGAATCGACCTGTAAATAACTTAGGCGGCGAACCTCGTAAAAAGATTGCCGCAAAGACCAATTATAATGATTTTATAGATCAACCACGCCGTCAGCGGAAGCCGCTGCCACCTCGCTAATCCAAATAACGAAGGTTTAGAGCGAGAAATTAAAACTCACAAAACCATTTGCCTTAACTGGTTGGCCATCGCGGACGAATGGCCTGAACTTCCATTTGCGGACGGCGTCTTTTGCAGCGGTCTGGAGCAGCGGCGGGCCGCTGGTTTTTTGCACTTCGGACACACCGCCGGTCTCGTCCACCGTTACCTCGACCTTTACGACACCTGTCGCCCGCAGATTCCTGGCCGCCTGCGGATAGACCGGAGCAGATTGTTTGGTTGCATAACCGATGAGCGACCCAACCTCGAGCGGGGCGTCATTTTTTTCCGCTTCGATCTGTGGAGGGGCGGTCAGCTTGGCCGTCGCTGTGCTGTCTTTTGGAGCACTTGGGATAATTTGCGTTCTTAGCGGTTCATCGGCCTTTTTTAGATCTACGGCAGGTTTATTGTTAGCTGCCAAAAGCGTGTCCGTGGACCTTTTCGAATTATCGACGGGTACAGGTTTGAACACAGGAGTTGTTTCAGGGTGTTTCACACTTTCTGCCGGAACGTACGTTTGAGGTGTCGTGACAGCGGCCAATTGCTCTGCGTTATTAGGTACCGTTGTGCCGTCAACGGCATTTGTGATCACGCTCCGCGAATTCATTAGCTGTTCTCGCGAATCGGAGATCTCATCCCGCCAATGCCGTGCATCGTAATCGTCGCGGGCGATCGCTCCGCGCGAATTCGTGGCCTCCTCAAGCAAAGCCATCGCGCCGCCAGATTTTGCCTTGTCTTTGCTGATCTCCTTGGTTTGGGTGACGACGAGTTCGAGCGTTTCGCGCATCCGTTCGATGTCGTTGACGGCCTCGAGCGGTAGATTGCGGTCAGAAACCGAGAGCCCCAGGGAACGGTAGCGTTCGGCCTGGTTTCGTGCTCCTTTGACGATCTGTCCGGCAACGGTCGAATAATATTCTGTCGAATTAGGCTTGTTTGCTTTTTGCGAATTGTAGGCGTCGGTGAGAAAATCCTGGGCTCGTTTGTAATCGCCCTGCTCCAGATAGCTGTTCATCAGCAAAACATTGGTCACGGATTGAACCGAGGCGTCACTGGTTTCACGGCGGATATTTTCGAGCTCGTATATTGCGGCGTTGTAATTGCGAACGGCGATAAAAGCCTTTGCCTTTGAGATACGCTCACGCATTATCTCGGCCGAAGTCGGTGCTTTTACCGGAACAACAACCTGCGTTACTTGCGGCTGCACTGTCGGCCCTGGTGTAGCGACCGGTGCCTGAGCGCTTAAAATTGTTATGAACCCAACTAAAACCAATAAAACCGAAGTGCAAAAACTTCTGACATTTAGCGGCATTTTCAGTCCTCCCATCGACTTAAATTTTCCGTAAAGGTCAAGCGAACTAGCGTAACAAACTCACTTTAACCACCACTGCAAACAAAAAATACATGAAAAAAATCGATCGTTAAACGGCCAATCAGACCGCTTTTTTACTTCGCTAAGCTATTGATGATTTTTATTCGGTAAGCGTTTGCGTCTCTTTTTATAGCATTTTCATTGAGCGTGAGCAAACGCCGGTCAAGCATCACGACTTTGCCGTTGATGATAACGGTGCGGACATTGTTTGCTTTTGTCGCATAAACGAGGTCTGAATAAATATTATAAAGCGGCGTTTGGTTGAGGCTGTCGAGATCTACAATTACGATGTCCGCTCGTTTTCCGGTTTCGAGCGAGCCGATCAAATTTTCCATGTGCAGGGCACGAGCGCCGCGGGCCGTTGCCATTTCAAATGCCTCCCGCGCGGTGACAACTTTTTGATCGCCGGAGTAAAGCTTATGCAGCTTTGCCGCCGTGTCCATCTCTTCCCACATATCGACATCGTTGTTCGAGGCGGCACCATCGGTCCCGAGTCCAACCGCTATGTCCTTGCGCAGCATCATCGGCACCGGGGCCACACCAGCGGCAAGCTTCATGTTCGATTGAGGATTGTGCGCGATGCCGACGCCGCGCATTTTCAGGATGTCGAGCTCGTTCTCATTCGCCTGAATGACATGGGCCGCAATCGTCCGGTTCGTCAAAAAACCGATGCTCTCGACAAACTCTATCGGGCGCATGCCTTTATGTTTTTGCTGGATGAATTCGGTTTCACTGTTGGCCTCGGCAAGATGAATGACGAGCGGGGCGTTCAATTTATTTGAAAGATCACGGGCCTGAAGTAGATGCTCCTGAGAAACGGTGTATGGTGCGTGCGGCGCAATTGCCGGAACGATCAACGGGTCGCCCTGCCATTTTTTGATAAATCGCTCGGTGTAAGCCAGGCCGTCCGCGTAAGTTTTATTGTCCGGCACGGGAAAATCGATCACTGTTTCGCCTAAAACGCCGCGCATTCCGGCTTTTGAGGTCTCGTCGGCGATCGCGTCCTCGAAATAATACATATCGCAATACGTCGTCGTACCACCGCGTATCATTTCCGCCAAACCTAAACGCGTTCCCGCTCTGACAAATGCTTCATCGACATTTTTTGCCTCGGCCGGAAAAATGTATTTCGTCAACCATTCCTGTAGATCGAGATCGTCCGCAATGCCGCGAAACAAAGACATCGGCACATGCGTGTGCGTATTGATAAGGCCGGGAATGATGGCTTTACCGCCAGCGTTGATCGTCTGTTTTGCGCGATACTTCTTAGAAATCTCCGCGCTAGTTCCAACCGCAACGATCTTGTCGCCTTTAATAGCGATGGCACCGTTTTCGATCACACGGCGGTCTTTGTCCATCGTGACGACCGTACCTCCGGCAATTATTAGGTCGACACTGTGCGTTTTGGTGATTCGGTACGCTCCGTTAATAACAAAAACATTTGCAGCGACACAAACGATAAGAAATAGAGTTGTTATAGATTTTATAATCATTGCTAACTGTTCACCCTCAGCAATTCCTTGACGTCCAGGACGTCCTTGTCCCGGCCCACAGCCCTTTTGTTGATCAGCAAATCCTCCAGCGAAATCAGGTCGAATTGAATGTCCTCGACGGGCCGCGTTTCACGTCGTTCGTATGCGGCATTAAAGTCAACGCCTTCAAGATAATTTAGAATTTCGATTTTTATGGGCTCGACGCCCATTCGAACGACACTCTTCGGCTCCAAAAATAGAGCGGCCGATATGCTGGGGCCGCTAAATCCGAACTCCCGCAATGCATCGAGACACCGCTCGATGTTTTCTTTGTCATTCGCTATTGCAACATCAAGGTCGCTGGTAACTCTTGGGTGGCCATGCGAAATCACGGCATAGCCGCCGATGAGCAAGTACTTAACGTTGTTCGAGTTTAACGATCTCAATAGATCTTTGAAGTCTTCGTTTAGCTCGATCTCCATATGCAATTCTCCGGAGTCTTTCTGCATGCTGCAGACGTTCCTTTGTCGAAGCATTTCGCCAGTATTCGATCTCGTCCGTGCGGTCGTCGACAGAGACCACGGCAATCTTTGTCTTATCCAGGCGAATCTCTGGCAGTTCTCTTGTGCTCATTGAAGAATATTATATCAAAAGAAGGTGGCGAGAGGGCTTTCAGTGCGGGCGGGTTCAATCTTTCTCCAATATGTGAAGATACTCCACAGTCTCGGTTCACGCCAATCATTCAAATTCAGATAGTTAAATTTACTCATCCGTTAATCAAAGTAAGGCAATTTTGTTTCAGCAGCATGCCACTGATGTTATTTCAAAAAATTGATATCAAAAGCCTTAGGCAACAGGTCCTTCATTTGTACTATTTCAACCTTGCCTTTGAGGTTTGCCATTATTACCGGAATATTGCCGCCGAATTCCCAGATGACCTGCCGGCAGGCGCCGCACGGTGGCGTTAATTCTTCGCTGTCGGCGACGACGGCAATGTGGGTTATTTTCCGGCGGCCTTCGGAAATTGCCTTGCAGATAGCGACGCGTTCGGCACAGACGGTCAGCCCGTAGCTTGCTGATTCGACGTTGCAGCCTGAAAATATTTCACCATCATCGGTTTTGATCGCCGATCCGACCCCGAAATTAGAGAACGGAGCATACGCATTTTCCCGAACTGCCGCAGCCGCTTTTATTAGTTTTTTTTCAGGATTTTTCATCTGTAAGCCAAATTATTAATTTATAAATTTCTATAATTATTTTCCGCTGAATTAAACACTTAAAGCATGTTCAGCATTTAGTTTTTCACGGATCATGCTGCATAAAAATTCTACGCCGATGCCCAACTGTCCGCCTTCCGGGATAATAATATCGGCATTGCGTTTGGACGGTTCAACAAATTCGTAATGCATCGGCCGTACGGTCCTATAATATTGGGCGATAACGGTTTCGACCGTCCGTCCGCGCTCGGTTATGTCCCGCTGCAGCCGTCGAATAAAGCGCACATCGTCCGGCGTATCGACAAAAACACGCACATCCAAGAGGCCGGAAATGCGCGGTTCGGCAAATATCAGAATTCCTTCGACTATTACGACAGGTTTAGGAGCGATATGTTCCGTTTCGGCGTTTCGCGTGTGAGTCTTGAAATCATAAACCGGCATCTCGATCGAATCGCCGCTTTTCAGCCTTTTGAGATGATTGTAAAGCATTTCGCTGTCAATCGAATCCGGATGATCGAAATTCGCCTGATGGCGCTCGTCAAGCGGCATGTCAGCGAGATTACGGTAATATGAATCCTGTTCTACAAGGATCACATTTTTCGCGCCCACTGCTTTCACGATCGCCCGAGCAATCGTCGTTTTACCCGAACCAGTTCCACCGCAAATCCCTATTATCATAGTTATGAGTCTAACAGGATAGCCAGGATTTCCAAGATAAAGGCAAATCATCCTGTTTATCCAGTCCATCCTGTTTAATACAATTTCAAAATTATTCGTCTTAATAGTTCCTTGAAAACTTCAGCTACCTCGGCTCCGGTTTCCATCACTTCTTCATGATTTATGCCCTGGTCGGTCATTCCGGCCCCGAAATTTGTAATGCAGGAAATCCCGAGTACTTTCATTCCCAGATGCCGTGCGGCAATTGCTTCAGGAACCGTGGACATACCGACCGCATCGGCACCGAGTAATCTGTAGAGCCGAATTTCGGCCGGTGTTTCATAGGTCGGGCCGGAAAGGGCGCAATAAACGCCGCGATGCAGGAAATCTTTATATTCGCGGTCGCTGCCCTTCTCGAACCTCTCCCTCGCTATTGCGTTTGCCTGTTCTACCGCGATCTCTTGAAAACCACGATCATAAACCTCCGTCATATCAGGAAAACGCGGCCCGAAACGCGGGTCATTTTTACCAATAAGCGGATTTGTGCCCATCATATTCAAATGATCGGAGATCAGCATCAAACTCCCCGGCGTCATTTCCGTGCTCAAACTGCCGGCTGCATTCGTGAGAATAATGTTCTTAATTCCCATCACACCGAAAACCCGCATCGGAAACATGACCTGTTCCATGTCATAGCCTTCGTAATAATGAAACCGGCCCTGCTGTACAGCGACCGCAACGCCTTCGACCTCGCCGAGCACAAGCTGTCCGGCATGTCCCTCGACCGTCGAGCGCGCAAAATGCGGTATCTGCTCGTAAGGAATTTTCACCGCGTTCGCGATCCCCTCCGCAAACGCTCCCAAACCACTGCCCAACACGACCGCGGTCTTGATCTCCCTACTGTATTTTGATTTGATGAAGCCTGCCGCTTCGACTGCGTTTTGGTAAATCATTTGAACAAAACTATTGTTACGCTCATTCGATTTCGAGAGCGACTTTTAAGGCTAGATTTAATTCCTGAATCTTTTGCGGTGAAAGCGAACCGATAAAGTTGGTCAAAACAGACTTCTGTAGGCTCATGAGTTCGTCGCAATGTATGCAACTATCGTGAGTTAAACCCTCTTCAATTCCGACTTCGACCTCGGACGGCAATCCAATGCAAGTTGTATAGACGGGAGCGCAGATAACCGATTCAAAACGAGTTTCAATGAATCGCTGTCGGCTGACTACGACAAAAACTCGAAAACTCTTCGGGTCGCGCTTCGACGGCCTTTCGACTCTGTAAAGTTCTCCGCGCTTCACAGATCAATTTGATAACTCAGAGTTTCTAAAATTTCTTCACGATGTTCGTCCGCGTAGCGGTTAATGATTTTAATCTCTTCCTCGCGCGTCAGTTTTCGCTTTTGCGGTTTCTGATTGAGCGTGGGCAGATATATCTGCACAGCGTTCTCAAAAACCTCCGACCGACTGCGAAAATCTTTTGCGACACGGTCAACCCGTTCCAGCAAATCGGCTTCGATTGTGATCGTCGTTTCGACTTTCATAGCTTTATTAAAATGCTTTACAGAGTTTCACTGAGCAGTTAATTTGGTAGTTTTCATGTTGCTACCATCATTGTTAAAGTATTTTACTACATAACGACGAAAGACTGAACGGTTAACTCTCTTTCCGATAAGGAATTCCAAGGGCTTTTGGTGCCCGCGACAGGCCGATAAATCCGGCGAGGACAATGATCGTCAGCACGTATGGAATGATCTGGATAAATTGCACGGGGATGTTTTCGCCCGACGGCAGCTTGATCACGCCTTGTATTTGAACCGTCAAAGCCTCCATGAATCCGAAAAATAGACATGCGAACATGACCGGGACCGGTTTCCATTTTGCGAGGATCAATGCGGCTAGAGCGATAAATCCACGGCCGGCGGTCATTCCCTTGGTGAAAAGGGAAGATTGCCCGGTCGATAAATAGGCTCCGCCGGCAGCGGCCAAAATACCAGAGATCACTACGGCAAAATAACGGAGCCGGACAACATTTATACCCGCAGCGTCCGCCGCCGCCGGATTTTCGCCCGTTGCCCGCAGACGCAACCCAAACGGTGTTTTATAAAGTACATACCAGCAGATCGGGACCAGTGCAAATGCCATGATTGAAGCCAGTGAAACTTGGTTATAAAAATTGGGCAATTGATCGGCCTTATCGATCTGCGGCGTAGCTCCGGTCGAATCGTAAATAACGCCGCTGATAAGTGCGGGCAAGCCGATCATTAGAAAGTTTATTGCCATCCCGGCGACGACCTGGTCGGCCTCGAATTTTATACAGGCAACAGCATATAGCAAAGCCAGCAAGCCGCCCGCCGTCATGCCCGATACCAATCCGAGATATGGGTTGCCAGTCTGATAGGTAACCACAGCCGCCGTAAAAGCTCCGGCCAGCATTAATCCCTCAAGCGCAATATTAATAACACCTGACCGTTCGGAAAAAAGCCCGCCAAGCGCCGCGAATATCAACGGCGTCGCCGACCGGATCGCCGCAAAAAGCAATGCAAATGTTAAAATGTCACTCATATCTTTGCCTTTATTCGTTTGCCCTTCGAGTAAATCTGAAAACTTGCCACAAATAAAATTATGATCGCCTGCAGAACCCAGCCCAGGTCCTTGGATACATTTGGCGTAAATGCATCGACGAATATCTCGCCACGCAGCAGAACACCAAAGAAGATCGCGGCGATCAAAACACCCAACGGATGATTTCTTCCAAGCAGGGCAACGGCGATTCCTAAATAGCCCCATTCCGCCGAAAATCCGTCATAATAGTTGTAACGTGTTCCCATCACCTCTCCGATCGCGACCATTCCGGCCAATCCGCCCGAAATTGTCATTGCGGTAATGATCTGTTTTTTGGGTGAAATGCCGCCGTACTCGGCAGCACTCGGATTTTCCCCTACGGCCCGCAGCTCATATCCCCATTTTGTCTTCCACAGGAATACATAAACTAAAACACACATCAAAAGAGCCAGTAAAAAAGACATGTTGAGCGGTACATCTTTCGGGATGAACGGCAAAAACTGGTCGAGGCGGGGAATATGTGCGGCCTCGCCTATCGACGCCGTTTGCAGGATCGCATCCCCCGGGACCTTAAAATGATATTGCGTAAAATAGCTGACCATTGAAATGGCGATAAAGTTCAGCATGATCGTATTGATGACTTCATGCGAACCGAACCTGGCCTTTAAGATTCCCGGAATTGCACCACAAATGCCGCCCGCAACCATCGCCGTCACCATACACAGCGGCACCAGCAGATACCACGGCAAACTCACCCATGACCAGTCTTCCTGCTTGCCGAAAATATCCACGACCGTTCCGCCGAATTTTATCCCCACCCAGGCAGTTGCAAAAGCAGCGACGTAAAGCTGCCCTTCCGCTCCGATATTCAATAAACCGCAGCGAAATGCTACCGCGACCGCGAGGCCGGTAAATATCAAAGGTGTTGCATAATGGAGCGTCCAGCCGATGTCCTTCACCGAACCGAACGAATTCGACAGCAAAAGGCTGTATGCCGTCAACGGATTATCACCAAGTATCAGGATTATTAGGCCGCCGACAATAAATGCCGCCAGCACCGCCAGCAATGGCCAAAGAATTTCACGAAAGATTTTCATTCGATAGTTTTAGAGAAGTTTTGTAAAGCCCACTTGTTCTAATAAATGTGATGTTTGCATAATATACCTGTTAAACAAACAACTGTCACTTAAAATACCCCATACTTATTTTTTCTAACATTGAATATAAATACTTGACAGTAAGACACTCAAGTTTTATTATGCTGTTAGACTAATTATTTAGTCATTAATCTAATTAAAATAAATTTTTCTTGGAGGACATGATTATGAATATAGTTCGTTACAATGACCCGTTTCGGGAGTTGAAGGGCTTGCAGGATGAAATGACGCGTCTTTTTTCAGGATTTGCTCCGGCTAGTGCCGGGCGTGAGGAATTGATGAATAGTGCCTGGAGTCCGCTTGTAGATATATATGAGGACAAGGAAGATCTTATACTAGAAGCGGATCTTCCAGGGTTAAAACGCGACGATTTTGAGCTTTCGATCGAAAACAATGTGATCACGCTTAGCGGGGAGAGGAAATTCGAAAATAAGGTTGATGGCGATAACTATCATCGCGTCGAGCGAAATTATGGCTCATTCACACGATCATTCACATTGCCCCATACTGTTACCGCCGATGGAGCCAGCGCAGATTTTAATAATGGTTTGCTGCGTGTAAGACTGCCAAAGCGGGAAGAAACAAAAGCCCGCAAGATCGAGATAAAGGGTAGCGATGCTGAACCAAAAACAATAACAGCAGAGAAGACACAATCGGCTAGAGGCTAAATTTACCTGTTATTAATAAACGGTGAATGGTGAGTGAAAAGATTCATCATTCACCGCTTATCATTTTCAATTTTAAGTTATGAGATTTGATAGATTTACCATTCGCGGGCAAGAAGCTGTCCAGGCGGCAATTGCATTAGCTGAAAAGAACGAAAATCAACAGGTTGAGCCGGAACACCTTTTAGCAGCGATGCTTGAGCAAAAAGAAGGTGTCGTTCGCCCGATCTTTGGAAAGGTCGGGGCCAATATTCCGCCGATCCTGACCGATCTCGACGCCTCGATCGAAAGGCTGCCAAAGGTTACAGGCGGTCAGCAATACTTCAGTTCCCGGACGAATACCATCTTCCAGGATGTGCTGAAGATCGCTGAAACGATGCAGGATGAATACATTTCGACCGAACATCTATTGATCGCGATCGCCGCGGAAAAAGAAGGGGACGCCGGACGTATTTTGCGTTCGAACGGCATTTCCAGCGAAGATGTAGAAAAGGTCATTACGGAAATGCGCGGCGGTAGCCGGATCACGGACCAGAATGCCGAAGAAAATTTTCAGGCGCTGGAAAAATATGCCCAGGACCTGACCGAACGGGCCAGAAAAGGCAAGCTCGATCCGGTGATCGGCCGCGATGAGGAAATTCGCCGGGCGATACAGATACTTTCGCGCCGAACAAAGAACAACCCCGTACTGATAGGCGAACCTGGCGTCGGCAAGACCGCGATAGTCGAAGGCCTTGCACAGCGGATCGTGTCAGGTGACGTGCCTGAAACCCTAAAAAATAAACGGCTCGTGTCGCTCGATCTTGGTGCAATGCTGGCCGGTGCTAAATACAGAGGAGAATTTGAAGACCGGTTGAAAGCCGTTTTGAAGGAGATCGAGAAGGCCGAGGGACAGATTATTCTTTTTATCGACGAGCTTCATACATTGGTCGGAGCAGGTGCGTCGGAAGGTTCTATTGACGCTTCAAATATGCTCAAACCGGCGCTTGCGCGAGGCACGCTTCGGGCGGTCGGAGCGACGACCTTGGGTGAGTATCAGAAATATATCGAGAAAGATAAAGCCCTCGAACGCCGTTTCCAGCAGGTCTATATCGGCGAACCTACGGTCGAAGACACGATCGCGATCCTGCGCGGGTTAAAGGAGCGTTATGAGCTGCATCATGGCGTTCGTGTCAAGGATTCGGCGATCGTTGCGGCGGCTACCCTTTCTCACCGCTATATTACGGACAGATTCCTGCCCGACAAAGCCATTGATCTGATCGACGAAGCGGCCAGCAAATTGCGCATTGAGATCGATTCGATGCCGCAGGAAATAGATGTGCTCGAGCGCGAAATTCTGCAGTTGGAGATCGAGCGCCAGGCACTTTCGCGCGAAACCGATCAAAAATCCAAACAGCGGCTCGAAGACATCGAAAAGCGAATTGCCGATCTGAACGAAAGATCATCGGCAATGAAGGCCAAATGGCATTCCGAAAAGGAAGAGATCGAGAAAATGCGAACGCTCAAAGGCCAACTTGACGAAGCCAAAACGGAATTGGAGCGGGCGCGGCAGCAAAGCGATCTGACCAAGGCCGCCGAGCTTCAATACGGCCGTATTCCTGAGATCGAGAAGCTTCTCGACACCGAACAGCAGCGTCTTGAACAACTTCAATCCGATGGCGTTTATCTCAAGGAAGAGGTTGACGAAGAGGACGTCGCCGAGGTCGTTGCGAAATGGACCGGTGTTCCCGTATCGAAGATGCTCGAAGGCGAGATGCAGAAGCTTGTGCAAATGGAAGAGAAACTTCGCACCCGCGTGATCGGCCAGGATGAAGCTTTGGAAGCGGTCGCAAATGCGGTCCGGCGCGCGAGGGCGGGTTTGCAGGACCCGAACCGTCCGGTCGGCTCATTCATATTTCTCGGCCCGACCGGCGTCGGCAAAACCGAAACTGCCCGTGCGCTTGCAGAATTTTTGTTTGACGACGAACGGTCGATGATCCGCCTCGACATGTCGGAATACATGGAAAAACATGCCGTTGCCAGAATGATCGGGGCTCCTCCCGGATATGTCGGCTACGAAGAAGGCGGGCAATTGACCGAAGCCGTCCGTCGCCGCCCATATTCAGTTATTCTGTTCGACGAGATCGAAAAAGCTCATGCTGACGTATTCAATATTCTGCTGCAGATACTTGACGACGGCCGTTTGACCGATTCGAAGGGCCGCGTGGTAGATTTTAAGAATACGGTTTTGATCATGACCTCAAATCTTGGATCGCGGGAGATACAGGCTGCCGAAGGCAATGAGAAAGAGGCACGCGCATCGGTAATGGAAGTTTTGCGGGATCATTTCAAACCCGAATTTCTAAATCGTATCGATGATATTGTCGTATTTGAGCAGCTCTCAAAGGACGAGATCGCTCAGATCATTGACATCCAGCTCGAGAAGCTGCGTAAAACCCTTGGCGACCGCGGCATTAGTATCGAACTTGATGATTCGGCACGGGAATTGATCATCACCGAAGGTTACGATCCGGTTTATGGTGCGCGTCCCTTGAAAAGGGCGATCCAAACGCTTGTCCAGAATCCGCTGGCCATTAAATTACTCAAAACAGAGATCGCGAGTGGACAAACGGTCAGAATCTCGGCGGAAAATGGTGAAATGCAATTTACGACGATCGAAGATGGGCAGAAAGCGGCAGGCAATTGATCTTAAGCGATAATTCTGAACGCGGCTTTTCTATTCACTATTTACGATTTACTATTACTAGTAATGTTTAAGAAAAAAAAGATGAACGAGAATGACCCGACACAAGAAGAATTTTTGGAAAACGAGACATCTAGGATATCCATCAATGATAAACGGCGGTTTAATGAACATGGCGAACGAATTAATGGAATCGAAGAAACACCGGCAGAACCTGTAATATCAGCAAAAGAGATCGAGCTTGAGCAAAAACTTAAGGTCGAAACCGACCGTCGCCAGGCAGCCGAAGCCAAGCTGATAGGTGTACAGGCCAAATTTGACGAAGCCAAAGCAGGACTTGAAAAAGAAACTGCGGATATGCGCTCCCGGCTCATGAAAACGCTGGAGGATCGAGCTAAACAAGGTCAGTTTAATTTCCTCACCGCTCTTTTACCTGTCCTTGATAATCTGAATCTGGCAATTGCTGCGGGTGAAAAAGATCCGTCTCCAGAGGTGTTGCTGGGAGGTGTCAAAGGAACGGCGAGGTCATTCGAGCAGGCCCTGATCAGTGTTGGTGTCGAGGCCATTCCGTCGGTCGGTGTCGTTTTCGACCCGGAACTGCACGAAGCGATCGACACCGCTCCGGTCGAAGCGGAACAAGACGGGAAAGTGACGGCTGAATATTCACGCGGCTATAAACTCGGCGACCGGCTACTGCGTCCCGCCAAAGTTCAGGTCGGTAAAGCATTGGCCCAATCCGCGGGCGAATAACATCCCTGCATTTATTAAGGCAGAAGACTGGGAACTCACATCTGCCGTTCCTGTCAAAAAGGCTCCATGGAATCATAATCCACGGAGCCTTTCTTGTCTGTAAATGCCGGGGCAGCACTCATGAACCGCCCCGGGCGAAAACTTTTTACTTGAACTTGAAGTAAACGATCTGGCTTTGGCTGCCGTCGTTGAACTGGACGAACATTGCCCGGCACTGATTAGCGTAGTTCTTTGGCGTTTTCCAATTATATTGCCAATTCCCATCGTTGTTGTAGATCAGACCGGAATTGCCTGATGCGACTTCCTCGATTGCAGTGTCAATATTTCCTGCACCGCTGGTACAGCTGACTAAGAATGAATTCAGGTTGACGAAGCTGCTCGCTGCCGAAACCGGAATGCCGTTAAGCGTCAAACGCCATTTTGCAGGAATCGCCTGTCCAGCATTGACAGTGTTCCAGACCCTTAGCGCAATTGTCGAATTATCGATAGGCGACCTGAAACCATCGAAAACGTAACCTGTTATTGACAATGTGCCGTTTACGTACTGGATCATGTAATTGCCCAGACCGCTGCCGACGGCATTGCTGATCACTATTGGGTGGTTACCGGCAAGTGCCCCGGCCGGTGACCCGGTACTCGTGATCGTTCCACTTGTCACCGTATCGGTTCCAAGCAAGGTCAAGGCGGTGAACTCAGTTCCGGCAAAGGTAAACGTCGTGCCGAAGATCTTCGACTGATCGTTCGCCTTTATCGTCAGGGCCGCCTTTGTGATCTCGAAATTAGCTGAACCATTGCTTGCATTGTGATTTGTGTCACCGGCGTAGCTATAGCTTGCCGCCGCCGTACCGACATTCTTGTTTGCGGAATAAGTCGGTGCCGGTGTCAGGATCTCGACGACCGGCGGTCCTGTCCGCTTCACGCTTACCGTACATGGAGTCTGTGCGAATCCGCTGTAAACAAGCGTAATAGGACACGTTACTGCCGTCGTTGTCGGTGCTTTACTGATCATGATCGAACCGCTACCGGTAGCATTGGTGTAATTAGGATCGGTACTGGTGAAGTTTGCGACAACATTATACATTCCCGCGTTGACGGGTGCCGCGGCACTGCCCGGAGGCGTGTAGGTAAAGGCAAACGATCCCGAAACGCTTCCGGAAGGAACTCCCGTGGCCGTTGCCGAAGCCGCATGTGAATTGGCATCGTAAGTAAACGTGCCGCCCGTAACATTCACCGTCGGGGTCGCCGGACTTATCATAAACGTCGCCTGAGCGGCGGTGCTGCCGGTATGATTGAGATCGCCTGCGAAGGTCGCGTCGGCGGTTGCCGTGCCAACATTAGTATTGTTTGCATAAACAACCGCTACCGAGACATTCAAAGCACCCGCTCCCGTCGCCGCCGCGGTACAAGGAGTTTGAGCGACGCCTGTGTATATAACGCTCACCGGACATGTGATCGTCGTAGTTGACGAAGCCGGTGTTATGTCAAAAGTGTCAGAACCGGAACCGCCGGTGTGGTTCGCGTCACCCGGATAGTTGTAGCTCGCCGTTGCGGTTCCGACATTGACGTTGTCCGTGTAGGACGGAGACGGTGCCAACAAAAGGCTGGCACCCGACACGCTTACTGAACAAGGTGTTATCGGGGAACCGGTGTAAACGAGGCTGTCCGGGGTGCAGGTAACGACAGTCGTCGTTGGTGCCGGAGTTATGGTGAACCCAACCTGGGCCGCATTACTGCCATTGTGGTTGGCGTCACCGCCATAGGTCGCATCGGCGGTCGCCGTTCCGACAACTATGTTGCTTCCATAGGTCACCGTTGCGGTCGTGACAAGGTTTGCCCCTGTTACCGAGGCCGCACAAGGAGTGATTGCTCCGCCGGTATAAACAAAGCTGCCCGGTGAACAATCGATCGTTGTCATGGAGGCGGCCTTGGTGATCGTGATGCTCTTGATGTCGCCGCTTGACTGGTGATTGGTATCACCAGCAAAATTCGCGGCCGCCGTGCATCCGTTAGTGATCGTTACATTCGTACATTCGCCGCTGTAAACGACCGGTACAGACTGGTTCAGTGTTCCTACTCCTGTAACATTCGCGGTCGCTGTAAACGCTGTGCCGCGATAGGTGTATGGCCCAGCCTCGAATGTGACCACGGTAGCTGATATTGCCTGCGTGATCGTGATGTCCGCCGTGCCGGTCTCGTCGAGATAGTTGGGGCCGCCTTCGAATGTCCAGGTCGCCGTGCCGCCCGGTACATCCGTGAAGCTCGCACCGAAGTTGAGGCCGCTCGAGAGGTCAACCGAGCCGACACCTGTCGCCGTTCCCGTCAGACCGTGCGCAAGAGCATCGTATGTTCCGCTGTAAGGCGTGATGGTGACCACCGCGTCAGCCTTGTTGATAACGATAGCCGCCGTTCCGTTCTGGTCGTTGTAGTTGGTGCCGCCGGTAAATGTCCAGTTGGCCGTGCCGCCCGGATAGTCAGTGAATGTCGCACCGAGGTTAAGGCCCGCACTCAGATCGACAGCCGCGACACCCGTCGCCGTGCCGGTCGCTCCATGTGCCGCCGCATCATATGTTCCGGTATAGCCGTTGACCGTGACGATGGCGTCAGCCTTGTTGATAGCGATGGCCGCCGTTCCGTTCTGGTCGTTGTAGTTGGTGCCGCCGGTAAATGTCCAGCTGGCCGTGCCGCCCGGATAGTCAGTGAATGTCGCACCGAGGTTAAGGCTGCTTCCTGCAGCCGTCGGATCGCCTGTCACGCCCGCACAACTTCCGGTCGCACCGTGTGAAGCCGCGTCATAAACGCCAGTGTATCCATTTATCGTGCAGACTGCGTCGGCTTTATTTATGGTGAACGCCACCTGGGTTGCCGAACTGCCGTTGTGGTTGGCGTCACCGCCATAGGTCGCATCGGCGGTCGCCGTTCCCGCATTTGTGTTGTTGGCATAAACGACCGTCACCGACACATTCAAA
>JAYUCO010000014.1:0-83313 GCA_043740295.1 Pyrinomonadaceae bacterium | reverse complement strand
GTTTTGAGACCAGCCTCGAGGACGCGAGTTTTGACGCGTGGGTCAAGTATTACCGTCAGGACGAGAACGCCGTCAACAATCAGATCTCGTATTACGACAAGGGCGAGATCGTCAATATGATGCTCGACATCACGATCCGCTCGTCAAGCGGCGGAGCGAAGTCGCTGGATGATGTTTTGCGGCATCTCTATAATGAATTTTATAAGAAAAACAGGAACTACACGCCCGAAGATATTCAGAAGATCGCCGAAATGATGGCGGGCAAAAGCTTGGATGATTTTTTTGCGAAATACGTCCGCGGCGAATCGGAAATAGATTACAACGGCATTGTAAAAGGCATCGGCCTTCAGCTTGCTGCCGCCGCCCCTAATAAAGGCAGGGCATACATCGGCGCCGATCTGGCGGAAGACGCTGGAAAGCTGACGGTCCGTTCGGTACCTGCCGGATCACCCGCCTACGAACAGGGTTTGAATAGCGGTGATCAGATCGTCGCCATCGATGGCAACCGGGCGAGCCAGACATTTTTGCAAAGCTATCTGGCTGAACGAAAACCGGATGAAAAGGTAAAACTGACGCTTTTCCGGTTTGATAGACTGAGCGAAATTACTTTCACACTCGGAGAAAACATGCGTAAGGAATATAAATTCGAGCCCCTCAAATCACCGAACGCGGACCAAAAAGGTCTTTATAAGAATTACCTGAAAGAAGATCTATAGTTTTATTCTTTGGGATAACTCTAAAAAAATGTCAAAACTATCCGGCAACATTAAATTTGCGGCACTCTTCTTTGCTCTCTTTATAGCTGCGTGCCAAAAACCGCCTGTTCAGCCTGAAATAACCATCACCGGGCCGACCGCGCTCAAGGATGTTCCGTCGGTCCGGCTGAATTATAGGTATGAGGCCGACGTGCCCGCGCCGGAGGATAAAACCAACGGCCTGCTGCAGGAAAGAAACACCGCCGTTCAAACCGATTTCGATCAAAACCGGCCGCAGGAGCTTCTCGACAAAACGCTTGCCTCGCCCGACGGCAAGAGTGTTTTGGCTATATATCATAGACCGGCGGACATGCCGGCCGAATTTCGTCTCGATATGTACTCGAGCGACGGCAGGGACCTGCGGAGAATTACCGCCGATACGATGGCCGTTCATTTCCCCGACACCATCGTCTGGTCGCCGGATTCGTCCACGCTCGCTTTCGTCGCAATGCTCCGCGCGGACCAGACCGAGACGGCCGATGTCCCGCCGGACCTGTCGGAAGCGGACGCGAATAATACGGCGGCTGCAACCGAAACACCGGCAGCGCCCGCAGCACCGGACAACGTCCTTACATTTCGCACCGAGCAAATATATCTTTGCAATGCCGATGGCGGCAGCTTGAGGCCGGTCACGCAGAACGAGGGTTTGATCTATTTCTATTATGTTTGGGCGGCGGACAGTTCGATGCTTGCGTCGCTCGCCGCGACATCGCGTGAATGGCAGTATTTAAGCGCTTTGGCGGATCGCAATGGCGAAACATTTGTTCCGGTCGGCAGGCCCCGCATAGTGGAAAAAAACGGCCGCGAACGCCGTCTCGACGATGCCCTGACCGCTGTTCAGCCGGTTTGGTCGCCTGATTCCGCCAAGGCCGCCGTGGCCTTCGGTTCACAGGTCCGCATTTATGACGCAGGCGGCAATATACCGACGCAGGCGGCCATTCCGCTGCGTAATAATCTCCTTATCTCGTCGCAGGCATACGACCGCGATCTCGCGCGCAAGATCGAGGCCGCAAATACGCCGGATGCGAATTTGCAGACGAACAGTAACCAAAGCGCTCCTTCAGCCGCTTTGCCGGATGAGAAAACGCTGGTTTCTTACAATCCCGTTGTCGCTCTCGTTTGGCCGTCCGACAGCGAGTTGTATTTCCAGACCGCATATATTAAACGAATGAAGAAAGAAGCCGACAGCGTGACCAGTTATCAGCGTTGGCACCGGCTTATCCTGACGACCCAGGCTCTGACCTTAAAATAGTTGGAAAAATTATGAACAAACAATCAATTGCTGAAATCTACATCAATAACGACCAGATACGTGAAAAATTCAATCAAATGCTCGCCGCTTTGACGCCGCAGCAAACTTCGGCATTGCCCGACGGCGAAAAATGGACGGTCGCACAGATCGTCGAGCACGTTTCCATCGTCGAAGACGGAATGACGCGTATTTGCTCCAAGCTGCTTAACGAGGCCCAGGCGGCGGGTGATGGCAGCGTCAATATTTCGGATAATTTTGTGGAAAAAGGGACCGAGATCGCCCAAATCAAGATCGAAGCACCCGAACGGGTGATCCCGAGCGGCGGAAAGACCATTGCCGAATCGAAGGCCAAACTCGAGGAAAACCGGGCCAAATTACACGAGCTGCGGCCGCTTTTTGAATCCGCCGACTGCAACGAAAATAAATTCCCGCACCCGTTCTTTGGCGATCTTTCAGCCGGTGAATGGCTGAAATTGATCGGCGGCCACGAAGTCCGTCACATGAAGCAGATCCAAAACGTACTCGGAAAGATCGGATAAAAAAAACAGTCCCGGTCTATCAGAGATCTGATAAACCGGGATAAGGAGTCCAAACAAATGCTTCAACATTGCGAGTGTTTATGAAGCTGGATTTATGATGAATGCAGGTTTCAGCGAGTTGCAACTTCAATTTCAATGCAAACAGGATGATTCTTTAGGCCGACGAAATTCATAAAACCGCCGCGAAAATGCGTTTTGCATAGAATCAATTAAATCCCTACATTCTTTCAGCATATCTACTATCTTCCAACTTATTATTTCTGTGATAAGATTTTCCAATCGCAGCTATAACTAAAAAGGGGTGGCCGGCTTTCACGTAAATTTTAATGGATAAGTTTTTAATTCGCGGCGGAAAACCGCTGCATGGAAAAATTGAGATCAGCGGTGCGAAAAATTCGGCTTTGCCGTGCCTTGCCGCTGCTTTGCTGTCGGCGGAAACAGTAACGTTGCACAATGTTCCGTATGTCAAGGACCTGATAACACAGCGCCGCCTGCTTGAGGACCTCGGTGCGACCGTGCTGACGCCGGAGCTGCGGACGCATAAGGTAACGGCAAAAAACATCGAAACATTCGAGGCGCCGTATGAATTGGTAAAAACCATGCGGGCGAGCGTTTTGGCCCTCGGGCCGCTGCTTGCGCGCTTCGGTCAGGCGAAGGTCAGCCTGCCCGGCGGCTGTGCCATCGGAACGCGCCCGATCGACCTCCATTTGCGGGCTTTCGAGCAATTAGGAGCGGTCGTTTCGCTCGAATCGGGCGATGTCGTGGCCCGAGCGCCAAAAGGAAGATTGGTCGGTGCGGAAATCGCTTTTGAAAAGGTTACCGTCACCGGGACCGAAAACGTGATGATGGCAGCCGCGCTTGCGAAAGGCAAAACGACCATCCGAAATGCCGCACAGGAACCGGAGATCGAGGACCTTGCCGAGCTTTTGAATAAAATGGGCGCCCGCATCAAGGGTGCCGGAACGCCGGTCATCGTCATCGACGGTGTCGAGGCCCTCGGCAGCGCCGAGCATACGATAATCCCCGACCGCATCGAAACAGGTACGTTTCTCGTCGCGGCGGCCATTACGGGCGGCGAACTTGAGATCAGGAAATGCGATCCGGCCCACATAATGGCGGTCATCGAAAAATTGCGTGAGGCCGGTGTCGATATTGAGGAATTGAACCAAAGCACGCTGCATGTAAAATGCGGTGCGGCCGGTTTGCGGGCCAATAGCGTAACGACCGAGCCGCATCCGATGTTCCCGACCGATATGCAGGCACAATATATGGCCCTGATGACACAGGCCGAAGGAACGTCCACGATAACCGAAACGATATTCGAGAACCGCTTCATGCATGCATCCGAACTTGTCCGTTTGGGCGCCAATATCCAGATCTCCGGTAACCGGGCCGTCGTTCACGGTAAAACGCCGCTGACCGGTGCTCCGATTCTCGCATCCGACCTTCGTGCTTCGGCTTCGCTTGTATTGGCTGCCTTGTGCGCTCGTGGCGAAACGCTGATCGACCGCGTTTATCACATCGACCGAGGCTACGAAACGATCGTCAAGAAACTAAGCTCCATCGGGGCGGATATTGAAAGGATCACTGAAGATATGGCGGCAGAGCAGTCGTCGGTGCGGGCCTGAGAGCTGCCTGTCGTGTTTTAATGGAACATATTGCTATGGACCTCAATGACTGTATATTTTGCAAGATCGCCACGGGCGTAATTCCCGCCGGAAAGGTTTATGAAGACGATATCTGTCTTGCTTTCAACGATCTTTCGCCGCAGTCTCCGGTGCATATTTTGATAATTCCGAAGAAACACGTCGATTCGCTTGATAAGACAAAAAATTCCGACGGGGAAATGCTCGGCCATCTGCTCCTGACCGCCGCGGACATCGCCCGTGATAAAGGCTTTGCCGCGAACGGTTACCGTGTCGTCATCAATACGAACGGTGACGGGGGACAGACGGTATTTCACCTGCACGTACACCTTTTGGCGGGCCGCCCGTTCGTCTTTCCGCCGGGCTGATATCTAAAATTAACCGCTTTTTTAATGGTATTTATGAGAAATTCTATTTTCCTTCTGATATTGTGTCTCGCGTCCCTTGGCCACACCGCCTGTTCGGGCAATGCCGCCGATAATTCGGCCGCGTCCAATGCCTCATCGGCCGCACTACCTGAATTCAACAGTGCGAACGATGCCCTTACCGCCGGTGACAAGCTGCTCGAAGCCGATCAAACCGAAAAAGCGATCGAAGCATATGACCGGGCCGTCAAGATCGATCCGGAATTTGCCGAGGGATTTTTCAAGCTGGGAATCGCCTACGCGCTGATCGAAGCCAGGGAAAAATCGCTTGCATATTCGGGCGATGCTGAGCCGACGGCACAACCGGACGAAAAAAAGCCAAAGGAAAAGAAGACCAATTCTGCCATTGCGTTTGAAAAAGCGGCCGCGAATTATAAAAAACTGCTCGAAAAAGATCCTAATGACGACACGGCGTATTTTAATTTGGGACGGTCGTACAATAAATTGAATGAGGACGAGGATGCGGCAAGGGCCCTTCGCGAAGCTGTCAAGCTCAAACCCGATGACACGGAATATCAAACCGAACTCGGGGCGATCCTGATAAAACTTGCCAGATATGGCGAAGCCGTTGGTGTGCTGAGAAAAGCTTTGGACCTCGACGCCGACAATTCCAGGGCGGAAGAATTGCTCGCCGACGCCCAGGCCGGGCAAAAACGCATCGGTTTCACAGCGGTGAAAAAGGACGATAAAAAAGACGCCAATGTGGCCGATAACACAAATGCGAATGTCGCCACCATCCCTAACGAAAACAGCAACAAAGCCCCGGCAACCGCAAACCCGGCAAAACCCGCAAAATCTCCAAAACTGCCTGCAAATAAACCTTAGTGGTTCCAAACTACACACGTCCTTTCCGATCTGTGTCACCTTGACATTACTACTAGAAAACTTCAAATTAGCGATATAACGCTTTATGAAGATCGAACTCGAAACACCCCAGGCACTTTCGCTAGAACGCAAAATAAAAATGCACGAAGCAAGGGAAGGGATAATAAACCGCCTTGCCCGCGATCTTCCGACGACCATAGATCTCGAACGCTTTCTGAATGTCGTTGTTTCCGAACTTGGGCGGATGCTTGAAGCGGACCGCTGTGACCTGCTGCAATTGGTTGAGGGAAAAGAGCTTAGGATCAGCCACGAATGGCGAAAAGACGCTTCGGTCCCGTCCAGCCAGGGAACGGTGATCCCGGTCGATCCGGCAAAACTCAGCGAACGGTTCGATATTACAAAGCCGATCCTCATAAATGACACTTCGAAAACCAAAGACCCGACACTGCGGTTTTTTACCAAGGCGCTCGAAACGCGTTCGCTTTTGATAATTCCGATCATGCTAAGCGGAAATGTACTTGGCCTGTTAGGACTTCACGACATAAAACAGCCGCGCATATGGCTGGACGAAGAGGTCGCATTTCTTGAATCCATTGCCCAACAGCTCGCTATTGGCTATCAATATACTCGGCTTTACGTGGCGCAGGAGCAGGAGGCGAAACGCGTGAATGCGCTGCTTGAGGTAGCGAATATGCTCAATTCGCACTCCGATTTCAACGAGGTTTCGACCAATGTTTTGGAACGGGCGATCAGCCTGGTCGGCGCCGATTACAGCGCTCTCGGTGTACTTGACCAAAGCGGAAAAAAGATCTCGCTCGTTTCATTCAAGGCAGCCGAGGGCATTAAGCCGAGCCGCGTTCTGCGCATGGTCGAACAGCATGGCAGGTCGCTGTCGGTCGATACGTTTCCGGCCATTGCCGAGCTTTTGCGTGACGGCAAAACGCTGCCGCTCAATGATTCGCAGCTTCCGTTCGCCATCCGCATGCTGTTCAATACGCAGCTTGGCGGCAAGGCGGCACTTGTGACGCCGGTGCGTGTCGGCGGGCAGGCCTTCGGGCTGCTCGGCTTTGTTTTTAGCAAAGCAAGCACTTTCGAAAGCCACGACATCGCGCTTGTCGAGGGCATCGCGGACCAGATCGGCACCGCTCTCGAGCGTGACCAGCTTTCGGCTGAGGTAATGCGGCTCAAAAGCGAATTGTCCCAGCGGAGCAGCGAAATAATCGGCCAGGCGCCGTCGATCAGGCGGGCGATCGAATTGGCGCTGAACGTTGCTAACACTACGACCACGGTCCTCGTTCTCGGCGAATCAGGCACCGGAAAGGAGCTGCTCGCCAACCTCATCCATTTCAATTCCGGCCGCGAAAACAAAGCGTATATCAAGATAAATTGCGGCGCGATCCCCGAAACGCTGCTGGAATCAGAGCTTTTTGGTCATGAAAAAGGGGCGTTCACCGATGCCCGCAATCAGCGGCGTGGACGTTTTGAAGAGGCGGACGGCGGAACTTTGTTTTTGGATGAGATCGGCGAGATGTCGATGCAGGCACAGGTTCGGCTACTCCGCGTCCTTCAGGACGGCGAATTTACCCGCGTTGGAGGCAGCAATGTCATCAAATCGGACGTCCGCGTGATAGCTGCGAGCAACATTGATCTTGAAAAGGCCGCTGCGGACGGCACATTCCGCACCGATCTTTTTTACCGTTTATCGGTTTTTCCTGTCACGCTGCCATCCTTGCGCGAACGCATCGAAGACATCCATCCGCTCGTTTTCCATTTTCTCGGAAGATACAAGGAAAAGGCCGGACGTTTTGTGTCCGGGATATCAAAGGAAGCTTTGCGGGCGCTAATCAATTACGAATGGCCCGGCAATGTCCGCGAACTTGAGAACGCGATAGAACGGGCGGTGATCATCGCTTCCGGCCGTCAGATCGAGCTTGACGACCTGCCCGAATCGATCAGTAAAAAAGCCGTCGAGGCCTTTGCTCACGCCCGTCAGGAACGCGCACGAGCCGCCGGCGAGGGACGCTCGATCGGCATCGAGATCGATCTTCCAGCATCAATGGACGAGATCGAAAAACTCGTCATCGCTGCCACGCTCGATTACACCCAGGGCGACAAATCTCGTGCTTCAAGATTGCTGAACATTGGCCGGAAAACGCTTTACCGTAAACTCGACCAATACGAAGAAAACTAAAAAAAAAGACAAGATTCTCTACTGCATGCTATGTAGAAGCCCGCACGAAGTAAGGGCGTTGGTGTAAGGAAATTCAAATTTTGCCAATTATTCAAGTTCGCGATTGCCGCTCTGATATATGGTCGCTATGAACGCCCTTACTTCGTGCGGGCATCTGTATCGATGGGACGTTTTGGACAACGACATAAAAAAAAATATAAAAAATTAGAGTTAATGTTAGATCCGAAATTCAAACTATTTGCGCCTGGCGGCCAAATTCTTGTATCCTGATTTTAGATAAAAAAGCAGTCTGGAGAGAAAATGAGTATTACATCCATAGATGTTCAGCCTTTGGCCGTTGACGTGGCCTGCAACAGCGATGCTATACAGGTGTCGTTGGCGGATGGCCGTGAGATATCCGTCCCGCTGGAGTGGTATCCGCGGCTCCTTGATGCCTCGCCGAAAGACCGGAATAACTGGACATTGTTAGGCGGCGGCCTGGGTATCCATTGGGAGTCGTTAGATGAAGATGTGTCGGTGGAGAGCCTGCTAAGGCTTCGATAAGATATGTCATCAACAACTTTAGAATGGCTGACCGTCCTCATATTTTTCCTCGGTTTTTTTGCGTTCACATTAGCCGAGACCTTCCGGCTTAGTAAAAAAGGTGTATTCGATACCGGCCGCGCTTTCCTTTTCTCCTTTGTTACCAATATCTTGTGCGTAACCGTCGGTTTTTTTGTCTCATTCGTTATTTTCGGAGTTATAGTCGCGCTGACATGGGACGGTTCGTTGCAGAAAATGCCATCTGGCGAAGCTGTTTCATTAGTTGCCGTTGTGGTGTCGGGGCTGTTTCCTCCGTTCTTACTTACACTGGCTAAACGGCTTATGATCGCCGTGATGAAGCCCAGTGGCCTTACCCGACCGTTGCTTTATTCGTTTTTAGCATCTCTTTCTTTTTACCTGTTCGTAATTAGCCTGCCGATCGCATTCGTGTATCTGAGCTATTGATCTTATGGACATCATAGTCGGCACCGCCGGTCATATCGATCATGGTAAAACTGCTTTGATCAAAGCACTTACCGGGATCGACGCGGATCGGTTGCCGGAGGAAAAACAGCGCGGGATCTCGATCGATCTTGGCTTTGCGGAGCTTGATCTGGGAGGTGCACGGATCGGCTTTGTCGATGTTCCAGGACACGAAAGGTTTGTCAAAAACATGCTCGCCGGAGCAAGCGGGATCGACCTCGTGCTCTTTGTTATCGCAGCCGATGAAGGCGTTATGCCGCAGACGCGCGAGCACTTTGAAATATGTCGCTTACTAGGTGTTAGGAAAGGTTTGATCGTCCTCACCAAGTGCGATCTGGTCGATGACGAACTGTTGGAGATCGTCAAACTAGAGTCAGTCGAACTCGTCGAAAATTCGTTTCTGGACAACGCTCCCATGATTGCCATCAGCTCAAAAACAGGTGATGGTATCGAGGATCTAAAGCTCGCGTTGGCCGATTCAGTCAAGACGATCGAGGCGAGAAATAACGAAATGATCACAAGACTTCCTATCGACCGCAGCTTTACAGTCAAAGGCTTTGGGACCGTAGTCACGGGAACCCTTGCATCGGGTAAGATCGGCGAAGCTGATGAGATGGAACTTATCCCGGCTGGTACAAAGGTCCGTGTACGCGGCCTTCAGGTCCATGGAAAAGAAGTCAAAACGTTGGTTGCCGGCCAGCGTGCCGCCGTAAATCTCGGCGGTATAGATTATGACGATGTTGCCCGCGGTATGTTATTGACCGAGAGGGGCGTTTTGCACCCAACTCAGATCATCGATACTGAGCTAGAGGTGTTGAAACACTCAAAAAAGGCCCTGAGATCAAGACAACGAGTCCGTCTGCACATCGGAACCCTAGAAGTTTTGGCGAGGATTCTTGTACTTAACCACAAGGGGGAGATCTCGCAAGGCGATAAGGATTTTGTGCAGTTACGGGTGGAAATGCCTATTATTGCAATTCCCGGAGAGCGTTTTATAATCCGAAGCTATTCGCCGCCGGCTACGATCGGCGGCGGACTGGTTTTGGACGGTTTGGCAAAAAAAACCAGAAAAAAAGACATGACGAGTACGATTGAGTTACTTCAAATATTGGCCGATAAAACGATCGGACATGCAAAAAAGATCGGGCTTTATGTCGAGGCGGCCGGAGAAAAAGGCTTGGGTTTTGCTGATCTTCAAGCTAGAACGGGATGGAGAAGGCACATTGTACAGCACGCAATTGAACAGAATTTGACGAACGGGACGATTAAGAGGTCCGGTGTAACTTACGTCGAAAAAAAGGCATTTGACAAACTTAAAGATAAAATCGTTAACGAGATTGAAGTGCATTATCGCCGCCAGCCGCTGTCCGCAGGCGTATCGCTCGAAACTATTCGGGAAAAGGTCTTTTCATATCTGCCGGCGGAAATATTTAAAACTTTGCTTATAGATCTGGAAAAAGAGCAAAAGATCGTTACTGAGAAAGAACTTGTTCGTTTAGCGGGACGTAATACCGAGTTGTCAGCTGAGGACGCAGCATTACAAGAAAGAATTGTAAAAACATACACATCGGCGGGCGTCGAGCCGCCAAAGCTTGAGGATGCGTTAGCAGATTCCATTAAAAATAGTAAGATCGGAAGGGATCATGCCAGAAACGTGTTTCAATTGCTTCTGAACTCCGGTGTTATCGTTAAGGTGTCGGAAGAGCTTTATTTCTCTCGTCCGGCAATACAAGATCTGTTAGAGAAACTGGGGAAATATGTTTCCGATGCGAACACGAAAGACATTGACGTGGCAAAATTTAAGGAAATTGCTGGAATTTCCAGAAAATACGCGATCCCATTGCTTGAATATTTCGACCGTGAAAAGATAACAATGCGCGTTGGGGATAAAAGACAGATTCTGTAATGAAAAATCTCGGACGGCGAACAAAAATAATAGGTTCGCTAGTAAAAGTTTACATGTGGGAAATTTTATGATCATTGGCATCGTTGCGATATCCCAAAACCATGCTATCGGCAAGGATGGCAAATTGCCTTGGCATTATGGCGAAGACTTAAAATTTTTTAAAGAGACGACGACTGGAAATGCTGTAGTCATGGGTTTTAATACCTGGAAATCGATCGGGAAGCCGCTCCCGGACAGGCTAAATATTGTTCTGAGCCGCTCGCGAACCGTCGAAAAACAGGCGAATGTAGTGGTTTTGCAAAGCAAAAATGAAGTAATGGCTTTATCCGAATATCTGAACTGCGATCTTTTCATTATCGGCGGAGCGAAAACTTACGAAAACTTTGCCGGCGTCATCGAAAAGTGGATAGTTACCGAAGTTCCGATAAGTATTGAAAATGCAGACACATATATACCGCAAAACTTTTTAGACGGATTTAGAATTGAAAAAACCAATGAATTGAATGACGGCCTAAAGGTAAAAGTTTTTCAAAGGATCTGAATTTGGTGTAAACTCGTTTCAAAAATAAAAAGGAGTATATGCATATGATGGGCGGAAGATCATGGGACGATTGGATCGAAGAGTATGCCGAAGGGCATCAAAATCCCGTAAACCGAATTACACACAGCATCGGCATTCCGATGATAGCGATCTCACCATTGCTGATACCGGTCTGTTTTTTCGTTGCGGGGTTTTGGCGAATTCCTTTGGGATTGTTTGTGGTCGGCTGGATACTTCAATTTATCGGGCATTATTTCGAAGGCAAACCGCCGGAGTTTTTTAAGGATTATCGATTTCTATTCGTCGGACTTCGGTGGTGGTTTAAAAAGGTATTGGGTATAAACAGTTAATTTTCCGCAGATTTTCCTAAGGTTTTGAATCAACCCCTCATTTTAGTTCTGGATATAGGTACGTCGAGTGTTCGCTCGGCCCTTTATGATTTCAAGGGCGATGTTCTGCAGAAAACATTCGTCAAGAATGAAAGGACTTTGACGGCAACCGATGACGGAGGTGCCGAGATAGACGCTGAAGAGGCTTTTGAACAAGTTGCAAAGGCACTGGACGACGTTCTTCTTAAATCAAAAACCAACAAAAGTGAGATCGAATTCGTTGCTGCATCTTCTTTCTGGCATAGTTTGGTTGGCGTCGATTTCAATGGGAAACCGACAACGAAAGTCTTCGGTTGGGCTGACACACGCAGCCGCGAACACGTGGTGCAGCTTCGTAAGAAATTAAAAGAGACCGATGTCCACAATCGCACGGGCGCCCGGTTCCACTCAAGTTTCTGGCCTGCAAAGCTGCTTTGGCTGCGAAAAGACTATCCAAAAATATTTGCGAAAACGGACAAATGGCTTTCGTTCAGTGATTTTGTGATGATGCGGCTGTGCGGAAAACCGGTGACGAGTGTTTCCATGGCTTCCGCGACCGGGATTTTCGATATTAGAAAATGCTCTTGGGACAAAGATCTACTTAAATTTTTACAGATCAAGGCACAAAATCTGTCTCCGATCGCCGAAGATTCCGAAACCCATGCTCTGACTGAAAAATTTGCAAAACGCTGGCCGCGTCTGAAAAATACCGGCTGGCTTCCGGCAATTGGCGATGGAGCCGCAAACAATATCGGCGCGGGTTGTTTGAACCGGTCAAAAGCTGCCTTGATGATCGGCACATCTGGTGCAATGCGTGTTGCATACAAAGGTGAGCCACCACAGGAAATTCCTGATGGTTTGTGGTGTTACCGCATAGACCACGAAAGGGTAATTATCGGCGGTGCTTTGTCGGACGGCGGCGGCCTCTACCGATGGCTCAAGGATAATTTACTTCTAAAACAAGATAATGAGACCGAAGCGGAAATTGCCAAACGTAAACCTGCCTCGCACGGATTAAGCTTTCTGCCATTTCTTGCAGGTGAAAGAAGTACGGGGTATCACGAAGTCGCCGCCGGTGCGATTATTGGTTTAAGATCTTCCACCGACACGATCGATATTGTTCAAGCCGCCCTTGAATCGGTTGCCTATAGATTTGCCGATATATTTGACCAATTAAATGAAGTTTGCGGTATTCGGAAAATCATTGCATCAGGCGGAGCATTGCGCGAATCACCTGTTTGGACGCAGATCATCGCAGATGTCCTAGGTAAAAATTTATCTCTTCCAGACACTCAGGAAGCATCTTCAAGAGGTGCGGTTTTGCTTGCACTTGAAACAATTGGCAATATACAAAATATCGAAAACATTAAGACGCCTGAGGGCCGGAACTTTAAACCGCAGCCAGGTGCAAAAAAGATTTATATTCGATCCCGAAAACGTCACGAGCAGATCTATCAAATGTTAATAGCAAAATCTCAATAAGATTTTATAATTGATGTTTAGTAGCAAGTGCTGACAGCGACTTTCTCAGGTTCTCTAATTATGTAAAAATTATTAATCCGATCAATTACAAATAAAATGGGTAAACAATCAGACAACAAAAATATTGAACAGCTTTGTATAAATACCATCCGCACACTTTCGCTCGATGCGGTCCAGAAAGCGAATTCAGGGCATCCGGGGCTGCCGCTCGGCATGGCGCCGACAGCATATGTGCTTTGGACGAAGTTTCTCCGGCACAATCCGAAAAATCCAAAGTGGTTTAACCGCGACCGCTTCCTGCTTTCAGCCGGACATGGCTCGATGTTGCTGTATTCGCTGCTGCATTTGTCTGGTTATGACCTGCCTTTGGACGAATTGAAGAATTTTCGCCAACTCCATTCCAAAACGCCCGGTCATCCGGAGAATATTTTGACCCCGGGTGTTGAGGTCACGACCGGGCCGCTTGGTCAAGGTTTTGCAAATGGTGTCGGGATGGGAATTGCTGAGGCACATCTCGCGGCCAGATTTAACAAAAAAGGCATTTCTGTGGTCGATAATTTTATTTACTGCATTTGCTCGGACGGCGACCTGATGGAAGGTGTTTCGTATGAAGCGGCATCGCTCGCCGGGCATCTCAAACTCGGCAATCTGATCTATCTTTACGACGATAACCAGATAACTATTGATGGTTCGACCGACTTGGCATTTACCGAAGATCGAACAATGCGTTTTGAGGCGGCCGGATGGCACGTTTCTGATGTTGAGGACGGCAACGATCTTAAAGCGATTGAAAAAGCGATCAAGGACGCACAAAAAATTAAAGACAAGCCTTCCATAATTCGTGTCAAGACGATCATCGGCTTTGGAATGCCAAAACAAGGGACGAGTAAAGCTCACTCTGACGCCCCGGGCGATGAAGCGGTAAAGCAAACCAAGCGTAATTTGGGATGGCCGGAGGATAAGCAGTTTTACATTCCGAAAGAGGCCCTTGCACACTTCCGCACGGCAGTCCAAAATGGGGCGAAATTCGAAAAAGACTGGAACGAAACGGTTAAGAAATATGAGAAAGCAAATCCCGAATTAGGTGATGCTTTCAAAGCGATCCGCAGCGATTCTTTGCCCAATGGATGGGAAAAATCTCTTCCAAAATTTGACGGCGTTGAGGCAAAAGCCACGCGAGCATATAGCGGAGACGTGATAAACGCGATCGCCGATGCCGTGCCGCAGTTAATTGGCGGTTCGGCCGATCTGAAACCATCGAATAACACCTACATTAATTCGTCCGAGGACATTCAGTTCGGAAAGTATGAAAATCGTAATATTCATTACGGTATCCGCGAACATGCAATGGGGTCGGCAATGAATGGCATTGTGCTATACGGCGGTTTGATACCATTCGGCGGGACATTCCAAACATTTTCCGATTACAATCGGCCGGCGATCCGCCTTGCGGCAATTTCGCATATCCAGACCATTTTTGTCTTTACTCATGATTCCATCGGCCTTGGCGAAGATGGGCCAACGCATCAATCCGTCGAACATTTAGCAGCTATGCGTGCGATCCCGAATCTTGCCGTTATCCGCCCATGCGATGCTCACGAAACACGCGAAGCGTGGCGGGCCGCTCTGAACAACAAAAATGCACCGACGGTTTTATCGTTTTCACGGCAAAAGGTCGCACTTATCGACCGAAAAAAATACGCCGACGCAAAAGGTTTACATAAAGGCGCATATATTTTGGCAGAAGCCGAAACAAAGGCCGGAAAAGTGACAACAGCAAAACTTATCTTGATCGCAACCGGTTCCGAGATCGGTCTCGCAATGGAAGCCCGTGAAATATTAAATACTGACGGTATTCCGACACGCGTTGTGTCGATGCCTTGTTGGGCATTTTTCGATGAGCAGCCCGCTAAATACAAAGAAGAAGTTTTGCCGGCAAAAATAACGACACGCCTTTCTATCGAGGCTGGCGTTTCATTGGGTTGGGCAAAATACGTCGGCGACAAAGGCGACTCGCTGGCTGTCGATAAATTCGGAGCTTCAGCACCCGCCGAAGATGTTTTCCGTGACTACGGCTTTACAGTTGAGAACGTGATCAAGAAGGCACGAAAGATACTTTAAGAATCTAGTGGTAGAAGAAAAGCAAAGTCGAATTGTACTTCGCCGCTCCAAAGAATCCAGAGTTCTTCGTTGTATTGGTATTGCCGTTTACCTGTTCTTAATCCTGCTCTTCGCTCAATCAATTTTTTTGCTGCGAATGAATATTACTGGCGCATTTTGATCGCTTGCCTGCTAGTGACTTTTATTCGAGGATTTTTTATTTGTGTTCGAGAACTTTTCCGAAATGTTGTGCTTTTGGAAAACTACATCTCATTTACAGATTGGAGCTTCATACCTTGGATCTATAATTATGATCAGATTTCACAGGTCGAAACAGTTGTGGTGGATGAAGGTAAGTGGAGCATTGAGCCAGAAACCTATGTGAAAGTTACCTTTGAAGACAACAGAGTCCTAAAGGTTCAAAAGAGTTTGATGGGCGTTAGTGAGTTCAGAAAACATTTAAGCCAGAAAGCAGGAAGAAAATTCCGTAAGCCCACAAAAAGAACAAAATAGCGCAATCATCGATCATAAACTTGTGCTCGATGTCCTATTTTAACAACCGTCACGATTAACCGACCATCTTCGATCTCGTAAACGATTCTATAAACACCTTGGCGAACGCGATAGCGTTCCTGGCCTGAGAGCTTTTCACAACCGAGGTCGCGCGGGTCGTTAGCCAATGTATCGATCCGTTTTAAGATGCTCGTTACATCTAATTTCGGGATCGGTTTAAGGTCCTTATAAACCGATCGCTTGAACACTACATCATATTTTGCCATCGGCTTTTAGCTTTGCGAGGAGCGTTTCATATGAAATGACAGGTTCTGACGCCCGTTTATCAAAAGCATCGAGGTCTTCCTGATCTTCCCGCAAAGCGGCGCGGAGGGATTCATTTACGATATCGGAAATTGTCCGGTTCGTGTGTGCGGATTTGAGCCGCACGGCCCGATGCAATTCCGGCTCAAAGTAGATAGTTGCCCTTTTCGCTTCGATAGACATATGGACATTTTACTATAAAACGCTAAAACGTCAAGACACTATTACTTATGCTGAGAAGCTTTAGTTGACATTTTGCCTTGTCAGCTACAATCAATCCCGTACCTGTTATATTATTTATAAAGATGAGCGTTTACGAAGGATTGTCCGAAACCCAACAGTTTGCTTGCCGCGTGATAGCTGACCACGCGCGTTCGACGGCGTTTGCTATTGCAGATGGCATCTTGCCCGGCAACGAAGGCCGCAATTACGTCCTGCGCAAGATAATGCGCCGCGCCATCTACCACGGCCGCGAACATCTCGGCTATAAAGACCCGTTTTTCTATAAAGTCTGCGATTTTGTTGTCGAACAAATGCGCGAAGCTTACCCGGAACTCGAAGTTCAGCGGGAATTTATCGGGAAGATGGTGCGGCTGGAGGAAGAGCGGTTTGGAAATACGCTGACGGTTGGGTTGAAGAAATTGAATGAAATGATTCAAGCTTTTAAGGATAACAAGATAGATTTTTCTCAATTTAAATCTACTGATCGTCCGGCAGCTAATCGTTGGGTGATGCCTTCTGCCGAATCAATTGCCAGATTGAATGATACGTACGGAATACCAATAGACTTGGCTTATGTAGTTTTAGCTACAAATAAGGTGGAAATGTCATTTCCCGTAGCAATGGATGGCCACCCTAATATTGATAAAGTTTATGTGGAAAACATAACTGAAGAAGAATTTAAGGATTTGATAAGTCAAGCCATAAAGAAACTTCAACAGAATTCTGAAATCGGCAAGACTAGGCAGAACGAAAAAATTAATCCTATTTACGTCGCATTAGAACGAACCTCCGTCCTTTCAAATTTTTACGGCTATGATGCGACACAAATCGAGGATGCGGAAGTAATTGCTCTTGTTAGAGATGATAAGCGAGTCGAAGAATTTGAAGAAGGCGACGAGGGATTAATCGTTTTGAGTGATACTCCTTTCTACGCTGAGGCTGGCGGGCAAGTCGGCGATACGGGCATTTTGGCTGGCGTTCACCCACCCGCTACCGCAGGTGGTACTGACCCGGCGGCGGTGCGTATCAAGGTTATCGATACTTTCGCACCGGTTTCAGGTCTGATCCTTCACAAGTCGAAAGTTGAAAAAGGCTCGGTTAAGGTTGGCGATAAGGTAACCGCTTTAGTCGATGTTCAAAAACGCGATGCGACGCGGCGGAATCATACGGCGACGCATCTTGTTCATGCGGCTTTGCGCGAAGTTTTGGGGACGCATGTGAAGCAGGGCGGATCGGTTGTTGCCCCTAATTATCTACGGTTCGATTTCACTCATTATCAGCCGGTAAGTGAAAACGAACTTGTCGAGGTTGAAAATTTAGTCAATCGGTACATTCTGGAAAATCATCCGGTGACAACAAACGTCATGGCTATTGAGGAAGCGATGCGCGGCGGGGCGATGGCTTTGTTCGGGGAGAAATATGGTGCTGATGTGCGCGTGCTGAGCGTTGGCGACGGCGTATTTTCAAAAGAGCTTTGTGGCGGTACGCATGTCCGTGCGACGGGCGATATCGGCAGCTTTAAGATCACATCGGACGAGGCTATTGCCTCCGGCGTGAGACGAATTCGCGCGATCACTGGTTTCGATGCATTCGAGCGTTTTCGTGAAGATGAAAAATTGATCGACAGATCGCTTGGGGCCTTGAAAACGCAACGTGATAATTTGCCGAACGCCATTGAAAGACTTCAGGAAGAATTGAAACGGACGCGTAAGGAAAACGATGAGCTAAAACTAAAGATCGCAACTGGAACAGCCGGTACAGCTTCCTCGGATGGCGACGAAGTTCGAGATGTTTCCGGGATCAAAGTTCTAGCAAAGATCGTCGAAGGCCTCGATGCAAACGGCACGCGGCAGCTTTCCGATACGCTGCTTTCGCGATTGAAATCAGGTGTTGTGATAGTCGGCCGCAGCGAAGAGGGCAAGGCCAGCATCATCGTCCGCGTGTCGGACGATCTGACTGATAAAATTAAAGCCGGAAATGTGATAAAAGAGATAGCTCCGATAATTGGCGGCCGCGGAGGCGGTAAGGCAGATATGGCAGAAGGCGGCGGCAGCGAACCGGACAAGCTGGCACAAGCTGTTGAGGCGGCCTATGGTGTGATCGAACAAATGATCGCCAATTAGGTCGAGTATGTAGGACTGTTTTTTGTCACGCATGGATCAGCAACCGGAGTTTCCAGCTCTACCTCTGGATTTTTAACGCTTTTCTGAAGTGTTATCATTGCGACCGATGCGACGATAACAATGGCCCCGACCAGCATTTGACCGGTCAAACTTTCACCCGCGACCGCCCATCCGAGAAAAACTGCGACGGCCGGATTAACATAGGCGTAGGTTGAGATAGCCGAAGGCGAAGCGTTCCTAAGTAGCCAGCTATAAGCGGTGTAGGCGACCAACGCGCCGATGAATATTAGGTAAGCGAGAGCGATCCACGAAGTTTTTGAGACCGCATTGTAATCAAAAGCTTTCCATTCACCTGTCACAAAGCTCAAAACAGTCAAAACCAAACCTCCTGACAACATTTGCATGCCAGCGGCCAGAACGGTCGATTTCGCGGCCGGTGCACGTGTGCCGTAAAGCGAACCCGCAGCCCAGCCGATCGTGGCAACGATTATCATGAAAATCCCAAACAATTGCCCGATTCCCGTCGATTCAGACGTATCACTGCCGCGTCCCGTGATCAAAATCGCAACACCGGCAAAGCCGATCAGCAATCCGATCACAACTTTGTAATTCGGCCGTCCAGTTCTCATGAAAAGCCAGCCGATCACAACCATCCAGAAAGGCACCGTAGCGACGAGCAAAGCCGCAAGGCTCGACGAAATGTAATGCTCGGCAACGACAACACCACCGTTTCCGACCGCGAGTAAAAGCGTCCCGACGATAAAACTTGTTCGCCAATGAATCAGCTTCGGTTTTTCATACCCGCCCGACGAACGACCGGCAGCATAAAGGATCAAGCCCGCGACAATAAATCTCGCTCCCGCCATCAAAAAGGTCGGAAGCGTTTCGATAGCGTATTTGATCGCTAAATATGTCGAACCCCAAATCACATAAACGGCTGCGAACGCTGCTACCATAATGAACAGATTGCGTTTGTCAGCTTGCCTTGTCCGTTCCATTCCAAAACTCCCAGAACCTAATTCCTATTGCCGCGCAGCGTGTAAACGGAATTATTGCGTTGATAATCTGCTCGAACTAGGAATATCATCTCATAGTAGAAGCTTTGACGCAGTTTGTGGCAATTGGGCGGTGTTATATCCGGTTGCGGCGAGATGATTCAGCTAACGCCGATAAAACACCTGCTTTATCAGTGGCTGATCGAGGTTTATTATGAGCGCAGTTATTTCAACTCCACCACAAGACAAAGAAATAGTTTCCTACAATCCCGCGACCGGGGCCGTGGTTGGGCGTGTGGCTCAAACCTCTGCCAATGAGGTCAAAGCCGCTGTCGAACTTTCGCGCAAGGCATTTCAAGGCTGGAAATCAACGACATTCAAGAAACGTGCGACTTATATTATGGAAGCACGTGACGTTATTCTCGCTGAGATTGACGACATCGCCCGGCTAATTTCGGATGAGTCAGGTAAACCGGTGGCCGAATCCCTTTCGATGGAGATCGCTCCGGTACTTGACCTGATGCAGTATTTCGCCAGAAACGCTGAAAAAATATTGCGGCCCGCAAAAATAGGCATCGGTTTGTATGGCTTGTTCGGACGCTCGTCTAAGATAGTTTATCATCCACTCGGCGTTGTCGCTATAATTCCGGCGTGGAATTTTCCTTTGTCGATCGCACTTGGCGAAGTGGTTATGGCCTTAATGGCCGGGAATACGGTCGTTTTAAAACCGTCGGAATTAACGCCGCTTACCGGTCTGAAGATCGGCGAGATCTTTGAAAAGGTTGGTTTGCCGCAAAACGTTTTACAGGTCGTGAGTGGTGACGGACGAACAGGTGCGGCCTTAGTTGAGGCGGCCCCTGACAAGATAATGTTTACCGGCAGCGTGGCAACGGGCAAGAAAATTGCCGAGGCTGCGTCAAAAAACCTAACATCCGTCGTTCTCGAACTTGGTGGAAAAGACCCGATGATCGTCTTTGCCGACGCCAATCTCGAACTTGCATCAAGCGCTGCCGTTTGGGGAGCATTTTGTAATTCCGGCCAGGCGTGTTCATCTGTTGAACGGCTTTATGTTCAGGAAAGTGTAGCCAAAGAATTGACCGATAAAATTATCAAGAAAACGAGGCTGTTAAAGCAGGGTCCGGGCGTTGGCGAAGACATTTCGATCGGGGCGATGTCTTCCGAAAGACAGATCAAAATTGTCGAAGATCACGTCGAAGACTTCCTGGCCAGCGGTGCCAGGATCGAAACCGGCGGTAGGCGAAATGTGGACATTTCTGACGGCAATGAGCGTGAAAAGCATATGCAAGCTTCACTATTCTACGAACCCACAGTTATTACGAACGTAAACAATGACATGCGCGGCATGAAAGAAGAAACATTCGGCCCGACGCTGCCTATTTGTACTTTTTCGACCGAAGAGGAAGCGATAAAGCTTGCGAACGATTCCGAATTCGGTCTGACCGCAAGCGTTTGGACGCGCGATCTCGAAAAAGGAAAACGTGTCGCTACACTGATCGAGGCAGGTTCCGTTTGCGTCAACGAGGTCCTCTACACGCATGGCGTCGCCCAGACGCCGTGGGGCGGCTTCAAAAACAGCGGCCGCGGACGAACGCATGGCCATGAAGGTTTGATGGAACTGGTCCAGCCACAGCATATCCACGTTAATCATATTTCGCTGTTTCCGAATGCCTGGTGGCTGCCTTATTCACCGGAAGCGGTAAAAACATTTCGTGGTTTTGCAAAGTATTTCGCAAGCGGTTCCATTCTTAAAACCACACAGCTTTTACCGCAGCTTTATAAAAGGATAAGGGAGCTAATGAAAAGGTAACGATGATTTTTATAAACTTTTACGCCCGATATCGCGTAAACTAAATGTTACCGTTGTATTTTCCCTATAATATCCCGATCAATTAACCAGGAGAAAAATGATTTTGCGTCAAATTACTGCAATTGTTCTTGTTTTGTTTACAGTGTGCTTTGCTTTTGGACAATCAAAATCCAAACCGAGTGATAAGTTTCGTCAGTTGAGCGACGATGAATTACCGACCCCAAATGAATACCGTACGGCAAGTGGGGCGCCGGGCAACAAATACTGGCAAAACCGCGCTGATTATGTGATTGATGTTGAGCTGGACGATGTTAATCAGCGAATCAGAGGTAAGGAAACGGTCACTTATAAAAACTTTTCGCCTGATTCGCTTGATTATTTGTGGCTCCAGATCGATCAGAATATCCACGCCAAAGATTCGGACGCCACAATTACAGGCCCTGCTCCTGCTTTTGACGCCCGCGGTGTGCCGATAGCTCAACTTGATCAGCTTGTTAATCGCGAATACGACGGCAAGGTAAATATCACAAGCGTCCGGGATGCGAAGGGAAATCCATTAAAAAATACGTTGAATAAAACAATGCTGCGGATCGATATGCCCGCATCGCTGGCACCGGGCGGCACTTATGTTTTTTCGATCGATTGGAATTATGCCGTCAATAATAACCGTGTCTTCGGCGGCCGTTCAGGGTACGAATTTTTCCCAAAAGACGGGAATTATATTTATGAGATCGCCCAATGGTTTCCACGAATGGCGGCTTATTATGATGTTTACGGATGGCAGAACAAACAGTTTCTGGGCAGCGGTGAATTTACGCTGGAATTTGGCGATTATCTGGTGCGGATCACTACGCCGAATGATCATGTGGTTTCTGCTACAGGCGTATTGCAAAATCCGAAGGATGTCCTGAAACCGGATTGGACGGCTCGCCTAAAACAAGCTGAAACAGCGAAAGAGCCGATAAAAATTATTACCGCAGACGAAGCCAAAGCCAACGAATCAAGCAAACCGACCGGCAAGAAAACATGGATATTTAAGGGCGACAACGTCCGTGATTTTGCTTTTGCCTCTTCGCGTAAATTTATATGGGATGCGCAGGGCCACAATGTCGAGGACAATAAAGTAATGGCGATGTCCTTTTATCCGAACGAGGGCAATCCGATTTGGGAAAAATATTCGACCCACGCCATTATTCACACTCTGAATGTATATTCGAAGTATTCATTTAAGTATCCGTATCCGGTAGCTCAGAGCATAAATGGCCCGGTCGGAGGCATGGAATATCCGATGATCTGCTTCAACGGCCCGCGGCCGAACGCGGATGGCACATACTCAGCCAATACCAAATACGGGCTGATCTCCGTTGTCATTCACGAGGTTGGACATAACTATTTTCCGATGGTCGTTAATTCGGATGAGCGGCAATGGACATGGATCGACGAAGGGCTGAACAGCTTTTTGCAATTTCTTGCCGAGCAGGAATGGGAGAAAAATTATCCTTCGCGACGCGGCGAACCGCAAAAAATAGCGGATTATATGGCGAGTGAAAACCAGGTTCCGATCATGACTCAATCGGATTCAGTTTTGCAGTTCGGCAACAACGCTTACGGAAAACCGGCGACCGCCTTGAATATTTTGCGTGAAACCGTCATGGGGCGTGAACTTTTCGACCATGCATTTAAGACATTCTCGCAACGCTGGAAATTCAAACGTCCTGCTCCCGCCGATTTTTTTAGAACGATGGAGGATGCATCCGCTGTCGATCTCGATTGGTTTTTCCGCGGTTGGTTCTATACGACCGACAATGTCGATATTTCAATAGAAAATATCCGCCTATTCCAGCCGAACACGCAGAACCCAGAAGTTGAAAAAGGCCTGCTCAGAAAAAAAGCCCGAGAGCAGCCGCAAACTCTTTCACAACAGCGAAACGAGTCTTTGCCAAAACGAATAGACCAATACCCGAGCCTTCGCGACCTGTATAATGATCAGGACCGGTTCGAAGTTACGGAAAAAGACCGTTCTGATTATCAGGCTTTCTCGGCAACATTGTCCGATAACGAAAAGCAGCTGCTATCGGCCAATAATTATTTCTATGTTGTCGATCTAAAAAACATCGGCGGCCTTGTTATGCCAGTGATCTTTAAGGTTGAATATATGGATGGAAGCAGCGAGGAAATTCGGATCCCGGCGGAAATATGGCGGTATAATAATTTCAACGTGTCCAAATTGATCATTACCAAAAAGGAAGCCAAGTCGATAATTCTTGATCCAAATCTGGAAACAGCCGACACTGACCTGAGCAACAACTTTTTCCCTCGCCGTAGCGTGCCGACGCGTTTTCAGGTGTTCAAAAACCGGGCACAGTAGAATATGAAACGAAATTTTATTTTTAGCTTAGTATTGATGTTTGCCTTCGGCATGACGGCAAACATTTTTCCGGTCGGCCTTCATCGGTACCACGCCAGCCTGACGCGAATGGATTACAATTCGGAAAAAAAACTTGTTGAGATATCGATCCAGCTATTTACACATGACCTTGTTCCTGTTTTGGAAAAGCAAAATAGGAAGCAGATCGATCTTGAAAAAACTAAAGATATCGACGATATGCTGCTCGATTATCTCAGCCGGAATTTTATTCTAAAAAATAAAAGCGGCGAAGTTCAAAAACTGCAGTGGGTTGGAAAAGAGATAGAGGTTGACACGGCTTATATTTACGTAGAAATTCCGATGTCTGAAGGATTGGAAGGTTCTTCGATGCAAAATACAATTTTTTTTGAGACTTTTGCGGAGCAGACAAACCGTGTAACATTGCGCCGGGATACTCAAAAAACTGATCTGTTATTTGTCGGCGGGGATAATTTTAAGGAAATAAAATTCGAGCCGTCAAAAGACAAATAAAAAATTACATTTCATTCGGCCCTTAGAATTTTTGTAGCGCTCGAAACAATAGCAAAACGTATAGATGACATATAATTTTCCTCCGCCAATATACACGCCGCTTAATTTTCAAGAAATATCTACTGAAGAACAGGTCAAACGAGCGGCAGAATTTTTTGATCTGCTCAATCGGCGCCGGACGGTGCGTGAGTATTCCGACCGCGAATTACCTTTTGAATTGATCGAGAAGGCGATACAGACAGCCGGGACCGCGCCATCTGGTGCCAATTTACAGCCGTGGCGTTTTGTTGTTGTTAAGGATGCTGATATCAAGCGGCAGATCCGCGAAGCGGCCGAAAAAGAAGAATACGAAAGCTATCACAAACGGATGTCGGAGAAATGGCTACGCAGATTGGCCCCGCTTGGAACTGATGAGCACAAGCCCTTTCTCGAAATTGCCCCTTATTTGATAGTCGTTTTTCGGTTAAATTCCTTTGTCGAAGACGGCGAAACCGAGCCGACCTATTATTCACAGGAATCTGTGGGTATCGCGGTCGGAATGTTGCTTTCGGCATTGCACAACATGGGGCTTGCGACGCTGACGCATACACCATCTCCCATGAAGTTTCTGCAGGAAATACTTGGGCGTCCCAAAAGCGAAATTCCATTTGTGTTGATCCCGGTCGGCTATCCGGCAGAGGATGCAAATGTGCCCGATATTACAAGAAAGTCGCTTGAAGAAATAATGAAAATTATCTGATCACTTATTTTCTGTCGCCGCTTTGGTTTCGACGAGTGAAAGTGGAACATCTTTCATGAGTTTTGAAATGATGTCCGAATTGACACTACGGGCAAAGAGTATTAATTCTATCTCCGTCGGTGAAAAGTAATTCCGCATTTTCTTTGCGAGATATTTTTTCGGAACGTTTTTATAAAGCCATTCCCGATATGCCTTTAAGCCGTGCCCGTAACCCTTTTCTATTGCCACCAGGTCCGCTCGGCGCTCAAATTTAGCAAGCGAGCGGGCGTTTAACAAACCGATCATTCCAAATGCTTTGAACCCGCCATTCGTCCGGAAAAGATCGGCGTGTGCCAATTCGTGTGCGATTATCGCTCGTAATGCATCTTTCGATGCCCCGCTTTCAAAAGCCTTCGGGTTTACGCCGACGATAAATACGGCACGACGAAACGTCAACAGTTTTGTAAAGGAAAAGCGGGTTTTGAAGAAGGTCGATTCGCTATTGAATATTTCGATCTTAAACTCGCGTCCCCGGAGTTCGGGGTATGATTCAGCGACAACTTCTTCGATCAATGCACAGGTCATTCGAACAATTTCGCTCGAATCAAATTTCGGAGGATCACCACATTTAGCGGCAACATACGAAGTGCCCGCGAGAAGGACAAATACAATTAAAACCAGTAATTTTGAAAAAAAAGACATATTGGCAACCTGACTAATTAGCTGATGACATCGGTATTTTCTCCTTCCGCATCGCTGCGTGATAAGCAAATGATGCTAGGACGATTGCGCATTCCTGCAGGTCGGCCGGCTTTACGCGTTCGTAGGTGTCCATGTTCGTGTGGTGTATTCGGGTGTCGTAAAGATCGTAGTCCTGAACTGCATTGAAGCCAAGAGCACCGGCACGGTTAAATGAAACATGATCGGTGCTGCCAATTGGTTGAATTATGTTTTTACGAGCCCCGAGGTCCTTGAAAGGTTCGAGCCATGCATCGAAGATCGGTTTTACAGCAACGTTGTTTTCAAGATACCAGCCGTAAATCGGACCTGTGCCAGGATCGAGATTGAAATAAACGTCGAATTTGTCGCGGGCGGTTTTATTTGCGTCCCCAGCAAGATATTTTTGCACCCATTTTCCTGAACCAAGCAGGCCTTCTTCTTCGCCGTTCCAGAGCGCCATTCGGATCGTGCGGCGGGGTTTTGCTCCAATGGCTTTCAAGATTCGCATTGCTTCGAGAGCGACTGCCGCACCGTCCGCGTTGTCCGCCGCACCGGTTCCGGCATGCCACGAATCGAGGTGAGCTCCGATCATGACAACCTCGTCTTTGAGGTCCGAACCTGGTAATTCCGCAAGTACGTTGTAGCCGTTTTTGTCGTCGGTATGAAATTTGGTCTGCACATTGACGCGGAGTTTGACTTTGACGCCGAGTTCGAGCATTCGGGCGATCATGTTGTAATGCTCTGCACTCAAAATGATGCTTGGCATCGCCTCGTTGCCGTTGTCACGGCCAAGAACGAACAGAGTTCCATGCTCCCCGCGATTTGGCCTAAGAATGACGGCGGCACCCGTTTCAAACAGTACTTTGTTCATTGCCGATGACGCGATCATTGGCGACGAACCCTGCGGACGAGCCGGCTGGCCGATGACGACCGGAGCATCGAACAAAGTTGGCTGTTGCCGGTCGATGCGCTCAAACGAATCTTGTGTCGGCTGGCTCATGACAATGGCGCCTTTTAGCTGGCCTTTCATTTTTTCAAGGTCGGCCACAGTTTTGTTGCCGATAAAAATTGGTGTTGCGACCATCTCGGCCGGCGTCGAAGCCGACCACGCTTCGGGATAACCGATCAGCGGCATATATCGCGGTTCGATCATTTCAACGGTCGATCTTTCGAGTGTCCATCCGCGCCCAAAATCCCAGGGTTCAAGATGCGGATTGCTTAATCCCCATTCTTTCAGAAGCCCTAATGAGTAATCGTCGGCCGCTTTGACCGCTGGCGAACCAGTCAAACGCGGCCCGATGACCTCGGTAAAGTGCGTAAAGATTTTGTGGACCTGCGAACGGTTCAAGCCTTCGTCTCGGATTTTGGCATTGATCGTGTTATCAACCGGTTCCTGAGCCATTAGCAGGTAAGGGCCGAATACTAAGGAGATAATGATAAGAGAAAAGAATATTGTTTTCATATGCGAATAGATTTGTACGTAAGTTCCTTTTTGATCGTGGCAATCCGGTGGCCTGACAATTATACTGAAAACTCAGCGACGACCGGCGTGTGATCGCTGGGTTTTTCACCGCCGCGCGGAGCCTTGTCGATCCAGCATCCGGTGCATTTATCGGCTAAAGCATTCGATGTCCAGATATGATCGATGCGGAGGCCTTGATTTTTCTGCCACGCTCCTTCGCGGTAATTCCACCAGGAAAACTCTTGCAGATCGCCATTCATTTTACGGAACACATCGACGAACCCCCATTGTTTGACATGGTGGATAGCTGCACGTTCGGGCTTGGAGAAATGCAGCTTGCCTTGCCATTGCGGAACGCTCCAGACATCTAGCTCGTCAGGCGCCACATTGAAATCGCCGCACAGCAAAACGTCTTTATTGAGATCGCAGGTCTCATCGAAAAAACTGCGTAATCTTTGCAGCCAATCGAGTTTGAATGTAAATTTATCCGTCCAAAGCTCTGTGCCGTTGGGGATGTAGGTGTTGACGATGCGAACCCCTTTTATAGTGCCAGCGATCATGCGTTTTGGCGATTCCTCGTCATCACCGGGAAGGCCTTTTTGAACGTCGTCGATATCGTGTTTCGAGATGATAGCGACGCCGTTATAGGATTTTTGGCCAAAAAACTCGACCCTAAAACCTGCCTCTTTTATTGTCTCAAACGGAAAACTCTCATCAACCACTTTCGTTTCCTGCACGCACAAGACATCGGTGCCTGTTGCCTTCTGCCACTCGATCATTGAATCAAGTCTAAGTCTGATCGAATTTACATTCCATGTTGCGATTTTCATAAGAATATCCACCATCGAGATCAAAAGAAAAGAAACCAATATCAGACAGTTTAGCAAGGCCTGGCTTTCGTGAAAACCTGTTCTTAAGAAATACTCGAAGAGAACTCATTGAAAAAGTCTGATCATTGTTTTTTCCGGTTCTGGCCTGCATTCCTGTCCCAAAAAATACCGTCCGAAAACCCTTGAATTGATGGATCGTTTTCTGCCATTTCAAGACGTTTTTGCGCCAGGAGACAATATTTTTCATCCGATTCGACAGCAATGAAATTGCGTTTGAGTTTTTTAGCGACCACAGCCGTTGTGCCAGAACCGGAAAACGGATCAAGTACAAGATCGCCTGCATTTGTGCTCGCAAGTAATATTTTGGCGAGCAGTTTTTCCGGTTTTTGGGTTGGGTGGTCCGTATTTTCAGGCATTGACCAGAACGGAACTGTCAGGTCCGTCCACAGGTTTGACGGGTGCGTAGCCCGAAAATTGCCGGTCTCGTTTTTTTGCCAGTCTTTTGGGCTGCCGTTTGCAGTATATGGCGCCAGCACCTTACGTCTTATTTTTACAGCATCTATATTGAATGTGAATTTACCGGACATCGTAAAGAACCAAATATCTTCCGCCGCGTTTTTCCAGTTTCGCTTTGCACCCCGGCCCTTTTCGCGTTCCCATGTGATGCGGTTTTGTAAGGTGAAATACTTCATTCCGACGCGTTGAATTGCTGCCGAAGACCGCCAGTCACCGCAAATATAGATCGATGCCGTTGGTTTTAGAAGTTTTGCGCAATCTGCGATCCATGATTCGAGCCAGTTTTCATAATTGTCGAGCGATGTTTGCAAGAATTTTTCCTTGCCAAAGGTCTTTGTCAGATTATATGGCGGATCGGCGAATAGCAGATCGAAACTTGTTTGCGGCAATTTTTTAATAACATTAAATGCGTCACCGCAAATCAATTGATCCTTATCCAATATTGTTTTTATAATGCTATCCGGAAAAAGTAAGCGTTTTCTGTACAAGGTAGTTTCCAGGTCGCTGAGTTCTAGAGTCCTGTTTTGCGGAGCTTTTTTGACTTGGATTGTCTGTTTGTTGGACATATCGGTTTTCGAAAACTGTATCACATGGAAATAGCATTAAAAACAAATAACCAGGCCGTGCCACTAGTAATTCTCGCCTAAGCTTTGTTTCCAATAGCGTCCTTGACCGTCAAAATGGCGCGTGATATTCTTAAATCTTTTGAGCCTAAGGTGGTTTTTGCCCTGTTATTTTCGAGCAAACAGTTTTATTAAAGTTATGTATTTGCTGGCCTTTGCAGAATCGATTCAGCTTTTTCCGGACGGTACTATATTCGTTCATATTGCGTTGATCCTATTGATGATCTGGGTTTTGAACCGTACTTTTTTCCGCCCCATCAATCGTGTCATCGAATCACGCAAGAAGCATTCGGGTGGGCGTAGCGGCGAAGCGGAATCAATTCTTAAGGACGTTTCGGAAAAACAGGCCGCGTATAATCACGCGATGCTTGAGGCCCGCAGTGAAGGTTATGAATTGATCGAGCATCAACGAGCCGAGGCAGTCGATGCCCGTCAAAAACAGATCAGCGAAGCAAAATCGGAAACTGCTCAGACACTTGCTAACGAAAAACAAAATTTGGCGGAACAAACCGTGGAAGCAAGAGCGGCTATTGCCCTCGAGGCTGAAGAAATGGCCGAAAAGATAAGTGCGAATATTTTGAGGGCTTAAGATTTGAGTATCACGATTCATGCGGCTCTCATTCAAAAATAAGCACGCTGAAGTGTGAACTCAGAACATCAATAGTATGTTGGCTTTTATATACAGTTTTATTCTTGCCGAGAGCGGACACGAAGGCAACGGATTTTACGAAACGTACCTGAATTATCCGGGGTTCGAATTGTGGAAATTTATCAATCTTGCCATTTTCGCGTCGATAATGGTCTATTTGCTCAAAAAACCTCTTTCTGATGCGTTCAAGGCAAAGCGCGAAGCAATTCGCTCGGAACTTATCAAGGCGGAGGAAGAAAAGCAGGCGGCCCTTACGCAATTGACCATTGCAGAGGCAAAACTTGCGGGGCTTGAGCCGGAGAAAAATACAATTCTTGAAAAAGCACAGGCCGAAGCCGATGCTGAAAAAACCAGGCTTGTCGAACAAACGGAATTGGAGATCAGGAAAATGGCCGAACAAGCTAAAGGTGAAATTTCCCGCCTTGGCCAGGTGACGAAGGCGGAGCTTAGAAAGTTTTCGGCGGAAGAAAGTGTGCGGCTTGCGGAAGCAAAACTTCGCTCGCAGATCAATAATGAAAAAGATGCAGCTTTGGTCAAATCAGGAATTCAGGCGATCGGAGGGTTGAATTAGATGAGCGTTGAAACAGTAGCCCGCCGTTATGCCGGTGCACTTGCCGATGTGGTTTTGAAAACAGGCGAGACCGATACGGTTAAAAATGAATTGAAAACATGGGAGCATTTGATCGGCGCCAATACCGAACTTGAAACCGCTTTTCGTAATCCTTCAATTGCTCAGTTAAACAAAGAAAATGTATTGAACGGCTTGTTGGATAAAACGAAACCGACGCGGACAACGGCAAATTTCCTGCGGGTCCTTTTGCGAAACAGCCGTTTGACCGACCTCGGTGCGATCAATAAGAGATTCGATGCGGTTCTGGAAGAGCGAAGTGGAAAGATCGCTGCCCAGGTAACATCTGCGCGCGAACTTTCGGATGCTCAAAAATCCGAACTAAAAGATAATCTTGAAAAACTGACAGGCAAGGCGGTTACCTTAAATTTTGATATTAACGAAGAGATCATCGGAGGTGTCGTAACTCGGATCGGTTCGACGGTTTACGACAGCTCCGTAAAGACGCAATTAGAAAATCTTAAAGAACAACTTGTGAATGGTTAATGCTGAGCGGTGAATGGTTAATTAAGAAAGCCATTCATCAATCATCATTCATCGCTCACCATTAAAATAAAATGGAAGCAATTAAAGCTAACGAAATTAACGAAATTATTCGTGCGCAGATCGAGAATTTTGATTCGAGCATGACGGTCGACGAGGTTGGTGCGGTCATTAAAGTGGGCGATGGTATCGCTGAGATACATGGCCTTGAAAAGGTCATGGCCGGCGAACTCCTCGAACTTCCGCACGGCGTTCGCGGCTTGGCGCTCAATCTTGAAGAAGACAAGGTCGGAACCGTATTGTTCGGTGATTTTCAGAAGATCAAGGAAGGCGACGAAGTAAAGCGGACACGTAAGATCATGAGCGTTCCCGTGGGTGACGCGATGATCGGTCGCGTGGTTGACGCTCTTGGAAACGCGATCGACGGCAAAGGCGACATCATTACCGACACATTTAATCCGGTTGAAAGAATTGCTCCCGGCATCATTGATAGGCAGCCGGTAAAGGAGCCGCTTCAAACTGGTTTAAAAGCTATCGACGCTATGGTTCCGGTTGGCCGCGGACAGCGTGAATTGATCATTGGTGACCGCCAGACAGGTAAAACCGCCGTGGCCATCGACACGATCATCAACCAAAAAGGCAAAGATGTAATTTGCATTTATGTCGCCATTGGACAGAAGGCTTCGACGGTTGCGCAGGTTGTGAAAAAACTTGAGGACTATGGGGCCATGGATTACACGGTAGTTGTTTCCGCCACGGCTTCTGATCCGGCGGCGATGCAGTTTCTTGCCCCTTATTCGGGCTGTGCCATTGCCGAATTTTTCCGCGATAACGGCCGCCATGCATTGACGATCTATGACGATCTTTCCAAGCAGGCAGCAGCGTATCGTGAAATTTCATTGCTTCTCAGACGTCCGCCGGGTCGTGAGGCATATCCGGGCGATGTTTTCTATCTCCACTCACGCCTGCTTGAACGTGCGGCGAAAATGTCGGATGCCCGTGGCGGCGGGTCTTTGACCTCACTGCCGATCATCGAAACACAAGCCGGTGACATTTCGGCGTATATTCCTACTAATGTTATCTCGATCACTGACGGGCAAATTTTCCTGGAAAGCGATCTCTTCAATTCCGGCGTGCGTCCGGCCATCAACGTAGGAAATTCGGTTTCGCGTGTGGGTGGTTCGGCACAGATCAAAGCGATGAAGCAGGTCGCGGGAACCTTGCGTATCGATCTGGCTCAGTACCGTGAGCTAGCAGCCTTCGCACAGTTTGGTTCCGATTTGGATAAATCAACGCAGGATCAACTAGAGCGGGGTAAACGCCTGACAGAGATACTCAAACAGGGACAATACCAGCCGATGGAAGTCGAAAAACAGGTACTCATCATTTGGACGGTAACCAACGGATTGGCGGACGATATTGCGGTTGATGACCTCAAACGGTTTGAAGAAGAACTGAGCGGCTTTATCGAAGGCTCGCATCCGGCTGTCCTTTCGACGATGCGTGAAAAGAAAACCATCGATGATGGACTGAAAGCTTCGATGAAGGAAGCTGTCGAGGATTTTAAAGCTACACGTTGGGAAACGGCAGTAGCTGCTGGAACTTAAAATAATTAAGATGCAAAACTTTACAGCAGTACTTGAGAAATGTGTAGAGACAGGACTTTATGTTGGCTATGTCCCAGGGTTTCCAGGGGCGCATTCGCAGGGTGAAACCATCGATGAACTCAATGAAAATCTTAAAGAAGTGATCGAAATGCTTCTTGAAGATGGAGAACCCAAGCTTGAGGCAGAGTTCGTTGGTATTCAGTCTATCGCTCTGAATTGATATGGGACGCATTCCTGTCTTAAAGCCGCGGGAAGTTGTCCGGATTCTTGAGCGAATGGGTTTTGTCGAGGTGCGACAACGAGGTTCGCATAAACAGTTCAATCACAGCGATGGAAGGTTTACGACTGTCCCAATGCATTACGGTCGTGACATCTCACCCTTTCTTCTGCGAAAAATTGCGGACGACATTAGGACAACAGTTGAAGATTTTTTAAAACACAGGTAAGTATGGCAAGTCTTCTGGATATGCGCCGACGGATCAAGTCGGTAAAAAATACGCAGCAGATCACCAAGGCTATGAAAATGGTGGCGGCTGCAAAATTGAAACGTGCGCAGGATCGCGTTACTTCTGCTCGTCCGTTCGCCCAAAAAATGTCCGAGGTTCTCGGTGGATTGAGTGCAAAGGTGGCGGACGAATTTTCACATCCACTGCTTGACGCCCGCGGCGATGAAAAATATCTCATCGTTTTAGTGACAGCAGATAAAGGCCTTGCGGGAGCGTTTAACGCAAATGTTATAAAAGCGACACAGGCTTTTCTAAAAGAAAATTCGGGCAAATCTATCGAGATGGCAGCTGTTGGTCGAAAAGGGAGGGATTTCTTTCGCCGTCGTGAAATGGTTTTGCAGTCTGAATACATTGGTTTGACAGGAAGCGGACAGGTCAGGCTTTCCGATGCGATTGAGATCTCGCAGAAAATAGTAGAGACATTTACAGAAAACACTTCGATAGACAAAGTATTTCTTGTCTTTACAGAATTTAAGACCGTACTTTCTCAAAAACCTGTCATTGAACAACTGCTTCCCATTCCGCGAAACGATGTCGAAGAGGGAGCGGAAAACGCACCTCAGGCAGAATACATTTACGAACAGCCACCAGCGGAAATCTTTGGTAAATTACTGCCGAAACAGGTTGAAACGCAGGTTTACAGAGCAATGCTTGAATCTGTTGCATCTGAACAGGGATCGCGAATGACTGCTATGGATTCGGCGTCTAAGAATGCGGGTGAATTGATCGATACGCTAACGCTGAATATGAACCGCATCCGTCAGGCGGCAATCACCAAGGAAATTATCGAAGTTGTTTCCGGAGCAGCAGCCGCGTAAAAACCAGCGGTAGGCAAGGCAGGTTATAGCTGCTGCCGGCAGCTTAAATGGTTACGGACAATTCAACAAAACATATGTGGCACGAACGTTTGATGCGTTACGTGCCGCTTTTTATTTGGATCAGCGTGATTTTCGCACTTTCGAGCGGACAAGCTTCGATGTCGGAAACTTCGCGTTTTATTCGTCCGGTCCTGGAATTTCTTTTTCCAATGGCGTCTGACGAAACCATGCTGTGGGTGCTCAAGGCAATTAGAAAACTCGCGCATGTTTTTATTTATGCAACGCTTGCCTTATTCGCCGCACGGGCTTTTTATGGTTCATCGATTTTTTTGAGAAGGTATTGGTTTGCGGCTTCTACACTTTTGATCCTGATCATTGCCTCGATAGACGAAACCCACCAGTCTTTCACTTCTTCACGAACCGGCACAGTTTGGGACGTGTTGATCGATCTGTGCAGTGGAATCGCGATGATCATAATTATTTTGATATTTAAGAACAAAAGGCCTCTTAGTAGGGTTTTTTCACAAAAATAAAATAATCCGCTTGAAAATGACTTCTGCCCAATATACAAAAACGGCTGTTGAAGCCTGTAATTCAAATGCAAAAAACTTCCATTTATAGGAACTTTATGAGATATTTTATCGTTACATATTGCACAAGGAGATTTGCAAATGAGTATTCTCGACAAAGTTAAAGAGGCGGCATTAAATCAATTTATTGAGGTCATCGAATGGCTTGACGATACCAAGGACACCCTACTTTACCGGTTTCCAGTCATGGGACAGGAGATCAAGAACGGGGCCCAATTGATCGTGCGAGAATCGCAGACTGCCGTCTTTGTTTTCGAAGGCCAGATCGGTGATGTATTTGCTCCTGGTCGTTTCACGATCGATGGCGGAAACACGCCGATCCTGTCGAAACTAGGAGCCTGGAAATACGGCTTTAACTCACCGATGAAATCGGAGGTTTACTTTTTAAATACAAAACAATTCACCGATATGAAATGGGGAACCTCCAACCCTATCATGCTTCGTGACGCGGATTTTGGAATTGTTCGCCTGCGTGCTTTTGGTGCCTACAGTATGCGGGTCGCCGATCCGGGTGAATTTATAAAAGAGATCGCCGGCACGAACGCCAAGTTTCAAACCGAAGACATCGATGGCCAACTTAAACGGGCGATCGTAACGGAATTTTCGGACGCTCTTGGTGAATTAAAGATCCCGGCCCTTGATCTGGCCGCACAATATAAAGAAGTCGGCGAAAGCATCCGTGCCAAGATCAACGAAGATTTCAAGGGTTACGGCCTTGAGGTAACCAAGTTTTACGTCGAGAACATCAGCCTGCCGCCGGAAGTCGAAGCGGCCATGGACAAACGCTCTTCAATGGGCGCTCTTGGCGATGCTCAAACCTATATGCAGTTTCAGGCTGCGGATGCTTTGCGTGACGCAGCACAAAACGAAGGCGGTGGTGCCGGCTTAGGGGCAGGGTTAGGTGCCGGATTTGCGGTCGGCGGACAAATGGCCAATGCTTTCGGCCAGCAGGCCCAGGGCGGAACAGGAGGCGGCCAGACGTCCTCAACTATGCCGTGTCCGAGCTGCGGCAAGCTAAATACGGCAGGAGTAAAATTCTGCGCGGAGTGCGGAAGCAAAATGGAGATCGCCAAGGTGCCGTGTGTAAAATGCGGTGCCGAGCTTCGCGAAGGAGCTAAATTCTGCTCGGAATGCGGTTCCACACAGGAAAAAGCAAAATGTACCGGATGTCAGGCTGAACTTGCGGCAGGTGCAAAATTCTGCCCGGAATGCGGCACAAAAACGGAAGTTGAAGTTTAAAACAATACGGAAAAAATGAACGTATAAAGGGCAGCGGATCATATTCTCTGCCCTTAACTATGTTCTGTTTTATATTGGTATTAGAATAAATATGTTGGAGTTGGAAAATTATGGCAATCAGTCCTGAACTTTTAGAAATTTTGCGTTGTCCTAAGTGCAAGTCCAAGGTTGAATTAAAAGAGGACCAAAGCGGCTTGAAGTGTACTAATTCGGAATGCGCTTTGGTTTATCCAATTCGCGACGAAATACCCGTTATGCTTATTGAAGAGGCGACGGTTGAAAAATCGTGATGGACGAGGTCGCTAGATATAATCAGGCTAGATGGAAAGCTCTCGCGGAGGCCGGATCGTGGGATCGTTTTGTCGCATTCGCACCGCCTTGGCTAAGTTTTCTGGCCCGCCTCGTACATTGAAAGAGATAAATTGGAAAAATGTTAGCCGTGTCCTGGTCATCCGTCTTCGTTCCATCGGTGACACGGTTTTATCTACGCCGTCGTTAATTGCCCTCAAAAGGTTTTTGCCCGACGCTCAGGTCGATATCCTTCTTGAAGATTGGGTCGCTCCGCTTTTGGATGGATTTGAGGCGGTTGATAACGTTTTAATGATTGAAAAAGGTTTTCTTTCCCGCTTGAAAACCGCATGGCAAATCCGGCGTGGTCAATATGACGTCGTTTTTAATCTGCATGGCGGAACTACCGGAACTTTCTTCACTTTTGCCAGCGGCGCGAAACATCGTGTCGGCTATGAAGAGTATCAATATAATTTTCTATATAATCATCTACTATCGTCTGCTTCGGAATTTTGGCGGCAGCAAACCTCGCACTCAGCTGAGCAGCAGCTTGCTTTGTTAGGTTTTGTGGGCGTTCCGATGGAAGACAGGCCGAAAAGCCGGTTGATTGTAACTGAAACCGCGCTCAATTCGCTGCGGAAAAAATTGAACGCAAAACCGCAAAGCCGCAAAGCCGCAATTTCTGTTTATCCTACATCTGATACAACCGAATCCGCAATCCTCAATCTGCAATCCGCATTTGCTTTGGTTCATCCTGCAGCGGCTTTTGCAACTAAGGCTTGGGCCACGGAGAATTTCGCCCGCACAGCTGAATTTTTGGCGGAAAAAGCTATTAAAACTATTGCTGTTGCCGCGAAGAACGAAACTTCCGTTTTGGAACGGCTTGTAGCGGAATCGAAAGTTCCGATCACAACCTTCGACGATCTTTTATTGTCTGAGCTCACTGCACTCGCTTCAAAAGCAAGGCTATTTGTCGGTAACGATTCGGGCATTGCACATATTGCGGCGGCTGTAAATACGCCGACGGTTGTAATCTTCGGCTCATCAAACCGCAATCACTGGCGGCCGTGGACGGACGCTCCGAATGAAATTGTTTACGAGCCTTTACCCTGCCAGCCGTGTCCGGGATATGAATGTAAAGAGTTCGGCGAGCCGAAATGTATATTGAGCTTAAAACCGGAGAGCGTATTTGCGGCGATCGAAAAAGTGCTTACTTGAGCCCATTTCTTGACACTTTCCCTGCAAACACATATTATTTATAGTTTCGACTCTTGTGGCCGAAGTGTGCTTATATGTTCGAATCGCTGTCCGACAAACTGAAGAAAACGCTGAAGAATCTGCGAGGTCAGGGCAAATTAACGCCTGAGCATGTTGATGTTGCCTTGCGTGAGATTCGGATGGCTCTTCTGGAAGCTGACGTAAATTACAAGGTCGCAAAGGATTTTGTCGAATCTGTCCGGGCCAAAGCGGAGGGTCAGGAAGTATGGCAGGACCTTAAACCGCACGAACAGGTAGTTAAGATAGTTTACGATGAACTGTCCGAATTGATGGGCGGAACATCATCGCGTTTGGTTTTTACCAGGCAGACGCCGAACGTCGTGATGATCGTTGGTTTACAGGGATCGGGCAAAACGACCTCGACCGGCAAGATCTCGCGTTGGCTGGCGGATAATCAGGAGCGTAAACCGCTGCTAGTTTCCGTTGACGTTTATCGTCCGGCTGCACGAGAGCAGCTTAGGGTTGTCGGAGCGGCGGTCGGGATCAACGTTTATCAGGACAAGGAAACGAACGATCCGCTCACTTTGGTTCGCGGTGCTATGAAGCATGCGGCCGAGGTCGGTTACGACACACTGATGATCGACACGGCTGGGCGTCTGCATATCGACGACGAGCTGATGGCCGAGCTTGAGCAGATCAAGGCCGAGACCAAGCCGATCGAAGTTCTATTCGTTGCGGATGCCATGACCGGACAGGATGCTGTGAGGTCGGCTGAGGTTTTTCACGAGAGAATTGGTATTACAGGTGTTGTCCTGACAAAAATGGACGGCGATGCCCGCGGCGGTGCGGCGCTTTCCATCAAGCAGGTGATCGGCCAGCCAGTGAAGTTTGTCGGTGTCGGTGAAAAATACGACGCGATCGAACCTTTTTATCCGGACCGCATTGCGCAGCGAATTCTCGGCATGGGCGATGTGCTCACGCTGATCGAAGAGGTTCAGGGCAAGATCAATGAAGATGAAGCTAAAGAACAGCTTCTAAAAATGACGCGTAATCAATTTACGCTCGAAGATTTTCGCAGTCAGCTTGGCCAATTCAAAAAGCTTGGGTCGATGTCCAAATTGATGAAGATGCTGCCCGAACAAATGACCGGCGGTATGCAGATCTCAGATGAACAATCGGCCGAGGTCGATGTTCAAATGAAACGGACTGAAGCGATCATCGGATCAATGACCAGGCTTGAGCGGGAAAATTACAAGGTTTTGGATGCAAGTCGAAAAACTCGTGTAGCAAAAGGTTCGGGTTCGACCATTCATGACGTTAATCAGCTGCTCCGTCAGTATGAGCAGATGAAAAAGATGATGGCGCAGATGAACCGCGGCGGGATGTTTGGCGGACTTGGAAAGAAAATGATGGGCGGTTTGGCTGGCGGCCTTGGCGGTATGTTAGGCGGCAACGGCGGCCTCGGCGGTTTACTTGGGAACGGCGGAGGTGAAGATTTTGATAACGGTTATGATGAGACAAAGGATTCTTTAACTAAAAAACTGAAGAAGAAAAAGAGGCACAAGAAGAAAAGATAGGGAATCGTCAATCGTAAAAGAAACGATTAATGGAGAAAATATGTTAGCAATAAGTTTAATGAGAATGGGCGCGAAGGGGAAACCTTTCTATCGCCTCGTTGTAAAAGAAAAGCGTTCAAAGCGCGACGGAAAGTATCTTGAAAATGTGGGTACGTATAACCCGATGCTGAACCCGGCGGAAGTAAAGCTGAACCATGACCGTATTCAGTACTGGATCGGTGTCGGAGCCCAGCCAACCGAAACCGTGGCGAGCTTGATCAAGCACAATCCAGCCGAAGCTGGGGCAGAATAAAATTCTGAGCTCACGCTTTAGTGTGTTTTAGAGTAGCGAGGTATCACGCAGAAGCGTGAACTTAAAACAATATGAAAGAAGCTGTGGAGAAAATCGTCAAAGCGCTTGTCGCGGAGCCGGATAATGTTGACGTTGCGGAAAAAGCAGACGGCAAAAATGTTCGGATTCAAGTTCGTGTCGGTGAAAATGACATGGGCCGTCTTATTGGCCGCGAAGGCAGGACGGTGAAAGCGATCCGCAGCATTTTATACCACGCCGGACAAAAACAGGGAAAACGATTTCAGCTTGATCTGGTCGAAGATTAGTTCTTAGATTTTATCGAGTGCATAGAGTTTAATGAGTTGAATCTTTAACTTCTTGAACCCTCAAAACTCTACAAACTCTATGGACTTAGTAGCAATTGCCAGAATTTCCAAGCCGCGCGGTTTAAGAGGCGAGGTTGTTGCGGACGTGCTGACAGATTTTCCTGAGCGGTTTGAAAATTCGCCGGACGTTATCGGGATTTTTTCGGACAAACGCCAGGATTTGAAAATCGAAACTTTTTTCTTTCAAAAAGGAAGAATAGTTTTAAAGTTTGCCGGGTTCGATTCAATAGAATCCGCGGAAACTTTGCGAAACGTCGAGGTCTGTATTCCTGAAACTGATGCAGCCGAATTGGACGACGATGAGTTTTTCGATTGGCAGCTCGAAGGCTGTGAGGTTGAAACGATCGAAGGCATAAAGATCGGCGAAGTCATTGAATTGCTTAGGACCGGTGGAACGGAGATCCTAGTTGTTAAAGGCAGCGAGAAAGAATATTTGATACCTTTTGCCGAAGTGATCTGCGTCGAAGTAGATATTGAAAATAAACGTATCCGCGTCGATCCTCCTGAAGGCCTTTTGGAATTTTGACGTTTAGATGCAGATGCCTGTAGCATTGTATTTTTTCAATGTCGGCCGTAGCTAGCGGAAGTTTTAGTATGCGAGGCAGGTAGCCTGAGTTTTCGGGATGAAAATCGATATTCTGACAATTTTCCCGGAGTTCTTTAAAGAGGTCTTTGATTTTGGAATAATCCGTCGTGCAAAGCTTGCAAATATTGTCGAGCTGCATGTGCATGACATCCGCGAATTCACTACTGACAAACACCGGATGGTGGATGACAGGCCATTTGGCGGCGGAGACGGGATGGTGCTGAAGCCCGAGCCGATATTTGCAGCGATCGAAAAACTGCTCGGAACATGTGACCGCGACAACTATCCGAAGAGAACGAAGGTCATTCTGCTGTCACCACAGGGAAGAGTTTTCAAGCAATCCGTGGCGAATGAATTTGCTGATGAGGCAGAGCATTTAATTTTGATCTGCGGACGCTACGAAGGTGTCGATGAGCGGGTGAACGAGAGACTCGTGACCGAGGAAATTTCGATCGGCGATTACGTGCTTTCCGGCGGCGAAACCGCAGCAATAGTTTTGGTCGATGCGATAGTCAGACTTTTGCCGGATGCTTTGGGCAGTGATACTTCGGCCGAGAATGATTCATTTTCCGATGGATTACTGGATTGCCCGCATTATACTCGGCCGGCGGAATTTCGCGGAATGACAGTTCCGGAAGTGCTTTTGAAAGGCAATCATGCCGAGATAGAAAAATGGCGCAGGGAAAAAGCGCTTGAAAAGACAAAAAAGAATAGAATAGACCTATTAGGAGCAAATGGTGAATGTGAGTGATTACGGGTAGCCGTTAATCATTGACCTCTGGCCGACACGATATGAATCGTTTAGACAGTATAGAAACAACGCAATTAAGGGATAACATCCCCGCATTTCAATCGGGCGATACCGTAAAGGTTCACGTCCGCATCAAGGAAGGCAACAAGGAACGTCTTCAGGTTTTTGAAGGTATCGTCATCGCCCGTAAACACGGCGGCGTACGTGAAACCATCACTGTCCGAAAGGTCAGCTTCAGCGTCGGCGTGGAACGTATTTTTCCGCTGCATGCGACAGTTGTTGATCACATCGACGTTATTCGGCGCGGTAAGGTCAGGCGTGCAAAGCTTTATTATCTACGGGATCTGCGTGGTAAGGCTGCTCGTATCAAGGAACTGGATACACGTAATAAAACCAGAAAAGCCAAGTAAATTTTCGATTTTAGATCTGCGATCTTATTTTCTATGCCATGGATTGTGGGCGTTTTAATGAAGAAATGCTGATACCTGACGAGCGTAGATCACAGATCGCAGATCGCAGATCGCAGATCGGAACCTTATTCGAAGATCAAGCTCACCTGGAAGGCTTTCGTTTTGTCGCGGGAGTGGATGAGGTAGGGCGCGGATGTCTGGCCGGTCCGGTCGTAGCAGCTGCGTGTATACTTGATTTGGCCAAACCTCTTCCAAAAGGCCTTAACGATTCCAAGAAACTCACCGCCAAACGCCGCGAAGAAATTGCCGCAGAACTCAAGAAAACAGTTTTGGGTTATTCAATAGCGCAGATCGAGGCAGAGGAAATAGACCTTATAAATATTCTTGAATCGACAAAAAAGGCGATGTGCCTTGCCATCGCAAACCTTAAGCCGCAGGCCGATTTTCTGCTCATTGACGCGCTCCAGCTCAAACAGATTACTCTACCGCAAAAAGCCATTATCAAAGGCGATGCAATATCCGCTTCGATAGCCGCCGCGTCGATACTCGCCAAAACTTTTCGTGACGATCTGATGACTGCCTACGACCTCGAATACCCGCAATACGGCTTCCCCGGTCACAAAGGCTACGGTGCCGCTACGCACCTGGAGGCAATTAGAAAGTACGGAGCTTGTCCCCTGCACCGCAAGTCGTTTCGAGGCGTTCTGTAAAAATCACGACATAGACGCAAGCAAAACCCCAAATTTATTCGGCATTTAGATCTTTGTCAGAGAGATCTTTCGAAAAAGCGTACCGTCTGCTTTCGTCAAAGTACCGTCCATCTTATTGTCCTTGATATAGAAGACCCAGTGGCCGTACGATTCGGAAACCAGCGTTTTTGCTTTAGCATCGTACTTGAAATCGAGCGTCCCCATATTTTCAGCTTTTCCGTCAACGATCTTGTCCGCGTTTACTACGACGAGATCCGGCCCGTCGCCTTTGGAGATGTGATACACGACGTTTTCATCGTGGCAAGGTGAATTTTTCACCTGACAGATCGAATCACCGGACCAATCCCCGAATAACTGGGTTTGGACTGTCGCGGAAGTGCCGTTACTACCAGTACCTGATCGGTCGGCGGCAAGGCACCCGACGAATAACATTGCCATGATCAAGGTCAGAGCCAATATACCTTTGCTAATCATAAAATCCTCCAAAAATCTTTCTCTTCGAATGAAGAAATGTTCACTTCGAGACTTTAAACGTAATTGCGAGGTATTTAGTTTTGAAATTCATATATATAGAAACGCTACAGCCAGCTCGAGACATCGCTTTTTCCGCTTCACTCCCCTGTTCGTTGGCTTGCCAGTTGCGCCGATAGCTGCATGGTCTGCTAGACGTTCCAACTAAGTTTATTTGACTTCGTTGGGTGATTTATCAAAAGATGGTACCTTTGGTAAGTAGTTTCCGATGTCGGTCGGAATTTTTTTTGAAAGTATTTTTTGGAGGACAAAAGCATGTCGAAGAAATTATTATACAAAGATCAATACTCCTTTTGAACCATCCAGCAAACGAAGAAAGGGATTCCCATCGGAAACGCAGGTGAAACGTGGTTTAAGAATTGTACACAGTGATAAAGAACTCGTGGAAAAGCTTGGTAGGAAGGATCCTTGTCCATGTCATTCAAACCGCAGATTTCAAGAACTGTTGTCTAAAAGATGGCAAATTTGACGGTTCACTTCGTCATCATTATTTTTAGGTGATTTAAAAATACAGCACTCTCGAGTTTGGGGGTGCTTTTTCTCGTAATGCTCACAAGCTGATCCATTCGGTAGGTTCTTTATAATTAGATAATCTGATCTTTGTTTCCGCTTTAAAAAGGCCGGGGCGCATTTGGAGTGCTGATTCGGCGGTGATGCGTGCTAGGTTTGGTTCATTGGCACGCTGCGAGAGATGGGCGAGGATGATGTGCCGGGCGGTGCCGTCGAAATCATTGGTCAGCCAATCGGCCAGGTCTTCGTTGGATAGATGTCCCATTTTGGAAAGTATCCGCTGTTTTAATTCCCAAGTATAAACGGAACATGCACGGAGCATGTCGCGGCTGTGGTTAGATTCGATGACCAGGGCATCGCAACCGTTCAACTTTTCCTTAATAAGCGTTGTTATGCAGCCAAAGTCCATCAGCGTTGCGATCTTGACGCCGTCGTGTCTTGCGATGAAGCCGAAATTATCGGCTGCGTCATGCGGGACGGTAAATGGTTCAAAATCTATATCACCGATCCGGAATTCGCGGCTTGATTTGATCGCGACGGACCTGTTTTTCAGGGCATCCTGTCTTTTAACGGATTCGCTCTCTCCATTCTGGATTCCCTTTCGTGTGCTGTAATAAGCGTCGGCGGTCGGTTCCGAGATATAAACCGGGCATTTGACCGTGCTGAGCAAAACTCTTAAACCGCCTGCATGATCGCTATGTTCGTGCGTGATCAAAACAGCGTCCAGATCGTTAAAATCCACACCGACGGCGGCAAGACGGCGCAAGATCTCTCTGGCGCTTAATCCCGCATCGACCAGGACATTGGTCTTTTCGCTGGAGATCAAAACGGCGTTACCGGTCGAACCGCTGCCGAGAACCGTAAATTTCATAATTGGAAACGCGGACATCCTTGTCCGCCAATAGTTTACAACAATAAAGCTGCGGACACAGATGTCCGCATTCCGGCCTTACTCTTTACTCTGAAATTTTGGCCGCAAGGTTTTTGCTATCACACGCGTGGTCAGAGCGTTCGGGACGATCGATCCGAGAACCGCTCCGATATAATTGACCCATCCGGATACGACTTTCGATCTGCCTTTATCCAAAGCTTTTAGTGCGGTTTCGACGACTTCTTCCACGGTCTGCTGCCCTTTTAACATAACATCACTATTAATATTTGACGCTTCAAAAAAATTTGTTTTCGTCGGCCCAGGGCAAAGTGCCATTACGTTAATGCCAAAAGGCTTGTTTTCTGCGGCAATAGCTTCCGAAAATGACGTGACGAAGGCTTTTGTCGCAGCATACGTCGCCATGAACGGGATCGGCTGAAATCCGGCGGAGGAGGAAACATTTATGATCGTACCGCTTTTTCGCGCCCGCATTTTCCGCAGATAATGGTGCGTTAGCGCCACAAGGGCCGCAATGTTGAGATTTATCATCTCCAGTTCTTTCTCAAGATCGAGCTTTATAAAATCACCCATTGAGCCGAATCCGGCGTTGTTTATCAGCCAATCGATCTCCATGCCGTGTTGTTCAGTTTCCTTAAAAAGACGTTCGTCTGCTTCGAAATCTATTAGATCGACTGCAACATAGTGGGCGATGATCTGATGTTTGGTTATCAATTCATTACAAAGCGAGCTTAGTTTTTGCTCGGAACGGGCAACGAGAATAAGGTTATGTCCTTCTTCGGCAAGCCGTCGGGCAAATTCTTCGCCGATGCCGCTTGATGCTCCGGTAATGAGTGTTGCCTTCATAGATCAGTATCGAAAGATTCCACGGAGGACTGGAAAAAAGAGTAGTAAATTGAAAATAAACCTGCCGTGATTATAGTCAAAGTCGCTATTGATCTGATAATCCCAGCAACGATCTTTGTTGATTTGATTAATCCGGTCTCGGTCAGCAGATAGTTCCAATCGTGAAAGCTGCCCTCGGTTCCGGTAAAACCGCTCGTCAAAAAAAGCTGCATGACCACCGCGTCAGCAGCGTAAACCCAAACATTTAAAATACTTTGACCAACCCAAAAAAGCACGATCGCGGCCGAATAATACTTCTCGTACCAAATGAAATAACCAACAAAAACAGCCGGAAAAATAACTTGAAACAGAGAACCGCCGGCGACCATCATAAATTCGCCAAATGGCCGAAAGAGCAAATGGCCGGTTTCATGGATCGGCAGATCGACCAGATCGAGAAAGCTTCCATCCATCGGAGTACAAGCGATCCATAGAAAATATAAGATTAGAAGAATCGCGAAGCTTAGTTTTGGATAATCAAGCCGCATATTTTTAATACTCCAATCTAAACGAAGGGGCGAATACGTTTAAGAAAATTTGCTCACTTTCTCTCGCCGCCACCAGGTAATAGCGCCTAAAAACGGCAAAACAACGGCAATGGATATTGCAATGTAACTCTGGACTACGTAACCATAACCTGCCTCGTGCAAAATGGCTGGACCAACAAAAGAATCATGTAGTTCCGTCAACCAGGCCCAAGACACAAAAAGAACAACTGGTAAAGCGATTGCTAAAAAAGCAGGATAAATACGACAAAGTATAAATCCGATTGCACCTACGGACATGAAAACTAACCAAATATTAAAAAGCGAGGGCTCTTTGTCCATAACCTCAAACAATAAAAGCAACTTACTCATATAGGTAATCTAACTAAGCACTTTCTTTCAAATACTTATCTTTCGAGATCGCATAAAATTTGCATTGAATACCGTAAAACTCACCCGTTTTTTCATAACTCATGCCGCATTTTTCCATAATCCGCCATGAACCGGTATTGGCGGGATCGGCAACTGCAACGATCCGTTCCAGGCCGGCGGTTATAAAACCGTATTCCAGCCATGCCTGTGCGCATTCGTAGCCGAGTCCCATTCTCCAAAACTGGGGCTTTAGACTGTATCCGACCTCGATCTCGCCCGTATTTTCCAGAGGCTGAAGGCCGCTGGCACCGATCGTTTCGCCGGTTTCTTTCCAGATCATGGCAGATTGGCCAAAGCCGAATTTTTCATAGCAATCAAAATAAAACTGCATTCGTTTCGTGACTGCCTCCGGATTTTGCAGCCGTGGGCCGCCGAGATATTTATTAACTGCGGGGAGCGAACGCATCTCGATCACCCATGGCAGATCGTCGGGAGTAAATTTACGAATTATCAGTCTTTCGGTTTCGAGCATAAAAGTTTTAACACGGAACTTGCCGTGTAGAGTTTTTTCAAAAAACTCTTAAATCAGATGCACAAAAAGCCCATCTTTTAATTTGGGCTCGAACCATGTAGATTTTGGCGGCATGATCTCGCCCGCGTCTGAAACGGCAAAAAGGTCTTCCATTGTGGTCGGAAAGAGCGAGAATGCGATCTTCATTTCGCCACCACTCACAAGTTTTTCCAATTCGTTTACGCCCCGGGCACCGCCGATAAAGCCGATCCGAGTATCCGTTCGCGGGTCGTCGATACCTAAAACCGGTTCGAGGATATAACGCTGCAAAATGCTGACATCCAGCCGTTCTTTCGGGTCGGTATCTTGTGTGAAATTCCGCGTAAAAGCCAACGCATACCACTTGCTGCCGATATACATACTGAAATTTCCACGGGCGCGCGGTTCTTTCACATTGGTTTCGGCAATTGTGAAATTTTCGCTCAGGCGTGCGAGAAATTCTTCCTCGCTCATGCCGTTCAGGTCCTTGACGACGCGATTGTAGGCCAGGATGCTTAGATCTTCTGCCGGGAAAATTCCGGCAACGACAAAATTATAATCTTCGTTTCCGGTGTGTTCTGCGTTCGCCTCCTGAAGTGTATTTCGGGCGAGCAAGGCGCTTTCAGCACGATGATGGCCATCTGCGATATAGAGTGCAGGAACTTCCGCAAATGCGTTAACCAGATCGTCGGTTTGTTCGATCCGCCAGACAGTTTGCCGGACATTATTGTCACAAAAGAAATCGTAAAGAGGCTCGTTTAAGGTCGATTGCCCGATCAGTTCGTGAATTCTGTCCGTTCCACGAAAAGTAAGAAATATCAGGCCGGTTTGAGCCCTAAGGGCGAGCATGTGGGAAGTGCGGTCCTCGACTTTATCGGGGCGGGTTTTTTCATGTTTTTTAATTAGCCCATGTTCATATTCATCAAGTGATGCGCACGCGACAATTCCTGTCTGATGGTGCGAACCCGCAGCTAGCCGATACACGTACAAGCACGGTACATTCTCAACCCTAAGAATTCCGTTGTCGATAAATTTGTGCAGGTTGTCCTTGGCCCGTTTTAAAATTGCCGGAAAGCCGGGCTTTTCGCCCTCTGCGAATTCGGCTTCGGACCTGGTAACGTTTAAGAAACTCAACGGATTTTTTTGTATAAAATCCCGGGCTTCCGATTCATACGGGACGTCATAAGGTACACACGATACGGATTTTGCTTTTTCCGGGGCGGGCCGCAACGAGCGGAAGGGTTTAATAATAGCCACTAAATTCTCCTAACTATTTATCTAATTTATATATATGTGCGAAGTTTGGGATCATGGTTGACGTCCTTGATCTATTTTTTCGTCCAGCAGTTGATTTTTCTTTTCTATATCCTGCATCAACTTGTCCGCATAACCCTTTTTGTCTATCTTCCAATCGCCGTCTTCCTTGACAAAAGGGACCGTTTCCCAAGTCCCGAACGAATTCTCGACTTCCAGCGTTGCCTTATCGCCGTCGATCTTTTCATTACGGAATTTTACCTGTGTCTGATCCGCGCTAAACAAGGTTTCCCGTTTAACTATGTCATCGACCGTTACGTTCTGAGATTTGGCTTCCTGTTCGTGCATCTTGATGGTTTCAGACGAAAGCAGCAGCTTCATCGTTGTCGTATCTTTTTGCTTAATAGCTTTTGTATAAGTTCTAAAAGTTTCGAGCGGTGATGAAGGCTTTGCGTCACCGGCACACGAGATGAGCATAAGACCAAGTAAAAAAATAAGTGCTTTTAGCCAATAACGCATTTTGTTCAGACCTTGACAATTGTTATGAAGTAAAATATTTAAAAGACTAAGTATATCCTAATTAATAAGGAGAAAAAATACGTGGAACGTAAAAAACTGGGGGTCGATGAAATCGAAAAACACATCGCCAGATTAGAAGGCTGGAGGGCGGAAGATCATAAATTAAAAAAACAGATGAAGTTTGAAAACTTCGCCGAAAGCCTGAAATTTGTAAACAAGGTCGGTGCTCTTGCCGAAGAAGCTGACCATCACCCAGACATTAGATTGGGCTGGGGTTTCGCGGAATTCGAGATAACGACGCATGACCGTGGCGGAATAACCGAATTTGATTTCGATCTAGCAGAAAAGATCAACCGTTTAGAGCCGAGCAGGTAGCTGGAAGGCCGTTGGTCAGGTTGATCGTGGATTCCCCGAATTTAGAGTTGAACGAATCGTATGTTTGCAATACCTCGGCAACGCCGTATAAGCAATTCGCTCCTTTTTGATAGGTATAGGTTGCAAAGGTCTTGCGAGATTTCTTCATTGTAAAAAACGATCCCGTCGTGAAAACTGTCCAATCGTCACCTGAAAAATATAGTTTTACGGGTGTAATGCCCTCTGCACTTAGTTTCGCAAGAATTTGAGATTTGACTGGTTCGCTAAAAAATGTTCCTGGTACAGGCATTTTCGTGACATCGGACGTGCCGCGTAAAATAATCGAATCGTATTCATCACTGGACTTGCGGTATTTAGCCGGTCCTTCTGAAAGATTCAGAGTGATGGCGTATTTGGCCAAATGAGCGTCAGGGCTGCGCGGAAATCCGGGTGCATTTGCCAGCCGCAATTCGTTGTTCCAAACACCGGGTTTTAACGCCGCCGTTGAAGTAAGAAAAAGCGAGATAGAACTGTTTCGCCCAAACATGCCTGGGGCAAGACTGATCTTCAATTCGTTGGCTGCTAGCTCTTCTTTGGAAAACTGGAGCAGATTTTGATAAGGTGCCGTTACGTCCCCCTGTGGTCCTATCTCCGCGTAAAGCAGATACTTTAGCTTCCCGGGTTCTTCTGTGTCGATGGTTGTAAATACATAGTCACCTAGCTTCCCATTAAATTTGATGTAAAGCCATAAAGGACTGCCGTCTATTACCCGGTTGACCGCATTTGATTTGGCCTCGGCAAAGGTTTTGAGGTCCTTTCCGCTCAAAACCATCTGGACATCCACATTCATGACCGCGGGTTTTGGTGCCGGCAGCACTGTAACTGGTGGTGCCTGCTGACCTTCTTCTTTTTCATTGGCGGCTTGTATCACGCGTTCAGCATGTTCTCGAGTACGCTTTCTTTGTATAGCTTGGGGAAATACAATTGAATTCGTAATAAATAGCATCACAAGGCAAATAAATATTAGATGTTTCATCAAAGACCATCCCTAAAAACACAAAACGGAGATAAAAATTCCCAGGTTCGAATCATGAACTAAGACCAATTATACTCTTTTGCTTTGAACTTTTATAAACCTGAATTTAAAGCCCGAATCTTTCGATAATAAACTCAAACACATCTATCGTTGCTTGTAGATGATAATTTCGCTAAAATCGATGTTTTGATTTTACGTTAAATTTACAAGGATTTTAATAAATACATTATGTCTAATGTTCCAATTACGGTGGCTCACGGTGACGGCATCGGCCCTGAGATCATGGAAGCGACGCTTCATATTTTAAAGGCAGCAGGTGCGCGGATCGAGATCGAAACCGTCGAAATAGGTGAGAAGGTCTATCTCTCGGGTAATGCGGCGGGCATTGCTCCCGAATCATGGGAATCGCTGAGGCGGACGAAGGTTTTTCTAAAAGCACCGATCACGACACCGCAAGGCGGCGGCTACAGTTCATTGAACGTCGCCGTCCGCAAAACGCTCGGCTTGTATGCAAATGTTCGCCCGTGTGTCTCATACCATCCTTTTGTAAGCACCAAACATCCGGTGATGGACGTCGTTATCGTTCGTGAGAACGAAGAAGATACGTATGCTGGCATTGAGTACAGACAGACCGGTCAGGTCGAGGAATGCCTTAAGCTGATCTCGCGTCCCGGGAGTGAAAAGATAGTTCGCTACGCCTTTGAGTACGCGAAAAAATTTGGCCGAAAGAAGGTCACCTGCTTTATCAAGGACAACATCATGAAGCGGACGGACGGCCTGTTTCATCGTATCTTTGACGAGATTGCACCGGAATATCCAGGAATCGAAGCCGATCATTGGATCGTCGATATCGGTGCGGCAAAAATGGCCGACACGCCCGAGAATTTCGATGTGATCGTGATGCCAAATCTTTACGGGGACGTGCTTTCGGACGTTGCTGCGCAGATCGCCGGATCGGTCGGATTAGCCGGTTCATCGAACATCGGCGAAAAAGTTGCGATGTTCGAGGCGATCCACGGTTCGGCCCCTAGACGTGCCGGACAGAATCTGGCGAATCCATCGGGATTGTTTCTCGGTTCCATCCTGATGCTTGTGCATATCAATCAGCCGGACGTAGCCGAACTTGCCCATAATGCTTGGCTTCGTACGATCGAAGACGGCGTTCACACATACGACATGTACAAAGAAGGCGTGTCGAAAGAAAAGGTCGGAACCAGGGAATTTGCGGAGGCTGTGGCCGCACGAATAGGTCAAAAGCCGGAAACCTTGAAACCTGTAACATACACGACAAACGTTGTGGATTCTGACCCGAAACCGATATATTCCACGCCAACTCCGCAAAAGAAAGAGCTTATCGGCGTGGACCTATTTCTCGATTGGTGGAAAGGATCGTTCTATGGCGTTGCGAACGAACTCGGCGCATTGGTCGAAGCGGTCAACGGCGACGGCCTCAAACTACAGACGATCGCCAACCGTGGCGTCAAGGTTTATCCTGAAGGCTTCTCAGACACCTTCACTGTTGATCATTGGCGCTGCCGCTTCGTCGCGGAATCCGGCGAAGGGCAAACTGTTGATAAAAATCAGCTTATCTCGCTTTTACAAAGATGTAGCGAAGCGGGTTTGGATGTGATAAAAACCGAAAATCTCTACAATTTCGATGGCGTGAAAGGTTATTCGGCGTAAATATAGGGTTAGAATTGACCCAATCCGACAATTTTGAGTTCAGTCTTTAGGCGGGACTAAAAACCTGGAATCATTACGGACTTAGAAAAATCGACGGTCGAGAAAGCTCATTTTAAGATTTCCGCTACTGCAATACCAAGATATGTGCCGATGGCGGTTCCGATAGTTCCGGCAAGCAAGCCCGGCAGCTGCAGGTCGGGACGGCCGAGGCTGGCTGCGCATACGGGTGCCGAGGTTGCACCGCCGATATTTGCGTTGGAAGCTACTGCAATAATATCCCAATCCTGCTTTAGCAGGCCGCCTATCAGAAAAATAAACGCGCCATGCAGAAATACGATAATGGTGACCCAAATAAGCAGAGTTCCCGCGACATCACCCGCGCTCATTAATGCCCGGAAGTCGCAGTATGCTCCGATCACGGCAAGAAAAAGCATTATCAGCAGGTAGCCGAGCGTCCGTCCGCCGCGAAGCATTTGCACGAATGGGATTTGGGCAAATATCAGGGCGAGTGTTGTCAGCACCACGATCGACGGCAGCCACGGCACAGCTTCCGATACTTGCGATGAAATGAACATACTACCAAGACCGAGTGCAACCAGCAGGGCAATGTCTGTAAGGCTAATTCTGCTTTCGTTGGTAGTTATACGCTCTTTGATCTCTTCGTCAGAAAGTCCTTCAAGATGCGGCGGAACGCTTTTTTTGCGGGGAAAGTATTTTTGCAATACCTTTGGAAGCACAAGTGTTAGTATCAGCCAAATTGTAGTGAGAATATTGTCCACCGCGTTGATGGCGGCATACAAAACACCATCTTTGTTGATACCGTAGTTGAGGGCGACGGCGTTCAGATTTGCGCTTCCGCCGGTATATGTTCCGGTGTACATTCCGGCGACCGCGTTGGCCGAGGCAATGTGATCCTGCGGCGACAAGATTTTGTATCCGATGATCGCAGCGGCCGCGGTTGCAAGCGCACCGACAAAAAACATAAAGATCATCGGAAGACCCGCAAATTTCAGATCCTTTAGCTTTACCTCAAGCAGCAGAAAAAAGATCCCGAGCGGAGCGGCATACTGAAAAATGCCGTCATAAATCGGCGGGGCGTTTTGCGAGGAAGGAATAACACCGATATTGGCCAAAATAGCGGCGGCAATAATTATGATAAGAACAGAACCGATGTGTTTGAAAACGCCATTTTGCGCCAGCCATTCGGAACCTGCAATAAGTAGAAGCAATATGGTAAGAATGTAGATCGGTTCGTGTATAAACATCATATCTCAGCCTTGATACCTTTCACGAAATGTAATGAGTAAATAACCGCCAGAAAGCTCCGCACTGCGACAGAGAGCAAATTTTTTGTTAAGTATCTTTGAAATCGAAAGTTGAACGATCGGTAAGCGATAATAACAGTATAGCTGCATAAACGCACTAAGAAATGATAGTATCGGAAAATCAAAGTTTCAGCCTCTAACAGGGAAAATTTAGCTTATAAGAATTTCGATAAACCTCTCGATTGAACACAGGAAAGTTGCTTTCATTGCTCATCTCTTTTATTTTAAAGAAAATGCCAAGTTTTCAAATGCACGGACGAGCTATAATTTTTTGTGTTTTTGTCGCGGTTTTTTCGGCGATAGCGGCCGTATATTCGCAAACAAAGCCCGCTGCCAAAACAATATTTCGCGATTCGGACGGCAATTTAATATCTAATAATGAATTTGTCGATATCAGGATGGCGAATTTTCACATGCCTGACCGCACTCTGTCACAGACGCTGCAAGACGGCACGATTGAATTCCGCCTTCAAAAAATTCCGCAGGAAGGTGCCGATGCTCCTGTTTTTTCTAGTGAATTCATTGACGGGACAGCTGTAAATTTTAAGGATCTGCGGGGTAAGGTCGTCGTGCTTAATTTTTGGTTTATCGGCTGTCCGGCGTGTCGCTACGAAACTCCGAAATTAAATTCTTTGGTAAACAGATTCGCGGGTAATACAGATGTCGTATTTATTGCAATGACATATGACACGGCAGCAGCAGTTAGGAAATATATGGCGGCTAACCGCTTCGATTACAAGATGATCGCCGATGCTCAGCCGTCACTCCGTCAATTTGTGGTCGGCGGTTATCCGAAAAACATCGTGATCGGCAAGAATGGAAAGATCGTTTTTTGGCGAAGCACGATCTCGGCCTGGGATAAATTCAATTCCGTGATCCAGGCTGAGCTCGACAAAAAATAATATGAGCGAAAACCCGATCGTAGCAATCATTATGGGCAGCAAATCCGACTGGCCGACCATGAAAAAAGCGAGCGAGATGCTCGATGAATTCGGTGTGCCGCACGAATGCAAGATCGTCTCCGCTCACCGTACGCCTGACCTGCTTTTCGAATTTGCCAAAGCAGCAGAATCACGCGGCATTGAAGTAATAATCGCCGGAGCAGGCGGAGCGGCCCATTTGCCCGGAATGTGCGCCTCGCAAACCGTTTTGCCAGTACTCGGCGTTCCGATAGAAAGCAAAGCCCTGAAAGGCATCGACTCCTTGCTTTCGATCGTTCAAATGCCGGCGGGTGTTCCGGTTGGAACGCTGGCGATCGGCCAGCCGGGTGCAACAAACGCGGCACTTTTGGCGGTCGCGATTCTTGCAAATTCCCGGACCGATCTGAAAGAAAAGCTCCATACATTCAGAAAAGATCAAACAAGAACTGTAATAGAATCAAGCTTAGATCAGACCATATAAAGGGCTTCTCGAAATACAATTGAATACAATACTTCCAAATTCAACCATCGGTATCTTCGGCAGCGGCCAGCTTGGGCGGATGTTTGCTATCGAGGCGCGGAAAATGGGTTATCGTGTTCATACCTATTCACACAGCAGCGATACCCCGACAGGTCAGGTCGCTGATTTTGAGACGTGCGCTGATTATGCCGATCTTGATGCGGTCCGCTCATTTGCCAGATCGGTTGATGTCATTACTTTTGAATTTGAGAATGTGCCGTCGGCGACTGTTGAAATTGCCGCAGAGCTTGTCGGTGTCCATCCGAAAGGCGAGATACTTTATATAACCCAGAACCGTTTGCGGGAAAAGAATTTTCTTGTTGCAAACGGATTTCCAGTGACGCCTTTTCGGCATATTCAAACTTTGGACGATCTTTCCAAAGGTGCAAAAGAACTTGGGTTTCCGTGCATTCTCAAAACCGCCGGATTCGGCTATGACGGAAAAGGCCAGACAAAGATCAAAACCGCCGAAAACATTGCCGTTGCTTTTGAAGATCTAAATGGTGCGCCTGGTGTCCTTGAATCTTTCGTCGAATTCGAAAAGGAAGTTTCTGTCGTCTGTGCCAGGGGCCAAAACGGACATTTTGCTCATTACGGCATCATCGAAAATGAACACGCCAATCACATCCTGGATATTTCCTTTGCCCCGGCCGTTGTTACGAAAAAGATCTTTGCCGAGGCAGTTGAGATGGCACGCAGCCTCTCTGAAAAGCTGGATTATGTAGGAACGCTTTGTGTAGAATTTTTTGTCACCAAAGACGAAAAGTTAATGATCAACGAGATCGCCCCGCGTCCGCATAATTCCGGCCACCTCACATTTGATGCGTGTATAACGTCCCAGTTCGAGCAGCAAGTAAGGGCCGTATGCGGGCTTCCGCTTGGATCGACCGAATTCTACCGTCCAGCCGCAATGGCAAATCTCCTCGGTGACCTCTGGCAAAATGGCGAACCTAGCTGGGCAGAGGTTTTGGATATTCCAAATGTAAAACTGCATCTTTACGGCAAATCAAAACCCAACAAAGGAAGGAAAATGGGACACATGACAGCCCTTGCGGAAACATCTGGTGACGCAGTTGGATTTGTATTATCTGCCCGCAGAAACTTGCTGCTCCGTTAATTTTGTTAAGCCAAATAAACTTTTTCTAATGATTCGCGTATTATACCAACCTTAAAAGCTATTAGATCTTGGCTCTTTACCGGAAAACCCTTATGACAAATCGTAAATACAGAATTACAGCCGGAGTGTGGCTGCTCGTTTTCAGTCTAACCGTTATTGTTTCAGCTCAAACTGAAACTTCGCCAATGACATCGGCAATGGCTAATTTGGCTTGGCGCAGCATCGGGCCGGCAAATATGGGCGGTAGGATCGCTGATGTCGAAGGTGTTCCCGGCAATCCGAATATTGTTTATGTAGCGACCGGTTCGGGCGGAATTTTTAAGACGACAAACGGCGGCGTTGATTGGAAACCTATCTTTGACCGCCAGAATACGATCTCAGTCGGCGATATCGCGCTTGAGCCGGGCAATCCGGACGTTGTCTGGGTCGGCACGGGCGAATCGAATGTTCGCAATTCGGTGTCATTTGGGGACGGTGTATATAAATCGACAGATGGCGGCAAGACATGGAAACATCTCGGTTTAAAAGACACAAACACCATCTCGAAAATCGTAATTAACCCTAAGAACCCGGACATCGCTTATGTAGCGGCGGTTGGGCATGCCTGGGGAGAAAATGAAGAACGCGGGGTTTTTATGACGACCGATGGCGGAAAGACGTGGACAAAAACGCTCTATATCGACAAGCAGCACGGTGCGTCCGATCTCGAAATTGACCCTAATAATCCGAATATTCTTTACGCCGGAATGTGGCGTTTCGAGCGCAAACCTTGGACATTTACCAGCGGTTCGGAAAAAGGCGGCGTGTTCCGTTCCATCGATGGCGGGCGAACCTGGAACAAGATCGAAAAAGGCCTGCCAAAATTGATCGGACGAATCGGCCTGGCGGTGGCTGCAAGCAATCCGAATATTGTATATGCAATGCTCGAAGCAAAAGAAGGTACGCTTTACCGATCTGACGACAAAGGCGAAACATTTCGGCAGGTGAGCAAGGATCAAAATATTGTCGGGCGCGGATTCTATTACACGCGTATCCGTGTCGATCCTACTGATGAAAATAAGGTTTATGCCGTGGCGTCACCATTATTTAAATCACTCGACGGTGGGCGAAATTTCTCACGGATCTCCCCGACAACACATATTGATTATCACGCATTTTGGATCGACCCGCTGAACCCGAAACGGATGTGGCAGGGACAGGATGGCGGGGTTGCCGAAACGACAGACGAAGGAATTTCTTGGGAGTATTTTAATAATTTTGCCGCCGGCCAGTTTTATCAGGTTTTCGCTGATAACACAGCTCCTTTTTACAATTTATCGGGCGGACTGCAGGACAACGGTACTTGGGTCGGACCATCGCGAAACCGCGAACCGGCCGGGATCATGAATGACGATTGGCGAATGGCAAGCTTTGGCGACGGGTTTTATGCAGTAATACATCCTGACAATCCCAATTTGCTTTTGACGGAATCGCAAGGCGGCAATGTTGTTCGAACGGACATGAAAAATCGTGAACAGCAACTGGTTATTCCGTTTTTCGGTGTCGGCGGGGCCGCAGAAAACGATAAGGTACGGTTTAACTGGAATTCACCGCTGATCTTGTCGCCGCATGACAAAAACACGGTATTTTTGGCGGGTAGCTCAGTCTTTAAATCAACTGATTTTGGACAAAACTGGACGCCCATCAGCGACGATCTGACCACAAAAAATCGTGATCGGCTAAAGGATGCGGGCGGCCCGATTCTCACCGAAAACTCTTCAGCCGAATATTTTGAGACGATAATTTCCCTTGCCGAATCGCCGATCAAACGCGATACCATATGGGCTGGAACGGATGACGGCAATTTACAGATTACCTCCGACGGTGGGAAAAACTGGACGAACATCATAAAAAATTTCAAAAATGTTCCGGCTGATTCATCTGTTTCCCACATCGAGCTTTCGCGTACGAATTTGAATACGGCGTATGTGGCTTTTGACCGTCATAAATTTGATGACTATAAACCTTATGTTTTCAAAACTTCAGACGGTGGCCAGAGTTTTACCAATATTTCGGGGAATTTACCTGAAAATGCTTATGTTCACGTTGTAACAGAAGACCCGAAAAATCCCGGCCTACTTTATGCCGGAACGGAAACAGGGCTTTACGCCAGTTACGACAGCGGAAAAAACTGGATGGAGTTGAACTTGAAAAATCTTCCGCGCGTTGCTGTTCACGACATTCTTATTCATCCACGCGACAACGATCTGATCCTCGCTACACACGGGCGCAGTCTTTGGGTTTTTGATGATGCGACACCTATTCAGCAGTTAAACGCCAAGACCTTACAGGAAACCGCGTTTCTTTTTGACGTTCGCCCGGCATATCGTTTTGCCACCCGAATGACTAGGTATGGTATAGGTGACAAACCGTTTCGTGGGCAAAATCCGCCTAAAGGAGCACTTATAACTTATTTTCTGAAAGACAAGCCAGATGACAAAACACCGGTCAAAATGCAGATCTTTGACGCGGCCAACAAGATGATTGTCGAGATTAAGAATCTGCCAAAAGAAAAAGGATTGAATAGGACCGCCTGGAATTTGAGCTACGAAGGTCCACGCCTCCGTCGTCCGCCGACTCCAGAGCAGTTGGAATTTCAGGGCCCGCCGGCCGGCCCGCAGGTTTTACCCGGAACCTATACGGTGAAACTCTTTGTTGGCGGTAAAATACAGGCTGAGAACAAAGTCGAGGTTCGTGTCGATCCGACAGTGCAGGTTTCAAATTCTGATCTACAGGCCCAGTTTGATTTGGCGATGAAACTTCGGGATTTGCTTTCGGTGACGAATGACGGACTACATCAATTAGACAGTTTAAAGCTGCAAACTGACCAGATAGAGCAAATTGCCAAGGACCGTCTGACGGAAGTTCCGGCTGATCTGACAAAAGCGATTACCGATTACAAGAAACTCCTTACTGATCTGATCGCTCAATTGGCGACAAATCCTGAAGACGGGATCAGGGCACCAGGACGATTTTCCAACCAATTAAGCGGTTTGTATTCGACGATCAGCGACGGAAATTCCGCTCCGACGCCCACAATGAAAGATAATTACGAATTTTTGCGCAAGGATTTTCCAGGCCAAATCGATAAGATCAATAAATTCGTTTCAAATGAAACATCAGATTTTAATAAAGTACTGCAAAAACACGGCCTATCACCAATAGTTACAGGCAAAAACATTGAGTTGCCAAAATAGGTGTTGAACAATACACCATTGAAATGAGATCGGCCTCAAAGCAGGTTTTTTTAATGTCCGGGTGCAATGGTAACGGCGGGACTGGAATTGTACTGAAAATTATTAACTTATGGCATACCGTCAAATATTTACAATTTCTTTGCAAGCCAGACTCCGCCAAATACGCCGATAAATCCGATTAGTAGGCTTAAAAACAGATAGGTAAATGCGGTTGCAAAATAACCATCGCGGAACAGGCCGTACGTTTCTATCTCAAATGTCGAAAATGTCGTAAAGGCCCCCAGAAAACCGACGACTAAAGCCATTTGCAGATTTTCGTTTATCTGGATTTTGTCCGTCAACAAAATTAGAAAAAAACCGATCAGAAATGAACCCGTGATATTTATAAAAAAGGTCGGGAACGGAAATTTTTCAAAGATGTTTGCGAGCGGCGAAATGCTTATCAGATAACGGACGACGGCCCCGACGGCACCACCTACCGCAACAGAGATGATCTTAGTCAAAGTTTCCAATCCTAATACTCCCGGCCGAACCGAATAAAAACAATCTGATTATACATTTTCACGCTGCTTCATCCATTTGCAACCCCTGATTTAACAGGTTAAACTGAAATTTATGGCTGAAAGTCTAGCATTTTCAAAGACATCCGACCGAAAAACCGTCTATAACGAGATAGCACCGCAGATCAAAGCTTTGATTGCGGGTGAGACCGATCTGGTGGCAAATTTGGCGAATATTGCCGCGGTTTTGAAGGAAGCTTTTGGATTTCTATGGGTCGGTTTTTATCTGCAAAAAGAAAACCAACTTGTTCTCGGGCCGTTTCAGGGGCCGCTCGCATGTACGCGGATCGATTTTGGGCAGGGCGTTTGCGGTCATGTGTTTTCGACAGAGCAGCCGCTAATTGTTCCCGATGTCGATGATTTCCCCGGGCACATTACATGCAGCACGAAATCAAAGTCCGAGATCGTGCTTCCGTTTTTTGATAAAAACGGTGTGATTTTTGGTGTGCTAGACATTGACAGTGATAAACCCAACGATTTTTCCGAAACGGATTTGAAAGGCTTGTGCGAGATAGTAAAGATTATAGAACAAAGTTTTTTGCCGACTGAAAACCGGCATTTTTTATTATGACACCAGTCGAATATCCATTTTGGGTTTGGATTTTTTTCTTTACCGTCGTACTGATCGCACTCTTTGTTGATATTGGTATCGTGAACAGAGCGGCACACGTGCCGAGCCGTAAGGAGACTGTTTCGTGGAGTATTGTCTGGATCTCGCTGGCGCTTCTTTTCAACGTCTTTATCTACTGGCACGTCGGCTCGCATAATCAGGATTGGGTCTTGGCCGGTCTCAAAGCCAAGGAATTTTTTGTTGGCTATCTAATAGAACTTTCACTTTCGGTCGATAATTTATTTGTCTTTTTATTGATCTTTACCTACTTTAAGGTTCCGAAAAAGTTTCAGCACCGCGTACTTTTTTGGGGCATTATGGGCGCTCTCGTAATGCGAATGGTCATGATTTTCGCCGGTGCCGAGCTTGTCGAGCGGTTTCATTGGATAATTTATCTATTCGGGGTTTTCCTTGTTTATACGGGACTGAAAATGTTTCAGGACAATGACGACAACTTTGAGCCGCATGAGAGTGCGATAATAAAGCTTGTTACCAAATATGTTCGGATTTCAAAGCACTACGACGGCGATAAGTTTTTTATCATAAAAGACGGGGTTCGAACAGGTACGCTGCTGCTGCTGGTTCTGATCGTTGTCGAATTCACCGATCTGGTATTTGCAGTTGATTCCATTCCGGCGATCTTTGGAATAACGACGGATCGATTTGTTGTTTACACCTCGAACATCTTTGCTATACTCGGTTTGCGGACATTTTTCTTCCTTCTCGCCGACCTTGCCGACCGGTTTCACTTTCTAAAATACGGACTCGCATTTGTTCTAACATTCGTTGGGGTTAAAATGTTATTGCCACTTATTGCTCATGGCCTGATAATGGTAATGGGTGAAAATGTAAGCACGACCTTCGGCGTGTTCCTTCACAGATTCGTTAATAATGATTTTAACCAGGAAGTGATCAATATTTCGCTTGGCATAGTGGTATTGGCGATCGCTGTCTCGGTTTTGGTTTCTGTATTACTGCCGCCCAGGCGGTTAATCGAAGAACAGACGGACATGGACGACGGCGCGGTTTAAAATTGCCGCATCGGTTTTTCAATGGAAAAAAAACACCGGAAATACTATCTGATCGAATGGTGGAAGATCAGAAAAAGCACGATTTACGGCCTGGCGGCTTTCGTGGTTATTTCGATCTTTGTTTTCGGCGGCGGATGGTGGGCTCTTCGTCATGATTGGTTCGCACAAAAGGATTTATCCGATTTGCCGAAGAATGCCGCCCGGATAATATCTTTTGAAGGTGACGTTCGCATTACACGGGCATCTACGCGCGAGACCATTCTCGTTACGAAACAAACCTACGTTGAGGCCGGTGATACAATACAGACCCAATCGGACGGACGTGCAACGGTCCAGATGATCGACCAATCGCTGTATTCTGTCCGTCCTAACAGTACTTTGGTCATTCGTGACAATTCTTCGCTTTTTGGTGGTAAGAACGTCCGTGTTTCGCTGGATGACGGCCAGATTAATGTACGAACCGATCAGCAGCCTGAAAATTCGGATAATATTGTCGAAATGATGGACTCGGAAACTCAGCTTAAATCAAAGACAGATGCCAGCTTTAACGCTGATGCCCAAACAAAAGGCGCTGAGATCCGCATTAGCCGCGGTAGTGTTGAAACGACCATTGGCGGATCGAGTACAACGATTGCCGAGAACGAATTTGCATCGCTCAACAATGGAAAAATCACGAATAAAGAAAAACTCATTGCACCGCCAAAACAAATATCCCCACAGAATATGGCACAAATCGTCGACAACACAGGTGGAGGCGTGACCGCTTCATTCACGTGGCAGGACGATGGATTTGCCCCGATAGCAAGTTATTATATTCAGGTTTCGCGCTCTTCATTCTTTGCCGCTGATTCTATATTAGTTGACCGAAGCTCGCTTCAGGTGCGTAATTTCAGGCTTGCCGGATTGATACCCGGTACATATTATTGGCGGTTGAAAACAACCTCGAAATCAGGGCAGGTTAGCGATTGGAATGAGCCATGGAAATTCAGTATTGTAAAAAGCGAGACGAGTAAAGCGATCGACGTCACAGAATGGAAATCCGATCTCGTAGGCGGGAATGTCTATATCATATCAGGCCGCACGCAATCAGGAATGCTGGTCAGGTCGCAGGGGCGGGAAACATTTGCAGGCGGTGATGGTTCATTTCGCTTGCAGATCTATACCCCTTTATCTGAGGCTGCAATAGAGTTAGGTGATGATAAAGGCAATCGGGCCGGATTTGTAATAGCTTTGCAAACAGCTAGGGTTTTACGGCGCTTTTAGAGGAGTTAATACGGAATCTAGTTACGGACATAGTCACGCGGAGCGCTCGCCAAAACGTTTGTTACGTTTAAAGCTGGCCCTGGGCGTGACATTTGTCTATATGATCGCTGAAGCTCTAGGCGGTTGGCTGACGAATTCACTTGCGCTTCTCGCCGATGCCGGACACATGCTGACCGACGTTGCCGCTCTTTCGCTAACCCTTTTTGCGATCTGGTTTGCTTCACGCCCCGCAACCTCAAAAAAGACCTATGGTTATTACCGGCTGGAGATATTAGCGGCTTTCGTTAATGGAATTGCTCTTGTTTTGCTCTCGGTCTGGATAATTTACGAAGCATTTCAAAGATGGTCGTCACCGCCGCAGATCAAAGGCTTTGAACTTACAATGATCGCAATGGGCGGCCTTATTGTAAATATAATTGCTGCGTTTCTGCTCCATTCCGACCATAAACATGATCTAAACATGCGCGGAGCCTTCCTGCATGTTATGGGTGATCTGCTCGGTTCGGTAGCTGCGATCATTGCGGGTATTTTGATCCTTAGTTTTGGATGGCTTTGGGCCGATGCGGTGTGCAGTGTTTTGATCAGCCTGATCATCATTTTCGGGGCCTGGCGGCTGATACTGGAATCAGTCAATGTGTTATTGGAAGGAACGCCGTCGCACATCAATTTGGGCGCAGTCGAAGAAGAGATTTTGAATACGGCAGGCGTTGGAGGAGTTCATGACCTGCATGTGTGGACGATCTCTTCGGGGATCGAAGCCCTGTCCGCACATATCACGCATGATGAGTCGGTGATTCATTCTGAGCTGCTGACGGCCATCAGGCAAAAGCTTCATGACGGTTTTGGAATCGATCATCTGACGATTCAAATGGAAACACTCGACCTCGAAGCTGAAGCTGTTTACGTCTGTGAAACCGGAACAAAATGTTTCGAACCGGCGGTAAAGAACAAGAACGCATTTATTCCATAGTCATTGATTACAAAGTGCAAATGGTATCTCACGCAAAGCCGCAAAGGACGCAATGAAGAAATTCTCACCTCTTGCTTTGCGATCTTCGCGTCTTTGCGTGAAACAATCTTTTTATGCCGGAAATTCATCTCAAATATGGTCGAACCACTATACCTTTTACTTACGACGCGAATCGTTTTGATATTTTAGGAAGTGTCGTGGATTCACGTCCGCTTTCCGACATCGAGTTAGGCGATAGACTTGACGCTCCGATCGATTCAAAGCCGCTCGAAGATATAATAAATCCGGGCGAAACAGTTCTGATCGTCGTTCCGGATGCGACGCGGCAAACGGCTTGTGACCGGATCGTCAACCTGCTTGTTCGCCGCCTCATTTCAAATGGGACGACGCCATTTGAGATCACCATTATCTTTGCGACCGGCATACACCGTCACGCCACAGAAGATGAAAAACAAAAGATACTGACCCCGTTCATCGCTCAGCGTATTAAAACGCTTGATCACGGCCCGCGCGACCTGATGCAGATCGTAAGCTTAGGCGAGACCACGGACGGCATTCCTATCGAGTTAAACCGAGCATTGATCGAACACGACCACGTTATTCTTATTGGCGGTGTTACCTTTCATTATTTTGCGGGGTTCACCGGCGGACGAAAATTGATCTGTCCCGGCCTTGCGTCGACTAAGACGATATCGCAAACGCACAAGCTTGCGTTTGACTGCAAAACCAGATCGAGACGCGAGGGTGTTGATAGCGGTAAGCTGGATGGAAATGCCGTACACGAAGCCTTTATGGAAGCGGTCGCAAAGATAGATCCGGCTTTTTGCATCAGCACGATCGTAAACGACGCCGGCGAATTGGTAGATCTGTTTTGCGGCAATTGGGTCACATCACACCGGGCAGCTTGTGACGCTTATGCCGCGGATCACACCATAAAAATTGCGGAAAAGCGTGATCTGGTTATCGTAAGCTGCGGCGGGTTTCCACATGATATAAATTTGATCCAGGCCCATAAAGCACTCGAAACTGCCCCGCACGCCTGCAAAGAAGGCGGGACCATAATCCTGCTTGCCGAATGTCCCGAAGGCCTCGGACGAGCCGATTTTTTAAATTGGTTCGATGCGGAAAATAGTGATTCCCTGGCTGAAAAGTTGTGCGAAAAATATCAGGTCAACGGACAAACGGCTTGGAGTTTGTTGAAAAAGACGGAAAAATTTCAGGTCCAAATTGTAAGTGTGTTGGAAGAAGAGCCGTTAAATATAATGCGAATGAATAAGATGGATTCTTTGAAACAAGCTTTCGTTAAAGTCGATCTTAATACAAAAGGTTATATTTTCCCGGCGGCGGGAAAAATGTTAATAAAAAGCTAATTACCTTTCTTCACCTCAAAAGTCCTGGCGATCGAATCGGTTTGGTTTCGTATGGAACGCAGTTTATCGCGGTATCCGGTGAAGCGAAGAACGTAAATTGTTGTTGGGTCGGCTTTGAGAAAATAAAATCTGCCGCTCATAGGACGGCCAGAGCGGACAAATTCAAAATTAAAAGCTGTACCTTTCAAAAATCCGCCGAAATTTTCTTCTTTGCCAGCGACATAGCCCGGGAGAAACTGTAGTTTTTGCTCCTCAGTCTTGATAATATCCGTAATCAGGTCGCCGGGTTTTGAAGTTATTTTGCGTACCTCCAAATGACCCTCATTACGTTCGACATTGACGTATTCGACGTTTGGGCTGGTCGCTGAAGGTTTGACCGTCATTTTCCACTTGGCGTCGGGAATTCCAAAACTATAATCCACGTTAGGGTCGCTAAAGCTTTCCCCCTGGGCAAAGGCAGAAACTGCGGCAATTAAGCCGAACATTACGGACAATAGGACCGATGATCTTAGATCTGTCATTTTCATTGGCAAAAGTTTCAATCGAATAGCATTCTACCGTAAAATTATCAGGTTTACGACCTTTTAGATGTGCAGGCGGCTTATTTTGTTGTCTTTTACGAATGAGTCATTAAATACGCTGAAATGTAAACAACCATAAATTTCTCGCCCAATTTATAAAATGAGTCGTCTAAGCTACCAGGGAATCAAAAAAATATTATAGTCCCAACTGAATTTCAGAGGTATTAGAAAATGAAACAGAGTCTTTCTTTTGTGAATAAATTTGCAGCTTTTGCGTTGATAATTGTAATATCCGCTCCTATTTTTGTGGTCAAAGCAGACACAAAAAACGACAAAAAATCTTTGACCGAAGAGCAAAAAATAATGCATGTGCTGAATCGGCTCGGATTTGGAGCGCGGCCCGGCGATGTTGAACGGGTTAAAGCGATCGGGTTGCAGAAATATATAGATCAGCAAATAAACGGCGTATCGATAGACGATTCGACCGCTGAAAACAAGGTCAAAAATCTGGAAGTTTTCGGCATGTCAACCGCCGAAGTTTTCGCAAAATATCCAAATCCTGGTGCTTTGCTCCGGCAGCTGGATGGCGGAAAAAAAGCACAGGCTGATGCTCAAAATAAAAAGGAAGCTGAGCAAATGAATGGCGAAAAAATGTCGGAACAAGCCGACCCTGGAACGCCAAATCAAGCTGAACAACGAGAACGGCGGGAAAAGATCGCAGCTTTATACAGAGAGTACGACCTAAAACCCGCAAACCAGATCATCCCTCAGATTGCCGCAAATCGTGTGCTTCGCGCAGTTTATTCCGAACGTCAATTACAGGAAGTGATGGTCGATTTTTGGCAGAACCACTTCAACGTATTTGCCGGAAAAGCAGCCGTACGTTGGCATATCCCAAGCTATGAACGGGATGTTTTGCGAAAAAATGCACTTGGAAATTTTAAGGACCTTCTCATTGGCACCGCCCAGCATCCGGCAATGCTGTTCTTTCTTGATAATTTCGAATCAGTTTCGCCAAATGCCCAAACTGGCGGCGGCAACGGCCAACGGCTCCAACAGATATTACGCAGCGGCGGCAATATACCGCCACAGGCACGGAACCGGATCAAACAGCAATATGGATTGAATGATGCACAGCTTGAGCAGCGGCTGAAGCAAATGAAAGACAATCCGAAACAGAATCAAAACCGTGCCAAACGCGGCATCAACGAGAATTACGCACGTGAATTGATGGAATTACACACGCTTGGAGTTGATAACGGCTACACTCAGAAAGACATAGTAGAGGTCGCTAAAGCATTTACCGGTTGGACGATAGCCGATCCGCGTGGATATCGAAAAGCGGCCGCCAGTTCGATCAAGGGAAACGAAGATCAGCGTTTAGCCCGATTGCAGCGACAGGCCGGTATTCCCGATGATATCGAAAGCGGTGAATTTTATTTTAATGGTCGGTGGCACGACAATGGCCCAAAAATGATACTTGGCCAAAAGGTCGATGAAGGTGGAATTAAAGACGGGTTAAAGGTAATGGATATTCTCGTCAACCAACCAGCAACCGCCAAATTCATCGCCCGTAAATTAGCAGTGAAATTTGTCAGTGACAACCCAAGCGAAGCCTATGTAGACCGGATTGCGGATGCTTTTCACTCATCGAAGGGTGATATTAAAACTACGCTCAGAGCTATTTTTATGGACAAAGAATTTTTTGCCCCTGAAAATTATAGAGCTAAGATCAAAACGCCTTTTGAATTAGCGGTCAGCTCGATCCGGACGCTCGGAGCTGATACGAATGGCGGGCCGCCGATGCTTGCAATGCTGAATAAGCTTGGGGAAGTCCCTTACGGTTATCAGGCCCCGACGGGCTACCCGGATACCGCTGAAGACTGGGTTAACACAGGTGCTTTGCTTGAAAGGCTTAATTTTGCTGTTGCGATCGCAAGTAACCGGATTCCGGGAACACATGTCGATCTAAACAAATTTGCATCCAAAGAAAAGTCAAAAATACTGGATAATGCCATATCTCAGATCCTGGATGGTGATATTTCCGCTGCGACAAGAGCGACTTTGCTTAAACAAGCCGAGCAGCCTTTGCCGGAGGTAAAGGCGGGAATTGAAACAGGTGAGGATATTGCCGAAATCCCTAATATTCGTGGACAAGGCCAGCAAGGCGGGCGGCAGAACAGACAGGCACGTCTTCTGGAGCCAAGCGGAAACCCGGATGTGTTCAAGATCGTTAGCCTTGTGCTTGGAACACCGGAATTTCAAAGACAGTAGGTTTATGGCTGTCGATAGTCAGTAGCAGTTTATAGCTACTGACTATTTTTTTGTCCGATATGAGGGCCGCATTTAGACCTTACGTCCCAAAGCGAATATTTTGATCAGCACGATACCGGCGATAAATCCGCCGATGTGTGCCGCATAGGCTACGCCGCCCGATCCGGCAGGGGTCAGATATCCAACAATCAATTGATAAACTATCCAGATACCGATCGCGACGAATGCTGGTACGGTCGTTAGAAAATTGAAGATTATCGCCCGGACCTGGCGTTTGGGAAACAGGAGAACGTAACCGCCCAAAACGCCGGAAATTGCACCGGACGCTCCAAGCATCGGAATGATCGAATCTGCATCCATTATGACTTGGGCAAGTGCCGCTGCAATTCCGCAGACGATGTAAAATACCGCATACCTGACGTGGCCGAGCAGGTTTTCAAGATTGTCCCCAAATATCCACAGGAACAGCATATTTCCGAAAATATGGGCGATGCTGCCATGCATGAACATTGAGCTTAGAAAGTTGAAATAGACCGGCAGCGGCGTCAAATAATGGTGGATCTGGCCTGTGTTCCCCAACGAATCCCGAACTGTTTGAATGCCCGAAATATCAACGCCGGTCGTTATCTCTTTTGGCACCAGCGAAAAGGCATATGAGAAAGCCTCATTACTGCCAAGCTGCTGAAGGAGTAAGAAAACAAGAATGTTTATGCCAATAAAAGCATAGTTAACTATCGGTGTAATAGTACGGTCCGAATTATCATCACCAATTGGAAACATATTTCAAAACACCTGTTTTAAGTTAAAAAAGAATCAACCTCGAGCGCCATACCAGGCAGCAATGCTGACTTAACCACTTCACCGCGTTTAAAGATCTTCGTAAGCTGGTAAATGCCGATGCTTGGCTGCTGGTGAATCTCAATTATGTCATTTTGCAAATTTACTATCCACACTTCCGGAATTTCTGCCGCAGCATATAATGGCAGCTTTATGTCGCGGTCATATTTTAGCGTCGAATCCGAAACCTCTACGACCAAGATCGTTTCGGCTGGACGCGGGTGTCTTTTTCCGTCATATTTCGTCAAATCAGTCAGAACGATGTCCGGTTCGGGTTCGTCATAATCGGTAAGGCGTAGCGGATTTTGAATGCGTACCATTATGTCGTCAGAAACATTTTTGGAAAAAAACCGATTCAGAGAATCCACAATAAAAGCATGTCTATCACCTATTGTCATTTTTTTAATTAGTTCTCCATCGATGATCTCTGCCTTTTCGTAATTATCCAGCATTCCGAGCTCGATCATTTTGTAGTAATCATCTACGGTGAATCGCAAGCGCCTAGGTTGCGGTTTAAAATTTGTAATAAGGTCAACATGCATCATAGTGAAACATTTTACTCCATATATTAGCCGATTCAAATGTTTTTTAAGATTCCAACAAATTCAAAACCGACTGAAAACACGGCATTTCCGCAATTATTTTTATGCACTTTTAAGCTGTAACGATGGCCGGCTGTCCGGTCACGGCTTCCAGCTCCGCTTCCTCGCGCCGCCATTCGTCATTGCGAAATGCACCTTCCCATTTCGCGATCACGACGGTCGCCAGGCAATTGCCAACGACGTTTATCGCCGTTCGGGCCATATCCATCAGCTCATCGACACCGAGAATGAGGATCACACCCTCAACCGGTAAATTAAAAGAAGCCAGTGTTCCAAGCAAAATTACAAGCGACGCCCGCGGGACGCCGGCAACGCCTTTTGAAGTGAGCATTAATGTCGCGAGCATTATGATCTGCTGCGTCCACGATAACTCGACACCGGCCGCCTGTGCGACAAAGATCGACGCGAGAGCCAGATAAAGCGTCGTCCCGTCCAGATTAAAGCTGTAACCGGTCGGCAATACAAATCCGACTATACGGCGTGGGACACCGATTCGTGCCATATTTTCCATCGCTTTTGGCAATGCCGATTCGCTCGAAGTTGTAGCGAATGCGATAGACGCAGGCGTTTTCACAGCATTAAAAAAGTCCTTCAGAGGCACTTTGAAGATCAATGCTATCGGCAGCAAAACAAGCGTGGCGAAAGCAATCAGTGCGCCGTAAAGCGTCAGCACAAGTGCTCCCAAATTTTTAAGGACAGCGAGGCCTTGTTCGTTATGCCCGATGGTATATGCCATTGCAGCCCCGACGCCAACTGGAGCGAATTTCATCACGAATTCCGTGAAACGGAACATGATATCGGCGAGTGATTGGCACCAATCCACTACCGGTTTTGCCTTTTCGCCGATACTTGTGACTGCGAGAGCAAAGAGCACCGAAAATACAACGATTTGCAGCACATCACCTTCGGCCATTGCTTTTATGATCGAGGTTGGCGAAAGATGAGCGACTATCTCGCCGAAAGTTTGTGGTTTGGCGGGCGGTTCAGGAGCGGTCAGCCCTTTAGCTGCGGCATCGGCGGCGGCGGCGGCTTTCTGCGAAGCAATCGCAGATTGTTGTTCGGCTTCCGCCAAAGCATTTGGGTACGTTGCCGTTTGTGTTCTTAATTCATCTGACCGTTTTGCGGCTTCGGTCGATTCTTTCGAAAACGCCTGGGCTTTTTGTGCCAGAACAGCTTTGTCTTCGCCTTTCGCAATTCCGGCAAGGGACACGCCGTCTCCCGGGCGGGTTATATTTACCGCCGCCAACCCGATTACCAAGGCAAGCGTAGTAACAATTTCAAAATATACAAGGGCTTTAATACCGATACGGCCAACCTGTTTGATATCACCCGTGCCAGAAATGCCAACAACCAGCGTTGCAAATATTAACGGAGCGATGATCGATTTGATCAGATTCAAAAACAAAGTCGAAAGCGAACGCACGAACGCCAAAATGGTTTGAGTTTCTAAGCCCCAAATATGATGATCCGGGGATGTCGAATCAAGCTCACGGATAAGCCAGCCCAGAAAAATACCCAGCACGAGGCCGATCATTATCTTCCAAGTCAACGAAATTTTCGGTAGTTTCATATTTTTGTCGTTAGGTGGAAACTCTATTTTTCAGATGGAACGAGGTTTTTTTGAGAGTTTAGCAGATATGTCACGATTTTGGTATTTTTGGTAGGATTAGTAGAGCAATGTTTCAATCGATCCATTTCAATTCAAAAGGCCGGAAGACTACCAATGCCTCAAAGCCGGAAGTTATTGCAAAACTGCAGGAAATTGTTGGAGCTGAAAATGTCATTGTTGAGCCGGAAAAGGTAGAGCCTTACGGAGCCGATGCTGTAAAAGAAAAATTTCCGCCCGAAGCTGTCGTTTTCCCCGAATCGACCGCACAGATGGTCGCGATACTCAAGCTCGCAAACGAATATCTATTTCCCGTGACGGCGCGCGGCGGCGGTGTCGGATACACCGGCGGAGCTGTGCCGGTCGAAGGCGGAATTGTTATCGGCACAGACCGGATGAACAGAATAATCGCGATCAGCCCGGATGATCTTTATGCCGTTTGCCAGCCGGGGATCAGGACCATTGAATTGCAGCAGGCCGTCGAAAAACACGGCTTGATCTTCCCGCCCGACCCGGCCAGTTATAAAGACAGCTTTATCGGCGGCAACATTGCGGAGAACGCGGGTGGAATGCGGACACCGAAATATGGAGTGACCAAGCATTCTGTCCTCGGATTGGAAGTGGTGACGGCAACAGGTGAAATAATTCGCACCGGCGGTAAAACGGTAAAGAATGTCGTTGGCTTTGATCTGACTGGTTTGATATGCGGATCCGAAGGAATGCTCGGGATCATTACCGAAGCGACACTCAAACTGCTGCCGATGCCCGAAGCTACGTCGACCGTCCGTGCTAACTTTCATTCAATGGAAGCGGCCTGTAAAGTGTTGACCAAATTCACACCTGAAGGTTTATTGCCGATGGCAATGGAAGTAATAGACAAGTTTTGCGTTGCGGCTATTGAGGAAAATTTCGCGTTCGGCCTGTCAAAAGAAGCTGGTGCGATACTGCTCGTAGCTGTTGACGGTTCGCGCGAAGAGGTCGAGCGAAATGCCGAAACTATCGAACGCATAATCGGCGAAAACGGAGGCTTTGACATCCTTAGAGCCAAGAGCAAAGAGGAAGAGGACAAACTCTGGGATGTTCGCCGGGCGATTTCACCAAGCCTAATGAAGTACGGAACGCTCAAGATCAATGAAGATGTCGTTGTACCGCGTTCCAAGGTTCCGGAGCTTATAAAAAAGGTTGAGCAGATCGGCAAAAAACATGACACCTTTGTCGCCAATTTCGGCCACGCCGGTGACGGCAATATCCATGTAAATTTTGTCGTTGACCGCGACGATCCGGCAGCTATCGAGCGTGCCCGCAAATGCGTATCCGAAACCTTTGCTCTATCTGTTGCTTTGGGGGGGACGATCTCCGGCGAACACGGCATTGGCTATGTCAAAGCCCAATACCTGGAATACGCCATCGACAAACCGACGCTCGAGATAATGAAAGCAATAAAAAAAGTCTTTGACCCCAACGGCATTCTGAATCCCGGCAAGATGTTTGTTTGAAACCTAAAATATTGTGATAAAATATCGATAATATGCAGACGGTAGAAGCAATAATAGGTAAAACTGGAAAGGTCGAGCTGCTGACAAAAATCAGCTTGCCGGAACGCCGCCGGGCTTTGCTCACTATTTTAGACGAAGAACCGCAGGACACGCCTGAAGCGAAAAAAGAAAGGCTTTTCGCCGCTCTCGAAAAGCTTGCGGAAAAAGATATTTTCCCGGGTATTGATGATCCCATAGAGTGGCAAAGGAAATTAAGAGATGAGTGGGAATAAAGCCGTCCTCGACAGCAATCTGCTCATTTTCCTTTCCAAAGGAATGATCGATCTCGGAAAGTTGCGGTTAAAATACGACGACCTGTATGTTTCGATCATTTCCTACATGGAAGTTTACGCCTATCACTTTCAGGATCTAACTCAAAAAGATGTATTAGACGAAAGCTTTAAAAGTCTTAAGATTATCGACATCAATCGCGAAGTCGCTGATCAAACGATAATCTTCCGCAAAAGCAATACTAAAAAGATAAAGCTTCCCGACGCCGTAATTCTCGCTTCCGCGAAATATATCAATGCGGATCTTATAACTAACGACTACAATGACTTTCAAAATATCGATTCATCGGTCAATGTTTTGAATCTTGACGACTTTAGGATTTGAAAGAAATCGAATCTAATTTAAGCGAAATAGTGAATTCAGCAAATGGCCGGCAGTAATGGACCTGACCGACGAACTTTTTGTAAAGTACTCGTCGAATTAGGTTTATCACAGTTGAGATTGTGGATATCTTATGAAGGGGTCAATTATTACCGTTTTGATGCTTTTAGCTACCGGACTGTTTTCAATTTCTGTCGTCGCACAAAAGAAAACAATTTTACTCGTTCGCCACGCCGAAAAAGATGTTTCAGAAACAGCGGACAAGGCTGACCCTGAGTTGGCAGCCGCAGGACGTGATCGTGCCCAGCGGCTGTTGGAAAAGATCGGAAAATATATGCCCGGGGCGATCTATTCGACTAATTTCAAACGTACCTTGAGGACAGTTGAGCCACTTGCGAAAAAACGAAAAATTACAGTACAGATTTACCATGCAAAGCAGCAGAGTGAACTTGTCGAGCAAATATTAAAAAGCAAAACAAAGCGTTTTGTCATTTCGGGGCATTCTAATACCATCCCTTTACTCGCAAATCTTTTGATCAAAAAAGAGCTTTTCAAACCGCTTGACGATTCGGAATACGCAACTATCTGGCTGATCAAGATCAAAAACGGTAAAATTATTAAGGTTGAAATACTTGATTATTGAAGATTGTGTAACAAAACCCAAAACACCGCACCAACATTTTCCATTATGGAACTGCCGGGTGATCTATCTGCCAAACCTTTACAAATTCATAGGTGCTCATAACTGGTAAGAGTTATTTTTTGTTCGCGGTTCTTGAAAAATATCCCTGTCGGTGCGTGATCTTGACCTTTTGTTTTGCAAGTTCCGGATTGGCAAGTTGAATCTCGATCTTGCGATACGACCCGTCAAAAGTTTGATTGGCCGGCTCGTATGCAAGCAGGTATTGCGAACGCATTTCTTCTTGAATTTGCTTGAATGCCTGGCGAAGCTCGCTTTCGTCACGCGGAAAATACGCCCGCCCGCCGGTCCTTTCGGATAGCTTATTTAATACCCCAGTATTCACGCCGCCGTATGCTTGGTCACCTATTCCGACGCTGTAGATCACAGCTTCCGATTTGATCGCGGCCTGAATGGCGTCGTCAAGGTTTTTTTGTCCGGAAGTATTGGCCCCATCCGTAAGCAAAATTATTGCCCGACGGGTCTTTTCAGGCGCCGGCCCTAAAACTTCCTCGGATGTTACCCAGATCGCATCCCATATCGCGGTCGATCCTTGGGTGGCCTGATTCCTACCGGAGATCGGCGGCGTTCCCGCTACCACTCCGCCGCCAATGTAACCCGAAGGCGGAACGAATTCGACCCGGTCGATCGCATGGCGAAGTCTGGTCAAATTATTTGTCATGCCTTGTTCAAGAGTTGTGTCACCGGTAAATGATACGACCGACACTTCGTCCTTCAACGGCCTGATCACCGATTCGATAAATGAGATAGCTGCAGACTTTTCTTCGGGAAGCGTCCTTTGTTGGGAAATACTAGTGTCGATCAATATGGATAAGCTAAGCGGAAGATCGATCTGACGCGAAAAAGCCGTTATTTCCTGGGGCTGGCCATTTTCAAAAATTCGGATGTCTTCCGGTTTGAGATTCAGCAACAGCCGACGGTCTTTGTCCTGTGCCGTAAATAGAACATTTACACCTTCGGTCTCGACCTTTATCACCCCGTCTTCTTCATCAGGTACCGGAGTTGGTGTCGGTGTCGGAGAAGTCGTTTTCGAGCTTTCGTTTTGCTGTGCTCCGGTGTGTCTTACTAAGAAGGCCGAAGTTCCGGCAAAAATGAAAACGGCCAAAAATATAAATAAATTTCTTATGCTGGACATTACTACTTCTCCAATATTGCTGGTTCAAACATCGACTTATCTTTTTAGTCGAAAACTAAACCGCTATTTCAATGTGTCACGAACCGATCGATAACTGGATTTAGAACGGATCTTATATTTACTTGTTTTTTCTTTGTTGGTGAACCTAACCTCGATCTTTCGATCTTTGCCGTCATAATTCTGATTTACCGGACGATATGTAATTATGTATTGCCCACGCAATTCCTCCGAGACCTTTTTGAAGGCTTTTTCGAGATCAAGAATATCACCGGTGAAAAATGCTTCGCCACCGGTTTGCTCGCATAATTGCACTAGATATTTGTCGCCCTTATCCTTGACCGTGCCTGCTTCCACGCCCGGCACACTGCCCAAAAAACCGGCTTTGGTGGATATACCAAAAATTGTCGTTTCCGTGCGCTGGGCAATGTCGATCGCATCCTTTAGATCAGCATGGCTAAATGTATCGTCGCCGTCAGTGATAATGACGATCACCCGCCTGCCCGGGACGTTACGGAGTTTCTCGTCGGAAAACTGCCATATCGCGTCATACAAAGCGGTTTGCGATCCGGTTTTTTTGACTTTTTCCACGGCGTTGTCCAACAGGTCAAGTTTGTCGGTGAAATCCTGCCGAAGCACGATCTCATTATCGAACGTCATAAAAGCGGCTTTGTCCTTTCTCAGTCTGGTTACGGTATAGATGAAATTTTTTGCCGCTTCTTTTGAAAAGCCGATCTTTCCCGCAGTTGACGGCGAAGTGTCCATCAATACACCGACATAAACCGGAGGGTTTGTTTTGTCATCGGTAAAGAAAGTGATCTCCTGCTGTACGCCGTCTTCCAGCACGATAAAATCATTACGGTTCAGGCCAGGCACCAAAGCTTTCTTTAGCGTTACAGTTACCGGAAGCCGTACCTCGAACGTTTTGATCTGACCACCGTTGTCATCAGGTGTTGGCGTCGGCACAGGCGTCTGGGCGGCCGAATGCGAGACGAGGAACAAAGTCACAATGATTAGCGGAAAATATCCAAATTTAAGAAAGAATTTCATAAATGCTGATGTTGATTTTAGAACTTTTGTCCAATTTTTCGATGCGACCTGAAGCCAGTCTGTTGCCTAAAATGCAACTCTGAAGTATAGCAAAAATATGAAATAGCGGCACTATAAGGACAGTTTCGGTCATGAGACGGCTTGCATGCATTGCTTCAACAGGCAGATTGCGTGAGAATCATTCAAACCATTTATGATCCATAACATTTTTCGAGAATATGATATACGCGGAATTGTCGGCGAGGAACTGACGGAAGAAACCGTAAAACTCCTTGCCAAAGCTATAGGCACATTTTTTCAAAACAACGGGGCCGGGCGGATCGCCATCGGTTATGACGCCCGCGAAAGCTCGCCGGAATTTTGTAATTTATTGACGAAAGGCCTGAATGAAACCGGTTGTGATGTCGTTCTTATAGGTATGGTGCCGACGCCGGTCCTTTACCACACTGTTTTTACACAAAATGTTGATGGCGGCGTCATGATCACGGGTTCGCATAATCCGCCGGATCATAATGGGTTTAAGATATGTCTCGGAACATCGGCGCTTTTCGGTACACAGATCCAGGAAATAAAAAAAATCGCCATTACGGGTAAATTTTCTGTAGGCAATGGGATGGTTGAAACGATTCAGGTTTTGCCGGATTACGAACAAGATATTATCTCAAAAGTAGAACCGGGCGACAGACATTTAAAAGTAGTCGTCGACGGCGGAAATGGAATGGGCGGCGTCACCGCTGTCCCGATCTATAAAGCTCTGGGTTTCGAAGTTATCGAACTTTTTACCGATCCGGATTCCGATTTTCCTAATCATCATGCCGACCCGACGGTTACCGAAAATTTGCAGGACATGATAAATACCGTTTTGGAGAATAAAGCCGACATAGGTATTGCATTCGACGGCGACGGCGACCGCATCGGGGTCGTGGATGAGAACGGCAGGATCATTTGGGGTGATGAATTGATGATCCTGCTTTCGCGCGTTATTCTTGCCGAAAATCCGGGTGCGACGATAATTGCCGAGGTGAAATGTTCTCAGAATCTTTTTGACGACATTATAAAACGCGGCGGAAAAGCGATCATGAGCAAAGCCGGGCACTCAATTATAAAAGCGAAAATGAAAGAAACTAATGCCATACTGGCGGGCGAAATGAGCGGGCACATTTTTTTTGCCGACCGCTTTTACGGCTTTGACGATGCGACATATGCCGGGGCGAGAGTTCTTGAAATTCTTTCGAAAACCGGCGACAGGTTTTCAGAATTGTTTGACGGCATTCCGCAAACCTATTCAACCCCCGAGCTGCGCGTCGATTGTCCTGATGAAGTTAAATTCGATATCGTGCAAAAGATCGCGGAGTATTTTTCACGTGACCACGATGTAATTACAATTGACGGAGCCAGAATAACGTTCGAAAATGGCTGGGGATTGGTGAGGCCATCGAATACACAAGCGATCCTTGTGCTTAGATTCGAGGCCGATTCGGAAGAAGGCCTTAACCGGATCAAAACCATTGTGGAGACAAAGCTGTCCGAGTTTTTATCTTTTATTTAGAATTTGCTTCGAACATTTAATCAGTTTTAAAACTCCGGCTGATTTTTTTCGAGAATCACCTGGGCAATGGCATGGTCGGTGGTGTGTGAAATTGAAAGATGTATGCGGTTTGCTCCCAGATCGATCATTATATTTTCCGCTTCGCATTTGATCTGCATCACAGGGACGCCAAGGCTGTCAGAGACGATCTCGATGTCCTGCCACGTTATTTTGCCTCGCCAGCCGGTTTTTATGGCTTTCAGAAATGCTTCTTTCGCAGCAAATTTGCCGGCATACGACTGTGCGGCGGCCATGCCTTTAGCGTCACAATAGTTACGTTCATTTGCGGTAAACACACGCTCCGCAAAACGCGGTGTTCTGGTCATGGTTTCGCGTATGCGATAAACTTCAACAATGTCGATGCCGATGGAAACTATCATAGATCAGCGGTCAGAGAATTCTGATAAAACTTTAGCAGATGGCGGCTTCTATTGGCGAGAACGCGGAGGGATAAAAGTTCTCGTTTGCCGTCCGCTGGAAGATGCGGGATTTGTAAACGGTTTTTCCACTAGGCTTGGCGGTGTTTCACCTTTTCCTGAAAAAGACTTGAACCTGGCCGGTTTTGATGAGGACACGAGTGAAAATATCTATGAGAACCGACGTCGGTTTTTAAGTATTTTTGACAATGATCGAGCACTTGCGACAGCTTGGCAAATTCATGGTGATGACGTGAAACTTGTTCAAACTGAGGAAGAAGCTTTAAACTCGGAAGAAAAATTCGATGCCCTGATCTCAATGCTTCCGAGACTTTTTGTTGGCGTTAAAACGGCTGATTGTGTACCCGTTTTAATTGGGGATCCGGAGAATCAAGCATTTGCGGCGGTTCATGCGGGTTGGCGCGGAACAGTGCGATCCATTGCTGCAAAAACTATCGTAAAAATGCAGGCTGCATTCGGCACTGATCCTACCAGCCTTGTGTGCGCGATCGGCCCGGCAGCAAGCTGTGTAAGCTATGAGATCGGGCAGGACGTGATCGATGCATTCAACGTCAATTTTCCTGCAGCCGGGAAGTATTTTACGCCGACCCGCAGCGGACATGCCCTTATTGATCTGCATCAGGCAAACAAAGACCAGCTCGAGGCTTCGGGCGTTTTCGCCGGCAACATATTCACCGCGCCATTATGCACGATGGAGCGGACCGATCTATTTTTTTCCTATCGTGTGGAAAAAAAGCTGAATGGAAAGACCGGAAGGCTGATGTCCATTATCGGAGCAAAATAATGCTAACGCACTTTTGCTGTTAAGGTAATTTCTTTTGATTTTGGTGGGTAGCAAACTTCTTCTGTACAAGCCTGATACCGCACAACCGCTTGCAGCCGGATGACATTGCCTTTGAAATTTGCGGGAACAGTCACCATAAAAGGGAATGATACACGCCCTTCGTAAACATTTAAGGTGTCCTCGGTAAATTGAAATCCGCGGTTCTTTCCGCGTGGGAACGAAACGCTGCCGACGCGGACGCCAGCTCCGGTAACTTTCGCGGTTGTCGGGATCGCGTATGAACTATTTGGACGGTTTGAATTGACGTGCAGCCCGGCGGGAATATTCAGAACTATCGTGCCTCTTGCAGCCGAACCGCGTGAAACCGTTCCGTTTCCGATCGATCCGCTGACCGTTTGTGCGTTAACATTCTTAGCGGTGCTTGCCAACAAACCGACCGCAACAATTAAAATCGCTATAATATTCGATATTTTCATATTTATTGCCTTTATATAATAATTAGTTTGATGCTCTTACTTTATTTCGAAACTTTCCAGCATCTCATTTATTCTATCCAAATAAACGGCTTTATATTCCGCGATCACTGAAATTCTAAGCCGATAAATTTTATTGTGTCGAGCGATAACCTTAAAAAAAGAGTTTAAAAAGATTCCTTTTTCTTCAAGTTCCACCTCCATGATCAATGTTTTGCCGCGGCCGTCCTCATCGGTTTTTTCAAAAATAACTGAAAGGGCCTCACGGCAAATTTCATCACGCTGTTCGTCAAAATTCGCGTAATCAAAAACAAGTACTTCAGCCGAAGCCTGTCTGCATTGCCCCGCGTGATCCTCACCGAATTCTTTCGTATATGCCTCAAATAAATAATCCGAATCGTCGTTTAACGGATGTAAAAAACCATTCGGTTTTGTGATCGAAAACTCTTCCGTTTCAATAGATTCATTTTCGTAGGCACGGGCTGCATTTTTTTTGATCTTGGTCGATGTGTAAACCATTAAGGCGACCAGGATAAGTCCGGGGATGACAAGTTCCATAATTCAAGTTTGATCTTAGGGGCGGAAATGCATAAAAGCGTCGAGCTAAACCACGGCCAGATTTTGTTCTTTTTTTGCCGCAAGCTGGCCGCATGCGGCGTAAATATCACGCCCACGCGGGCGACGAACGTACGCCGATACACCGCTTGATTCTAATATTTCCTTAAATTTGTCGACCTGAAAAGCTTCGGGCGGATGATAATCAAGCTGTGCCGCCGGGTTGTGCGGTATCAGATTGATCTTCACGCGATTCAATTTATACCTTTTTAACAGATCGACGAGATCGTAAGCATGCTCATCAGAATCGTTAACGCCGCCAAGCAATACGTACTCGAACGTAAAGCGTTCCCCGCGTTTAAGCGATTTTTCAAAAGCCTTTGCCGCTTTCATAACTTCGTCGAGGTTCCAGCGTTTATTTATGGGCATCAACCGGTCGCGAAGCTCGTCCGTCGGGGCCGATAGCGAAATGGCCAAATGCGGCCTCCGTTCAAGGCCGGCCAATTCGTAGATCTTAGGGACGATCCCTGCGGTCGATACTGTGACGCGATTCGGAACGATGAACAAGCCTTCATCATTCGACATTATCTCAAGGGCCTTAATTAGATTTTCAAAATTCAGAAAAGGCTCGCCCGCTCCCATTGCGACCAGATTTGTGCCGTATGGCGTTTCGGTGCCGATACCGTAAACATCGTTCAGCACTATAATTATTTGCTCAACGATCTCACCGGCGGTTAAATTTCTCAATAAACCTAATTTCGCCGTCAGGCAAAAATCGCATTTCAAAGGGCAGCCAGATTGTGAGGAAAAACAAATAGTGTCACGATTTTCGGTCGGTATATAAACTGTTTCTACCGGATAACCGTCGTGCGTGTTCATCAAGTAGCGGCGGGTACCGTCTTCGGACACATACCTTGATTCTACAAACAGCGTCGCGGCGGACGACGTTTCCTGCAATTTGCCGCGAAGGGATTTCGGCAGATCGGTCATACCGTTAAATTCGTGCAGGCGCCGCTCATGCAGGGCCTTAAAGACTTGCTTTGCCCGGTATTTAGGTTCACCGATCCCTTCGAAAAATGCGGTAAGTTCGTCGGGCAAACATCCGGTCAAATGGAGCTTTTCAGCCATAAGTAACATTTTAACGCAAATTCAGCTAAAACGGCATCGGGGTCACGGTGATAAACTTTAAGCAGGATTGAAACCCTAATATTGCGTCAAACGTAAATGCCGTATGAAAACAAAACTGCTTGCTTTTTTACTCGTTCTTTTTGCAATTCAGACCGCTATGTCTCAAACCCCAAAGGAAGCAAATCCGTCAGACGTATCATCCGTGGACGCTTTAATGAGTGCTGTTTATGACGTCATTTCGGGCGACGCCGGAAAACCGCGTGATTGGGACCGTTTTCGCACCTTGTTTTATAAAGACGCCCGAATGATACCGGCCGGTAAAAATCCGCAAACTAACATTGTACGCGCGACTTCTTTCACACCCGAAGATTATATAAAACGAGTCGAACCTTTTTTTGGTAAAGAGGGGTTTTACGAACGCGAGAAAGCCAGGCAAACCGAAACGTATGGCAATATCGTGCACGCTTTTTCGACATATGAATCATTCCACAGTCTTTCGGATAAAAAGCCTTTTGCACGTGGCATCAACAGTTTTCAATTATTAAATGACGGCAAACGCTGGTGGGTGCTCACGATCTATTGGCAAGCCGAAACTGCCGACAACCCGATCCCGAAAAAGTATCTGAAAAGTAAAAATTGAGATTAGTTGAGATTATTCTTTGACAACGGAATCTTAATATTTTAACTTAACAGTGTTAAGTATATGATTGTCGATGAAAAAAAAGAAGAAGGCCAAGAATCATTACGGCAGGAGATCTTGTCGGCAGCTCAGGACCTCTTTGTAAACGAAGGTTATACCAACGTATCAATGAGGAAGATCGCAGAAAAAATAGGTTATTCACCAACTGCCATATATCTTCATTTCAGAGACAAGGGTGATCTTATGCATCAAATTTGCGAACAAACATTTGCCAGGCTAGCTCGGAATATTAGAGCGATCCAGGAGCTTTCAGACGGGCCACTGGAAAAATTGCGGAGCGGAATGCGGGAATATATTTATTTTGGGCTTAAACATCCGGGGGAATATGAGCTTGTCTTTATAACTCCATTACAGGAGAGCATAAAGGGTGAATATTCATCTTCAAACGGAAAAGAGGCTTTCGAAACAATGACGGGCGTTGTAAACGAATGTGTTTCAAAAATGCTATTAAAAAGCGGTGACGTCACTCTTATCAGCCAGACTTTATGGGCTGGAATTCACGGTGTGACATCTCTTTTGATCAGCCACAAAAACTTTCCGTTCGTGGATCGCGAGAAATTGATCGACTGTACAATCGACACATTGATCCTTGGAATCAAGGCCTAAAAATTTTGTATTGTAGTTAACACTGTTAAGTTAAGGAGAAAGTCATGAATGCTGAACAAATATTTTCGATTGTAAATCCGGTGGCAATGATCGGGTGGCTATTATTATTGATCGTCCCACGCTGGAAATTCACCAATATGCTGGTTCTTTCGGCGGCAATCCCGCTTCTTTTGTCCGTCGCATATCTGGCGTTAATTATAGTCTTCTTTGGCCGGTCGGAAGGCGGATTCGGCTCCCTGCCGGAGGTGATGAAGCTGTTTTCATATGAATGGGCAGCACTTGCCGGATGGATCCATTACCTGGCTTTCGATCTATTTGTCGGCAGTTGGGAGGTGAAGGATGCTCAGGCGAATAGTATCTCGCACTGGTTCGTAATTCCGTGTTTAATTTTAACTTTTTTGTTAGGGCCAATCGGCTTTCTTTTGTATCACATCCTTCGTTTCTTTTTATCAAAGAAGGTTCAAAAATGATCGCTAAATTATTTTATGAACAGCGTGCACTTATAATTGCGGGTTTTACAGCTTTGCTTGGGTTTTTTATACTTGCGGGCCTTATGTTTTTTGATCCAACGGAGATCTTAGGTATCAACCGTTGGATCAAGCCGATGAAATTTTTCATGTCTTTCGTCATATTTCTATGGACGGTCGCTCTTTTTCTGTCATTCGTTAAAGGGCGGGAAAGTTTTACCAGAGTTATTTCATGGGGAATTATCGTCATCTACGTCATAGAAATGTCCATTATTGTTCTGCAGGCGGCACGCGGAACGACGTCGCATTTTAATGTTAAGGCATTGCCGGACGCAATACTCTACGCCGTAATGGGCATATCAATCGGCATCTCAACATTATTTATTGGCGGCATACTTTATTTATATTTTAGGGAACGTATCGAATTTCCAAAGGCGATCATCTGGGGCATACGGCTCGGCATTATAGTGTTTTTACTCGGGAGTTTTGAAGGCGGCTATATGTCCGCTCAGTTCGGGCATTCTGTCGGAATAAGTGATGGCGGCCCGGGTTTGCCGCTCGTCAATTGGTCAACTATCGGAGGAGATCTGCGGGCCGCTCATTTTCTCGGGCTGCACGCTCTTCAGGCGGTTCCGTTGTTTGCATATTTGATCGATAGAATAAAAAAGTCTTTAGCTGTAACTTTTACCTTCGCATTTGCGGCTGCTTATGTTGCGGTTTTTTTCAGCCCTCTTCATTCAGGCGTTGATGGGCCGCCCATTGGTTGCGGGTTTCTAGGAATTCTGCGAAGCTAACGATATGGCTGAATATATTCTGAGACGGGAATTAGCGGTCGATCTGCCACGCGAAAAGGTGTTCGATTTTTTTGCTGACGCCGGGAATCTTGAACGAATAACTCCGCCGGAGCTGAAGTTTCATATACTTACACCCCAGCCGATCCATATCGTAGCGGGTACGTTGATCGATTATACCCTTCGAATGCGCGGGATTCCGGTGAAGTGGCGGACGGAGATATCAGTATGGGACCCGCCTTTTGCATTCGTCGACCAACAGCTTCGAGGGCCATATAAACAATGGATACACCGGCACACATTTACTGAGATCGAGACGGGAAAGACAATGGTCGAAGACGAGGTAAGGTATCGCTTGCCATTTGAGCCATTAGGCGATCTGGCCCATTTTATGGTTCGCCGCGAACTCGATCATATTTTCGATTACCGGCAAAAAACCGTTACAGAAATGCTGCAATGCTAAAAAGGCCATTCGCCACAAAATACAAGGTCGGCACCGCCCGTTATTATTATTTCGTCATCGTCGCGCCAGAATATTTCTGTTGTTCCGCCTTCCGTCAGCACCGATACAGTTCTGTCTGTCCGTCCGGTGAAAGAGCTCAGAACAGCGGCACCGCTTGAACAAGTTCCAGATGAAGATGTTTCACCTGCGCCGCGTTCCCAAATGCGGATCTCAATATTTTCACGATCCAGCACCTTAACAAAAACTATATTTGCTCTTTCGGGAAATGCTTCGTGAATTTCCAATTTCCGCCCAAGGCTTCTCCAATCGAGATCAAAATCATCAACAAACGTACAGATCACAGGGTTCCCGACATTGACCGCAGAGATATTTACCAATAAATCACCGACCGGAATCGAATGATCGACAATTGATTCGAGCCTTGTTTCCAACTGTAACGGCACTTCGTCACTTGCGAATTTTGGCCTGCCTATTTCAGCCTCAAACCAGTAATGCCCTTCGGAAATTCGTTCGATTAGTGTGTAGTTCTTGGTTCCGCTGGGCGTTTGCAGATGCAGATTGTGCTGCGACCACAATCCTTTGTAATAAAGATAGGCGACGGCGCAGCGAGTGCCGTTGCCGGAAAATCCGGCGATGCTGCCGTCGGGATTAACGATCTCGCAGAAATAATCGGCTTTTTCGCCGTCGAGTTTTGTTACTACGGCGATCCCGTCTGAGCCGACGCCGGTATTTCGGTGACAGATCTTTAAAGCCAGGTCCGGGAGCGAGAGAGTTGCCGGAATCTGGTCATTTTCGATAACTATGTAATCATTACCGAAGCCGTGAAATTTGCAGAAATTTATTGAGGACATAATGGGATTGTAGCCAATCTCTTATATATTTTTCGATTCTATCGTAACATTGAAACAATTGCTTCATTAGGCTGGTTCTTCAAATTATGGCCCCACTAATATTTTTA
>JAYUCO010000013.1:0-14581 GCA_043740295.1 Pyrinomonadaceae bacterium | reverse complement strand
GATTTCAGAAACCGCCAAGAATCATCCATTTGAGGGAATTGGACCGACATATAACTGACGAACATCGTCTCGTTTACAAGGTCACTGAGACGCACCTGTTAATTGTGGCCTGCAAATACCATATTCAGAATGACTCCGAAACTTAACGTCAACATCGATCACGTTGCCACGATCCGCGAGGCCCGCAAGACCATCGAGCCGAGCATTATCACGGCCGCCGTCATCTGCGAGCAGTCCGGTGCAAATGGCATCACGGTTCATCTGCGACAGGATCGGCGGCATATTCAGGATCGCGATATCGAATTGCTCCGCGATGTTGTGACGACGTATTTGAACGTCGAAATGGCGGCCACCGACGAGATGGTCGGCATTGCCCTGCGGACAAAGCCGGATGCTGTTTCGCTTGTGCCCGAAAATGCAAACGAGATCACGACCGAGGGCGGGCTCGACGTCATCGGCAATTTTGAGAACATCAAGATTGCCGTTCAAAAGCTGAAAGACGCGGGCATTTTCGTCAGCATTTTTATCGACCCCGACATGGAGCAGATCGAGGCCGCAAAAGGCGTCGGCGCTCAGCAGGTCGAGCTTTGCACCGCCGAATACGCCGAGATGACCTTGAGTTCGCGGGCCGCCCACGGCGACGGCGAAAGGCGCGCCGCCGCCGAAGTTGAACGCATCCGCCAAACCGCCGTCCACGCCAAAAGCCTCGGCCTGATCGTCGCCGCCGGCCACGGCCTGACCTACCGCAATGTCACCGCCCTCGCCGTCATCCCCGAAATAACCGAATTCAACATCGGTCACAACATCATCTCGCGGGCCGTGTTTGTTGGTTTGAATCAAGCCGTGCGAGAGATGATCCAAGCGATTGCTGATTAGTAGGATAAAGTTTTATTGACCTTTCACCGCGTAGCGGTGCGTTGAATTTAGCCGTGGTGTTTTAACCCACGGTAGCTTGGTGATAATTAACCTTGCCGCGTCAGCGACAATTGAATCGGACGCAGAGTTGGAACTGCTAAGTTTTTGGAGAAGTAGGTTTCCGAAGTAACGCGGTGAGGTTACTTTAGTTTGTTCCATTCGTCTGAGGAAATTTCGCGGCCGATGATTTCGGCGATCTCGCGAAGCATAAATTTCAACTGTGGAACTGAATATTCGGAATTGGAAGGAACTGTGAGGCGGTTTTGACCGAGGGTCATGAACTGATGCCTAGAGCCGGAGTACGGGCCATCAAAACCGAGCCGTCGCAGCCGACGAATAAAGTCGCTTCGTTTACACGGATTCCACATACGCCGGTGTTTGATTTAGGTTTAAGTTTGCCAGGACTGGCAATTCATGTCCCAACTTTAGCCCGACTAAAACCCAGTCTTCGAGCGTAGAGCGTAGTTCGCTTTCACATTCACGCAAAGTCCCGGCAAATGCGACGACCCCTTTACACGACGGTATTCGCCCCGCAAATGTGTCGTCATCAAGCTTGTCATACTCCGCCTGCTCAAGGGCTATTTCGACATAATCACTCAATATGTAATTTCCCGACATGTTATTATTCTACCACGATTCACTTCCCAAAGCCGTCGAAACCAATGCCCGGCGTAGCCGCAAGGAATTATAGGGTCTGCCGGAAAAAGCAAAGCTTTTCCGCTCGGCCACTAAGCCGAAACCACCATCGAAAAAAACGTCGTCACGATTAACGCCACCGCCCGCATGACCGACGACTTACGACTCAGAATTGCTAAGTTTTTGGAGAAGTAGCGAGCGTAAAACGGCAGTTAGACTTTCTCGACAACTGGCTTTTTGGCTCGGCTCATCTTTGGCTTGCGAGGCGCGAATGAGACAGTCTTTTGGCCCAAGGCTTCTTGCTCTTTTCGGGCGTTCTCGACGATTGCTTCAATGTTGTAATCAAAGCGTGCGGCAAGCTTGTCGCGAACACGCCGCACTTCCTCTACTATTGGGTCATTGAACATATTTATTCTCCCATCAACTCTTCGGGAGTACATATTTCCGGTGGTCTAAATCCCGCCTTTTTGCACAAATCCCGAATCGCATCCTGCATTTTCGCATTAGCGATATGCTTTAGATTCCATGTTAACAGATAATCCATGCCGCTCGCGGCGGCAGCCGCTATATGGACCGCATCAGCCGCAGCCTTTTCCGGAAGCGGACCAGCCTTTACCAAACTTTCGGCAAGCTGTATAACGCCCGGCAAGATCGGAATGATCTCGATTCCTGCTAGTAATTCCAGTCGTTGACTTGCCATCGCCCGATCGCCTTCGCGACATTCCTGAATCACGAGTTGAGAGATATAGAGATCATAGTCGCCACGCTCAGCATCCCACCACTCACGCGTCGATTGCTGATGCCCCGTTAATAATGTCTCGATTTGGCCTCGATGTGAGGTAGCTTGGTATCGTGGTCTCGATGTAAACCTTTGGCGCCATATGGTAAGTTTATCATAGACAGTTTTATCGAATCGACGCCGACACCTACGCGGGCACCGCCATCGAAAAAGGCGGCGTCGCGGGCGCCAACGCCCGCATGACCGACGACTGTCAGAAGGGAATTGCTAAGTTTTTGGAGTAGTAAGTTTTTGAAGTTTCTTTGGACATTTGGGACTTAAAGGGAGATTCGAAATCAATCAATTTAATCAGTATTGAGTTGAAGTTCGTCGCAGTTTATCAGCTTAGCCGACATTTAGAGTCGAGACAATTTTCTCTGTCTTCTCGGATGGAATGTAGCCAATCGAATAGAGTTTAAGATTTTTCTCATCCGCAAAGCTTATAATTTTCAAGTCAATCTGCTTAATTTTCCCGGTGCTTTTTTCGGTAACATGCATCCTCAACAACTGCGTCTTCGCGTTATGTCCAAGGAAAGACGAAAAGCCCTCGTCAAACATTTCTACTCGAAAATTTGGATCGTTACTTACGGAAGTAAGGTTCTGTTCAACTGATCCACGTGCTTCCCGGGAAAAAGAGTCTAAGTCAAGGTCGCTCTCCTCAGGCACCTGTATCACCGAAATCATTATCATTCCAGACTCTTCGGGATTGAATTCTTCCGATGGAGCATTCATGTCACCCTCAAACGCCGCTAAGTGGTACATCTTATTCGAAATGATATAGTTTTGATTGACATAATTGGGCAAAGCGATTGCGAAATCCTGTTGAGAGAACGCTGTGTAGCCTTTTGGTGTAACAGTTGGTAGGAGCGGGACGTTAAGAGACTTCTGCTGCAGTATTGGCAGAAAATAATAGCATATCAAACTCAGGGCAATAATGAAGAATGCTGCACCTCCACTAAGAGCAATTCGCCGCGTTCGTACTGTTGCGGATGACTTCAGGCTCTTAAACAAAATCAAAGTTGCGATTGTTCCCAAAATAAAGGAAACAAGCAGACTTACGACGAAGATGACAAGTGGTGTTTTCAGTAGATCCAATAAATCGCGCATTTTCTGATTCTCCTACTTATTCGGTTTAGGTCTTTGGCAATTTATTATTTGGTTAATGGTTGCCGCCGGTTACTTTTCGCTGCAATAGCTCCACGAGCTTCTGGTTTAGCTGGTTAATTTGCGTTTCACGCTCACGCAAGCGATTAAAGGCTGTATCGAGGGTAGACCGGATAAATGTATCTGCTACCGTGTCGCCAGTTGCATCCGTGACTTTTCGTAGCTTTGTAAAAAATGGTTCAATCTTAGGAGTAACACGACCCACCGAACTAACAACCTCCTGATTGTGTACCCCAAAGGATTTTGTAAGTGCTGACAAATCTGTCTCCAACTGTTTGGTTTCTTGTTCCGACTTCTCGGGTAGAAACTTTGTAGTCACGAGTTCTACCTGTTTATTTACAATTGCCGTTTGTTCGTCATAGATCGCGTCTTGATGGCGAAGTTCTTGCATTATCTCCTCATAGTCTGGTTGCATCTCATCCCAAAGAGATTTCCCCTCCCTAATAATCCGGTATCTGACGATGGCTTCATTGAGACTTATGTCACGGATAATGAGATCATCACGAAGATCGATGAGGGCTGATACGTTAGCCGATTCACCAGCCAGTGCTAAGAAGAGTTCCAGCAGAACCACAATTGCACTCATTAAGAAACCAATAATGTAGGCTCTCGTCAAACCCGGACCGACGGGAAACAGCAATTGACTCGCAAGCAGTGATACCGCACTTCCGTAACAGAGAATCGGCAAGTAATTGATAAACGGCTTAGCCTTAGCAAAATTGGGGTTATTCCCAAACGGCCGTTTTGTATAGTGCATTGCAATGACTGACAGGATTCCGTAGGCATAAGGAATTAAGATGAGAATAATGCAGGCGGTGATTGATGCGGATGAAAAGTCCGTGCTTTTCAGAAACCACGACAACAGCATTAGGATGAGACCTCGCAGCACAAAAAAGAAGACTCGGCCACGAAGAAATTCCTTGAGCGGAATAACTCGCCCTGGCTTTGGAAAAGCCTCTTGGCCTGAAAGCATGTTGAAGGTCGCCCAAAGAAGATATAGAAACATCAACGAAACAGCTCCAAACTTACCTGCCTCTAATGGAAGTTCGGTAATTTCACTGAGTTGTCGAAAAAGTCCCGCAAATGAGGCGACGAGTAGGCCAAGAACACCCACTAACGTCCAGCCTTCTCGACTGTTTCTTGCCTGAATAAACTTTACGTCTTCTTCAATGACGCGAACCAGACCAGCATAGATGCTTATCTGTTCAGATGAAGTGAGTCCATCTTCGTCTTGATCATAGTTTCGAATTGGCAAGTTCATATCTTTCGCATATATCGGAAAGGCCGTGAGCAACGGGTGTTCGGTTCATTCTCCTATGGCGTTGGCGGTTTCGGCTTTGACTTTGGTTGTGCTTCGACGTGGGCGGCGGATTGCCAGGCGGCGATGACGCCGGGGTTGCCCGCGCAGAAGTTTGGGACCATGTGGCCGATGGTGGATTTTAGGGCGATCATTTGGGCCATTTCGCCGCCCGACTCGGCGTTTTTGGCGATGCGGCTGCCGACGGCGGAGTCTTGTTGGCCGAAGGCGGCTTCGAATGCGTCGCTGGCGGTAGTGCAGGCTTGCCACCATTTGATCGGCGCACCGTAATCAGCGAGCAGTGTTTTATCGGCCACGCCGCCTGCGGCAAAACTGCGGCCGGCGGCGAGCAGGGCTTGATGCGACATGTTAGTGGTGTAGCGATAGCGGTCGCGGGTGCCGGGATTTAACGGTTCGGCGGCACGGGCGGCGTTGCGGACCTTTTCCATAATGTCATGCAGGTCGAGGCGTTCGGAGCCTTTGACGTCGGTGGCGGAGAGGCCTTCGCCTTTGAAAGCTTCGGTGTCGCCGGCAATATTTTCAAGAGTATCGACCTTTGCTGTGATCCCGGACGTTACGGTCGCGAACATGCTGCCGCCCGGAATAAGGGCAACGAAATCGACGATCCATTGACGGCAACGCTGGCCCGACTCAAGGTTTTTGCGGTTTTTATCGTTCATAGGGTGTAATGAACCTCCAAATTATAGTTTTTACCGTGAAGATTTAGTGGTAAAACGATAATACGCCTGTTTTTTTTGATGTCAAGGGGGATTTGGTCAGTCGTCAGTGGCCGGTGCTTCGCGGCGTTTGGAAGTTGCTACGGAGTGATTTGACGTAACTACGCGACGATCAGTATCAGCTACGCGGCGAATTGTATGGGCCTCGCGGTCAATGTATGTTGCTACGCGGTGAATAGTTGCAACTTCGCGGTGAATAGTTTGGGCTTCGCGGTCGATGGATGTTGCTACGCGGTCATCTGACGCAGCTCCGTGCTCGATTTACACATTCGCCGCGTACTTGCTAACAATACTTACTTAAGTGCGGCTTTCAATGCCTGTCCGGTGAATGATTTCTTCACCTTCGCGACCTCTTCGGGTGTGCCGGTTGCGACGATCCTGCCGCCGCCGGAGCCGCCTTCCGGGCCGAGGTCGATGATGTGATCGGCGGATTTTATTACGTCCAGATTATGCTCGATGACGATGACGGTGTTGCCGGTATCGACCAGTCTTTGAAGAACTTCGAGCAGTTTGTGTACATCGGCGAAATGGAGGCCGGTAGTCGGTTCATCAAGGATATAAATAGTTTTGCCGGTCGCCCGTTTTGAAAGTTCCTTTGCAAGCTTGATACGCTGGGCCTCACCACCGGAAAGTGTTGTCGAAGATTGTCCGATCTTGATATAACCAAGCCCGACATCCAGCAAAGTCTGAAGTTTCTGTTTGATCTGCGGAATATTTTCAAGGATCGGCAAAGCGTCTTCGATTGTTGTATCCAGAAGTTCGGCAATCGACAACCCTTTGTATTTTACAGCGAGCGTTTCGCGATTATAACGATTTCCCCGGCAGACATCGCAGGTCACATATACGTCGGGTAAAAAGTTCATTTCTATTCGCTTTAGACCTCCGCCTTCGCAAGCTTCGCATCGTCCGCCTTTTACGTTAAAGGAAAACCTGCCGGCTTTGTAACCCCGCGTCCGCGATTCCGGGAGCATCGCATAAAGTTCGCGCAAAGGCGTAAACAATCCTGTGTATGTCGCCGGATTCGAACGTGGTGTGCGGCCGATCGGCGTCTGATCTATCTCGATTATTTTATCGACCAGTTCAAGGCCCTCGATCTTGTCGTGTTCAAGCGGCTGCACCGGTGATTTATAAACATGCCTGTAAAGCGCCGGATACAGAATATCTTCGACCAGTGTGGATTTACCCGAACCCGATACGCCGCTCACAACCGTTAGCAATCCTAGCGGAAATTCGACATCAATGTTCTTCAAATTATGTGCTCTGGCACCTTTGACCTTTATTCGCTTACCATTAGGCAGCCGCCGGACATCGGGGACCTCGATCTTTAGCACACCCGACATATATTGCCCGGTCAGCGACAATTTATTCTTTTCAATTGCCTGCGGCGTTCCGGTGGCAATGACTTCACCGCCATGCGTTCCCGCCAACGGGCCGAGATCGACCACATAATCCGCATGTCCGATGGTCTCTTCGTCATGTTCGACCACTAAAACCGTATTGCCCAGGTCGCGAAGCTGTTGCAGCGTTTTTAGAAGTTTCTGATTGTCGCGTGGATGGAGCCCGATACTTGGCTCGTCAAGGACGTAAAGCACCCCGCGAAGCTGGGAACCGATCTGTGTAGCAAGCCTTATCCGCTGGCCTTCACCACCAGAAAGCGATGCGGACGACCGGTCAAGCGAAAGGTAACCAAGCCCGACCGCATCAAGAAATCCGAGGCGGTCGTTGATCTCTTTGAGCACCAAACCCGCGATCTTTTCTTCGCGCGGGGTCAAATTAATATCGGCGATCTTCCTGAACGTCTCATCTATCGGCAAACTTGTGTAACCGGCGATTCCGAGGCCGTTTATTTTCACCGCCAGGCTTTCCGGCTGAAGCCTGTTTCCGTGACAATCCGGGCAGGTGACCGGGGCGATCAATTCTTCGAGCGCGGCCCGCGTCTTCTCGGACGGCGGATTTTCCATCCGGTCACGCATCGTCCGCAAAGCTCCGGGCCAAACCCGCTCGATCTTATAAACGCCATGTGTAAAGGTCAGCCGCTTCTTCGTGCCATTAAAAAACGCGTCTTTTATCTCGTCCGGCAATTTATAAAACGGGGTTTTGAGCAATAAGGCGGAGGACACATTTGCCACCTTTTGTGTTTCCGCTTTTTTCTTCCCTCGGCGTCTCGTCGTCTCGTCGGTAAGATCTTTATGTGGCTCAAGTTTGTCGGATGCTGTGAATTTTTCGATCACAGCCGTCAATGCAGCCTGGAGAAATTTAGCTCCGGCGTTATCTGCATCACCAAGAAATTTGATCTTACCTGCCGGAAGACTTGTATCGGGAACGATCTTATTGGCATCGATCTCCATCACAGTTCCGAGGCCCTGACATCGTTTGCATGCTCCATACGCCGAATTAAACGAAAATGAACGCGGCTCCAGCGTTGCGATATTTATTCCGCAATTGACGCACGCCATTTTCTCCGAATAAAGCTTTTCTTCGCCATCGATTATCGAAATGAGGACCGCACCGCCGGTAAGCTTTAAGGCGGTTTTGACAGATTCCGTCAGCCTTTCATTCACGCCGTCTTTGATCAAAAGACGATCAACCACGACCTCGATTGTATGATTTTTCCGCTTGTCGAGCTTTATTTCTTCATCTAGCTGACGCATTTCACCATCAACGCGCGAGCGAAGAAAGCCATCCTTATACAGCTTTTCAAGTTCCTTTTTGAATTCACCTTTGCGGCCGCGAACTATGGGCGCAAGTATCATTACCCGTTCGCCCTCGGGCAGGCTCCGGATGCCGAAAACTATCTGTTCGACCGATTGCCGCGTGATCGCAGCACCGCATTGATGGCAGCTCGGCTGGCCGATGGACGAAAAAAGCAGCCGCAAATAATCGTAGATTTCCGTGACTGTGCCGACGGTCGAACGAGGGCTGCGTGAAACTGTCTTTTGCTCTATCGAAATAGCAGGCGAAAGCCCTTCGATCGAATCGACATCGGGCTTTTCGAGCTGATCGAGGAACTGCCGGGCGTAGGCGGAAAGAGATTCAACGTAACGGCGCTGTCCTTCTGCATAGATCGTGTCAAAAGCGAGTGACGACTTGCCCGAACCCGAAAGACCGGTAATGACCGTCAGCTTATCGCGCGGAATTTCAACATCAATGTTTTTTAAATTGTGCTGTCTTGCTCCGCGAACGGTGATTTGTTTGATACTCATTCTGATACTACGGATAAGAATCTTGTCTATTACCGAAACGAGTATTTTACCAAAGAAGGCCGCAAGGTGAAAGTGCGGCAAAATACGAGGACCATTCTTTCAGTTCTTGATTCTTTTTTATGCTACCCAAGCTTTTCATTGACGAAAGTAAAGATCGCGGTCGCAATACTTACAACGATGAATGTGGCGATCGCACGCCATACAGCGTCTGATTGGGTGAATTGCCAAATGGCTAAAATGCAGAGTACCGTGCAGGCAACAAGTGAGACAGTGATAACCGTAAACGAAATTATGCGGACCAATTTAGGTTCGACAACGCCTTTAAGAACGCGCTGTGTTTTGAGCGTAACGTCGAGTTTATCAGTCTCCATTTATAAATTATAACAGATTAAAAACAGCGAGCAGTGAAACAATGGAAATTACGGCCCACAAAATAACCCCTTGCAAAAGCGGCCTGATCCCGACTTTTTTCAAAGTTTGCCGCGATAAACTGGCGCCGATAAGAAAAAGTGTGATCGTCATTCCGGCCTTCGCCAGATTTACAAGCGAATCGAATATGCTCGGCTGGATCGAGGACGGAGCGTAAGTTCTTATCACGGTCGCAAGCAAAAACAAAAGTATAAACCACGGAATAGCGATCTTCGCCTTTTTTTCCGTATTTTGTTTGCGGTAGATCAGTAAAAACATTAAAGCTACGGGTGCGATCCATAAAGCTCGTGCAAGTTTAACAGTTGTCGCGATTGCCAACGCTTCAGCTCCGTACGCCGCCGATGCTCCGACAACCGAACTTGTGTCGTGTATCGCGATAGCTGACCAAATGCCAAATTGATTCTGCGACAAATTTAACGCATGTCCGATGATCGGGAAAGTAAATAGCGCGATTGAATTAAGTATGAAAACCGTACCAAGCGAGACCGAGATCTCCTCCGGTTCGGCATCGATTACCGGGGCAACCGCCGCAATCGCACTGCCACCGCAGATCGCCGTCCCTGACGAAATAAGGGCCGAAGTTTTTTCACGTATATTGAGAGCTTTTCCAACCAGATATCCCAAAATAAGGGTTCCAAAGATCGTCGCGATAGTAAATAATATTCCTTGTTTCCCGGCTGTATAAACGGCGGTCAGATTCATTCCAAAGCCGAGCAATACAACTGAGCCCTGTAAAAGATACTTCGTCGTTTTGCCATTAAGCTGCTGGAATGGATTACCAAAAGTGAACGCCACGACCAGGCCCAAAGCAAGCGCTATCGGCGGTGAGCCGAGCGGCGTTAGACAGAAAACTATTAATAATACAAATACAATTTTTTGTAAGGTCATAAGTCAGAACCACATTCGGCATTAGGATTTGTTAAGTAGATTCTCAGGTCGGGCCAAGTTAGTTCTAACATTAAATATGAAATTTACGGCTTTTACAGTCAGCCTTCGGCGATCGCAGACGGTTCTGACTTACCTTGATTCGCGACCGCTTCCTGTGCGGCTTTGATCGATTCAGTATCGCCCAGATAATAACTTTTTAACGGCTTGAGGTTGGCATCAAGTTCGAAAACAAGAGGTATGCCTGTCGGGATGTTGTATTGAATAATGTCGTCATCGGAGATCGAATCGATATATTTGACCAATGCCCGCAATGAATTACCGTGAGCGGCTACCAAAAGCCGTTTACCATCCCGTATTTTGGGAATTATCTCATTTTCAAAATATGGTACGACACGCTCGACCGTGTCCTTCAAGCATTCGCCTTTTGGAAATTCACCGGCTTTTATCGAATCGTAACGCGGGTCATCGCCCAAATAACGTTCGTCCGTATCTTCCATTTCAGGCGGGCGGACATCATAGCTACGGCGCCAGATCAAAACTTGCTCCTCGCCATATTTCGCAGCTGTTTCCGCCTTATTCAAACCCTGCAGCCCACCATAATGACGCTCATTCAGCTTCCATGATTTTGTTTCGGGGATCCACATCAGGCCCATTTCTTCGAGGATTATCCAAAGTGTTTTGATCGCCCGTTTAAGGACCGATGTATAGCATTCGTCAAACGTAAAGCCTTCTGCTTTAAGCAATTCGCCTGCCGCATGTGCTTCAATTACGCCCTTTTCCGAAAGGCCAACGTCCTTCCAGCCTGTAAACCGGTTTTCCTTGTTCCATTCACTTTCACCGTGTCTGATCAAAACTAATTTGTGCATATTCGATTGGAACGCGGGCATAATTGTCTGCGTTACGTTAATTATTCAATATTTTTTTCACTTCGCCAACCAGATAAAGCGAACCGGTGATACAAACTAAATTCCCCTGCGGCGATATTTTCCGTGCTGTCTTCAATGCGTCTTTAACTGACTCTGTTAAATAGATTTTTTCCGGATCAAGGTCTTCCGGCACAAATTTGGCCAGTTGTTCGGCTGACATCGCTCGTAAATTATCAGGTTTGGTGAGAATAAGTTTATCAGCGGCCGGAAAAAGAATGTGAGCGATCTCGGCAACATCTTTGTCTTTCATTGAGCCAAATATAAGCGTTATCGGCTGATCAACGAATTCGTTAAGATATTCGCGCAAAGCCCGTGCACCGGCGACATTATGTGCGCCGTCAAATAAAATATTTTCGGCGAATTCAAGCCGGCCGTTGTGTTTGGCGTTTTGTAATCCTTCAATTATGTGCTCGTTCGAAATATTGAAATTGCCCCGTAAAGTCTCGGCAAGAAGTATGGCAACCTTTGCATTTTCGATCTGGTGACGGCCTAAAAGGCTTAGTTTATTGATTGTATAAACGGCATTTTCTGTTTCAAACCTCAGCTGCCCGTTGTCGTCGTCAGCCCTTACCCGCTCAGCTAACATTGGAAAAATATCGGCCTTATCACAAACTGACATAATGACACTCATTGCACCAGGATTCTGTTCCGCGACTACCACCTTCGAGTCCTGGCGAATTATCGCCGCTTTCTCTGCCGCGATCAGGTCGATCGTTTCACCCAAATATTCCTGATGGTCGTAATCGATGCGTGTGATCGCCGCAATTTCGGCATTCGCCGCTGTCGTCGCGTCCAATCTGCCGCCGAGCCCTGTTTCAAGAATGGCAAGTTTCACCTTTGCCTTGGCAAATGCGGTCAAAGCAATTGCTGTAATCTGCTCAAAAAAAGTGGGAAGATACTCTAATTTTCCTTTTGTAAGCAGATTCTCAGCGGTTTCGCGGACACGTGTTGCGCACCGTGCAAAATCTTCTTCGCTGATCTCGCTGCCGTTTATCCTGACCCTTTCCGTCATCGAAACAAGATGCGGCGATGTGTAAAGTCCGGTTTTAATTCCCGCCGACGCACATATGGCATCCAAAAACGCACAAACGGAACCTTTGCCGTTCGTTCCGGCGACCTGTACTTTTAAAAATTTGTTTTGCGGATCATCGAGAGCAACCAGAAGTGTCCTTATATTCTCAAGGCCAAGTTTCATAGCAGAAACTTCGTTGCCTAAAGAAAGAAGATACTTGGCCGTTTGCGGAAAATTCATCACCAAACTAAGCAACGATGTCCTTATTCATCATAAAATCGAGCATTCGAATGATCGTTTCCGTCATTTTGCGGCGATCAACCACTTGATCGACCATTCCGTGTTCGAGGAGAAATTCGCTGCGTTGAAAGCCTTTCGGGAGTTTTTGACGGATCGTTTGCTCAATGACCCGTGGGCCGGCGAAACCGATCAGGGCTTTTGGTTCAGCCAGAATAACATCGCCAAGCATCGCAAAGCTCGCCGTCACGCCGCCGGTCGTCGGGTCTGTAAGGACGGAAATAAAAGGCAACCGGGCTTTATCCAGCATGGCAAGTGCAGCGGAGATCTTTGCCATCTGCATTAGTGAGAGCGTACCTTCCTGCATCCTTGCACCGCCGGAAGCCGAAAATACGACCACTGCGCCGCGATTTTCCAAAGCTCTTTCGATCAGCCGTGTGATCTTTTCACCGACCGCCGAACCCATTGAGCCGCCGATGAACGACATATCCATTGCACCGGCATAAACGAGATGGCCGCCGACCTTCCCGGTACCCGACACGATCGCTTCCGGCAGACCTGACGCAGCCTTGGCCGATTCGATCCTTTCGATGTATGGCTTAGTATCAACAAATCCGAGCGGATCGGCCGACATTACTTCTTCGTCGAGTTTTTCAAATTTACCGCCGTCAAAAAGCATCGTCAGACGCTCGCGGGCCGGAAACCTAAAGTGGTAACTGCAATGCGTACAAACCTGAAATGAATCCATCAATTCGGGTTTGTAAAGCGGGCTTTCACATTCAGGACATTTTACAAAAATACCTTCGGTCCTTACGGTCCGCTCTTCGTCTTCGACTTGATCGTCGATCTTTGGTTTATCTCTTTTGAACCAGGACATAATGCAATCAGCAGCCAGCAGTTAAGGAATCTGCTAGCGTATGGCTTCTGTATTTCAAGTGATTTAGATTAGCATATAGCGGCGGTCAATGTCGCGGATGCAAAATGACGACAACTTTTTTAGCGCAGGATCGCAAGCATTTCGTCGTGGATCGATCCGTTGCTCGCGCATATAGGCGGAGCGTAAATGCTGTAAGGCGTTCCGTCATAATAGGTTACATGTCCGCCGGCCTCTTCGATCAAAAGTTTTCCGGCGGCAACGTCCCACGGGTTCAAGCCTTCTTCCCAAAAACCATCAAACCGTCCGCAGGCGACATATGCCATGTCTATCGCCGCCGAACCGTCACGGCGAACACCGCGTGATTTAAGTAGAAAATCGGTCAGATGGCGTTCGAAATTTGGTTTTTGCTTAAAATCGTATGGGAAACCAGTAACGATCAGCGAATCCCCAAGATTCGTCTCGCCGGAAACGCGGATCGGTTTGTTATTAAGCGATGCACCAGAACCTTTTTCGGCTGCAAAAAGCTCGTTTCGTGTCGGATCATACGTAACGCCGATGATGATCTCGCCGTCGTGTTCGAGCGCTATTGTCACACAAAAACAAGGATAGCCGTGTGCATAATTGGTCGTTCCGTCCAGCGGATCGATTATCCATTTCCACTTGTTCTCGCCGCCGATGATCACGGCTTCGCCCGATTCCTCCGCTAGTATTGAATGTTTGGGATGGTAGGTTTTTATGCGTTCGATAATCAGAGCTTCAGAGGCAAGATCAGCTGCCGTGACAAGGTTGATATCGCCTTTTTTCATGACGGCGATTCCCCGGTCGAATTTTTCGAGCAAAATATGGCCCGCAGCTCGGGCAGTTTCGATTGCAAAATTAAGCATTAAGACATTTTACCGCAGAGACGCCGAGACGCAGAGTATGAAAAGAAAATAATAACAAGGATCCGGGTTTTCCACTCCGCGTCTCGGCGTCTCTGCGGTGAAAAATCTTATTTCATGATCGCGATTATGTCGATTTGGTGTGGCGCTGTGATGATAGCGTCGCCTTTACTCACATATACGTCAATCTCGGAACGAACGCCGAATTTGCCTTCCAGATAAATTCCCGGCTCGATAGAAAATGCCGTGCCGGGGATCAGCCGTCGCGAATCCCGCGTTTCGAGATTGTCGATATTTGCTCCGTTCCCGTGACCTTCCTCACCGATCGAATGTCCCGTGCGGTGCAAAAACTGGTCGCCGTAACCAGCCTTTTTTATCACGCCGCGTGCAACGTCATCGACTTCTGCTCCTTTGATCACTTTATTCGCTCGAAATGATTCCTGCACAAACTTAAAGGCCGCGTCGCGTGCGTCTCTGACAATATTCCACACTTTGACATATTCCTCCGGCACCGCTTCGCCAACGTATCCCATCCATGTCAGATCGACTGCCGGAGCTTTCTCTTTGCTTAGTTTACTGACTGAATCGATCAACACGAGAT
>JAYUCO010000012.1:0-36398 GCA_043740295.1 Pyrinomonadaceae bacterium | reverse complement strand
ACCTATATGACCATCTTTTTGCCGATCAGATGTTTACGTTCCCATTCAGCTATCGAGGCGGGAACGAATACGACAATGCGTTTGTCATCGGCGCGGATAAAAATGCTTTTATGGTCGTTGGCAAGCTGGCGAAATTTCAGTTCATAAAACTTAACCAATCGGCGGTGCTTGATTCTTTGGAGGAAGAAGAGATCTCGGCGGACGATCTGGATTTCGATCTTTTATAAAGAGGTAAATATTTATGGCAATAAATATCAGCAATGCCAAAAATCGAGATGCGGTCGTGGCAATCGAAGCACTATCACCGAAACGCGAGGTCCGTTATACGGACCAAAATGGCGGCCAGATCAGCACACATAAGCTTTTAAAGACGGACGTTTTGCACGATCTGCCAGAACTGTTGAAGAAACGCAAGACACTTGAAAAAGTGGGCGATGCACTCGTAAAAGAAGACCCGGAGATCGATATCGAAGAATTTGGTATGTTTCTGAACGATACTTCGCGGGTGTATGTAACGAAAAAGGGCATCATCCATTTGGTCGAAGAGACCGAAGTTATCTACAAACCGGACGGGTCAGTGCGCGAACGCCGCCCGCGCAAAAAAGAGCCGCAAACCATGAACGGTGAATTTCCGCTGCGTTGGACCGGGAAATTTATCAAGAAAGAAGAGGCGGCACACCGGTTCGTCTTTACCAATAAGAAGCAGCTTATCCATATAAACGGGCTGACATTCGATTTTTTGTACGAAATGGCCAAGGAATTGGATGAAAAGGACGCACTTTTGCTGATACGCGGTGGTGAAAAAGGCAATTCGCCGCTTGTCATGAACCGCGGGGGTAAGGCTTATAATGCCTTTCTCGAAGGCCGTATCAAGGGCGACGAATATTGCCTGATCCTGCATCTTTCCAACATGGAACTCAAAAAACCAAAGGAGGCCGGTGCAGATGAATCTTGATCTCGACAAGAGTAAATTTACATGCAAATTCGATTACTGCACCGGCAAAGCCGCTGATCTGGCCGACCCTTCACTGCATGCAAAGGCTCAGGATTATAAACGCCGTGTGAGCGGTTTGATGAAGGCACTTTCGGCTGAGGATGCGTTTCGGCTGCCAAAGGCACGCGGCTATTTCGTGACGCGCAAATATGACGGCGAGAACGCGATGCTTTTCTTTGACGGGGAAAAGATGATCTCCGTAAATCCGGGCGGCACCGTACGGGCCGGCCTTCCGTGTTTTGACGAAGCGGCCCAGCTTTTGAAAAAGGGGAAGGTAAGATCTTGCATTTTGGGCGCAGAAATTTACGTTAAGGAAGAAGCGTCGAAAGCTAATATGGTGCAGCAGGTGGTGCGGATACTACGTTCGCCACCTTCGAAGGCACAGCTTGAGAATTTAGGGCTGGCTGTATTCGATATCATCGAGGTGGAAGAAAAAAGCGTTGATTCGGCGGCGACGGTCTTTGAGCTATTAAAAAAATGGTTCGGAAAAGAGAAGAGTGTTCACGCGGTAGATTTTGAGAAAACCGATAAGGTTGACCGAGTGATGGAGCGTTTCACAGAATGGGTGATCGGAGATGGTGCGGAGGGCGTTGTGGTCCGGCACGATCAGGCGGGCTGGTACAAGATCAAGCTTCGGCATAATCTCGATGTAGCGATAATCGGTTATTCGGAAGGTGCGGACGACCGCAAAGGGCTGCTGCATGATCTGCTTGTGGCTGTAATTCGGGGCGATGGGACATTTCAGGAATTCGCACGTGTCGGTGGCGGGTTTACCGAGGACGACCGCCGGACGATCGCCGCGGAGCTCAAGCGGCGTATCGTGCCGTCGGACTATGTGGCGGTAAATAACGATTATGTCGCGTACGAAATGATAAAGCCCGGTCCGGTGATAGAGATATCGTGTCTTGACATGATCGCCGAGCGGGCGAGGGGCGGACCGGTGAAACGGATGGTGCTCGATTGGGACGGCAAACGTTACTCAGCCGTTACACGGATGCCGCTCGTTAGTGTCATCTCTCCGCAGTTCATTCGAATGCGCGATGATAAGGAAGCCGTACCTGAAGACGTCAATATCAAACAGTTAAGCGAGCTTGTCCAGGTGTCCGAAACTGATAAGCCCGCTCATGCCGATGCCGACCCGGCTAGTCAGATACTGGAACGGACCGTTTACACAAAGGTGATGAAGGGCAACAAAATGGTGCGAAAATTGCTGCTCTGGAAGACTAACAAAACTGACCGCTCTGACTTTCCGGGTTTTGTTGTTTATCTAACCGATTTCAGCCCGAATCGGAAAAATCCGCTCGAGCGCGACATCAAGATATCCAATAATGAAAAGGCTGCGAGGAAAATATTCGATCAGCTTGCGGAAAAGAATTTCATCAGCGGTTGGGAAAAGGTGAATTAATAATGGCCCAACCGTTTTATGAATTTGCCGGGAACAAGCGCTTGCTTTGGATAGCGGAGGAGTGGGTGCGTTATGCAGACGATCTGGCCGAATGGGCGATGGAGCGGCTGGTAAACCGCCGCGATGTCTGGAGCCAATATACTCTGAAGGACGGCAAGGTTCGCGTCGTTATGCTTCCGGTCCCGGAACGCCGCAAACTGGGTACGGACATGGTCACGCTTAATAAGCTGCACCGTCATTTTTCGGGCAAATCACCGGCGCATCTCATCGGGCTTCATTCAATAAGCGATCACAGCACTTGTAAATGGTTCGCGGTGGATGTCGATCTGCATGACGAAACTCTGCCGGGAGCAGATGAGATCGCTGAGGTCAATTTTGCCGCGTGTCTTGCATGGGCCGAGCGGCTTCGCAATATTGGGATGGACCCGCTTTTGCTGGACAGCAATGGCGTTGGCGGTTATCACGTCTGGGTGCTGCTCGATAAGGAATATCCGCTGGCTGATGTTTATGATTTTGTAACGGAGCTGCGTTCAGATTGGGACAAACTTGGGCTGCCGCGAAAGCCGGAAGTATTTCCCCCGAAACGAATAGTCGCGCCGAACGATCTGCCCTACACTCTTCGCACACCGGGACGCCATCATACGCGGCTGCATTACACGCGGGTCTGGAATTTCGATGCTCTAGGCGAGAACGAATGGCTCGAGGGCGGCGATGCGATCGAAATGATGATCTCGACACGGCCATCAAAGCTTCCGAAAGCAAAATCGAAGAAAAAGTCCACGCTTGTTCCCGCTCCGGTACCGAAAAAACGCGAAGTTAAACGCAAACCGCGAATTTGTCTCGACCTGGACGGCGTACTTGCACAATACGACAAATGGAAAGGTGTCGGTCACATCGGTGATCCAATACCTGGAGCTCTGGAGTTTGCAAAAGAGCTTGCTGAGATCGCGGAGATCGTTATTTTTACATCGCGTTGTGCACAAGACGTCCTCGAAGGTTCGCGCATCACGCCCGGCCAACTTCGTATCCACGTCATAGAATGGCTCGAAAAACACAAATTTCCGTTTACCGACGTTTACACCGGTCAGGGAAAACCGCGAGCTGCGGCGTTCATTGATGACCGCGGCGTTAACTGCAACCCGCAAAAGGACAACAAAGCCTTTGCCAATGCGCTTGAGCTGACACGCGGATTGATCGCCAAACCGCACGGTGGAGCTGTTGGAAAATAAGTTAAGATCATCATTTATGGCTGATTACATGATATTTTATTCGCCTTATTATTACGCCGACATCGGCGAGGGCCACGTTTTCCCGATACGTAAATTTGAACTGGTCAGAGACAAACTGCTGACAGAAGGGACGTTACGGCTAAAGGAATTGATCGGGCCGGAACCGGTGGACGTGGATGACCTGCTGCTCGTTCATACGGAGGATTATATTTCGCGGCTGCAAAACGGCACTTTGACGGCGAAGGAAGTGCGGAGGCTGGGGCTGCCGTGGTCGCCGGCTCTTGTGCGGCGTTCGTTTCATGCAATATCGGGTACGATAAATGCCGCCCGGAGGGCGATCGAGACAGGCATCGCATCGAATTTGGCGGGCGGAACGCACCACTCTTTTCCGGACCGCGGCGAAGGTTTTTGTGTGCTCAATGACGTTGCTGTGTCGATCCGCGTTTTGCAGCGTGAGGGATTGGCGAAGCGGTTTCTGATCATCGATTGCGACGTGCATCAGGGCAACGGAACGGCATTTATTTTTCAGAACTCGCCGGAGGTCTTTACCTTTTCCATGCACGGGGCGAAGAACTATCCATTGTTCAAGGAGAATTCGACGCTCGATATCGAGTTGCCTGACGGCACGGGCGACGGCGAATTTCTGGATACATTGGAACATGCCCTGCCCCGCATTAGACTGCACGATCCTGACCTTATATTTTATCTGGCAGGTGCCGACCCATTCGAAAAGGACAAGTTGGGGCGTTTGGGCCTAACCATTGACGGCCTGCGGAAAAGGGACGAAATGGTCCTGGAATTTGCGAGATCTAATGGCGTTCCGATTGTCACGACAATGAGCGGCGGCTATGCAGCCGAGATCGACGATACGGTGGAAATTCACTGCAATACCATTCGGGCGTTGAAGAAGGTGTTCTTCTCTGAGTTGGCTGCCGGAAAGACATAACCTGCAATGTTTTTGCTTGATCTATTGACTTAAACAAGGAAAAGAATGATAATTTTTGGTTCGTTGCATTGATCTTTCAAGTTACTAAAACGTTGCAGGTGCCGTTTTTTCAAGATACGGCATAAATGGTCAAGCCGGGTGAAATTCCCGCACGATCGCGTCACAGTGAATGGATCTTTGATTTTAGATGTTAGATTTTTGGATCTGAAGAATGGCCGCTAGATATTCTTCGATCTAAGATCGCAGATCTAAAATCCAAGATCACATAGTCTGGATACCTGCCCGTAACGTTTTTTGCCGATCCGATGTTTCGCGTCAAAACATTCGAGGCGAACCAGGTATTTTTATAAGGTGCCCTGTTTTTCTTGTCTCTGACGGAAAAACAGGGCATTTTTGATTTTGGGTCTGATGAATAGTTTGAATATGTTCAGGATTTTTTTCGTTTGTGTCGTATTTTGCATGGCGTTTACGGCGGGCTGTCGTGATCAAACGCCGCGTCCCGCAATTCAAGCGGAAATGCGGCAGATGACGGACGATCTCGGCCGCATTGTTAAGATCCCCGCAAATGTGGAACGGGCGGTTTCGCTTGCTCCGAATTTGACCGAGATCGTTTTTGCCGTTGGTGCGGGCGACAAGCTCTCAGGTGTCACAAGTTTTTGCGATTACCCGGCGGAAGCTCAATCGATACAGAAGGTCAGCGATACGTTGAAGCCGAACATAGAGAATATAATCGCTCTCAAACCGCAGGTCGTTCTTGTATCGACGGCGTCGCAGCTGGAATCTTTCATGCAGACTCTGGAAGAGCAGAATATCGCGGTTTTTGTGACCGACCCGAAGAGTTTGGATGGCATTTACAAGAGTGTTTTGGATGTCGGGACGATCCTCGGTAAAGAATCCAAAGCCGCCGATGTCGTCAGCGGATTAAAGAAACGGGTGGGCTTGATCGACACCGCGATGGCGGACATTCAGCGTCCAAAGGTCTTTGTTCAGATCGACCGTAACGCTCTATACACGATCGGCAAAGACTCGTTCATTACCGACATCATAAGTCGTGCCGGCGGCATTTCGGCGACGTCCGATGTGGCGACGGCCTATCCTAAATTAAGCAAGGAAACGGCTTTGGCATTGCGGCCCGACGTTATCATTCTCTCGGAAAGCGAAGGGAACCACGAATCGAACGAGGTATTTAATAATTCGCCGGCGGTGAAGAACGGCAGGGTGTACAAAGTAAATTCCGATCTGTTATCCAGGCCGGGACCGAGGATCGTTGACGGTTTGGAGATGATCGCAAGGGACGTGCATCCGGAGAAATTTTAACCCGGATTACTCTTTAGAGGTTTTTTTAACGCAAAGCTGCGCAGAACGCAAAGGGAGAGGAGTAAAAACCTGAGACCTTCTAATGCTGAATCGGGCTAAGGTTATGGTTGGTTATAAGCTTTCTTACCTTGTTTTACTTCGCGTTCTTTGCGACTTTGCGTGAGACAGTTTTTTAACGCAAAGCCGCGCAGAACGCAAAGGAAGAGGAGTAAAAACCTGAGACCTTCTAATGCTGAATCCGAAGATTCGAAAAATTGATGCAGGAGCGGACTGACGGAAAAAATATACGGGTCAATTCATTGCGTACGCTGTTGCGGATCGGCGGTGTGTTGGTCATTTTGCTTTTTACAGCTTTGATCGTTTCGGCGTTACTGGGCAGCGAGCGGCTGGCGTTTTTTAATTTGACCGAGGAGCAGCGGGCGATACTTTTTGATATTCGCCTGCCGCGGATCTTGCTTGGTGCGTCGGTGGGAGCAAGTCTGGCGGTTGCCGGTGCCGGATTGCAGCCGCTGCTACGCAATCCGCTGGCCGAGCCTTATCTGCTAGGTGTTTCAAATGGAGCGGCGCTTGGCACAATGCTGGCGTTCGTTTTCCTCGGACAATTTGAATTCTCCAGGCCGATCATGGCTTTTGGCGGGGCTTCGCTGGCGACATTTACCGTTTATCAAATGGCAAAAAGCCGCTCGGGGATGAATGTCGAACGGCTGGTGCTGTCGGGCGTGATAGTGACGACATTTTTGTCGTCGATAATGGTGCTGATGACCAGTTTGCTTGACGCGACGAAGCTACGGAGCTTTACATTCTGGCTTTTAGGCGATCTTTCACAGGCAACGATCAAGGGGTTTTATATCAGTTTGATCGTCGGCATTATTGGCACAGTCGTTATGACATCGCAGGCTAAAGCATTAAATCTAATGATGATCGGGACACGGGACGCCGGAGATTTCGGCGTCGAGGTGACAAAAGTGCGGCTGTTGGTATTCGGATCGGCGAGTGCGATGGTCGGAACGGCGGTGGCGGCGAGCGGTTCGGTCGGATATGTCGGATTGATCGTTCCGCATCTTGTGCGGCTGGCGATCGGCAGCGACAACCGTCTGGTCATTCCGTTTTCGGCGATCGCGGGGGCGATATTTGTTGTGCTGGCCGATACTTTGGCGAGGATAGCGATCTCGCCAAGGGAACTTCCGGTCGGGGCGATCACGGCGCTGATCGGGGCACCGTTGTTTATTTATCTGTTAAAAAGGAATTAGCCACAGCGTTTTGTGACTTTTTGCGGCGGTTAAAATGTTGGAAGTTCGGAATATCACGATAAATTACGGCGTTTGCGATGTTTTGCGGAATGTTTCAATGACGCTGGAAAACGGGCAGATAATTGCATTGCTTGGCCCCAACGGCGCCGGAAAAACGACTTTGGTCCGGGCATTGAACGGCACTTTGCCAATTGTGAAAGGTGAGATATTGCTCGACGAAAAGCCTTTTGGACAATTTTCCCGGCGGGAAATTGCACGAAGCATCACGGTAGTCGCCCAAGAGAACGAGACGAAATTTCCGATCACTGTTTTGGAATTTGTGTTAGCGGGACGTTTTGCAAGCGGCGGAGCTTTTGGCTGGGAAACGGAAAATGACCTGTCTATTGCTAGGGACGCATTGAATATGTGCGATCTAATAAATTTTAGCGGACGGCTAATGAATCAGCTATCGGGCGGCGAACGGCAGCGTGTCGTTTTGGCACGGGCACTGGCAACGGAAGCGAAAATATTACTGCTTGACGAACCGACCGCGAATCTTGATCTCGCCCATCAGGCATCGATGTTCCGGCTGATGCGCGAAAAGTGTAGGGCAGGGAATTATTCGTCGATCGTCATCACGCACGATCTGAATCTAGCTGCGGAATTTGCGGATGAGATCGTGTTGCTGAAGGACGGCCAAATTCATGCAAATGGAAAACCAGCCGATGTTATGACCACGGATGATCTGGCCGCGGTTTTTGGCGTCAGCGTTCTGCTGGACAAAAATCCGGCGAGCGGAAAGATTAGAGTGACAACAGTTTATTAGAAGCGTAACGCCGGCATCCTGACGCCGCAAGTGGGTGCAAGATGCCCATATGACAGCCGTCAGGATGCCGGCGTTACAAGGACAACAAATGATGCAAAGGAAGATTGGTGAAAAGCCAACACTGCCCACGCAACCGTAAACCGAATGCGGAATGAAGAACCCGGTATCAGAAGTATGATATCCGCACTCCACATTCCGCTATCCGCATTCGAATAAGTCGGGAACTTTGTCCGTTTGTTATATTTACGAACCATTCTGCGATGGGCAGAAAAGGAAAAATATGAAAAGTATAAAGGCCCTTGGCCTGATCTGTTTTTTGACCATAGGAATTTTGGCGCAGCAAAGCGCTATCGTTACGGGGCAGCTTGTCGAAGACGGCAAAAATATTACGAACCAAACGATCAAGCTTGTTTCCAAAACCGAGACTTTTGAAACAACTACTGATTTTAACGGTTTTTATCAATTTGCAAATATTAAGGATGGCAGCTATCTGCTTGTTTACGATGGAAAACAGGCGAGGGTGACCGTTGAAAATGGAAAAGTTTCGACCGAAGAATTGGCCGATGTCGTGGTTGTTTCCGCAAATACAACACAAACGCTCGACCAGGTCTCAAAAACGGTCAACGTCATCGACGGACAGGAACTGCGTGACCGGGCTGATTTTTCGCTGGTCGAATCTTTAAGGACGATCCCGGGATTTCGGGTGCAGCAGCTTGGCGGTTTTGGCAGAACGGCGTCGATCAAATCGCGCGGCCTACGGAACCAGGACACGGCGCTTTTACTGGATGGAGTTCGATTTCGTGATGCGGCCTCGATAACGGGCGATGCGTCGGCATTTTTGTCCGATTTTACATTTACAAGTGTCTCGCGGATCGAAGTTCTCCGGGGTTCGGGTTCGTCGATCTACGGCACGAATGCGGTTGGCGGAACGATCGATCTTCAAACGCCGACACCACAAACGGGCTGGCACGGACAGGTTTCGGCGAACGGCGGCGGGCTTGGGTTTTCGCGTTTTCGCGGGAATATTTCAAAGGGAACGGATAATGGAAAATTTGGGTTCAATGCGGCTATTTCGCGGACCGATTACCGCAAAGGCATCGACGGCGATGACAACGCCGACAATACCAATTTTCAAAGCCGTATAGAACTCAAACCGTTTCAGAAAACGAACATCTCGGTGCGGTTTTTTGTGAGCGATGCCTTTGTCCGGCTCAACTCGAGTCCAGATACATTTGGTGCATTGCCGGTTTCAAATGCGACGATAATTGATGCGAATCCGGGAGTTAATTTCATTTTTGATGCGGACGATCCGGATAATTCGCAAAAATCCCGGTTCTTTAACGGACAAGTTGTTTTATCTCAGGTGATAACCGACAAGCTCTATTTTCAGAGCTATTATTCGGGCCTGAAAACAAAACGGACGAATGATAATGGCCCGCTTGGCGATGGTTTTCAGCCATTCGGCGGAAGCGAAAGGAGCATTTTTGATGGAACTATCCAAACCGCGAACGGCCATATCGATTGGACGCCGGATAAGATAAACCGCGTAACGGCAGGTTATGAATTCGAGTATGAGAAATTTGGGAACGACGGATTTTCGCCCGATGGCACCGGTGATTTTTCGACCGATGCCGGGCAATCGAGCAATACCGTTTATGCTCAGGACCTGATCGGTTTGCTGGATGGTAAACTCCAATTTTCAGGTGGTTTTCGTGTGCAGTTTTTCGATCTCAAGACACCGGAATTCAGCCTGAACAACGCACCTTACACAGGTCTGACGTTGGAAAATCCGCCGACGGCCTATACATTCGACGGTTCGGCCTCGTATTTTTTCAGCAGATCCGGCACCAAGTTAAGGACACATATTGGCAGCGGTTACCGCGTGCCTTCGTTGTACGAAAGGTTCGGGTCCTTTTTCAATTCCTTTGCGTTTCCGAACCCGCGATTTGAAGCGCTCGGCGACCCGAATCTAAAACCGGAACGTTCCATAGCATTTGAGGGAGGTGTGGAGCAAAATCTTTTCAACAACCGTGCAAAATTGACGGCGACGTATTTTTACACGAAGCTGACCGATATTATCGGTTTTGGATTTTCAGTGCCGGACATAGGCAGCACTACGCGGGATTTTGGCGGTTACCGTAATCAAAAAGGCGGCATCGCCCGAGGTGGAGAATTCAGCGGGAATTTTCGCCCGACGTCAACCACCGAAATTTTTGCCTCTTATACCTTTACGAACAGCGATCAGCGGCAGCCGCAGGTCGGCGGCACGGGCATTCTCAGCACACTCGGCGTTCCCGAAAATCAATTTACGCTGGTCGCAACGCAGAGGTTTGACCGTTTTTGGGTGAATTTCGATTTTTTGGCGACGAGCGATTATCTGGCGCCGATCTCTAACAGCAGCACCTTCATGACTTACATTTATCGCTTTGACGGCAACCGCAAGGCTGATCTGACGGCCGGTTACACGTTTCCATTGAGGAAAGGAAAGTTTAACCTTCGGGTTTACGGAACGGTCGAAAATTTGTTCGATCAGGAATATTTCGAGAACGGATTTCGGACTGCCGGGATAACCGCACGAGGCGGCATAAACTTCGGGTTTTAGAAGGTTTTTGCCGCGAAACACGCGAAAGGAGTAACCGACTCTTTTTGCATGTTTCGCGGCAAAATATTTTTCTTAATTTCGCATCACACTTAATGCTATTATGTTGGAAAAGGTGCTTTAATTATGCGAAAGAAAATACTGCTTTTGGTATGTTTGATGCTTTTGACGACTTTTACGGCTTTAGCTCAAACCAAAACTGTCACGAATTTTGATCTGGAAAAATACCGTGATCGGCGAATTTCGGCCGAGAAAGATCTGCGTGAAAATTATGCAAAGCTCGGCTTTCCGTCACCGGAAGAACTTCAGCGGCAAAGAGAAAAAAGCCGCATCGAGACCGAAGAACTGTCGGCAAAATTAAGGGCCGAACGGATCGAGCGGGAGAAAATAGCAGCGGAAGCGGAGAGCCGACAAGCCGCCGCCAGACAAAATTCATACACACGCAGCTATGGTAATTATAATACCGGGACGAGATATTACGGCGGATTCTACTCCTATGGGCCGGGAAGTTTTTATCGTCCCAGAAGCTTTCGTCAGCGCGTTTTTTCCGGGCCGGCATGGAGAGCTGATGCTTCGGGTGTCATCTACGAGCCGGGGTCAAGGCCGGCAGCTATATGGACACCGCGAATTGCCATACCGACAATAAGGCCGCGACAGCGTTAACCTATTTATTATAACGGTTCTTTGAAAGGCCGCTAAGATGAAATATAAGAATTACGAAGCGACGGTAAAATTCGACGAAGAAGCAGAAATATTTTACGGCGAGGTCATCAGCACTCGTGATGTGATTACTTTTCAAGGTAAGTCAGTCGCAGAATTAAAACGTGAATTTGAGATTTCAATTGACGATTATTTAGAGTTTTGTCGTGAGAGAAACGAAGAGCCGGATAAACCTTTTTCGGGAAATTTTGTTTTGCGAATATCGCCGGAACTTCATCACAGACTTTATAAGAAGGCAAAGCTTAGCGGTAAGAGCTTGAATTCATTAATTGAGGAAAGACTGACATCAATCAAAGTTTAAGAAATTATGATCAAGGACGGTTGGGAAGCAATTATTGGCATGGAGATCCATGCGCAATTGGCGACGGCGACGAAGATCTTCTGCGGATGCGCGGTGCAGACCGGCGGCGAGCCAAATTCGAACACTTGTCCGGTTTGTCTCGGGCTGCCGGGGGCCTTGCCGGTTTTGAACAGACGCGTCGTCGAGCTTGGAGCGCGTGCTGCTTTGTCACTCGGTTTGGAGGTGCAGGAAACATCGATATTTTCGCGAAAGAATTATTTTTACCCCGATCTGCCTAAGGGCTACCAAATATCACAATATGACCGGCCGTTCTCGGCAAATGGGACGCTGACGATCCTGACATCGGAACGTGACGATCAGGGACGGGCGGTCGAATGGAAACCGATGACTATCCGAATCGAACGCATGCACCTTGAGGAAGACGCGGGCAAAAATGTTCACGAAGGTTTGCCGGACGTGGATAAATTTTCTTATGTCGATCTGAACCGTGCCGGAACGCCGCTCGGCGAGATCGTCACCGCGCCGGATTTTCGCACTTCATGGCAGGCCTATGATTATGTCAATCACATCCGCCGCGTGCTGCAATGGGTCGGGGCGAGCGACGCTGATATGGAAAAGGGAAATCTTCGCTGCGAGGCGAATGTTTCCGTGCGGAAGATCGGCCAGCCGCATTTTAACAACAAGGCCGAGCTGAAAAATCTAAATTCGGTGCGGTTTATGCAAAAAGCGATCGAATTCGAGATCGATCGCCAGATCGCTGCCCACGAAAAAGGTGAAACCGTTAGCCAGGAAACGCGGCTCTGGGACGAAAAAAATCAGGAAACACGTGTGATGCGCTCTAAAGAAGACGCCCATGATTACCGGTATTTTCCTGAACCCGATCTGCAGCCTTTGACGGTGACAAGCGATTTCATCGATCGCGTCAAAAGCGAGATGCCGGAATTGCCGGATGCGATGCGCGACCGGTTTACAGCGGAATACGGATTGTCATTCGCCGATGCTTCGCAACTTGTATCGGAAAAAAGCCTCGCTGATTATTACGAGACGACGGCGAAAGCTTCGGGAAATCCAAGAGTTTCGTCTAACTTTATTCTTTCGGAATTGCAGCGGGAATTGAACGGTGCCGGAAAATCTGCTTCGGACAGCCCAGTCTCGGCGGATAACCTCGCGGAGCTTATTAAAAAACTGGATGCGGGTTTGATAAACAATAATCAAGCGAAAGAAGTCATGGTCGAGATGTTTAATTCCGGCAAAACAGCGGACGTGGTCATCAGCCAAAAAGGCTTTGAGCAAATTTCGGATTTGTCAGCTATCGAAAAAATAGTTGACGAAGTGATCGCGACAAACGAAAAGCAAGTCATGTCATATCGCGGTGGCAATGAGAAACTTTTTGGTTTTTTCGTCGGCCAGGTAATGAAGGCGTCGGAAGGTAGGGCGAATCCGAAGATAGTGAATGAGATTTTGAAGGAGAGACTAAGAGGATAGGAATTTCACCGCAGAGACGCCGAGACGCAGAGGAAATACTATGAAGATAAGATGTAGAAATCGTGCTCTCGGACGATACGAATTCATTTATACTTATATAATTCCGTGTTTCAAATTCTTATCTTCGTGTCTCGGCGTCTCTGCGGTTCAAATTTTTTAAGGTCAAAGTATGATTTTAGATGGCAAAATTGCGGTCGTGACCGGTGGGACAAAGGGAATAGGCTTTGCAATTGCGGAGAGGTTGCTGAAAAGCGGCGGGAAGGTTTTTATCTGCGGGCGTTCTAAGGGTGATCTTAGACAGGCGCTTGAATGGCTTTCGTCCCACGGCCATATCGAAGGTGAGATCTGCGATGTGCGCAGCGAAGAGCAGGTGAAAATGATGCTTGCCCAAGCCGTGCGGGTTTTTGGCGGCGTTGATATTTTGGTAAATAATGCCGGAATGGGCGTTTTCGGAAAAACGGTCGAGGAAATTTCCGGTGACGAATTCAGGCAGACGCTAGAGACAAATCTTTTTGGTGTTTTCTATGCTTGTCACCATTCGATTCCACTGCTAAAAGAACGCGGCGGTGGTTATATATTCAACATTTCGTCGCTTGCCGGACAAAATGCCCATCCGCGAATGGCGGCCTACAACGCTTCGAAATTCGGCCTGAACGGCTTTTCCGAAGCTTTGATGCAAGAAGTGCGTCAGGACAATATAAAGGTCAGCTATATCTGCCCCGGAAGTGTGAACACGTATTTTGGCGGCGATTCTCCGAGCGATGAAAAGTCGTGGCAGCTCCAGCCGGATGACATTGCGCAGGTAGTTATCGACCTGCTGGAAATGAATGCCAATGCACTGCCAAGCAAGATCGAGATCAGGCCAAGCAGGCCGCCAAAAAAGTAAGAAACTCTTATATCCCTATGAACAAAGTTGTTAACTCTATATTAGTATTGTTACTCGTGATTTACTCGGCGGCAGCCCAAAATACAGAAAGTGATAAGGATAAACTTAAGAGAACTAATCAGGCATTGATTGAAAAATATCAAACGGGAAAGTTTGATGATGCCTTGAAGTTGGCGAATATTGCACTTGGCCAGACGATGGCAATTTACGGGGCTGATAATGTTGAAACGGCGGTCTCCTATACAAATATTGGGGAAATTTATCGAGCTAAGTTGAAATACCATGAATCGGCCGAAAACCTACAGATTGCTCTGGCCATCTATCAGAAAAATCCGATCCGACATTTGTCTGCTATGACAAAAATTCTGGACAGTCTCGGACTGGTACTTACTTTGGATAAAAGACAAGTAGAAGCTGAGCCGATGTTTACGCAAGCGGTGTCAAATACCGAGAAGATCTTTGGTCCGGAGACCAAGCAGACTTTAACTTCGTTAAAATCACTGACGGACTTTTACATCTACGCAAAGCAGTATGATAAAGCTGATGAGGTATTTTTGAAGCGATACCTTATCGAATACATCTTAGTTCAGAAGAAAGTGTTGGAAGGAAGCGATGAAGTAAGTGATGATCGTTCTTGCTACATGTCTCGGCATTTTACGGGTGAAGAACTTAAGAACAGAAATAAAGCATTTTCCGAAAGGTTAATGGCCCAAAGACTTGCCCGTTTCGGAGAAGATACTATTTCCAAATCCGTAAACTCTATAAATGGAGGTGTTATGAACGGGAAAGCAATATTTCTGGCTAAGCCGCTTTACCCGCCCGCTGCAAGACAATCCAGGGCCGGGGGAAGTGTTTTAGTAAAAGTTTTGATAAACGAGAATGGAAATGTAGTAAATGCAAAAGCGTTTTGCGGCAGTCCTCTACTTTTTGAAGTAACGGAAGCGGCAGCAAAAAAGTCTGAATTCACGCCAACATCATTGAAAGGAAGCCCGGTTAAAGTAAGTGGTATCATTACTTACAATTTTGTTCCTTGATCCCGCTTTGAAAGACGCTTGACGGTTTCGATCAATTCTGCGTCTGCAAATGGTTTTGTCAGATATTCTTCGATCCCGAGTTCGGCTGCCCGGTCGCGATGTTTTTTGCCGCCTCGTGAAGTGATAAAAACAACGGGGATCTCTTTCAAGCTTTCGGTTTTCTTTATTGTTGAGGCTAGGTCGTAGCCGTCCATTCGGGGCATTTCCACATCGGTCAGGATAATTGCCGGAAGGGCTGCACCTGATTGGAGTATCGCAAGTGCTTCGATGCCGTCCTTAGCTGTGACTGTGGGCCAGCCGGCGTTTTCGATGACTTTTGTAGTCATATGCCGGATGCTTGGGCTGTCGTCCACGATCATTACAGTTGGTTTTTCGGCTTGGACGGGAACCGTTTCAACTGATGTCTTCTTCTTCTTTTTACGATCATTCAATAAAAACGGTATATCAAGTATCGGAACGACATCGCCGCTGCCGAGAATTGCCGCACCGATGGTGCCTTTGAGCCCATCGAGCGGTTTACCTAAAGGCTTGATGACCACCTCTTCCGCTTTTAATGCCTCATCGACCACCAGAGCACAGGCCATATCAGATGTCTCAAGCAACACTACATTTATTCTTTCCGGGCGGGTCTGGCCGCTATTTTCAACTCCGATATAGGTAGCGAGATGTTTGACGGCGAAGTTGCCGGAAGCAAGCTCGAGGGTTTGATTACTTCCGGACTGTTTTATATCCGATGATGAAAATTCGCCGATATGATGTATCAATTTTACGGGTATAGCGAATGTTTGACGGTTAACCTTTACAAGCAGTACTTTTGTGACGGCCAGCGGAAGCGGTATCCGGACAGTGAAAGTAGTGCCTTTTTGCGGCACGGAATTTACCACTATCTCACCCATGCGTGCCTCTATGCTTTCCCGGACAATGCTCATTCCAACGCCGCGGCCGGCACTTAAATTCAGCTTTTCCGCCGTTGTTAAACCGGCGACGAACATAAGTTCGAAAACTTCTTCTTCAGACATGGCATCGGCGGCACCGCGAGCGACCAGGCCGGAAAGAAATGCTTTTTCCTTTAACGAAGAAACCGCTATTCCGCGGCCGTCATCGGAAACCTGAACGACAATGTGAGTCTCTTCATTGATAAGCCTAATATTTATGCGGCCGGTCTCCGGTTTTCCTAAAAGCCGCCTTGTATCCGGTGATTCGATCCCGTGGACGACCGCGTTGCGGATAAGATGTATAAGTGGCTCGACGAGTGAATCCAAGATCTGCGTATCTATTTCCAGATGCTGATTTTCGACCGTCAGTTCGGCGTGTTTTCGCTCTTCTTCACAAGTGACGTGAACGGACCGCTGCAGGCGCGTGACGACCGTGCTAAAGGCGACCATACGGATATGCATTAGCTTTTCCTGCATATCCTCGATCAGCCGGCGTTGGTGGTCGAAAAGCGATTCAAGATTACCCCTGACCACTTCAAGGGCAGTATTTATTGCAAATGTGTCGCTTGTTGTTTCTGTCAACTCACGAGTGCTTTCGTGAAATTCGGTGTAGCGGTCAAACTCAAGCGGATCAAAATCCGGGCCCGTGTAATTATGAAGCGGGTCGTTAAATGAGGTTGGTGAAAAGGGATTATTCACTAATTCTGAGCGTTTGCCGCGACCTGTGGCCGAATTGACGACGGAGCCAAGCATCGACGCCTCAAAATTTGTTTCGAGTTTTGTATTTGTTGATTTGAGACGCCGCGTACTGTTTTGCAGTTCCTCGATCTGCTGGTCGAACTCTGTCAATCTTTGTTCGAAAACTGAACGGCTGACAACCAGGCCATGAACTATCTTTACCAGCTCATCAAGCCTTTTGAGCGAGACACGCACGATAGACCGCGGCTGGACGACTTTAGCGGCTATTTCAATAGCTGCTTCCGGAATCTCCGCAGGTGTGGCTTTAATAGGGACCATGGTTTTATTTCCAAGATCGCGCAAGACGGCGTCGAAATCTTCGTAAACCTGGTCTAATCTTGCCGAAAACTGCGGCGATCTCTCGCCCGCGGTGATCGACCGAAGGCAATCCGTCGAGGCAAGTAGAAGTGAATGGATACGTTCGTCGGGGCTTATGCCGTGCTCAGCCAAGTGATCGAGCAGGTCCTCGACACGATGGGCGAGTTCGGACGGTTTTTTGAAGCCGACAATTCCGGCTGCGCCCTTGAACGTATGAGCGTTGCGGCGGACCTCCCAAAGTGCGTCGCGATCATCGGGTGCAATAGCCAGCTTATCGAGATTTGATTCAATATTTTTCAGAAGGTCATCGGCTTCCATTGAAAATATCTCAAGCATCTCCGCATCGATCTCAAAACCGCTTTCGACGGACAGTTCAGCAACATTGGTTTCCGTTTGTGCAACGCTTTGGCCTGATGTGCAGATCTGCAGATTGTCGAATGATTCATCGACAAAATCGGATAAGTTTATCGAATGTTTGTCCGAATCCATACGGATCTTTCCGATCGAGGCCACGATGCGGGCCAATATATCGAGCAGCTCGTGTGTCCGGCTATGCGAAAACGATTCACGTGAAGCAATAAACGACCGGACCTTATTTTCCAATAGCTGCGTGGTTTCTTCAATTTCATTCAGCCCGAGCGTCGCAGCGGCACCTTTTAACGATTGGACGCTGCCAAGGATCCCACCAAGGTCGCTTGGCGGTCTGCCGTCCTGAAGACAAACTAGAATTCCACCGCGAATGCCTTGTAGCATATTTTCGGCTTCGTCGGTGAATGCTGAAAGAAGTTCTGGATCCATTAATTTACAAATGTACCTGTCTCTGGTTGTGAAGCCAGAGCGGTATTCATTTCCGGCGGTAGCTTGAATGGTGAAACCGAGCTCTGCAGGCTGCCGGACAGCTGGACAAGTGTGCGGACCGATTCGGCTGCGCGTTTAGATCCAAGCTGCACCAGTTCCGTTACCTCGGAAATATCCGACATGGCGTTTGAAATGTCGGCGGAACCTTTTGCCTGGGCCTTTGCAGATTCGGAAATGGATTGCAGCAGTTCGGAGAGTTTGGCCGAAACCTGCTCGATCTCCACCAATGACTGGCCGGCCTTGTCCGCCAATGCCGAACCGACGATCACTTCATGAATAGTTTCCTCCATTGAAGCGACGACCTCCTTGGTCTCTACATTAATGGTTTGCGTCAGGTTGGAGATCTGCTGGGTCAGACGATTAGAGCGTTCGGCAAGGCGTTCGACCTCTTCGGCAACAACGGCAAAGCCCGATCCGGCAGTGCCGGCGGCGGATGCCTGAAGTGATGCATTGAGGGCAAGCAGGCTGGTGCGGTCAGAAAGATCGGATATTAGGCCAACTATCTGGCTAATCTCCTGTGAGCGTTCGCCAAGTTTCTTGATGCGCTTTGCGGTTTCCTGCACTTGTTTTCGAATGCAGTGCATAGCGCTGATATTTTCTTGCGCCGACCGGGTGCCTAAACGTGCATTATTGAGCGATTGAGCGGCAACGTTTGCCGAGATGGCGGCATTTTCCGCGACTTCGTGGACCTGCACGGCCATATTGGATATTGCCGCCGTCGTCCGTGATATCTGCGATGCCTGGGCCGAACTTCCGCTGGCAAGCTGTTCGGTCGTTTCATTTATCGTGTCAGCCGAGGTCACGACCTGCTGTGTAATGTCCTTGACCTCTTTTATCAATGAACGCAGGTTATGCGTCATTGAATTAAAAGCATCGGCGATCGCCCCCGTTATTTCGGTCCCGACCTCGGCCTGAATGGTGAGGTCACCGGCGGAAACTTCCGAAACTTCGTCAAGGAGTTTCTTGACCGAGCTGTGCAGCCGTTCACGGGTTTCCTGGGTCTGTACCAATGTTCGCAGGTTTTCGGCCATATCCCGTATTGAATTACCGAGCAGGTCCAGATCGGAATTCGGGACAATATTTTCGGTGAGATCCCCGTTGGCGATGCGTTCTGCAAAAGCCGACGTGGTTTTGAGATATTCAGACACGGACTTTAACGAATCCATTAACTCGCTGCTGCTTTTTCCGCAGTATAATTGGCCTTTCGAAAGTTTGTATGCCGCATCCGCCGCAAGATCCATTTCACGTTTTAATCGTGAGTTCGAACGGTACGAGGCATATAAGGCGAAAACGGCTATCAGGGCGGCAAATAATAGCGTAGCCAACCCTGCGATCTTGCTTTGTGTCATGCCAAATTGGGCCGCGAAGACAAGGCCGGTGCCAAGCAGCAGCAAGATCGCCGCTGTCAGCGAAGAGGCTTTGACCATCAAATTCCAGATCGGGTTACCCATTTTTGGTTAATTTTCCCCTTGCAATTCCATTGGTTCCGCATTTTTGCCAAGTGTGCGGAAATCATTTGCCGCCGTGTAATTGTTCGGGGCGTTTTCTGCCTGTTTCGAGCCTGTCGACGATCTTGCCGTGACCGATCCGCGAAGATTTGCGAGCGGTTCGGCAAATTTTGAAATGGCCTGTTCACAATCCTTAAGATTGATCTCGGCACTGGATGCATCAGAATTATATTCACCGAGAATGGACAAAAGCTGCTGTTTGCCCGACAGGCGTTCGTTTTTTCCGGCCTCTATCTTTGCCGGAAGATGCATAATGTTGTCAAAAAATGTATCTAGCCGGGCCATAACATCGTTACTTTTGGCTGAATGGCCGGAGATGGCCGTTATGCCGTTCACAAGTTTTTGGAGGGCCGACTGTGCTTCATCGATCTCACGGACGATAGTCTCATTTATTACTGAAACTTCTTTGTTGACGCGGCCGGCACGGTCAGAAAGCGAAGCTATTTCGTCGGCGATCAAGGCAACGCCGGTGCCTTTTGAAGACGCTGCCTGGATCGATGTATTGAGAGCGATCAGCTTTGAACGCCGTGCCATATCTTCCGCCAATTTGGAGATCCGTGTAATTGCCTGCGATTGGTCAATAATGCTTTGAAGTTTTCTGGATGCGGAATTTATATGTTCTTTGAGATCATTGACCGCTTCGGTGCTGTCCCGGGCAATTTGTTTGGCGGTTTCGAAGTCGCCGGCAGTTCGGTCGATACCGGACAATGCTGAAGCAGCCTCAAGCGATATTTGTTCGAAATGATTCTGCCCTTGTTGTAACGCATCGCTGACACGGACGAACTTACGTGTCATTGCATCACCATTTTCAATCGCGATGCGGACAAGTTTCCTGGCTTCCTGAACAGCACGGTCAGCTTCGGCCACATTTACATTAACGTGGGCGGCCAATTCGACGTGTTTTGCGATCAATGTCCGGACCGATTCGGCTATTGCTTTGGTTGCTGCATGGCCACCGCGGGCCTCAAAATTCAGATTGCCGTTTTTGAGGGTCGATAGGTCCGAGATCAATTGAGCAACGGCAGTTTGAAGTTCACTGAGTTTGGCGGCTGCATCGACCGAATCAGTGACCTTCGAAACCAATTTTTGAAATGATGAGCTGAGACGATCGGAATTTTCGAGCGGCGTTAATGCGGTCTTCGTATTTCCCGATGAAACGTCGTCCATCATTCCGATAAGGTTTTGCAGCTGACGTCCGTTGCGATGGATGATGTCAAGCAATTCGTCAGTTTCGCTTGAACCAGTGGTTTTCGGGAGTGATACTGAAGCGCTTCTTTCCAGGCTTTTTGCGAGCAGAGCCACTTGTTTGATCGGACTTAGAATTTCATTTACCATCCAGCGGCCAAAGATCACCGTAAACATCGTCGTCACGATAAAAGCTGGTAGAACTAAAAAGAAAGTATTGGAGGTAAAGAAAGAAGCGGCCAGATAAGTCAGCAATGTGAAAATGCAATTTAAAACGGCCAAAGCACCCACGGCGAGCCATATTCTGCCCTTGAGCGAATTCGACATAATATCGTTTGAATCCTTCTTAGCCATTAATTGCCCCGCGATCTTTCAGTTGTAGCTCTATTTCCACCGAAAGTTTTTCGAGATCGATGATGTTGTAAACGCTCTCTTGGTATTCCACTATCTGGACCAAACCACCAGACGGTTTTAATACCTCTAGTGGAAGCATCACGACCTCGTGCAGCTGGTCGATCGGAATTGCAAATTGCGTCTGTCCGTCCTGCTGCCGAAGGACGATCATTTTAGATCTGTCACGCGACGATCCACCTTCTTCCTTTAAGGCGTCCTTCAGGTCCAATACCACAATGACTTCGCCGCGAAGTGCGGCAATGCCGGCTAATACGCCTGGCGGATTCGGCAAAACAGCCACGGTCAGCGAATGGACAACTTCCGCCACCGATTGCGCCTTGACGCAATAAAGCTTTACTCCGAAGTAAAAGGCGATGAACCTTTCGCATGTTTTTGTTGCGGAATATTCATCGCTAGTTGAAGTTGTCGGCGGACATATAAATTCCCCCGTGTTTAATAATTCCCGTTGGTGATTGGGATCAAGCATTTCTAATTTTAAACTTTGGTTTCACCTTTCAGATAAGTTTCGACGGTTTTCATCAATGTTTCCGGCCCGAAAGGTTTGGTTATATAACCGGAAGTTCCAGCCATGCGGCCGCGCACCTTGTCGAAGAACCCATCCTTTCCGGAGATCATCACGACCGGCACATTTTTTGTGGCTTCGGTGGAGCGGATCATCTTGCAGACTTGATAACCGTCCATTCTCGGCATGGTTATATCGAGCAGAACCAGATCGGGCAAGAGATCCTGAAGGCGTTCCATTGCCTCTACACCGTCATTGGCGCAAAAAACATCGTGCCCGCATTTTTCAAGCTTGCCGGCTATAAGTTTACGAACGGTCGGGCTGTCATCGACGACAAGTATCGTCTTACCTTTTGGCATTGCTTCGTGGGCCTCTTCCTGCTTCGTGATCTCCTCAAGCCTTATCAAAAGTGAATTGACCTGGCTGGAAAGTACGACATTGTTCGGATTTATTTGCGAAGCTTCATGGAGGTAAGAATAGCCTGCGAGCAGATTGTGGAGATTAAGGTGGCCGATCCCGAGCATCGTCAATTCATTCTCGGTGAATTCACGCGAGGTTTTTTCACGTTCCATACCTTCCACGGCTTCGCGAAGAACAAATTTATCAGCATTTTGGTGTGCCAGGAGCATTTCAAGGTCGGAAAGTGTGAGCATCGCCATGCAGCCCTGACAAATAAATGCCTGAGCTTCATTTTCTGAGGAGCAGAACGGACAAACGGACATTGCCGCATGTGGCTCATCTTCTGATGCCCTGACAAAAACTGTTGTTTCGAAAGGATTTACGGTTTGGGCCGAGATTTCATCAAGTCCGGACAGCTCAGCGTACGGCATTGGGATACCGTCGTCGAAACTTGCATTTGACCCGCTTTCTGATTCATTGCCGAAATCGAACATTTCTCCGGTTTCAGGCTCGATATCCACCATTTCATCTGCAACTGACTCGTCCCAATTCGGAACGGCATCTTCGGCGGTGAATTCGTAGTTTGCCGGTTGGGTCATGTGGATGTCGTCTTCCGTTCCGAATTCGGCGGCTGAACTTTCTTCCGGAACTTCCTCAACATCTTTCTGCATTTCAAGGCCCGGCTCATTGTCCTGCTGATCGGCTGATTCAAAGAACTTTTCTTCCACGGCTTCGGAAGGCTCGGAATAATTTGAATTGTATTCTTCACTGCTGACTGCAAATTCTTCATTGGGGACCTCTTCGGTAAATTCGGCCATTTCCTGTTCGTTCGAGAGTTCTTCAAGCGAACTAAAATGAAATGTTTGGGCAAACATGTCGGCATTCAGATTGGCGGAGCTGGACATCATGTCCTGTTGAACTTCTTCGCTAATTCCATCCGGAAATTGCAATTCATCGGTCGAAGGAATTTCAGGTGCGGACATTTCTTCGGATCGGATTTCTTCGAAATTGGCAGTCTCGATAGTTTCTGGCGTGTTTTCGACTTCTTCAACAGCTGTGGTTTCGAGGCTTTCCAGGGTATATTCAGTTTCTTCGACTGCTGCAGTTTCGAGACTTTCTAGTTCATTTTTTGGTTCTTCGACCGCGACGGGTGCAACCGATGACATGATCGATCTTAACGAATCAAGTCCCGATATGGCCGCTGCATTTTCCGGGTTGATCACCAAAACCTGTTCGAATGATTTTATCTTTTCCTCAAAGCTATCTGCCAGATGCGAGCGAAGGACCCATGCGTCTTCTGAATCATGTGTTTCCGCCAGGATCGCGTCGATGAGCTCGTTAGCTTCGGCAGTCCGGCCGGAAACTGCTGCATTACGTGCTTCCGTCAGAAGCTTTTGATCTGCTTCGGCCCTGGCTGCATTATAAGCCGTATTCGCCGCTTCGTTATCTGGCTCAATGCTCAGCACTTGTTCCAGATATGCCATTTTTCCTTCGTTGGTGTCAGCCAGCGACGCCATCCATAACCACGCCGTACCGTTTTGCTGATCGTGTTCGAGAGCTTGATTGAAATACTGTATAGCTGTTTCAGGCTGATTGGATTCGAACGCGTCTATGCCTCTCTGGACCAAATTTTTAGCAAGGAGCGATTTTGTCGCAATTGTCCATTCGAGAGCGCGTTCGTTGCCAGGATTGATGTCGAGTACATTATCCAGAAATACCATCAATTCTTCCGGGTATTCGCTTATCGACGCCAGCCAAAGCCAGGCACTTTCGTTCCTCGGCTGCAATTCAGTGCACCGCAGCAATGCAATACGGGCATGTCCGCGATTTCCAGCCTGAGCTGCTTTGATACCTTCATGGAGCATCGTTTGAGCTTCGGCGGCTTCTGCACTTTTGAAAGTGGCTGCTGTTGCGGCATTTTCAACATAAGAAGCGGAGGTCGGGTTTGTTTCAAGTTCTAATCTCATAGATTTTTGTGGTTGGCGAAGTGGAATTGTTTAATGAATGTATTGGAGACTAAGCGTCGGGAAAGCGGGACTCCGCGCCAGCAAAAGGCTGAATGCAATATAAATGCCAAGCTTTCAACAGCCGACATGACATCAAAAAAAACTGTAAACGTGCGTAAAATACTGACTTATATTAGAATTTGGATGGTTTTGGTGTATCAAGGTAAATGACGAGAAAAGTAATTAAAGTGACAAAATATGGCAGTAGCAATTGACAAAAAGCGCAATTTTTCATGGCAGAAGCCTGACCGTTAGGAAGGGCTTTCTTTTTTCACAGCGGAAGCGAGATCATTAGAAGGGCTTTCCGCATACAATGAACGAGAACAAAGCTAAAACAGGCGTAATTATTATTGGCGGAGGCCCCGCGGGACTTTCGGCGGCCCTTTGGTGCCGCTATTTTGGGATCAACACGACCCTGCTTGAGAAAGGATCAGAGTTCGGAGGACAGCTTTTACGAATTTATGGCCCGATCAAAAATTATATCGGCGTCGAAGCTGAGAATGGGCTGGAAATGCGTGATATTTTTCTGCGGGCAGCAGGGAAGAGGGAGTTTGTGCGGCGTTTGAACGCGAATATTTTGGATTTGGATACGGCGAATAATTCGGTCATATTACATACCGGCGAAATTCATTATTATAAAGCTCTAATTATTGCCGCAGGAGTGCGGCGGAAAAAATTGGGTGCTGAGGGCGAGGAGAAATTTCAAGGAAAAGGCATTATCGATTCCGGATCAGATTATCGGGAAAAAGCCAAAGGAAAAAAGACCGTGATCGTCGGCGGGGGCGATGCCGCTATTGAAAATGCTCTTATACTTGCTGAATTTGCATCGAAGGTTTCGGTTGTAAATCGCGGGGAGAACTTCAGAGCGCGTGGTGAATTTCTTGAAAAAGCAAAACGTCATCCGCGAATCGAATTATACACGAACACGATAATCAAAAAATTTTCCGGCGATCCGATCAGAGCCGCGAGCGGCAGCGGCCAAGCCGACGGTCAAACGCTTGCGGCTGTCGAGACAGAAGATCTGCAAACCAGTAAGTTAAAAATAATGCCCGCTGAAATCGCACTGATCCGGATCGGCGTCCAGCCTAATTCCGAAATTCTGAGCGGAAAGGTCGAACTCGATCCGAACGGCTATGTGATCGTCAATACCGCTTGTGAAAGTAGTACCGCCGGTGTTTTCGCCATTGGCGACATAGCGAATCCGGTATCGCCAACGATCAGCACCGCCGCCGGAACAGCCGCGACCGCCGCCAAAAACGCCTTAAATTGGATAAGTAATTCCACGTATACATAATCTTACCAATTAAATTCCCAAAAATTTGAATATTATCCAAAAAAATATTGTTTTGCTTACAGGATTAATCCGGCTTAATGTAGGGTTTTGTTGAATTTACGGCTATTTATGTCTGTTTTAAACAATGGAACGCAAAATGCTTATTTTTTTAGTGTTATCTCTTCATACAATCGACCGTCTTTTTAACAATTAGGAGGACCTATGAAATTTAGTATTGCGAGTACGAAGTTTTTTATGTTAATGGCGATGGCTTTGCTTTCGATTTGCCTATCCGGCACCGCAATCGCACAATCAGGCACATCAGGCGTGCGTGGAACTGTCACGGATCAAAATGGAGCAACAGTTGCCGGAGCAACTGTGCGGCTATCGAATCCCGCTAATGGATTCAACCGGTCTGCTACAACTGCGGACGACGGCACCTTTAATTTCCCAGGAATACCCCCTTCGACATATATGATCGAGGTCGAAGCATCAAACTTTAAGAAACTAGTGAATTCCAACGTTCAGGCATTGGTTGATTTGCCGATTGCGGTAAACCTTTCTTTAGAAGCCGGGGACGTTAGCGCAGTAATTGATGTGACAGCAAACACGATCGACTCAGTTGTCAATACCCAGGATGCCAGTCTTGGAAATAATTTTGTTCCTCAACAAATAACCCAGCTTCCAACTGACCTCAGAAATGTCGCCGATCTGTTGACACTGCAGCCAGGTGTTACCCGCGAAGGTTACGTTGCTGGCGGCAGAAGCGATCAGGCAAATATCACGCTTGATGGCGTTGATATCAACGACCAGCAAAACGGTGGACGCACGGCACAATTCCAAACCCGGCAGGTTACCGTTTTACGCCAAACAGCAGAAGCCGTTGAGGAGTTTCGTATTTCGACCACAAATTCCAATGCATCGCAGGGACGTTCGTCCGGTGCTCAAATCTCGTTACTAACTAAGAGAGGGACTAATGCTTTCCATGGCGCAGCCTACTATTTCTACCGTCCGACGGCTTTTTCAGCCAACGACTTTTTTAACAATCTTGCCGGCATTGAGCGTTCGAGCCTTGCCAGGAATGTTTTTGGGGGAGCCATTGGCGGACCGATAATCAAAGATAAATTTTTCTTCTTTTACTCCTACGAAGGACAGCGGCAAAAATTAGGGGTTCCAGTAAATGCAATTGTTCCATTGGCCCATGTTGGTCAGGGGCAGTTAAGATTTAACGGCGCCGCTCCCGGCGATCCTGTGGGAACAAACCGGTTGATTACCTTAACAACCGCCCAATTGAACTCGATATATTCATCGGTCGGCATCAATCCGGCTGCCGTGGCTGTATTTGCCGGGGTAACTTCCCGATATGCTTCGAACAATACCATTATTGGCGATGGCATAAACACCGGAGGGTATCTATTTAACTCCCCAACAACAGACTCTGAAAACACGCACATTGCCCGGTTGGACTACAAACTTAATGACAGCCAGGCTTTATTTTTTAGGGGCAATTTCCAAAATGATATTTCCACCGGAACATCGGCATTTCCAGACACAATCGCTACCTCAGTATGGAGTCATCCTTATGGTTTTGTCGTGGGACATGATTGGGCGATCAGCAGTAATAAGGTCAACAACTTTCGTTATGGGTTGACCAGACAGGCATTCAGCACTCAGGGAGATTCGAGTGCTCCGAGCATTAGTTTTAGATTCGTTTACTCTCCGCTAAATTTTGCTAGAACGCTTAGCCGTATAACCCCTACACAAAATTTCACAGATGATTTTACCTGGATCAAAGGCAATCATGAAGTGCAGTTTGGCGGTAATGTCAGGTTGATCAGAAACCAGCGTGTCGATTTTGGCAGTGCTTTTGACAGTGCCGTTACAAATCCTTCTTTTTATGCTTCGTCGGGCCGGGTTCTCGACCGGGCAATTTCCGACGCTGGATATACAGTGCCGTCAAGTCAGCGAACGACAATTCAAAACACAGCTGCAGCACTGATCGGGCGCTTTTCGCAGTATAGCGGTAATTTTACTTACGACTTGGATGGTACCGTCGTTCCGTCAGGAACCCCTACAAACAGGAATTTTTCAACTGAGGAGTACGATGCATACGTCCAGGATAAATGGAAGCCTTTTAGCAACCTGACTTTGACCTTGGGGCTTCGCTACGGATACAGCCGTCCGGTATATGAAAAAAATGGTTTTCAAGTAGTGCCAACGGTTCCGCTTGGTGATTTTTTTGAGGCCCGTAAAGCATCAGCAGCGGCCGGTATCCCTTATAACCAATTGATCAGTTTTGAAAGAGGCGGGCCAGCCAATAATGGACCGGGTTTCTACAAATCAGATTGGAATAATTTCCAGCCGCGTCTTGCAGCTGCTTGGTCGCCTAATTTCAAGGAAGGGTTTCTAAAAACCCTCTTTGGCGATCAGGGGACTTCGGTATTTCGCGGCGGATTTGCAATAACAAATGATCATTTTGGCGGACAGTTGGCCGTGAGTTTTGACGGTCTTTCAACTATTGGCTTTACTTCATCAACCACGATCGCCGCAAACACATATAATATCACTACTAATCGGGCTCCTGAGTTCACCGGATTCAATCAGAACATCCGTAGTTTACCTGGCATACCGCCTCCGGTTCAGCGGTTTTCGACAGATGTTACAGCAGGCTGCCTTACAGGAACAGAGGATTGTCCGCAGCGGATCGAATCATCGCTCGACGCTACGATCACAACGCCGACACATTACACATGGAACCTTACTTATGGCCGTCAATTGCCAAAGGGAATATACATCGAAGCTTCGTATATCGGAAGCAAGGCTCGTAATTTGCTGGGGTCTCGAGATGTTAACGCCCTCAACAATCTCGTCGATACCCGGACGGGACAGGATTGGTACACTGCTGCAGGAATATTGCATGATTTGCGAGCTGCGAATGTGCCATTTGACTCCGCTTCAGTTAATCTACCATATTTCGATAATCTTTTTGGTCCGGGTCTCGCAGCCGGTGCTCAAAGGTACGTTTTAAATAATTTCGGTTTCTTTGATCCCACATTCAATGGGCTGACGCCTACTCAAGCCGTACGTTATTTAGTTGGTCGAGATGGTTATGACATTCTGGATTGGACATTTATTCAGACTATTATTGATGATGCAGGCCGAACCCCAAATGCATTTTTCCATCCTCAGTATGCAGCCTTCTCGGCATTCGGATCGTTTGCGAAATCCAATTATAACGGAGCTTCGTTTTCGATCAGACAGAGGCTGGGAGAAACTTTGTCATATGACATTAACTATACGTTCTCAAAATCATTTGACGATGTTTCGGGGTTGCAGACCGGTGGTTCATATGGATCTCAATTCCTCTTAAATCCTCTGCGTCCTGAAGATAATTATGCGGTTTCGGACTTTGATACTACTCATATCCTAAATGCTAATTTTCTTTTTCAATTGCCAGTTGGAAAAGGAAAGAAATTCCTCAGCGGCTTGAATTCGTTTGCTGATGCGCTTATTGGTGGATGGGATATCCGGGGCATAGCTCGGTACAATTCGGGACAGCCTTTCTCGTCTCCTTTTGATGCTGCACAATGGGCAACAAATTGGAATGTGCAATCGAACGGAACTACAATTCGTCCGGTAACATTCGGTGTCAATCGCACGACGCGAAATGCATTTACCAATCCCCAGGAAGCTTTCAACTCTTTCAGAAATGCTCGTGCAGGTGAAACGGGACAGCGCAACAATTTCCGTGGTTCAGGATATTCTGCCCTTGACCTCGGACTTTCCAAGTCTTTCACTATGCCATGGAGTGAAGGTCATAAACTTCAGTTTCGATGGGAAGTTTTCAATGTGCTGAATTATCAATACCTTAATGCGGATAACGCAACCCGTTCAACCTACGGCTTACCGCAGGATCCTGAAACAGGTACTGCGTCAAGTGATTTTGGTAACGTTTATAGCAGTATTTTAGGAACGCCACGCCGTATGCAGTTTGGTTTGAGATACTCATTCTAATATTGGATGAGTTTGGATTTAAGGCTGGAGCTGTATGCTCCGGCCTTTTTTTGCGCTGGCGGCTGTCTTTTACCGTCGGAGAATCGGTCTCACTACCCCGTCTGCGAAACTCAACCACCTCTGCTCAAGCCAGAGGGGAGCTAAAGTTTGTGTTTTTGTCTATCGGGCGGCGAAGGAGTCGTTGCCGGTGATTTGTTTTAGGTGGCGGGTGTCGTTGAGGGCCAGGACGCGGACGTTATTGCGGCCGCGGATCTCGAAGCGGTTGACGCCGCAGTTTGAGGTGACGATCCACGGGGTTTGTTTTGTCATGCGGTTGATCGCCCCCATTAGATGGAGCGTTAGAAAGCAAATGGCCCCAGTGTGCGAGAAGATCGCGACCTTTCCGCCCTGATGGTTTCGAAGGATGTCCCACAGCTCGCCGGTGCTTCGTTTCAGGAGCTGCCGGTAGCTTTCGCCGTTGGTTATCACATGTTGGATATTTCGGTTAACCAGGGCGAAGTAATCCTTGGGAAAGGCCAGCTTTGATTCGTCAAAGGTCAATCCTTCAAGGACGCCGACGTGCCTTTCTCGGAAAGCGGCGGATTTTGTCACCGGAATATTGAGTAATTTCGATAGCGGCTCGGCTGTTTGTAGGGCACGGTGAAGATCGCTCGAATATATTGCCGAGATCTTCTCTTTGGCCAGCATTTCAGCCGCGGCATTGGCCTGACGCACACCAAGATCAGAAAGCGGAGTCACACCGTGTCCGCCAAAACGCCCTTCGGCATTTCCGGCGGATTGGCCGTGTCTGATTAGATATAGTCGTGTTATGGGCACAATTCTATTTTGGATTTAAGAAGCAAATTCATCTAGTCGCCTTGTTTAGTTTTAAAAACAAAGAAAACCCAGGCGATCACCAAAAACCCGACGCATGTGACGACCGGCGGAAGTATTATCGCCGGACCGGAAAATAATCCAAGATAGCCGATCAATAAACCAAGTGCGGCCATAATTACGGCAGCGATCGTTAATACCGTTTCACGTTTCATTCGTTTTACGCTCCAATTGCTTCGGCCTTTAATTTCTCGGTTTGGTAATGTGTGGTCAAGGCGTTGATAAATTCGTCAAGTTGGCCGTCAAGCACCAGATCGAGTTGATGCACGGTCAAGCCGATACGGTGGTCCGTGACACGGTTTTCCTTGAAATTATAAGTACGTATCTTCTCGGAACGGTCGCCGCTACCGACCATCGATTTGCGTTCGGCGGAAAGTTCGTCATGCTGCTTTTGCTCTTCGAGTTCCTGCAGACGGGCACGCAAAATGCGCATCGCTTTTTCCTTATTTTTTATCTGCGATTTTTCGTCCTGCATCGAAACGACAACATTTGTCGGTAAATGAGTCAGCCGAACGGCGGAATATGTGGTATTTACCGATTGCCCGCCCGGCCCGGAAGAGCAGAAATAATCGACGCGCAGATCCTTTGGATCGACTTTTACATCTACTTCTTCGGCTTCCGGCAGCACAGCAACCGTGATGGCGGATGTGTGGATACGTCCGCTGGTCTCGGTTTGCGGCACACGCTGAACGCGGTGAACGCCTGATTCGTAACGCATTTTCGAATATACCTTGTCCCCTTCGATAACGGCAACAGCGTCTTTTATTCCGCCGACGCCGGTGTCCGAAGTTTCGAGAATCTCCATTTTCAAACCATTGCGCTCGGCGTACCGTGCGTACATCCGCAGAACTTCGGCGGCAAAAAGCGTAGCTTCGTCGCCTCCGGTCCCGGCGCGGATCTCTAGAATTACATTTTTTTCATCGTTCGGGTCCTGCGGCAGAAGGAGTACGCGTAATTCTTCTTCGGCAGGCGGCAGTTTTTCTTCGATCTCTGCTACTTCCGCAAGGGCGAGTTCGCGCATCTCCTCATCGTCAGAAATATCAGCAAGCTCTTTTGATTCGGCCAATGCTTCCTGCATCTTCCTGACCTCGCGAAATTTTTCGACGATGAAGCCGAGGCTGCTGTGCTGCTTCATCGCTTTAGCATACAGCGACATATCGGACATAAAATCCGGCGAGGATATTTGAGCCGTCAGTTCGTCGTAGCTTTTTTCGATCTGTTCAAGTTTTTCGAGCATAAGTATTTAATGGTGAATGATGAATGGCGAATAATAATATAGGCTCGTTGTGTTGGTTTCATTCACCATTCACCACTTACAATTTCTATTAAGCCGTCTGCGGCTCTAATTTGAGCGATTCGTCCAAAGCCTTAATAGCTACTTCAAGTTGCTCGCCGTCCGGTTCCTGCGTCGTTATATTTTGCAGCCAAAGGCCAGGCATTGTCATAAATTTGAATATCGCGCCCGATTCTTTTTTCGCGGCGTAACGAATGATCTCGTATGAAAGTCCGGCCACAAGCGGCATAAGTGCAATTCTCACAATGAGATTCAGCAGCATCACGTGAAAATTAATAACAGAGAACAAGACGATCGCGACGAGCATTACAACCATCAGAAACGAGGTGCCGCATCGCGGATGCTGGCGTTTTTGAGCCGATGCGTTCTCGACATTCAAATCCAGGCCTTTTTCCCAGGTGAACACTGTTTTATGTTCGGCACCGTGATATTCGAAGACGCGACGGATATTTTTCACATACGACATAGTGAAGATCATGACGACAAAAAAGAACATCCGCACTAGGCCGTCGAGCAGATTGAAAGCGATCCACGAATGCGGTTTGATCTCCCACGCATATGCCTTTGCCGTTTCCAGCCAACCCGCACCCGAAAGGATTGTCGGGGCATCCGCCCAGCCGAGAGCAATAAAACCCGCATTTGTCAGGACAAGCGGTGCAACGATAAAAAGCAGCACGTTAAAGCCCAGAGCAAAAATGATCGAGGCTACTGCACCAAGCGATTGACCGGACTTTTTAACCTTCGATTCTTCCGGTTTGGCTTCCGGCATTATTATTTTTACAGGGGCCTTGCCAAATTCCTCATCCATCGTGCCTGTAACGAGAGCGGTTTGCGTTTCCAACACCTTTTCTTTGGTCAATTCTTTTTGAGCTTCGAGATCGTCTTCGTAAACTTTTGCGGAAAAATTCAAGGCTTTTATGCCGAGGGCCATGGATTGAATGAGCGTTGCACCACCGCGAAGTACAGGCAGATTGAGCCATTTATATGTATCGCTCCATTTTGGCAGCGTTTCCGCCGTATGCACGATAGTGCCGTCCGATTTGCGGCAGGCAATGGCATAAGCACCTGGTGTGCGCATCATCACGCCTTCCATCACGGCCTGGCCGCCGACGATGAGGTCACGCTGTACGGCAAAGACCGTGTGAAAGAATTTCAGTTTTCGCAGGGAAATGTTGTTTTTCATATCTAGTGATTGACGGCATCTGCGCCGGTTTCGTTGCCTTTTTGTTTCCTGACACCGGCCGATCGCGTCAGTACGCTAAAGTGTCCGCTACTTTCCAGAAAACATTTTTTAATTATCGACAGGTCATCGATGCCCTGTTCGCGAAGTTGGCCCATCAATTCATCTTCGGTGATCAATTCCTTTTCAAGGTTCGTGAAAAGTATCTTACCGTCTTCGATTAGAAGCAATGGCTGAGGAGCCATAATCCGGGCAAAAAATGACGATTTGTAACCCAGCCAATCAAACAGCCAATCCCAAAGCACTATGGTAGAGATCAATATCAAGGCTTCCGTAATTGACTTCGAGTCGCCCGCCATGCCATTCTGTGCCGCATCTGCGATCACGACAATGACCAGAATATCCGCAATTCCAATGCCGCCCGACTGCCGGCGAAATACACGCAAAAGAGCGAACATTCCGAGGTACATTATTGTACCGCGAATGATGATCTCCAGCACCGATTCGGTCGGGACAAACATCGACTGCCAGTCAATTTTGAAGAGCGTATCCAATATATTTATAAAGAACTAACGCCGACCTTTTTTGCCTTTCGCCGGTGTAAAATACACCTTTAGCGAGCGGCGCTCAAAAGAGTCGGCGTCGGATTTTGTCAGCTAATATTTGTCAGCAGCCAATTTCAATAGATTAAACTTCTGCGACCTCTGCAGCCTTTACTTCTTCCACCGGTGCTTCCGCTGCCGGAGCTACACCGCGTGCATAACGGCGCTTGAAGCGGTCAACACGGCCGGCCGTATCTATCAATTTTTGCTTGCCGGTAAAGAACGGATGGCATTCGGCACAAATTTCTATATTCAGATCGCCGCCCGTCGAACGCGTTTTAAACGAATGCCCGCAAGCACAACTTACGGTAATTTCCTGATAATTCGGATGTATATCTTGTTTCATTGCTTTATCTTCCCCAAAATTGCCTACTAGCCTACTAAAGACAAACTCTAAGCATAATCCTGATTTGGATGAAAGGTCAAGCGGAAACGTTGGCCGGATAGGAAGTGGGACTGCGGAGACGCCGAGAAGAAGGTCTATCCATAGATTGACACTGATGAACACTGATTAGGAAACCAGACAATTAGATATTTTTTTGATTTATTTCGTGTCTTGTTCGTGTTGATCTGTGGTTCCGTCTTAAAAACCTTTAAAGACTGGAGCCACTAAAAATGACACGAAGAAACACGAATAAGACCGGCAAAATTTTATTACTTTGTGAGCGACCGATGTGCTCTAAGCTCTTGCTAAGGACGGGCTCGGAGCAGGAGCACCACGCAGTAATCCTTCAGTGCTTAGATCTTCGTCGATATCTTCCCATTGAATCCCGTAGCCGCCGCCGCTGATTCGCCAATTTTTTCTTTGTTCATTGGTAGCGTGCAGTAGGCGCGGATACCAAACGAGCGGAACGCTGATCGTTCTCCCGTCCATCAGCCTGACGCTTAATTCATCCTCAGTCGTCTCTACTTCAAGGACTCTTTCATCTGCTCCCAATGCCAAAATACTCATTCCATGCCTCCAACAACCGTTGACGGTTTTTTTGCACAATTCTTTCGATCTTCCGCAGTTCCCCTGAGCTAAAACCGAGACTGCGATTTAATGAAACAGGATTCAACCAAAATTTAGCCGACAGATTATCGCGGTCAATATGCACATGCGGCGGCTCGTTCGGTTCATGGCTGTAAAAATAAATGCGATAAGCTTCGTATCTTAATACGGTCGGCATTCTTAAATTATACTTTTTCGGACCCAAAATACCGAACGTTTGAATTAACCGGTCTGTGTGACTTCTCGCGCAGGTCCGGTTGAATGAGAGGTTATGCGTATTGCCCCACAGTTCCACTCGTAGTCGCTAGCAGCAAGCAAGCATTTTTCCAACTTCTTGTGTTCGCGTGTGGCATGAAACCAAAGCTCGACCTGACGACCGAGGTGAACTTCTTTATAGATGCGATTATTGAGGCGACAGTTTGTTTCTTGACCACCCTTGAAGCAATTTCTCGGCGAGATATTGCCATAACCTGAGTTATAACGACTCGAAAGATTGACGCACTCACCTATGTACTTGATTGAACCCCCAATAACGAGAGCGTATACGCCGCTTGTAGTGAATTGCCGTGGAATACGGAACTTGCAAAATGGCCCGGCCCCATAAGTGTTCAGCAATAGATTGTTGGCGTTCTTGTAGTGAGGCTGCGGCATCAATGAAACGGCCGTACCGTCGGGGCCGACTTCTGGCTCAAGGTTGCAGACAAATTGAAACTCGGTGCGGTCAATGTTCATACGGTAACTTAGGATTGAGCGGAATGATTCTGGGCAACACAAGAAATTTGGGTATTATGCAGAATCTTTTTTGTATAATACCATTTCTTATATCGAAACTTTAATGATTTGTCTCTCACACAAATCATTACTTCAGATACAAATCAATGAACATTGACCGCGCAAGGGAAATTCTAAAAAGCCAGTTCGGGTACGACTCGTTTCGGATGAATCAGCAGGTGGTGATCGAGACGGTTTTGGCGGGAAAGGATTGCGTTGTGCTGATGCCGACGGGCGGCGGGAAGTCTCTGTGCTATCAGATTCCAGCGTTGATGTTTGACGGGTTGACGATCGTTATATCGCCGCTGATCGCGCTGATGAAGGACCAGGTGGACGCTTTGCGGCAGAATGGGGTCGAAGCGGCTTTTCTGAATTCGACGCAAACGCCGGCGCAGCAGGCCGAGGTTTTTCGGCTAGTGCGCAACGGAACGTTAAAACTGTTATATATTGCTCCGGAGCGGCTTATTCAAAGCGGTGATCAGTTTCTGGATTTTTTGAAGTCCATAAATATATCGCTGTTTGCGATAGACGAAGCACATTGTATCTCTAATTGGGGGCATGATTTTCGGCCGGAATACGCTCAGTTGAGTAAATTAAAACGGCATTTTCCTGATGTTCCGCTGATCGCACTGACGGCGACGGCCGATAAGCTGGTGAAAAAGGACATTATCGAGCGTTTAGGATTGATCGGTTCAGAGCTTTTTGTGTCGAGCTTTAACCGCCCGAATATTTTTTACGCGGTCGAGCCGAAACGCAATTCCTATTCGCAGCTTCTAGATCATCTCGACCGCCGAAAAGATGAAAGCGGCATCGTCTATTGTTTGAGCCGCAAATCGGTCGATTCGTTGGCCGCTGACCTGCGCGACGAGGGCTTTGACGCATTGCCGTATCACGCCGGGCTTGATAAGGAAACGCGAGACAAACATCAGGAATTATTCTTAAAGGACGAGGCAAAGATCATTGTTGCGACGATCGCATTCGGTATGGGCATCGATAAATCGAATGTCCGGTTCGTCGTCCACTGCGACCTGCCGAAAAATATCGAGAGCTATTATCAGGAAACCGGGCGCGCCGGGCGCGACGGCGACCCGGCCGAGGCGTGGCTATATTGGGGGGCGGAAGATTTCGCCCGGGCGCGGCGGCGGATCGAGACCGAGATCGACGTCGAGCGCCGACCCGCCGAGCGCGACCGGCTCAACACGCTTGCCGCATTCGTCGAGGCCGCGACCTGCCGCCGCGCGATCCTGCTGCGGCATTTCGGCGAGGAGCCGCCCGAGGCGTGTGGCAATTGCGACAATTGCCTCGACCCGCCAGCGACGATCGACGTCACCGAGGTGGCGCGCAAATTGCTCAGCGCGGCGTTCCGCACCGAAATGCGGTTCGGGATCGGGCATCTGGCGGCGGTTCTCGGCGGCGACGACAATGAAAAAGTGCGGCAGTTCGGCCATCACAAATTGAGCGTGTTCGGGATCATGAACGCCGACGAGTTGGCGCTGGTGCGGCCGGTGGCGCGTAGCCTGCAGGCGCGCGATGCTCTGCGTGCCGACGATTATGGCGGGTTGAGCT
>JAYUCO010000011.1:0-5922 GCA_043740295.1 Pyrinomonadaceae bacterium | reverse complement strand
GCCGAAGCTATTTTGCCCTCGAAACCCGTCAATCGAACGACCTTCTTCAAAACACAACGGTGGGTTTGCCTTTGGAAGAGATACAGACAATTCTGCGTATCTATGTCGAAGGATTGACCGGTAAGGAAATTGAGATCGCGCCTGTTCCGGCAATTCCGCAGGAATCACGTATCGGTGACGGAAAGAACATTTATCTGCCGGCCTCGATCGCGGAATTCGAGAACGAAGAAATGGATTTCCGGCTTTATAAAGTATTGGCGGCCCATGGTGCCGGACAGATAGAATTCGGTACGTTTGAGAAGGATTCGACCGGCTTAAAGGCCGCATTTTCCGAGCTTTCTGACCTGTATTCGGCAACCGCCGACCAACTCGATGCGTTTTCCCTGGCCGGTTACATTGAAGATGTTCAAACCGGCGAAAAAGCACTAAGCGACGCACAGCTCCGCGAACAGGCCAAAACGGCACAATTGCCAAAAGATTCGGACTATAAGGAAGTTTTAAAGCTGTTTCCAGAACCACGGCTGGCAAAAAAGATCTTCGGTACGATGGAAAACGCCCGGATCGACAACCGGCTCCGCCAGACATATCGCGGCCTGCGCAAAGACCTCGACCTGATGCAGGCCTTCCTCCGCGAAAAGCGGCCATACATATTCGATCTGCCGATGCATCAGGTCCCGTTCGAATTACTCTTTCAGATAACGCTTTGCGGCGGGGCGACCGATGACGCAAAACAGTTTTACGGACAGATCGTGTCGGAGATAGAATCGGTCATTGAATCGTATTTTTTGATCAGCCACGCGACTGTTGCCGATTCATTGATGGCGACGAGCCGTGTTTACAACCTTTTCCAAAACATCACACCGGAACAGACACAGGAACAGGAATCTGAGCAAAATGAACAGAAGGGCGAGTACGCCTTTGATGACAAAAATGCGACCGAGGCGGTCACCGAAGAAAAGGTAAAGCGCGAAGAGAAAACGAAGAGGTCGCAGGACATCAAGGACCTGTTTAACGCCTGGAACGAACTTGACGACGAGGCCGAACCCGACGATCTGCAAGGCTCGGAAGCTTGGACGCAAAGCGAGATGCCCGAACAGGCGCTCGAACCCGGCGACGAAGCATTTTCCTATGACGAATGGGACCGTGAATTAAATGATTACCGCGTCGGGTGGAGCCGCGTGATCGAGAAAAAGGTTAAAAAAGGCGACCGCAACTTTGTCGAACTTGCGCGGTCGCGTTATCGCGGGGTCATCTCATCGATCCGGCATCAGTTTCAGCTGATGAAGCCCGAAAATCTAACCCGCATCAACCGCGAACTGGATGGTGAAGATTACGATCTCAATGCCCTCGTCGATTTTGTCATCGACCGCAAAGCCGACGGCCTGCAATCGGAAAATATCTACACAAAACGGCTGCGAAAACAGCGTGACGTTGCCGTTTCCATTCTTCTTGACCAATCTTCCTCGACCGCCCGCACCATTACGCGAAACCCTTTGCAGCCCTACACATATCCGGGGCGCAGGATAATCGAGATCGAAAAAGAAGGCCTTGTGCTTATGAGCGAAGCGCTCGAAGCCGTCGGTGACGTTTATTCGATATACGGTTTTACTTCCGAAGGCAGGCGAAACGTGAAATTCTACGTGGTAAAGGATTTCAGCGAAAAATATTCGGATGAGATCGAAAAGCGTATCGGCGGAATAACATTTCAAAACAATACGCGGCTCGGGGCCGCCATCCGTCACGCCGCCGCCAAATTACACCGACAGGAGGCACGGACAAAACTACTGATAATACTGACCGATGGCCGGCCGTACGACCACGATTACGGCGACGCCCGCTACGCCCGCGAGGACGTTCGCGAAGCCCTGACCGAGGCAAAATCGAGCGGCATAACACCTTTCTGCATAACGATCGACCGCGAATCCGAAGGCGAACTCAAGGACCTATACGGAGATGTCGGTTACACCATTATTGACGATGTAATGACCTTGCCGGAAAGAATGCCTAATATTTACCGGCGTCTGACAAGCTAAATTAATATATGGAACAGCACGATACAGTATTTCTTTTCGATGTTGACAACACTCTGCTCGACCACGATCGGGTCACGAAAGATCTTCGCAATTTCCTGAACAGCGAGGTTGGCGAAGAGCGAAGCAGTCATTATTGGAATATTTTCGAGACGCTGCGGGCGGAACTTGGCTATGCCGATTATCTTGGCGCGCTCCAGCGTTATCGTATTGAAAACCCTTACGATTCACATTTGCTGTCGGTTTCGACATTTCTGGTCAACTACCCTTTCGCCAACCGGCTTTTTCCCAATTCGCTTGATGTTTTGGAGCTTTGTAAAGGGCTGGGGACGGTGGTCATCCTGACTGACGGCGATGTCGTTTTTCAGCCGCGCAAGATCGAAACATCCGGATTGTTCAAAGCGGTCGATGGAAATATTCTCATCTATATCCACAAGGAAAAAGAGCTTTCCGATGTCGAACGCCGCTATCCGTCAAAGAAATACATACTGATCGACGATAAGCTGCGTATCCTTTCGGCTGTTAAGGAAGTGTGGGGCGAACGCGTAACTACGGTGTTTCCACGCCAGGGACATTACGCCTTCGATGCCTCCCAAACATCTTTATATCCACCAGCCGACATCCAGATCGAACGCATCGGAGATTTGCTCAATGTTGATCTGACCTAGCCATTCTTATTTACGACTCCCCTACCGACCACACTAAAAATAGCCGTCTTATCAGCGGCTATTACTTTCATTCAAAGGTGGTGTAAACCTCGCAGATCCCTTGGAACCAAAAAGCGGGGTATGGATAAATTAAGCTACCGTTTGACCGCCATCGGGGCCGCTCGGCAAATACAGTTTGGAGCAAAATTTGACTTTTAAGCGGAACATTCGCCTGTGGGTTGGAAACCCACAAGATTAATTGGAAGGCTTATTGTAAATACGGCGCCTGAGCTGTCATTGGTTAGTCTTATAGTTCCCCCGTGTTCAGAAACTATTTTGTGGGCTATAGAGAGGCCAAGTCCAACTCCCTTATCCTTACTGGTAATAAAAGGATCAAATATTTTGGGGAGTAATTTTTCGTCGACGCCCCCGCCAGAATCGGAGACCTCGACTTTACACCAATCATTATCTACATCAGTCCGAAATCCGATACGCCCGCTTTCGCCGACAGCCTGCAAAGCATTGACCGCAAGATTTAGAAGTACCAGACGGATCTGCTCGGCGTCGATAACGATCTTTGGCAGCCTGGTATTTAGATTTTTCTCGATGACAACGTGCAGTGAACGAGCCTGATTCTCCACCAGCGAAACAATTGATTCCACGACATCATTCAGATCATTTAGCTCCGCGGCGAGCTTTGCGGGACGGGCAAAACGCAGGAATTCACCAACCATTGTATCCAGCCGTTCGATCTCTGTCAGAGCAATGGCGGCAAATTCACGGCGTGGGCTATCGGGACTGAGTTCGTCTTCCAGAATCTCTATAGCCCCTTTGATCGAGGCAAGCGGATTTCGGACTTCGTGAACAATTCCGGCGGAAAGTTCACCCAGCGAGGTGAGTTTTTCTGCCTGCAAGAGTTGCTGGAAGGTATCCTGCAATTCATTATATGCCTGCCTTTTTTGTTCAGCGTTTCTTTCCGCATGTTCCCTGGCCCTTCTAAGGCGATCCCCCAAGGCCCCCATTATTCCGCCTACAAGATTGAAAATTACAATTTCGGCATATTGGTTTATCGAGTAATCGAAATCGCTATGCTGCCAATGTAAAAATATGTGCGGAAAATAAACGAAAGTTGTAAAAAGAGACGCTCCAAGGCCGCCTCGCAGGCCAAAGAGCAAAGCCGCCACAATGATCGGTATGTAATAAAGGCGCTGATAGACCTCATGCCAAACGATCTGATCGACTGGTGTAAGGAAATGCAATACCGTTATGAGAATAATCGTAACGCCGATCACGATCCATACATACAGCCGATTGCGGGTAGAGACAATGTTGAAAGACTCGGTATCCATGATAAAAAGATGAACTAAAAGCCTAAGCCTCTTCTATTCCAATCCGTATTTTTGCATTCGATAGATTAAGGCGCTCCGCGTGATACCTAGATATTTTGATGTCTGAGATTGATTGCCATTATACCTCATGAGCGAGGTGCGAATGATCTCGCACTCAATATCGTCAAGATTGATCGGGTCGGCAGGCAGTGAAAACCAAAGTTTGCCGTTTGCGGGCAATGGGCTTTTGACATTAAGAGGCAAGTCGTCCAGAGTCAGCGTATCTCCATCTGAAAGAACAACCATCCTTTCAACCAAATTTTCCAGCTCGCGAACATTCCCCATCCACACATAGTCAAAGAATATTTTTACGACATCACGTCCAATTTTTGGCGGTTTGATCCCGTGTTTCGATGAAGACCTTGTCAGGAAGTGTTCCGTAAGGACCGGAATATCCTCGCGGCGCTCACGAAGCGGCGGAATTATTATCGGCACCACCGCAAGCCGGTAATAAAGATCCTCGCGAAATGTGTTTTCCTTTATTAGCTCCGGGAGGTTTTCGTTTGTTGCAGCGATTATCCTTACATCCACTTTACGCGGGTTATTTTCTCCCAGACGGGTGACTTCCTGCTCTTGCAGAACCCGCAAAAGCCTTGTTTGTGACTGCAGCGGCATGGCGCTAATTTCGTCAAGAAACAATGTACCGCCATTGGCCTCTTCGAATTTACCTTTAGATTCGCCGACTGCCCCTGTAAATGAGCCTTTCTTATAACCAAAAAGTTCCGCCTCGATCAGTGTTTCCGGTATCGCCGCACAATTTAGAGCAATGAATGGCCTGTCCTTGCGAGTTCCGGAAAAGTGGATTCCCTTTGCGATCAGCTCCTTTCCGGTTCCAGATTCCCCTTCGATAAGAACGGTCACGTTGGACTTTGAGACGCGTTCCACAAGATCAAAAACCTGGAGCATCCTCTCGGATGTCCCGATTACATTCTCGATGCGGAATTCTTCATGGATCTGTCGCCTCAACCGGCGATTTTCCGCTAAAACGCCGCCGTATTTCAAGGCCTTTTCGACCGTAAGGAGAATTGCCTGCCGATTGAAGGGCTTCGTTATAAAATCAAACGCCCCGCCCCGCATCGCTTCGACCGCTGTATCGACATCGCCAAAGGCTGTAATAACGATTATCGGTATTTCGCTGTTTATCGCCGTCGCCTGCTGAAGAAGCTGCGAGCCTGTCATCTTCGGCATCCGCCAATCGGTGATCACGCAATCAAATTCTTCGCCCGAATATCGTTTTAATGCCTCCCGGCCATCGCTTTCGCTTACAACGGCATAACCGGTCTCCGAAAGTTGGAACTCAAGGACGCGCCGCAGCGAATCGTCATCATCGACAAGCAAAATTTTTGCAGGGGCGCTTTTCATGCTGAGATCATTTTATCTCAAAAGACACAATCGCCCATCAAGACCATCGATATATTTCTATTATTGGAAAGGAAGCTGCCTAATGTCGAACCATTTATCGTGATGATAGCGGCAGGGCGCGGAAGTGTGACGATTGACCGTGCTATAACTGTTTTCGCCAAAGCGTGTGAGTAAACCGCAGATTCGAAAGCGCAAGTGAAAGGCAGTTTTGCGCTAATTTCAGACGCTCAAGCGCTTTCCGCAGGTCGTATTGCGCGTTGTGCAGGAAAGAATGCGCGACGTGTAGGAAACTTTGCGGGTTTCGCCCTTAACCAAAATCGCAGAAGCGATAACTCGAATTGACGAACGAAAAACTTATTTTACAGCACGAAATTCCAAACCGCTGATCTGCCCGAATTCTTCTCCGTCCCCGACGCGGCATAGCTGTTGACCACGCGGGTCACGAGCTTTCTCACGCCTTCATACGCATTCTCACGGTCATTCACCTTAGTTTTC
>JAYUCO010000010.1:0-37287 GCA_043740295.1 Pyrinomonadaceae bacterium | reverse complement strand
GAAATAATATGTCCTTCCTTCGTGTTCAGATTGCCCGGCGGCTTCCGATTCCTCGACCTGCATCCCGCAGACCGGATCCTTGTGTGTTGCCATTTTTTCCTCCTTGAAATGACTCAGAACGCTTACGCTTCCTAAGTGTGCTGTAAAACGGAACGCTTTCGGGGCTGAACCATTCAGCGTTGAGAACCGCATTCCGCGAATTTCGAACAAATCAGTTCTTGGGTGCCGGCTGCCTACGCGGGGCACTTGAATGCCAGTGAACTATGACCCACAGCCCACCACGTTTTTCTAAGATCGCCGTTCCCAAACCTCCGCTGTCAAAATGTTTTCCGGCCGAGTCGCCGGAGATCGTGTATTTGAAAGTCGCCCAGGCTGTTTTGCCGGAAACCTTTACTTTCACATCCGAAGACGAATATTTCGTATTCGTAAATTCCTTCATTTCGGGCCCGAGATGATTGTTACGGTAGTCTGCCCAGCCATAATTAGCCGAACCATTTTCAAAAACTGTAACGGCTTCGTCATTAGCCCATATCTTATCGAGAGTTGGCATGTCATTTTCGGCAAAAGCCGTGGTATTTTGAGTCAAGACCCTTCGAACCAGCATTTCATCTTTGGACTGCGCAGACGCTGTTCCCACAAAGCCGATTCCGACAAAAATCGTCCCGATTACCAGTGCCAAAACTATAAGTACCCGACCATTTACTTTCTTTGTCATGGAATAATCCTCCCTATTTTATCAAAACGAGTGTATTCGACTCCCAGCTGATCATTGAGCGTATTCACAGTTTCATCAAATATCCCAACAATGTAGGTGAGGCGCTCAATCAAACGTCATCGTCGATCTGAGCCGACGATCTTTTACGCTGTAGCCGCCGCTTTGCAAGAGCGTAAAGGCATACTCCGACTATAATCAGAATGACAGCGTTTAAAGCCATAACTTGATGTGACACATATCCCTCATAATCCGGATTGAACCTAACTTTGACCAAATGCCAAATAAACAGGGTTACTCCGATGATACTGATAACTATTCCACCGTTCTTCATAAGTTCGTTTCTTTACTACGAGGGCAGGCTTCTCGATGACTAGATGCTCTCAAGTTCCAACCGAAGAGCATTCTTTATTTTCTTAATCCAATCGTCGTTGACATGAGCGATCTCCGCAAATTTCGGCCATCGTACGACCGCTTTGCGGACCTCGTTAATTATCGATTCTGCTCGTCCCCGTTTTAAGGATCCCGCCTCCGCACAGGCTTTGAGATCTTGGATGGTAAAGCCGTCCCTCTTGCCATTCATAGTCATCTGATGAGCGGAAGTCCAGGCGCCCGATGGATTGTAACTGTAGGTCATATCGAATGCCGGAGCGAGTGACCATATCCCTTTTTTATCCATGAGAAAGGCGATGTTTTTCACATGATCATCTTGATTTCTTGCCAGGATGTTAAAGACCATTCGTCTGAACTGTTCTTCGATTGCCGCCATTGGCAGTTTAAGCTGTCGTATGATCAGTAATGCCTGTTCATAGCTGTATGCCCCGGCGGCGTTGAAATCAAAATGTGCCAGTCCGCATAGCGACTGCATGTGAAGTTTGTCGCCGCCGTCCAAGCGGTCGAAACGCTTTGTCATAAAATGCCGCCTGTCATTCTCTTCCAGCAATCGACATTCGCTAATAGTTATTCCAGCTTCCAATGCCATTTGATAATAGGCATACTCTATAGCTCCATACCCTTGGGGATCGTCGAGTTCTTTGTCCTTGTTACCTGTTACGCCGTCAAACTTCAGCAACCAATATTCAAATCCATTGCCGGACTTAACCTGACCCGATCTTACTTCGTTAGTTTTCGGGTTCCATGCAATTACGGCCTTTGCCCGGGCGCCTCCCGCCGATGTTCCGACCCGAAGTATATCCGTAAGAGCATTTGCGGGAGTATCTTCTTGAAGACTAACGTTAAGATCATTACGTTGACTCAATACTTCCGACGCTAGTTGAACCAGATTATCGATATCTATTTTTTTTGCCGAATCCTGGCGTGGTCCTATGCTCGGAACGAACTCCAGAGCTCCCATCCCTCGCGAACCTGTATAGCAAAGACGCTCTACCGAATTAAAACTGTCGGGTGTTCTTCCCTGTGTCGCAAGCCACGCGTCGATTAGTGCATTTCCAAATTTATCCGGCAACGAATCGGCTAGCAGACCGGGCAAGCCGTGAAATGAATTCTGTGGAAGTTCCGGAAATTGATAGATTGAATCACCGAGCGGCATTGTAATCGGTGATACCTCTATCCCGCTGCCCGCAAATTCAGGCGTATATTGAAAAGCGGCGATGTCGCGGTCGTCTTCGATCGAAACGGCCCCGATAGTTCGCCCCCAAAGCCTGACCTCGGCAAGCGTAGTCATTATTTATCTCTCCATGTCCACTTGTCATCCGTTTCCGATCGTTTTTTTGAAGCTCGACGTCGGCTCTTCCCTTGTAGCTTTAATTGAGCAACCGGACTCAGGATTGGAGGTGGAAAAACCGCCTCGAATCGGCTTAAGATCCCCAATGCCCTACAGAGCCGGACGAGGTTAATTGATTGGACGGATTCTCCCGCTTCGACGCGCTCGATGGTGTTTCTCGATAGACCCGCTTGCTCTGCCAGATCTGTACGAATCAGGTTGCGGTTTAATCGAAGTTGCTCCAGGCGAGATCCTATTTCTTGAAGAATGGCTTTGTCAGTTGTAAGCTCATCAAATCTCATAACACCCCAAGTATGCGATGTTATGGTCAATAAGTCAAGATAAAACACTAAGTATGAGCTATTAGTTGTTTAAGAGCAGCTGACTTCGACCGAGTAGCTCCCTTATAATTCCTTCACCGACATATCTAAATTATGCATAATAAACAAAGGCGTTTATGTTCGTAGTTTATCGTAGATCGAAAGCTATTCGAAACTGGTCTTAACATAACCATATTGATATAAATATAAGTACGAGTCTCACTAACGATAATCCCCAGTTAAAGTAAAATCAGCCCAATAATAAGGTTCGTGCATATTGCTGGATTTGTTTTTAATCATTTCCAGCGATGCCTTTTGAAGAGCTACGGCAGATGATTCGCCCTCTTTGTGGAATTTGTAAAATGATTTGGTGAAAATCTCTGTTGACTTGTCGTTTGCCTCCCATTGCGCTGAGATCACCGTTGTGGCTCCCGATCCCATCATTGTCCAGCCTAGGCTAACCAGGCCTTCCCGTTCAGAACATTATTCGTGTCGCAGGATGCCAGAAATACGAGACTTCCCTTTTTCAGTTTTATCTTTAAAAGATCCTCGACCGTCAAACGACCATCATTGGTCCCTAATTGCTTGAAAGCTAAGAAAGATTCTAGTGGCTGGTCATTACTGACTTGAGCATGCATCGAAAAATGTAGAATATCGAATTTATCAGATATCCGCACGAAATCGGCCATCGTCGCATTCAGGAGCGGTTTGGCCTTGTAGAGTTCTGAGACACCATTAGCTTCTGCATTCACATACTGCAAAATTTCATTCTTGTAGGAAGGGCTTGCAAATGCCTGCATGGATTTACGAGTCAGCTTTGGCGACTTCAGTTGTTCAAGGAGAATAGAAACGGAAGGCGAGTAGCTGATTGTAGAGGTTTCGATAAGATATTTTTCCCCGTCGGGGCTTAGTGCTTGAAACGGAATTTTCCAAAGAGATTTGTCTGGAACGATAACCAGGTGTTTTGCTGAGATATTAAGGGGCTTTAATAATTTGTCATACAGTACCTGTCCGTCTTTTTTGAAAAAGATAAGATTCTTGACTTTCTGATGAGTTGTTTTTGCATAAACACCGGCTTCGTCTTCGGAAACTGGAAGAAACACAGTCTTAAGGAGCTTATCTTTCTCCCAGACAAATGCCATCAACTTCTTATCCAATGTAAAGAAATATGAGATCACGGCCGTGTCATTCATATCAGAAATTTCAGCCAATTTTCTTAAATTCGGTCTATCCAGATTGATTTCCGGGGCCGACTTTTGTGACAAACTTTTCGTTGCGATCAATTTCGTCGGCTACACTCTGGTCAGTGATATACCTGAGCGATAATTCTTCAAGTTTTTGTCTTATTATCGGAGAGACCGCTTGGTTTTCCTTAACCGCTAACCCATTGATTTTGTCTTTTAGCATCCGAGCTTTCAAAAAATCCGCTAATTCAAATGACTCTTGAGGATTATCGGCTTTGAGTTGCGCTAGTAGACGATAAGCAGCGTGATAGATTTCATAAAGATCGAGAGAAAGGTTTGGATTCTCAGACTCAAGTATTTCTTCAATAAAAGAGATGGATTTTCCAACATTTTCAAGTGATTCGCGAGGTTGATTGAGCCGAAAATGCGCATTGGCAAAATCTAGATAAATGGCGGGCAATGCATCACGAAAATTTTTTTAGCAGTTAGTTCTAGCAACTCCCTATTGAGATCAATCATACGCTGCCAATCCATATTTCTCTCGGCGATGGTAGTTTCCCATCGCGGCAAGATAAATGACGAGTAACTCTTCATTTTATCCAATTGAGCAAAGAGTTTTTCCGATACTTCAGGTTGATTTTGGTAAGCGGAGATTATCGCTTTACCCAAGGTGTACTCAGGCAAAAATTGATGATTGGGATCATATTTCGCCATTTGTTCCAAATAATCGGTTGCTGTAGATACATCATTACTATACAAAGAATTCAGGACAAGAGAGTCCAGGAATTTACAGGCCTGATAGAAATCATTATTTGCAAGCGAAAGTTTCAAGCCTTTTTCCAAAGTTGCAAACGCTTTTTGTTTGGAACCAACGACACTAAAAATATCCGCCGTTTCAAACAACGCTTGACGATATTTGTATTTGAACTGAGAATTTTCTGATAATGCGACCCGTTTTTCAGCATACCTCAGAGATTTCCTATAATTAAGTTTCGCCGACCAAGCAAACGACAAGAATCTGTACGTATCAAGTTTCGAGGAACTATTAACTTCCGATTCGAATGCCTTTTCAGCCTTCTACAACCAAATGATCGCGGAGATATCAAAGCCCAAGCGAAACAAAATGTGTCCGATATTTAGATAGTGTTCACCAAGGACATGAATGTTTTTTTCGGGGGTTTCTGCAAGAGCTTTTTGAGAATAAAATAAAGCCTCTGCATATTTATGTTGGGATCTGAATAGCCAGGCTAATTGAACATAAATTATCGCTCGTCGATAGCGATTTGGTTGAAATCGAGAAACCTCTTGCAGCGATTCGCTAAGAGTGATCGCGGCTTCTTTGTATAGTTTTAAAGAGATTTGAGAACAAGCAATAATATCTAGGCCCTTGGGTATAGATGCCCGGTTTTTAGTCTGCCTTGCTCTTTCGACACCTGTCTTAGATAGTTCAATTGCCTTATCATAATTTCCGTTGTCAAACTCTAGTTGAGCCTGCTCGATCTCACTTAGTTGAGAGTTGATTTGGCCCGAAATGGGAGGAATGAAGGCAAAACAAAGCAAAGCAAAGCAACAAGCCAGCTTTAACAAACCGGCTTGTTGCCCTTTTTAAAGGTGAAGAGGTTAATTTAACTAGGATCTCCGTTGAGGCATTGGGGCGCCGTTAGTTTGTAGTTTCCGGTGATATGGCTGACAAAGACACGCCAGGAAAATAGTTGCAGATGTAGTCGATAAATTTGGCCGTATCGATATTTTGGTCAATAATGCCGGAACTATCAGACGCTCACCCGCTGTTGATTACTCTGAGGAAGATTGGGCAACCGTGATCGAAGTAAATTTGTCGAGCGTTTTTCGAGCTTCGCAGGCAGCAGCCAAAGTTATGATCGAAAATGGCGGCGGCAAGATCATCAACATCGCCTCGCTTCTTTCGTTTCAGGGCGGCATTACGGTTCCGGCATTCACGGCATCAAAGTCTGGTGTGGCCGGATTGACCAAAGCATTCGCTAACGAATGGGCGAAACATAATATAAACGTCAATGCGATCGCCCCCGGATATTTTGCAACTAATAACACTAAGGCTTTACAGGCGGACGAAACGCGTAATCGTCAAATACTCGAGCGTATTACGGCCGGACGCTGGGGTAAGCCCGACGATCTGTCAGGCGCTGTTGTTTTCTTAAGTTCCCCCGCAAGCGACTATCTGCAAGGCCACCTTTTAACCGTCGATGGCGGTTGGATGGCAAGGTAAATGAAATGCTTAATTGCTAACTGCAAATTCTTATGTACGTTTTTTACAAATCTGATAGTTCGTTCCTGGTGTTTTAGAAATTTCAATGATCGCTGCTTTTTGCGGATGTTGTCTATCTTTCGTTTGTGGTAATATTATGCCGCAATGCTTAGTAACTCACAGCCGATACAGTCGTTTCCATTCATGGTCGGTATCTTAGCCGCCGTTGTTCTTACTTGCTTATTATCACTGCCGGCCCATGCACAGCAGACAGATTCCAATGCTCCGCCGGTCATAGTGCAGCCAGGTTCGCCCGGCCAACCTACCCGAACGCTGCCGCCATCAACGAGGGCCATTTTACCGCCAATTTCGCAAAAAGATATTGAGTTCATGCAGGGGATGATCATGCACCATGCCCAAGCCGTTGAAATGACGGCCTGGATCGAGTCACGGACTCAGAATAAAGATCTCCGCTTGCTCGGGGCCCGCATCAGCCAATCACAATCAGACGAAATGAAGTTTATGAAACGATGGCTTGAAATCAGAGGAGCTACGGTTTCAATGTCGGCAATGGGAAGCATGGATATGCCAGGCATGAATATGGAAAGTATGCACATGGACCACAGCATGCTAATGCCCGGTATGCTTACCGCAAAGCAGATGGACATATTGCAGAAATCAAAGAGCTCGGAATTCGACCATCTGTTTTTGACCGGAATGATCCAGCATCACAAAGGTGCGTTGACCATGGTCAAGGATCTGTATGATTCGAACGGTGCAGGACAGGATGCTGAACTTTTCAATTTCGCAACGGACGTTGACAGCGGCCAACGCGCTGAGATCAGAATAATGCAAACGATGCTTAGTAATAAACCTTAGAGGAGACACGATGAAAAAAATTCGTACTATTACCTTCAGCTTACTAACAGCTTTTATATTTTTATGTTCGTGCTTTGTTGCCGTGACATCGGCACAAGGAGCTCTTGAATCGGCTCCGCCGCTGCCGGCCGGGATGACTGGTTCGAATGAAGGCGACCCACGTTCTAAACTCACACCCGGTATTTACAACGCCGGAGAAGCGGCATCGGGTATAAAGCACCTATTGCTATTAAAGAAACCGGACGCATTCCAGCTAGGCTCTGACGATCCGGATAATCCGAAGGTCCAAAAGACACTGGGCCTCCTCGGCATTGCCGACTCATCGAAAATGCCAAAGCCTCTCCAATTGGTCATTGCCCAGTTGGCCTTTGCAAACTCGGACATGGCCTTTCAAGGTAACCATCTGTTCCAGGGAAATTTTTATGGCGTCAACATCTATGACGTCTCCGATCCGGCGAAAACAAGATTGCTGACTTCATTGGTTTGTCCCGGTGGCCAGGGTGACGTGTCCGTTTACAAAAATCTGTTGTTTATGTCGGTGGAAATGCCGAACGGCCGACTTGATTGCAGTGCTCAGGGATTTGCCCCTGAACCTCCGCCCGCAGCCGGGCAGCAGGGTTCGGGCCATCCGGCGGCGCAAAAAGATCGTTTCCGGGGAGTTAGGATATTCGATATTTCCGACATTTCTAATCCGAAACAGGTTGGTGCAGTGCAAACCTGTCGAGGAAGTCATACACATACACTGGTAGTTGACCCGAAGGATAAATCCAACGTTTATATATACGTTTCCGGAACCTCTTTTGTCCGTCCCGGAGAAGAGCTGGCCGGTTGTTCGGGTGAAACACCGGACAAAAACCCAAATACCGCACTCTTCCGCATTGATGTGATTAAGGTCCCGCTCGCGGCGCCGCAAAACTCACAGATCGTATCGAGCCCGCGTGTGTTCATTGATTCCCGGACGGGAGTAGTAAATGGCCTGAATAATGGCGGCTCACATACCCCTAATGGAGTAGGAAAGCCGTCCGATACCGACCAGTGTCACGATATTACAGTGTACTCGGCGATCGGGCTTGCTGCCGGGGCATGCTCTGGTAATGGAATTCTGCTGGACATCAAAGATCCGGCACACCCGAAACGCGTGGACGCCGTAAACGATCCTAATTATGCTTATTGGCACTCGGCCTCGTTTTCAAATGACGGAAAAAAAGTAGTTTTTACTGATGAATGGGGCGGTGGGCTCGGTGCACGCTGCCGTGCGAACGATCCGAACAAATGGGGAGCAGATGCGGTTTTCCGTCTGACGGCCAATAAGCTGAACTTCGCAAGCTACTACAAATTGCCGGCAGCACAGTCTGACAGTGAGAATTGCGTTGCTCACAACGGTTCGCTCATTCCGGTTCCCGGCCGAGACATTGAGGTACAGGCTTGGTATCAGGGCGGCATTTCCGTCATGGACTTCACCGATCCGGATCATGTAGTTGAGATAGCCTACTTCGACCGTGGCCCGCTCGATCCGAAGATGCTCGTGCTTGGCGGCTCTTGGTCGGCTTACTGGTACAATGGCCACATTTATTCGTCAGAGATAGCCCGCGGTCTGGATATTTTTGAATTGACACCGACAAAAGACCTTACGCAGAACGAGATCGATGCCGCGAAAACTGTCAGAGTGGCCGAATTGAATGTGCAGAACCAGGAAAGAATTGAGTGGCCGCGACGCTTAGTAGTAGCAAAGGCGTATGTCGATCAGCTTGAGCGGTCGAAAGGCCTGCCTTCTGACCAGATCATTGCTCTTCGGGCCGCGATCCAAAAAGCTGAGGATTCAAAACTGAACGGGAAAGACCTCGCAGCGATCAAAGGTTTCGCTAAATCGATAGAGAAAAGTTCGAGTGGTGCTAAGAATACAGCCGATGCTGCCAAATTGCGGGCGTTGGCTGAAATTCTAAAAGAACCAGTGATCTGATCTTTTAAGTTGAATGTATCTTTGCTTTCAAAAAAAGAATGTTTATTATGTTGAGAAGGATACTTAGGTGTCCTTTTCTTCTTTTTCATCCTTGACAGCCAAAAATAAAATGGATTTTTTGTCAGCATCTTTTGAATCCTTGACCGGGTTGCCGGAAATTGTTGCATACATATTTGTCTTTGCATTTGGGGCTGTCGTCGGCAGCTTTCTAAATGTCGTCATTCATCGTGTCCCGAATGAAGAATCAATAGTTTTCCCAAATTCGTCATGTCCAAAATGTAAAGCACCGATCAAGGCATATGACAACATACCGGTTTTAAGCTGGTTGATACTTGGTGGTAAATGCCGCGGCTGTAAGCAAAGCATTTCGCCCCGCTATCCGGCGGTCGAGGGTTTGACCGGTTTAATGTTTTTATTGGTTTACTGGCAGATCGGATTCAACGCGTTCCTTCCCGTTTGTCTGATATTTACAGCCGTTATGATCTCGCTAATATTTATCGACGCGGGACATATGATCCTGCCAAATGTCATTACCTATCCGCTGTTGGTTTTTGCGTTATTAATAAGGATATTTTACCCAATATTCTTTGCTGACAATTATTTCACCGATATGGTACATGCACCGGCAACTGGTCTCACCGGTTATCCGGCGTGGAGTATTTCGTTGCTTGGTGCGGTCCTTGGCGCGTTGGCCGGCGGCGGTTCGCTATGGATGATCGGTGAGGCCTGGAAACGTTTCCGCGGTGTTGATGCAATGGGGCTCGGCGATGTGAAAATGATGCTTGGTGTCGGTGCTTTGCTAGGCTGGCGGTTGTCCTTAGTTGCAATTTTCCTGGCCGCTTTCAGCGGAGCTCTGATCGGCGTCGTTTTGATCGCAAAACAAAAAGAAAAAGATTTTCAGACTCAGGTACCGTTCGGTATCTTTCTCGGGGCCGGTTCGATTCTTGCTCTATTGTTTGGCGAACAGATGATCGGTTGGTATGTAGAAAAGTTTCTGCCGTAAGCATATATTCCAGAGGCTACGCAGGTTTCGCGCTCTTTTCCATGCAGTTGGCAGAACAATAGAATGATGTTCTCCCTAGTCTGATGGCATTATCTTCGGGCACCCAGGTTCCGCATTTCGCACAATTAACCAAAGGTCCGGCAGCTATATCGCCGGCTTCGATGTGATTATTCCTGGAACCATTCGATTGCCTCATTGTTTTCAACATCCGCCAGACATTAAGCATCGTTACTATTTGCTTTCGATATCTAATAGCGGTAAATCCGAATAGGATCAAAATTACCAAAAGAATAAAAAGTGCTTCTTTCATTTTACAGGAGTATTGCTGTTGAGTTGCGCTACAAGTGACGTCAATTCCGGTAATGAACGGTTCTCCGGATTTACTTTTCTTAACTGAGCTAAGTATTGTTCGGCTTTTGCCCCGTCGTTTTTCTTGATTAACGATTGGACCATAAATTCAATTGCTTTTTCGTGCTTAGGGTCTATCTTGAGCGTCGCTTCGAATTGTTCGATGGCGGCGGGCAGGTCTGGCGGATCCTGCAAAAAATAGGTCAGGCCCATATCGGTTTTAATTTCAATATCCAATGGGTTTTGCACCAAAGCTTTGCGGTAAAATTCTCTGGCGGACTCAAAACCCGCATTCTCTTTATTCAAATAACCGGTGTCGAAATATGCGTTGCCTAGCCCAATTTGAACTTCGCGGTCTTTCGGATTTATAGAATTAGCACGATTCAAAAGCCGCAGAGCATCTGGAAGTATTTTCGAGTCCTGCTTCATCGAAGCGTAGCGGTACAGGGCCAATCCCAAATTCTTTTGAAACTGAAAGTTGTCCGGGATTTGATCGGCCTCGCTTATTTTGTTTTGTAATTCTTCGTCGGAAAGTGTGGCATTGGCTGAATCTTTGGTATTTTCGGCCTGGAGTGATCTAAGGCTTTCATTCTCGCTCTTAAATTGGTTTATTTCTTTACGGTTAAGGGCGTTTGCGATCAAAAAACCGCAAACAAAACTTAATACAACAGTAATAAATGAGATCCAAATAGACTTACTTTTCATTCGACAAAATTCTAGCAAATTAATCCATAAAAAAGAACAGCGCCGTCTTTGCGAAAAAGACAACGCTGTTATAGAACTTATTTAATTACTGACTATTTCTTTTTATCCTCACCTGGCAGAAAAGGCAGATCCTCCGAACGCCTTCGCGGAAGCGGATCGGTCGCACGCCTGCGCGGCAATACGGCCGTGGTCCGTCGATCGACACTACCTGCGGGCAAACCTTTTCCATGTACAGCTTCTACCAAAATGCGGGTGATCTCCTGTGAAAGCGTCCGGTGTTCAGCGGCAGCACGCCGCCGAAGTGATTCTTTTAGTTCGTTCGGAACATAAGCTCCGATAAATACTCCTTTTCGGTTTGCCATAATTTGGGGGAACATTCTCCTTAAGTTGTGTAAAATGCCAAAAGCACCGGAACATGCCTGTAAGCCGAATCTTGTGCTCCGCGTGAGCGGGCGGCAATCATTCATCTAGGCCGTTCGTTACCGAACAGCTCGAGCGACCTACCCGGAAACGCTGTCCGGTTTTCACAGGACGCTTGAGCGGGCAGCTCAATTCACGTTTCCCTATTTGGTCTTGCACCACGAGGAGTTTACCTGGCCGCATGTGTTACCACACGCGCCGGTGAGCTCTTACCTCACCGTTTCACCCATTACCCTTTAACAGGCTGGTTTGTTTTCTGTTGCACTTGTCGTCATCCGGTTTCCCGGACGCCCGGATGTTATCCGGCTCGTTGCCCAATGGTGTTCGGACTTTCCTCTTTCTTGCGAAAGCGACTGCCCGGCATGCTCCGGCGCATGGCCAAAACAGTATAGCAAAGAATGTTAAACAACAAAACTCATGTTACAAGGTTATTACTTTGGATAGTTAACAGTGAAAAGTGAATAGTGAATAGTTATTTACAGAATATATACAATTTCATTAAGAGAAAGAGAGTAAACTCTTACATGTTTTTCATTCTTAACTATTCACTTTTAACTTTTCACTATTGACTATTCACCACTAGCTCCGAGTCGAAAAAATCCGCGGGAAATAGATGTCCCCAATTTTTTCTTAAATGTTGTTGTACAATTTCTTCGACCTCCTCGACAGTTCGGCTTTGTTCGATATTTTTGACCATTTGGCGGGTTTCCTCGAATGCAATGCCTGAAATAATGTTACGAACTTTAGATATGGAAGTGACATTCATGCTTAAATGCGTTGCCCCGAGCCCGATCAATACCGGGACATAATATGGCGAACCGGCCATTTCGCCGCATATGATGACAGGTTTTCCGGCCTCGGTACCTGCTAAGATTACTGAATTGATCGCTCTGATAACGGCCGGATGAAGTGTCCGGAACCAATTTGCGACCGATTCATTATCGCGGTCGACCGCTAGAAGGTATTGAACCAGATCATTTGTTCCCAGGCATAAGAAGTCTGTTTCCTTAGCTAATTCTTTAACCATTAGCACGGCGGAAGGCAGCTCGACCATCGCACCGATACGAGGATCTCCAATATCTTTTCCTTTCTTTATCAAAACGCCTTTCTCATGCTGTAAGATCGCCCGAAACTTAAGTATTTCCGATATGCCCGATATCATCGGAAGGACGATGTCTATTTTATTTTTGAACGATGCGCGAAGAATTGCCCGTATCTGCGTTTTTAGATGGCGGTCAAACGCAAGACTGAGCCGCATTGCACGAAGGCCGAGTGCGGGATTCTTTTCACGACTTTCGTTATGGTCAATAAGCTGTCCGATGCCTAGATCGAACGTGCGTATCTTGACGCCGTCATCTCCGGCCATCTCGGCGATCCCTTTATACGCTTTGAATTGATCGTTTTCCGAAGGAAAACCTTTGAATTGATTAAATAGAAACTCTGATCGGTAAAGCCCGACACCTTGTGCACCGATACGTTTTGCCCGTCGATAGATCGTTGGCGTATCCGAATTGGCGAGGAGCTTGATTTCCCTACCATCGAGAGTTTTTACAGGCCTGCTAGCGACATCGGGATTTGAAGAATTTATTTCGCTAAAATTTTTGGCGGCTTTTTTATATTGCTCGATCGTCTCTTTTTCAGGGTGTAATATGATCAGGCCGTTGTAGCCATCAACGATAACTGTATTGCCGGTTTTAAGACGACGGAGGATCTTCTTGATGCCTGTTACAGCCGGTACATTTAGCTCGCGGGCAATGATGAATGTGTGTGAAGTCCATCCGCCATTCTCTGTTATCACAGCTTTGGGTATATTAACCCCAAGCTCGGCAAGGGTGGAAGGCTTTAATTCAGCCGCGACGATCACCTGATCTTTTCCAAGCAAAAACTTTGATCTGCGGCTTCCCGACAATGCATTTAGGATACGCTCGGAAACGTCTTCGAGATCGATGTAGCGGTCACGCAGATGTTCGTCAGAGATGGCTTTGTAGCGCGCGATAAAATTATCGGCAACGATCTTGATCGCCCATTCGGCATTGATATTTTGGCTGGTGATTTCCTGTTCGATCTGCGACTGCAGCGATGGATCATCGAGTATCATCCGGTGTGTCCCGAAGATCGCTGGGGCAGAGTCCGAATTTTTGATCGATTCGATCTTTTCCAGTTGAATCCGTGCCGTATCAAAGGCTTTTCCAAGTCGTTTTAATTCCGCCGGAATAGCGGTATCTTCGAGATCGATACGGTAAAACTGGTGATTGGTCCCGTGGAGGCAAATAATTTTGCCGATCGCGACACCCCTTGATACAGCACGGGCCTTTAACCGTAGTTCAGGTTTTTTATCACCCGATGGCAAAGAACCGGCTTTAGTTTCGGGTTCCTTCATTTGATAGAGTTTACAAGAAAAAGCTAGGCAGTTTAAACAATTACGCCGCCCGATTTTTCAATGATTATACGGCTGGCCTGCTCGGCATTATCGGCAAAATCCAAATATGAAAGATCGTCCGTTGAAACGACAAGGTTTTTCTGCCAGGCGGCAACGACCTCTTTCCAGCAATCGCCGATAAGCACCAATGGGCGCGGTTCTAAAACACGGGTTGTAAGTTTGTTCCACACCAAAGAGATCTCCGTTACGGTCCCCATACCGCCGCGAAAAGCAACAAAACCGACCGACCTTGTGATCAAATTCTGCAGCCGGTCGTAGAAATGATCGGTCGCCACCTTGTCGGTCAAATAACGGTTCGGTTCCGATTTGAACTGATTCATCACAATGCCGAAGACACGTCCGCCTTTTTCTCTCGCTCCGCGTGAGGCAGCTTCCATGATGCCTAAATAACCGCCGGTGCATATGGTATAACCGGCTTCGGCCAATCTCGACCCCATATCCTGAGCGTCCTTATATTCCGCCGAATCCGGCGAACATTTCGATCCGCCAAAAATCGTAACTATTTTATCTTCTGAATTTCCGATCATTTTATTTGTGGTTAAGACTTTTAATATAACTTGCAACGATTATAGCCAAATGCCGGTCGCTTACAAAGCGGTCATATTTGACCGGCTTCATTCGGTACCATGTTGCCCGCCTCACGAATTGCCCGTGACGTATCGGTAAAAAGCAGAATGATGCTGCCAACGACAAAAAAGAATATCAAGGCAAGTATCGCCGGCCGGTACGAATTAGTTAATTGGGCGACCAGACCGAAAACGATCGGCCCGATCCACGAAGTTCCGCGTTCGGATATTTCATAAATCCCAAAAAATGATGATTCATGTCCGTGCGGTATCATTTGTGAGAAAAGCGATCTCGACAGGGCCTGAGAACCACCGAGAACAAAACCAATCACTCCGCTCATAATATAGGCTTGCGTTAATGTTTCAAGAAATCCGTATGCATAGATAACGATGATCGACCATATGAACAGAGAAATGAGAATCGCGGTTTTTGCGGTCCAATAATGGGCCAGTCTCTCAAAAATCATCGCGCCGAAAAACCCGACTATTTGAGCTATCAGAAATGCGATCACCAAAACCGATTTATCCGTTTCAAGGCCTTTTGCGACAAATAATTCCTGTGATAAAAAGATCGAGGAGCTCGTAATTACGGTCTGTATTCCATCGTTGTAAAGCAAATACGCAGCCAGAAAAAGCGATGTGTATTTTAATTTGAACAACAGCCTGAATGTATCCGACAATTCGCCAAAACCGGCTGCGATGTAATTTTTGCCGTCCGGGACGGTGCGCAGCGGCTGTCGCTGTTTGAGAAAGGAAAATGTTATTACAGAAAATCCGGCCCACCACAAACCTGCTGTCAGAAGGCATATCCGCACAGCCATATCGGTGGAAATACCATACGCTTCTGAATTTTTCAGGAAAATAAGATTAGCAAACAGGACCAGCGCTCCGCTGACATATCCGGCGGCAAATCCCCAACTTGAAACTTTGTCCCGTTGGTCTTCCGTTGTGATGTCGTTCAGATATGAATTGTAAAACACGATCGAAGCACCGGCGCTAAGATTCGAGACAATAAAAAATACACAGCCGAGCAGGTATGTTTCGCCGCCAATGAAGAACAAAAGACAGCAGGCAAAAGCCCCTAAATAGCAGAAGGCAGCCATGAACGTCTTTTTAAGGTGCGTATAATCGGCGATGGCTCCCATTACAGGAAGGAAAAAAATTTGAATAAATACCGAAAAACCAACCGAATATGAAAACAGAGATTTTGCCGTTACCAGATCATATCCGCCAAAATTAATGACCACGCCGTTCTCACCGACGGCTTTTTGGGCCAATGACGTTATGTATTCGCCGATAAGGACGCCAAGAACGGTCGTAAAAAAAACCGAATTCGCCCAATCGTAGCTTATCCAGCCGAATATTTCTTTCCGGTCGTTTTTTTCAAATTGAATTGGTTTCATATTCTATGAAAATAGAAATGCGATAATTGTTATTGAAAGTTGATGTTAAAGCAAGTCTTTCGATTTTAACATCCTGGGCTGCAAACCATAGTCCCGCAAACTTTCGAATATTTCCGCATTAGCGGCGGTTATGCCGATGCCGGCGAGTAATTCATGAACGCCATTTTCCGGTAGAAGATATTGCAGGCTGAGCAGATCGTCCGTGCTTGAAAACACGATCTCGTCGATCGCACCGCCGACCAACAAACCTTTTATTCGTGCATTATCAGATTCGTCACCGGCTATTGTCCGGTAAAGTTCTAATTCTTGACAGTGAGCACCGTGCGACCGAATATCATCGGCGAGGCTTTTTGGCCATGCCGGACCGCTTGGAAAAAGAAACCGTAAAGATCTCAGCTTAACACCGGCGAATTCTTCTATTATCGGGACGGCATTTTGAATATCACGCTGCTCGATCAGCAGATCAGTGTGAATATGAAAAGAACGAAGGTAAAGCACCACGTTTTCACCTAGTGCGGTGATCCGTAATTCATCAAGTGACGAGAGATCGCCGCGTAACTCACTCAAAATTTCAATAAAATAGCGGGCCGAAAATATATCCGGGAAAATTATCCAGTCAAACGAAGACAGATCGTCAAGACATTTCCGGTGACCATTTTCCAGAACTCTACTTTCGGTTTCTAGTACCGGGATCGTTATAATGGCTGCACCGGAGCTTTCGATCTGTGCTTCTAATATTCGGCCGTCGGTTGTGTTGAAAACGCCGTAGGTCTTATTTTCGTCGATTCTCTCCATAAGCTTTTTTGTTTCAGGGTAATACTATCAAAGGCAAGTGGTATTCCGAATTTCAGGAGATACAAATTTGGCAAATACGGGTGTTTACCGTAAAGTTGTTGTGGTTCCCGACTTCTTTCGGGCATTCCGGAAATATGAAAACGATGATCCTGGCCGCCGGATTCGGCACGCGGCTATTCCCATTAACAATTGACCGAACAAAGCCAGCGATTCCCTTCCTCGGCAAGCCGCTCGTCGGCTATGTAGCGGAGTATTTGGCAACGTTCGGCCTCAATAATCTCGTGGTCAATCTGCACCATCAGCCCGATTCGGTGATCGAAGCATTAGGTGACGGCGGCAATTTTGGAGTCCGTATCGAATATACGCTGGAAGAGCCAAAAATACTTGGGACTGCCGGAGCACTTGATAATGCCAGACATCTGCTTGAGGCCGATACATTCCTGGTGGTTAATGGAAAGATAATCACCGACATCGACATCTCAGCTGCGATAGAGACCCACCGGAATTCCGGGGCATTGGCCACAATGGTCCTGAAACCGAACACGAAACGCGAGAAATTCACCATCGTCGATACCGACGGCGGCTGCGTTACCGGCTTTGGCGATTATGCCAAACCATTGACCGAAGAGGAGATACGCGACACCGAACATGCACTTTTCACACCGCTGATGTTTACTGGTATCCATATTATGGAACCACGGGTGTTCGATTATATTCCGCGCGGTGTCTATTCGGACATCGTACCGTATTTTTATAATCCTGCGTTACTGAAAGGCGAAAAGATCGCGGCACATGTGACGGATGCAAATTGGTTCGAGCTTTCGACGATTCCCCGCTATCTCGATATTTCACTCGCGATGATGAAAGGTACGGATATCTGCTTTGGTGAAAATTTTCAGCTCGCGCCCGGGGCCGCCGTCAAGGACTCCGTTATCTGGGATGACGTGACGATCTCCGAAGGAGCTAATTTGTACCGAACGATCATTGCCGACGGTGTAACGATTGAAGCCGGCGAGCATTTTGAAAATGCAGCGATAGTGCGTTCCGATATGGTCCGAAGCTGCGATGAAATTCCCGAAAAAGCTCTAAAAGGTTATATTCAGGGAGAGAATTATATCGTTCCGCTAAACTAACCAGCGATGGCAGAAGCCTGACCGTAAGGAACGGCTAGCAAGCTAAACTTTGAGCAGTCTGGCTGTTAAGTCAGAGCCTTCCTAACGGTCAGGCTTCTGCTAGGTGATCACGTTTTACTTATGACCGATCTAAGAGAAAGACTCGAACAATATCTTGAAAAAATAAGCGTTCCGCCTCGTATTTCTCAACTTACCCCTGATGCATCGACCCGTGAGTATTTTCGTATTGGCTGGAAAGGCTCCACCGCCATCGTCTGTGTATATCCCGAATCGTTCATTGCCGTAGAGCAAAGTTATATCGACGTTACAAATCTTTTTAGAAAATGCGGACTACCTGTTGCGGAAATGTTGGATCACGACGAAAAGCTCGGAATAATCGTGCTTGAAGATCTCGGCGACCGCATTCTGCGCGACGAATTATCAGTTGCGGATGAATCCGAACGCGAGCAATTGATCGACCGCGCTATCGTTTTGATCCCGCAAATACAGGCCGCAACTCAGACGGCTTATGACATTGGTTCGATCGCGTCTAAACTCAAATTCGACAATGAAAAACTTCTCTGGGAACTTAATTTCTTTAAAACGAATTACTTCACGACGTATCTAAAACAGCCGCTTTCACCTGAAATAGACGCAGCCATTGAAGGCGAATTTATAGAGCTTGTTCGGGAACTCGAAACTAAAGCGAAAGTACTTTGTCACCGAGATTTCCACGCTGCTAACCTGATGATCGGCCCGCACAATGATCTGCGTATCATAGATCATCAGGATGCCCGGATCGGCTCCGCAGCATATGACCTCGTGTCCTTATTACTTGATCGTGTAACAGAACCGCCAACCGCCGAATGGATTGCCGACAAACAGCTTCTCTTTCTTTCGGAAAGAGAGAGAATCGGACTTGAACGGATCGATGAAGCTGATTTTATTGAGGAATTTCGTCTGCAAACGGTTCAGCGATGCCTGAAAGCGGTCGGAACATTTTCCTATCAATCGGTAAATCGCGGCAAGAATTACTTCGTTCCCTTTATAAAGCCTATGTTTCAGATCGTGTCAAAAGCCTTGGATGATCTTAATAGATTTCCAAATCTAATGAGCCTTATAAAAGAACAGTTTTAACCTGATACCTGCTACTGAAACTGTCAAACTCTCAAATGGTCGCCACGCCAATTTTTAATGGCGAGTTTAATGTCTTTTCCTTTTTCAAGTTCACCATTTAAAACACGATGAATGAGGCCCGGCAATTCTTCATCTGGAGCAAATCTCAATGCAATGATCTGTCCGACACGCATATTCGCCGCTTGTACAGCGACCTCCGGTGATAGAACTTGTTTATAACGAAGTTTTTCCTCGAGCCTGATTACCCTGTCCTGAGCACGCAGTGCCTGTATCCGGGCGGCAAGCGACATTAGCAGCAACGTAAATGCCAGCAGCAGGCTTTCCGCCCGGTCCAATGATTTTTCCTGTTCCAACTGGATTATCTGCCAGACAAGATTGATAAAAAGAAGCGGTGTGATAACAAAATGCACGAGCGGATACCACCGCACATGGGTCTGATAGTTTTGTGTTGGGGACATAGTTTTGATTCTAGGTTTACGCGTATTGCATTCAAGCTTTAGCATTATTAAATGCTGAATCTTGAACTCAAAATACATTATAGTTTCGACTGCGCCATTGAGTCGACTTTTTTGGTTGTGAAATCTTCTCCCGGATTAACGAACAAATTCTGCTCAAATCTATATTGTTTATCGTAGAGCTGTTTATAACGGCCGCTCATAGCGATCAATTCGTCGTGTGTTCCGCGTTCGAGTATTTCACCGGATTCGACGACCAATATCTGGTCGGCGCTCCGGATAGTCGACAGCCTATGGGCAATGACGAATGTCGTCCTTCCCTGCCGCAGACGGTTTAATCCTTCCTGTATCAAAGCTTCACTCTCGGAATCGAGCGAAGAAGTGGCTTCGTCAAGGATCAAAATTCGCGGATTTGCTAGCAGTGCACGTGCGATCGCGATCCGCTGCCGCTGGCCACCGGACAGCTTTACGCCGCGTTCGCCGACCACTGTGTCATATGCGTTCGGAAATTTTTCGATGAATTCGTCGGCGTTTGCGATCCGGCAGACTTCCTTGATCTCTTCCAATCCGGCCTCCGGGTTTGAGAATTTGATATTTTCAAGGACAGTTCCGTCAAAGAGAAAATTATCCTGTAGAACGACTCCGAGGTGCCGCCTGTAATCGCGCAGCTTTACGGTTTGCATGTCTTTGCCGTCAATTTTGATCACCCCTTTGGTCGGTTGAATAAAATTTAAGACAAGGCTCAGTATCGTTGATTTCCCCGAACCTGATGAACCGACGAGGGCCGTCGTTTTGCCTGCTTCCGAATGAAAATCAACTCCTTTCAGTACTGGTACGCCAGCGTCGTATTCGAATTCAACATTTTCAAAATCGATAGTTCCCTGTACATTCGGCAGCGGCTTTTTGCCAGCGTCTTCTTCATCCTCGGTCGTCATATCCATGACTTCGCGGATGCGGTCGAGTCCGGCGAGGGCGTCGGTGATCTGCGTACCGATCGATGTCAGCTCGATGACCGGTAACGCCAGCAGAAATGTGAACGAAATATACATCAAAAAATCGCCAAGCGTCATAGTTGACGCCTGCACGGCGTTGCCGCCGATAATTATCATCACGACCGCAATTGCTCCAATAACAACCGAAGAAAACGCCGAAATAGCCGAAACGCCGGTCACGGAACTCGCGATATTGCGAAACAGCCGGTGAGCTCCGCGGGCGAATGAAAGCTCTTCGCGTTTCTCTGCCGTGTAAGCTTTGACGATGCGGATTCCGCCGAGACTTTCACCCAATCTACCCGTAACTTGAGCAGTGATCTCACCGCGTTCGCGGAATATCGGTCGTAATTTCTTAAAAGCATACGCGAGCACTCCGCCAAAGACCAGCAAAACGATGATCGTCGCCAATGTGAGCGTCCAGTTCAGGTAAAAAAGAACACCAAGAGCTATGACAGCCGTCACAACGCTGCCCAAAATTTGTCCAAGACCCGTGCCGACAAGGTTGCGTATGCCTTCCGCGTCATTCATGATGCGCGATATTAATTGTCCGCTTTGCGTCGAATCGAAATACGAGATCGGCAGACGTTCAATCCGCTGCTGCACACGCATCCGCATATTCGTGATCGCCAGCTGCGCCGCAACACCCAATATTTGCGATAAGGCAAACGAGGTCACCGCCTGGATCAGCGTCGATACGCCAATGGCGAGCGCGATCCATTTTATAAGGGTGTAATTGCCTTTGGTGAAAACCTCATCGCCGATGTATTTGGTCGAAGCCGGCAAAACCATACCCGCCAGCCGCGAGATCAGCATCAACACACTTCCGACAGCCAGCCGCCAACGTGACTGCCAAATGATCTTCCGTGCCTCGGCCCACGCGCTTTTGTAATCCACTTTCTTTTTCTTTTTTTCTTTGTCTGCCATCTAAATACAATTTGCGACTAAGCAGATTGCTTGTCAAGTTGAGGTTGTTATGGGTAATGGTAGTGATTTTATGTTAAAATTGGCTAATATGACTGCAGAAGAAACCGACAAAATGCGGGAATGGGTCAATAGCTGGAAAGAAACCGCTAATGTCCTCGAGAAACTCCGACGCGAAGAAATTCGCAACACTAAGATCTCTGAGGCAATTCCCGTATTTGATGACGCGCTACGTTCTGCTTTGTGGCTTCGGCCTGCCGAACCTACCTCAGGCCTTGTCGAATTCCATCGTTTATTAGCGAAAACAAAATGACCGAGTTAGTTGCTATTGCTCAAGATTTACAATCGTTCTGCGAACAGCACAATTGGAAATTCTGCATTATCGGCGGACTTGCTTTGCAATTTTGGGGGGAACAACGTCTGACAAAAGATGTCGATATAACTCTACTTACGGGTTTTGGTGATGAGGAAATTTACATTGACGCTCTTTTGACGAAATTTGAAAAACGTATTGATGATGCAAAGAGATTTGCATTGCAAAAAAGAGTTCTATTATTGCAAAGTTGTAACCGTGTTGGAATCGACATTTCTCTTGGAGCGTTCCCGTTTGAGGAAAAAATGACGGGCCGTGCTGTTTATAAAGAGTATCTACCAAATATAAGTCTAAAAATATGCACCGCTGAAGATTTAATTGTTCTCAAGGCATTTGCCGCGCGAGATAAAGACTGGGTTGACATAAGTACTGTATTGATAAAGCAGGACGAACTCGACTGGAATTATATTTATGAGCAGTTAACACCTCTTGTGGAAATTAAGTACGAACCGGAGATTTTAACAAGATTGCAAAATTTACGAAAAAAATACGAATGAACCAAACATACATCAACGAACTAAAAGATCATATCGGTGGCGAGGTCACGCTTAAGGGCTGGCTTTACAATTCGCGTTCAAGCGGCAAGCTGGCTTTTCTGCAGCTGCGCGACGGAACCGGCATTGTCCAGTGCATTGTTTTCAAACCTAACAACGAGGAGCTTTTTGAAACGGCGGGATCGCTTGGCCAGGAAAGTTCGATAATCGTGACCGGAACCGTGAAGGCCGACGACCGTTCTTCGATCGGCGTCGAAGTGGACGTTACCGGCCTTGAAGTCTTACAGAACGCCTCCGAATATCCGATCACGCCAAAGGAACACGGCACCGAATTTCTGATGGATAACCGCCATCTGTGGATACGCTCCAAAAAGCAGAACGCCGTATTGAAAATTCGACATACTGTCGTCAAGGCGACCCGTGATTTTTTCGATGATAACGGTTTTATCCTTGCCGACACGCCGATATTCACGCCCGCGGCCTGCGAAGGCACGACGACGCTGTTCGAGGTCGATTATTTTGACGACGATAAGGCTTACCTGACGCAGTCCGGCCAGCTTTATAACGAAGCGACCGCCGCGAGCTTTGGCCGCAGCTATTGTTTCGGCCCGGTTTTCCGTGCTGAGAAATCGAAAACCCGCCGTCATCTGACCGAATTTTGGATGGTCGAGCCAGAAATGGCCTATGCAAGGCTGCCGGATGTGATGGATCTTGGTGAAAAGCTGATAAAATTCATCACCGAACGTGTCTTAAATGACCGAAAGGACGAACTTGCGGCGCTTGAACGCGATGTTACCGTCCTCGAAGCAATTGTTATCGCAAATTTCCCGCGTATTCATTATGACGAAGCCGTCAAGCTCTTGCAGGAAGGTTTCGCTAAGGGTGAAATGGAGAACAACTTCGAATGGGGCGGCGATTTCGGTGCCCCGGACGAGACTTATATCTCGAAACAGTTCGACGCACCGGTATTTGTTCATCATTTCCCGGCGGTCATCAAGGCGTTCTACTTCGAACGTGACTCGGAACGTCCTGAACTCGCTCTCGGCGCTGATCTGCTCGCTCCCGAAGGCTACGGCGAGATCATCGGCGGCGGCGAACGCGCTATGAACCTAGAATTCCTCGAAAAACAGATCGAGGCTCATAATTTACCGAAAGAATCCTTTGAATGGTATTTGGACTTACGCCGGTACGGCAGTGTGCCGCACGCCGGTTTTGGTATGGGCATAGAACGGGCCACCGCCTGGATGTGCGGCATCGAACACGTCCGCGAAACGATCCCGTTCCCGCGGATGCTCAACCGTCTGAAACCCTAAAATGCCTAACTTAATAGTTATCTCCGGGCCAAATGGTGCAGGCAAGTCGACGTTGGCACCTCATTTGTTGCGCGATGCATTTGGGATCGTTGAGTATGTCAATGCGGATACGCTTGCACAAGGCCTTTCAGCTTTCGCTCCAGAAAACGCTGCTTTTGACGCTGGCAGAATCATGATAAAAAGGTTGAATGAGTTGGCATCACAACAGAAGGATTTTGCCTTTGAGACAACTCTTGCTAGTCGGTTTTATGTCCGTTGGCTCCGAACACTTCAATTAACGGGTTATAGGGTACATTTGATCTATTTAGGATTAAATAAACCGGAGCTGGCACTTGAACGAGTTAATGAGAGGGTTCGCCTCGGGGGACACAATATTCCACAAGATGTTATCCAAAGACGTTATGAACGCGGGCTATGGAATCTTTTCGAGCTTTATCTTCCTATAGTTGACTCATGGCAGCTTTTTGATGCTTCTAAAATTCTGCCGTCCGAGATAGCTTTTGGTGATAAACTCAACGGCGAAACGGTGCTGGATGAAACATTATGGATCGAAATAAAGAAATAGAACTCAATACTCCTAATCTGCTCGTGAAATATCGCCATTTGGTCAACGCCGCGATCAATAAAGGAGTGCGTGAAGCTTTGTTAAAACATAAACTAGCCGGAAATCCCGTTGCAATAGGACGCGACGGCAAGGTGGTTATTATCAAGCCCGAAGATATTGAGATTCTATAGCCCACTTACACCATTAGACGACATTTGACCTTTGCTACGACTTGGTGCACATGGGCGGCCGCACCAAAAACAATTTTAATAATAAAGGTTTACAAATTCTCATTCAAAAAATGACAAAATCATTTCCATCGCTTATCCCGTGTGACGATATTAACGAGGCTCTTCAATTTTTTACAAAGCGCTTGGGATTTCGCGTCGATATGATCGTTCCGGCGGATTCACCTGTCGCGGCTGTAATTTCGGGACACGGGCTCAGTATCCGGCTTGAGAAAAGCGGAGCGCCGGTAAAGGATGAGGAAAGTGTGGTGATTGATGAAGAGGCGACCGGCCCAAAATCATCGACCATCTCTTCCGGCGATTGGGTTACCGGGCGGGCGGGAATGCAATACCGCGATCTTATCCCGGGGCGAATGAACGGGCGGGTTATCGCTTCGCACATCCGCATCGTAAATGGCGGCGTGGTGCCGGATTACGTTCATTATCACAAGATCATATTTCAAATGATCTACTGCAAAAGCGGCTGGATACGGGTGGTTTACGAAGATCAGGGACCGCCGTTCATTTTAAATGCCGGAGATTGCGTGCTACAGCCGCCGGAGATACGCCACCGCGTGCTCGGGGCATCAGCCGGGGCCGAGGTTGTCGAGATCGGTTGTCCGGCGATTCATGAAACGTGGGCCGAGCACGAGATCAAACTTCCGACAGCACAGGTTTTACCTGACCGCGATTTTGGCGGGCAGCATTTTGTCCGTCACATTGCCGCCGAAGCCGTGTGGGAACCATCAGAAATCGACGGCCTTGATTCGCGTGACACAGGAATTTCAGCAGCGACAAACGGACTTGGCAATGTGCGCGTACTCCGTCCGTCGGATCGTCTGCAAATACCGAATACTGTTATTAAAAATTCGGGTGGTTTTTTGTTCTTTTTTGTGTTGAATGGCGAGTTTTCGTTGGACATGCAGGTAAAACTCAATAAAGATGACGCCTTCGCCATGCAACCCGGCGTCGATCACTCGTTTTTGCCATCCGCCGATTTGGAACTTCTCGAAGTTTCGATTCCGTATGTTTGAGGTCAAGTTTTAACTTGAAATCAGAACTATTCCGAGCGGATGGTCAGCACGACGATCTCCGGCGGCATCATGAATCTTAGCGGCAAGATACTGGTTCCGATCCCGCTCGTTACAAACATATCAAGGCCTCTGTCTTTAATGTGCCCGAAAGCATATTTTTGCCCGTATGACGACGGGACAACAGGCGAACCGAATAGCGGTAACCATACCTGTCCGCCGTGCGTATGGCCGGCTAGCATTAGTTTTAGGTCGTTGGAGATGGCAAGATCGCCTGTGATCAAAGGCAGCACATCCGGGCTGTGTTCGAGTACGATGACATCTCCCGCACCTTCGGTCGAAGCCAGCATTTGTTTTGCATTGTCTGAAAAACTTTTCCAGGTGCGGATGTTCATGTGATCCTTCAGCCCAAGAATGCGCAGCTTCTGCCCGTCTTTTTCTATGATCGCAATATTACCGTCAAGCGGATGATAACCGAGTCCGTCAAGCGCTGCCGAGATGGATTCGGCGCCATACCAACCGTCATGATTTCCAAGCACTGAATAAACACCGTACTTCGCTTTTAATCCTTGCATATTGTCGAAGATTGCCGGCATTTCCATTTTTAATCGCCGCTGATTTATCGGGCCGCCGTCGTCATTTTGTGAAACATAATCGCCGAGCAAAACAATCACATCCGGATCCTGCTCATTCGTTAATTCAACTATTTGACGAAGTTTTGCTTCATCTATGCCGTTAGAACCTGCGTGTATGTCGGAGATCGCCGCGATCTTCAATCCGTTAAATGCTGGATTCCAGTCCTTTATCTTAATTTCGTAGTGGTTGACGACAAGACGGGACGGTTCGATGAAATATGCGTAAGCGATACACAGCAGGCCGACGATCAATATCATCGCGAAAGAGTATGTTAATTTGCGGGAAATTTTTATTGGGTATCCGTTCACAAGATCGTATCCGAAGAGATGTCAAATCTGACTGCCCTGGGCCTTAGGAAAGTATTGATTCCACCGATCATCTACAAGCTTGACGATGTCTTCATGCGGTTCGACCTCTTTCGGGTACCATGGCTTCATTCGTGCATCGATGACGATCGGGGCCGAGTAACCAATGTGGTTATTTTTGAGAACGGTCTCTTTCGCATAAATATCGGTTGCCGGATTGAACCGCGTCCATGTCGCCCACAGGAATTTCTCGGCCGATTTAGCATAATCTGCATTGTCATGGATTATAACGACCTGCCAATCGTCAAATTTACCTGATTTCGCTATGCGTTCCCCAAGCTGTTCGTCATTTTGATAATTTTCACCTTCGATGACGACACAGCCGCCGCAGAAAGCCTCGGCGCGTTTGATTCCGGCCGGCAATTCGATTTGAAATTCGTGTGCGAGTTCCCTTTTCGCATCGCCAAGCCCCATCAATATCGCCTTACTGCCATGATTTATTTTGCCGCTTGCGTAATCTAGCGTGTCGAACGCAGTCTGGCTAAAGATGAAAAAATCACGATTCCAATCGACACGGGCGAGGATGTGTTCGAACAATGATTTGAAGTCGCGGAGATCCTGCGGCTTGTCGGTCAGAAGTAAAAATTTGGTTAGGGCCAATTGACCTTCGCCCAGGATTCGGAAACCGGCGGACAATGCCTCGCGGGCATAGCGTTCCCGCACGACCGCCGCCGCCAGTGAATGAAAACCAGTCTCGCCGTAACTCCAGAGGTCACGGACCGCAGGCATCACCAGCGGAAACAGCGGAGACAAAAGCTCCTGCAAATAATCGCCGATGTAAAAATCTTCCTGCCGGGGTTTACCAACGACGGTTGCCGGATATATCGCATCCTTGCGATGAAAAACGGCCTCGGCATTAAAGACTGGATAATCGTGCGTGTGCGAATAATAACCGTAATGGTCGCCGAACGGGCCTTCCGGTTTGCGAACATGCGGCTGCACATTGCCACAGATCGCGAATTCGGCCTCGGCGATCAGGCGATGATGTCCGGCCCCAAGTGGATTTGTAACCGTTTCGATCTTTCCGTCCGCAAGCAATGACGCAAGCATCAGCTCCGGTACGTCTTCAGGCAAAGGAGCTATCGCGGAAAGTATCATTGCCGGTGCTCCGCCAAGAAAAATCGTTACGGGCAATGGTTTGTTCTGCTGTTCAGCCTCAAAATAATGAAAACCGCCGCCTTTGCCGATCTGCCAGTGAATGCCCGTAGAATGATCGTCGTAACGCTGGATACGGTACATGCCGAGATTGCTTTTGCCCGAAGTTGGGCTTTCGGTGTAAACAAGCGGCAGCGTAATGAAATGGCCGCCGTCTTCGTGCCAAAGCTGAAGCAGCGGAAGCTTTTCGAGATTCGCGGGATTCTCGACGGCTTCGAGAACGGGAGCGTTGCGGACTTTCCTGGTTCCTAGTTTCAAGGCCGAAAAAGCCATATCGCGGTATTCCCACAGCTTTTTCGGTTTTGGAGGCAGCAGAATTTCCGCTATTTCGACAGCGCGTCTGACAAAATCCTTCGGTTTACGGCCAAAGCCCAATTCGATCCGTTTGATCGTCCCGAAAAGATTAGTGACGACCGGAAACTTTGAGCCTTTGACGTTTGTAAATAATAGAGCTTTGCCTTGAGCTTCGATCACCCGGCGGTGAATTTCAGCGATCTCAAGATACGGATCTACCTGCGCCGTAATTACGGTCAGTTCGTCTTCGTATCTTAACGTGTCGATAAAGGAACGGAGGTTTTTATGCATAATGTAACGCCAGCGCGTTACTTTCTCAGATTCCCTTTGCTCAAATCGAGTTCGTCAGCCTTGATCACATCAACCTTTATATTCGGAAACCGTTTCGCCAGATCGTCCTTGAACTTTGCGTAATCTCCAACGATGATGATGTCGCCGCCCAGGAGATTTGAGGCAGCAAAATCTCTGATCTGTTTGTCGGTAATTCCGGTTACTTTCTGCGAATAAGAATTCAATTCAGTTGCAGGTATTCCAAAACTATACAAATCGGTAACCGCTCCCGTAAGTCCGCCGGTTGTTTCTAAATTGCGTCCAAAATTACCAGTTAGCACGGATTTTCTCGGGGTCAATTCGGTATTTGGTGTTGTATTATCAGTCAGCCGTTTAACCTCGATCAAAACCAATTCTGCTACTTGGGCTGCGGATTCGTTCTTGGTTTGTGCTCGAGCCGAAAAATTACTTCGATCGTCTCGCCAGGCAAAACCACTATTGGCTCCGTAGCTTAATCCGCGTTTGATGCGAATTTCCTGATTCAGCCGTGACGAATACCCACCGCCAAGCAATGAATTCAATACGATCGATGGATAATACTGAATTCCGCCTCGCCCGTTTCCAGTAATACCTTTTGCATAATTAACCGAGGCCTGTCCAGCATTTGGTAAATTAACGACCATTATGCGTTTGATTGTCTGACTTTGCCGACCAACAGTTGGAACAGTACCAGGACCACTTCTTCCAGGCCTTTCGCGGCTCAATGAACCTAAATATTTAGCTGTTAATTTTTCGGCAGTAGCCGATGAAATATCACCCGTAAATATTATTACGGAGTTGCCAGCGGTAAAATTTCGGGCATGAAACGCTGAAATATCCGATTGACTAATTTTAGTTATACTTTCAGGCGTGCCGCCCGCCGGATGTTCACCAAAGCTGTACTTGCTCGCCACATAGTTTGCCAGAAAACTCGGTTGTTTGAGATTGTATGTCAGGCCGTCGAGGGTCTGCAACTTGAGCAGATCGAGCTCTTTTTGGTCAAAGGCCGGGTTTAGCACGACATCGGCCATTATCGCCATTGCCTTATCGAGTTTGTCGGACGTCACGCTGATCGTAACGGTCGAGTTATTCCAGCCCGCGCCCGAATTGATCGATCCGCCGAGAAATTCTATTTGTTCCGCGATCTGTGTCGCTGTGCGCGTTTTTGTGCCTTTTGTCAGCATGGACGCGGTAAGATCGGCAAGGCCTGCCTTATCTTCCCCTTCGACCGACGCTCCATTTTTGACAAGCAATTGGACGGTAACGATCGGCAGCGTATGCTTTTCGACGACAGCTATGGTCAAGCCGTTCGGAAGTTTCTTTTCTTTGACTGCCGGAATAACGCCAGATTTTGGTGCCGCCGGTGCTGGCGGCGTTTCTATTTGTGCGGAAATATTAACCGCGGAGAGACCAAGACACAGGGACAAAAGCAAGATCTGAAAACGCAAGAAGGAGAAACGTGTATTTTCCAAATCTCCGCGTCTTCGCGTCTTGACGGTAAAATTTAATCTTTTCATTATTTTGTATCTCCCTGTCTGTAATAGATCACAACGCGGTTTTTATCGGTAAAGTATTTCTTCATCACCCTCTGCACATCGGCGGCGGTTACGGCCTGCAGTTTTTGAATGTCAGAATTTACTGCCTTAGGGTCGTGTTGGTAGGCGACAGCTCGTTCGATCACAATTGCCTTGCCGTCATTGTTCTCCCGCGAACGGATCGCACGCGAGATCAATTGATTTTTTGCCTTTGCCAGTTCATTGGCCGTTACTGGAGAAGCCTGAATGAGCTTAAGTTCGGCAAGCAGCGATTTTTCCATTGCCTCAGGCGTTTTACCTTCGGCGGCAGTTGCCTGAAAATAAAGCAGGCTGCGGTCGACTTTTAAATCGATATTAAAGGACGCTTCCTGAGCTATTTGCTGTTTATAAACCAGGCTCTGATACATTCTTGAGCTTTCGCCGCCTGACAATATACTCTCGGCCAATCGTATCGCTGGAATATCTGCACTGTCCGAAGGCGGGCCAAGATAAGTTATCGCCACGGCTGGAAAAGGAACATTAGGGGCGGTCGTTAAATGCCGCACTTCCTTGGTGCGTTCCGGCTCGACCTCTGTAACACGCGGAATTGCTGAGCCAGGTTTTGAGACACGCCCAAAATATTTATCTGTCCACGCATCAAATTGTGCCTGGTTAAAATCACCGACAACAATCAGATATGCGTTGTCAGGGCGGTAAAAAAGTTTATGAAATGCCTCGGCGTCCTTTGCCGTTGCGGCATTTAGTTGATCAAGATTTCCGATAACGCCCCGTTTATATGGGTGAACGGCGTAAGAAAGGCTGCCGATGAACTCATTGAACTGGCCATATGGCTGGGCCAGCACGCTTTGCCTGTATTCTTCTTTGACGACATCGCGTTCCGACGCGAAATTTGTCTCATCGACGTTCAAATTTGCCATCCGGTCACTTTCCGCCCAAAGCAGTGTTTCGAGGTAATTAGACGGCACGACCTCGTAATAATTTGTAAAATCATCCCATGTCGAAGCATTGTTGAATCCGCCGACGTCCTCCGTCAAACGGTCCATCTGCTCATTTGCCATGTTCTTCGTCGATTTGAACATCATGTGCTCAAACATATGAGCAAATCCCGATTTACCCTGCGGGTCGTTCTTGCCGCCGACCTTGTACCACACATGGATCGCCACTGTCGGGCTTGTATTATCTTGTAAAGAAACTACTTTAAGGCCGTTAGGCAAAGTTCTTTCCTTGATATTCAGCGGCGCGACCTTGACTTGGCCAAATACGGTTGCGCCCAATACCAGCGCAAAGACAGACGTAAATATAACTGCGGATATTTTTTGCATATTCAATTCCTTTCGAGGAGATTTTTGTTGTATTACGCGGAAACTTCGATTTTAGTTCTGAGTTCACCTTCAAGCGTGAACTCGGTACATTACTGATATTCGTAAAAACCTTTTCCGTTTTTGCGTCCCAGCCAGCCGGCGTCAACGTATTTTTTCAATAACGGACACGGCCTGTATTTCGGATCGCCGAGCCCGTCGAGCAAAACATTAAGAATTGCCAGGCAAACATCGAGGCCGATGAAATCCGCCAGAGCGAGCGGCCCCATCGGGTGGTTCATGCCAAGTTTCATTATTTCGTCGATCGATTCACGGGTCGCAACTCCTTCGTGCAGGGCAAAGATCGCTTCGTTTATCATCGGCATCAATACACGGTTCGATACGAATCCGGCGGAATCGTTACATTTGACCGGAACCTTACCGAACTTCTCTGATATCGTTTTTACTTTTGCATAAGTCTCATCGCTTGTTGCAATTCCACGGATAACCTCAACTAATTTCATAAGTGGGACAGGGTTGAAAAAATGCATCCCAATGACCTTGTCAGGGCGTTTTGTCGTTGCCGCGATCTTTGTAATTGATATGGAAGACGTATTCGATGACAATATCGCGTCCGGACCGGCGATCTGATCGAGCTTTTCAAATATCTGCTTTTTAATATCGAAATTCTCGTTTGCGGCCTCAACGATCAGGGAACAATCCTTCAGATCGTCAAGGTTGGTGGTCGTTTTTATTCGTTCCAGTACAACCGACCTCTCGCCTTCGGTCATTGTTTCTTTTTTTACAAAACGGTCCAGGCTTTTGCCGATGTTTTGTAAACCTCTATCAACAAATTCGGTTTTAACATCGCACATCACGACATCAAATCCAGCAACTGCCGCTGTTTGGGCAATTCCGTTACCCATTGTCCCGGCGCCAATGACGCCAATAATTTCACTCATTATTATTAATTTCCAATAATTTGAAATCTAAATATGCTTTAAAAATAATTGATGTTGTTCTTTAAAACAAACGAGCGAAAAGAATTACCTCTTCGCTCGTAATTAGGGTTAATTGTTCGCTTAATTATTGCCAACTATTTGGCGGCGGTGGAACCTGATGAAACATAGGTTGCTGATTCACATCGCCGAGATAAAATCTCTTGCCTTCCTCACCGAACAGAAACCAGAGCCCATAAACACCTGCTGCGGTGCCAAATGGAAAGGAAAGGCACGCTACAACACTGGCAATGATTCCCCAAATTCGTGCATTCGGTCTTTCCTTCAAAAGCTTCCAGCCTCCGACGAGTTGGGGGCCGTAAAAACAAATTGAAAGTATTAATACCATAGCAATCAATACAACGAAAAAGAAATCAGGCATTTTCATTTGGTCTGGTTGTTCACCGGACATAAGTACCGACCACATGACTAAAATAAAAAGCATCAACAGGGTAGAAATGCCGCCGTGAGCCAAGAGGAAAATACCTATCAATCTGTTATGTTTTTTTTCGGTCATTTTTTACCTCGAATAAAGTTTTCGAACATCGCGGCACTCCTATTATTTCAATATTTAATCAATAGCGTTCCACAGCCATCGCCACCGAATTTCCACCGCCGAGGCACAGTGCCGCTACACCGCGTTTTACCCCGCGACGCTTCATCTCGTATAGCAGCGTAGTCAAAACACGTCCGCCTGAATTGCCGATAGCGTGGCCGAGAGCGACCGCTCCGCCGTTGACGTTGACCTTTTCTATATTGAGGCCAAGTTCCTTCATTACACCGAGGGCCTGCACCGAAAAAGCTTCGTTCAATTCAAACAGATCAACATCGGCCATTTCCCATCCGGCTTTTTTTAGCACGTTCAAAACGCCCTGGACCGGTGCCATCATTATCAGTTTTGGCTCGATACCGGATGTTGCCGACGCCACGACGCGGCCGAGCGGTTCGATGCCGAGTTCCATTGCCTTTTCAGACGATGTGACGACCAGGGCCGAAGCTCCGTCATTAACACCGGGAGCGTTGCCGGCCGTGACAGTGCCGCCGTCCTTTTTGAATGCCGGGCGAAGCTTGCCGAGAGCGTCAACCGTCGTTTCGGGCCGCACTGTTTCGTCATAATCCAAAATTATCGGATCGCCCTTCTTTTGCGGTATTTCCACTGGTACGATCTCATCCTTAAAGCGTCCTTCTGATTGGGCTTCGGCGGCTTTACGGTGCGAGTTGAAGGCGTAATCGTCCTGCTCTTCTCGTGTGATCTGATATTTTTCCGCTACGATCTCTCCGGTATTTCCCATGTGCCAATTTTCGAACGGACACCATAATCCGTCATGGATCATTAGGTCTGTAACGTTCTGATTGCCCATGCGATAACCTTCGCGGGCACCTGGCATGGCGTAGGGAATATTTGACATGGATTCCATACCGCCTGCAACGATAAATTCCGCATCGCCCAATTGAATAGCCTGCGATGCCAGAGCGACCGCCCGCAAGCCAGACCCGCAAACCATATTTACCGTCAACGCCGAAACCTCTGGCGGAAGTCCAGCTTTTAATGCAGCTTGCCGTGCCGGAGCTTGGCCGACCCCTGCCTGTACGACGCAGCCCATAATGACTTCGTCAACATCCGCGGCGGTTATCCCGGATCGTTTGATGGCTTCTTTAATAGCTATCGCACCAAGTTCAGGTGCTGTAAAGCCTTTTAATGCTCCAAGAAATTTCCCCGTCGGTGTTCTTGCCGCGCTTATAATTACCGCTTCTTTGATATTTGTCATTAAAATTATTCTCTTTATTCTTTATTATTGTTGTAATTCAACTAAAATCACTAAAGTTTCTTAAGAAATGTCGTTTTTAAAAGCATTCGATTATATTATGACAAATCAAATGGACGTTCAAATTCACAAAAAATAACGATCTGTCATTTATATATTCCGAGGCTGCATTTGTTTTTAAAGCTTATTTCGTTTAGCTTCTTGTTTATCGGTATTAACCCATAATCCATATTCAACACTGTCATAAAATTGAGGTAAAAAATGCAAATGTTTCTTTCCTTTTCCGCAGCATTACGGAATTTGATGGTCATCGGTTTGGCTGTCGGCATATTTTTTTCATTCCACTTAAAAGTGGAAGGGCAAACGGCAGATACGGCACAGAAAAAGGAAGATCCGCTTAAAGACTTCAAATATAGGCTGATCGGCCCGTTTCGCGGCGGCCGCGTCGGAGCTGTCGAGGGCATCTCCAACCAGCCTAATGTTTACTATTTTGGTGCCACCGGCGGGGGCGTTTGGAAATCAACCGATGGCGGGGCAAATTGGCTGAATGTGTCCGACGGATTTTTTAAGACAGGCTCGGTCGGTGCGATTGACGTGGCGGATTCCGATCCGAATGTTATTTATGTCGGAATGGGCGAAGAGACGATCCGCGGTAACGTATCGAGTGGCGACGGTGTATATAAATCGACCGACGCCGGTAAAACATGGAAAAATACGGGTTTGAACGACACCCAGCAAATTTCGCGCATTCGTGTAAATCCAAAGGACCCCAACATAGTTTATGTCGCAGCCATTGGTCATCTGTGGGGTAGCAATGAACAGCGCGGCATTTTTCGCAGCAGGGACGGCGGTAAGACTTGGGAAAAGGTCCTGTACCGCAATGCGGAAACGGGAGCAAGCGACCTCATTCTCGACCCGGCAAACCCAAACACGATCTATGCAGCTTTTTGGCAGATCGGCCGCAAGCCGTATCGTATGGACAGCGGGGGTGATGGCAGCGGGCTTTTCAAATCCACGGACGGCGGCGACAGTTGGAATGAAATTTCGCACAACAAAGGACTGCCGTCCGGGGTCGTCGGGAAGATAAATGTCGCGGTTTCTCCGGTGAACCCTAATCGCTTGTGGGCGATGATAGAGAACAAGGACGGCGGTTTATTTAGATCGGATGATGGCGGTGACAACTGGCAAAAGGTCAGCGATAACGCGAATATACGTCAGCGGCCCTGGTATTTTAATCGTATCTATGCTGACACCGGAAATGAAAATACGGTTTATGTCCTGAATGTGCAATTTCATAAATCGATAGACGGCGGACGCACATTTTCTAATGTTGGCGTGCCGCACGGTGATAATCACGACCTTTGGATCAGCCCGAACGACTCGAACCGGATGATCGAAGGCAATGACGGCGGAGCGAACGTTTCGTTGAACGGGGCCGACAGTTGGACGGAACAGGACCAGCCGACCGCCCAGTTTTACCGTGTCGCGGTCGATAACGATTTTCCATATAATATTTACGGTTCGCAGCAGGACAATTCCAGCGTGCGCATTGCCTCAAGATCAGATGGTTTCGCAATTACGAACAGCGACTGGTTTGCGGTCGGCGGCGGTGAATCGGGTTGGATCGCACCTCATCCGGAAGACTCGAACATTGTTTTTGCCGGCAGCTACGACGGCTTATTGACCAGGGCCGATCATCGCACAGGACAGGAACGCAATGTCGATGTCTATCCCGACAATACCATGGGTTCGGGAGCGGACACTATAAAGTACCGTTTCCAATGGAACTTCCCTATCCTTTTTTCGCCACATAAAACAGCGGGAAAATTCCCGCTTTATACCGCTGCAAATGTATTGTTCCGCTCGATGGACGAGGGGCAGTCATGGCAGGCGATCTCCCCCGATCTGACGCGAAACGACAAAGCCCGGCAAAAATCTTCTGGCGGACAGATATCGCAGGACAATACGAGCATCGAGTATTACGACACGATTTTCACCGTTGATGAATCGCCTGTAAAACAAGGTGTAATATGGACGGGCAGCGATGACGGCCTGGTACAAGTGAGTCAGGACAACGGACAGAACTGGAGCAATGTAACGCCCCGGGATATGCCGGAATGGATCCAGATAAATCAAGTCCGGGCATCACCATTTGATGCCGGAAGCGCTTATTTTGCCGCGACAAATTACAAAAATGACGACCCGAAACCGTATCTTTTCAAAACCAATGATTATGGCAAAACGTGGAAAAAGATCGTCAACGGCATACCGGGAGATCAATTTACAAGGGTTGTGATCGAAGACCCAAATAAGCGCGGTTTCTTGTATGTCGGAACCGAACGGGGCATCTATTATTCGGCTAATGACGGTGAAAATTGGCAAAACCTGCAATTGAATCTTCCGGTCGTTCCGGTTACCGACCTGACGATCCAAAAAAGGGAAAAAGACCTTGTGGTCGCAACGCAGGGACGCTCTTTTTATGTTTTGGATAATTTACCGGTCATTTATCAGCTTGCCGAAGCTCAAAAGTCCGACGTATTTCTCTTCAAACCTGAAGATACATACCGCACGTCCGGCGGCGGCGGCTTTAATCTTCTGCCAACCGCAACTGTCGGCCGCAATCCGGCAAATGGGGCCTTGGTCAATTATTACCTGAAGGAAAAACCCACAAAAGAACTTACGCTGGAGTTTCTTGACGAAAGCGGCAAGGTCCTCCGTAAATACACTAAAATGCCTGAGCCAGCGGGCCAGGTCTCACCTGAAAGCCCGGGTGCTCCGCCGAATAGTGATCCGCCCGTTTCGGCTGAGGCCGGTCTAAATACGTTCGTTTGGAATTACCGCATGCCTAACGCGACGACACTTCCTGGATTGATCTTATGGGGCGGTTCGCTCGTTGGCCCGCGTGTCATTCCCGGAAATTATCAGGTGCGTTTGAGCATTGACGGAAAGGCAATATCGACCGAATCATTTGTGATAAAAGCCGATCCGCGTCTTTCAACGACAACTGAAGATTTCGCAAAACAGTTCGACCTGATGTCGAAGATAAATATAAAACTTACGGAAACTCACAAATCGATCCTTGATATTCGTGACACGCGGACGCAGCTGGAAAATATTTCAAAACGTTTGACTGCACCCGAGCACAAAGACCTCATCGACAAGGCAAAAGATATTTCAAAGAAATTAACCGAGATCGAGGAGGCCCTTATGCAAACCAAGATAAAGAGTGGGCAGGATGCATTGAATTTTCCAATTCGCCTGAACAACAAACTCGCAGCTCTAAGTTCAACGGTTGATGGCTCCGACAATGCCCCGACCTCGCAGTCTTATGCCGTGTTCAATGATCTTACCGCAAAGATCGACGCCCAGCTGGACCTGTTTAGAAAGATAAAATCTGTCGATATTGCAGAATTTAACAAACAGTTTGCAGCAAAGGGTTTGCCGGTGATAATTCCTGGAAAATAAAGGGCGACAAGAATCATGCTCCAATGTCCTCGTTCCAAATTTCAGGATTTGCTGTGATATAAGCTCCGAGCATTTCAATACATTCGCGGGAAGCGAGATCGACGACTTCGACGCCATTTTCGCGCAGCCAGCCAACACCGCCTTCGAAATTGACCGATTCACCAATAATGACGGTCCCGATCTTG